>CAZGRP010000082.1:0-14848 GCA_964527995.1 uncultured Cytophagia bacterium | reverse complement strand
GGCACCTTACCTCCAATAACACCTCGGCCCCAAAGTCCCCCTTTGAAGGGGGATTCAGGGGGATGTCGTGTTGGGGTGGATGATGGGAGGAGGCGTTGAAGCGCCTTCGATGACGGACAGCCGCGGCCAACCGATGGCTTTGGGGAACAGTCGGCGGGCTGTGGTTGTATTCTTGAAAGGCAGAGAGTGTGGTACGATAGCTTTTGACTGTTTTTTCACTTGATCTTGAGCCCGAAAGGTCGTACCATAAATGATTAGTTTCAAACCATTAACACCTGAACGAGAGAAGGACATGCGCCCACTCACCGCTTTCCTTTGCATCCTGATGCTTGGATTCCTGCTTTTGTCCCCGGCGTCCTCTCCGGCGCAATCGCCTCCGATCATGCCTGTGGATGAAGTGCGTCCTGGGATGATCGGCGTGGCCAAGACGGTCTTCACGGGCACTGAGATCGAGGAATTCAAGGTCAAGGTGCTGGACATAATGCAGAACTTTTTCCCGAAACGCGACATCATTCTTGTCCGACTCCTCGGAGACAAAGCGGAGCATGCGGGCGTGGTCGCCGGCATGAGCGGCAGCCCGGTCTACATCGACGGCAAGCTCGTGGGGGCCATCGCCTATCGATTCGGGGATTTTCCGAAAGATCCGGTCGCTGGTGTCACCCCCATCCAAAGCATGCTGGAGGTGGTGGAGCGCGATCGCTACCGGGAACAGGAACTGGCGACCGTCCCAGGAGGAGGTTCCGAGTACCTGAACGTGGCGCTGGGCTTTGAGCCGCCGACATGGGAGGTGTTCGTGCCTGCCAGCCTGCGCAAAACCAACGAGGCCCTCACTGCCAGCGGATTGCGCCCGATTGAGACGCCGCTGCTCTTTGGCGGCTTTGGTTCCGGCGTTCTTTCGACCTGCCGCGATCTGCTCGGGAAGCTGGGCTTTCAGGTGATGCAGACCGGAATCGGCAGCAGCAGCAGCGATGGCGAGCCGATCCCGGTCGAGCCCGGCGGCGCCGTCTCCGGGGTTATCCTCGACGGCGACATGAGCATCGCTGCTACGGGGACTATCACCTACCGGAGCGGGAATCGCATTCTCGGCTTTGGCCATTTCCTCTTCAACAACGGCGCCGTCAGCCTGCCGATGGCCCAGGCCCGCATCCTCACCACACTGGCCAGCTACTCGTCGTCGAACAAGATGGCGGTCACCACCGACGTGATCGGGACCATTCACCAGGACCGCAGCACTGGGATCATGGGCATCATCGGGCAGCAGCCAGAAATGTTCCCGGTGCATGTGGCCTATCACTCCTCGCTGGGTGGCGGAGAAGAGTTCCGCTTCCGGGTTACCGATGAGCGCAGCATCAATTCGCTCACTCCTCTTTTTCTGCGGGTGGCGCTGCTCAATGCCATTGAATCGGCCCGGTTGGCGGCAGGGGCGCAAACGACGGTGGTCAAGGGCAGCATCCGGATCAAAGACTACGGCGAGGTGAGGCTGGACAACTTCTATGCCGGCCAGCGGTTTACCTCCTTCGTCGGATTCCTCAACGACGCCCTGCAGTCGACGGGCGAAGTGGTCGCCGCCCTCGGCTCGCTGATGCTCAACGACTTCGTGATCCCCAAGATCGAGTCGGTGGACCTCTCTTTTACAACCATTCCGGGGCAGTTGCGGGCTACAGTCGAGAAGGTCTGGTACGACAAGACGGAAGTGGAGCCGGGTGACACCCTCAACCTGACGATCTTTCTGCAGCGCTACCAGGGCGGTGTTGAGGTGGTTCGACAGAAAGTCGAGATCCCCAAGAGCGTGACGTCGCGACTGATCTCGGTTCTCATCGGTGGCGGCCCCTCCGTGCAGCAGTGGGAGCGCCGTGTAGCCCCAAGGAAGTACCAGCCGCAGAATTTCCGCGAAGTCGTCGACCTTCTGAACAACCGACGCCGCAACGATCGGCTCTATATCCAGGTGCAGGAGTTGGACCGCGGCGCTCTTGTCGACGGACAGGAATTGCCGGCACTGCCACCCTCGGTGCTCTCGGTGATGAATTCGAACAAAACAGCGGGCAGTGTCACGACGCTGCGCTACCGCCTGGTGAGCGAGAAGGCAATCCCCATGAAATTCGCCGTTTCCGGACTGCGGACGATTCGGTTGAGAGTCAAGAGCACCGCTTTCTGACCCGCCGTTTGGCCCGGTCACAAGTCACGGCGATTGAACCATCCACCGATTGGGAGTTCCGATGAGAAAGATCCTTTTGAAGACTGCAGTGATGGCGGCATGGGCGACGCTGGTCGTGGCGTCGACGCCGCAGTTGAAGAAATATCAGAGCCAGACCACGTTCGAGAAGGGAAAGCCCAAGGGGACCTCGGTCACGTCGAGAGGAGAAATCGAGCTGGCCCCCGAGCTCGAGTCGCTCTATGAGTCCCCGAGTCCCTTTCTGTGGGCGGTGGTCCGCGATTCCAAGGGCGCCGTTTATATCGCCGGTGGCAACGACGGCAAGGTGTACCGCATAGATCGCAGCGGCCGCAGCAGCGTCTATTTCGAGGCACCTGAGGTGGAGATCTACGCGCTGGCAGTGGATGGTTCAGGCGGCCTCTACGTCGGTACGTCACCGGAGGGGAAGATCTATCGGGTGACGAAGGCTGGTGCCTCTGCTGAGGAGTCGGTGTTTTTCGATCCCGATGACGTGTACATTTGGGCAATGGTGGTCGATGCACAGGGGAACTTGCTGGTGGGAACTGGCGACAAGGGCATCATCTACAAGGTGGATGGGCGAGGAAACGGCAGTGTACTGTTTGACAGCGAGGAGGCGCACATCCGCGCCCTGGCTCTGGATGCCAAGGGGAACCTGTACGCCGGCACCGCACCGGGTGGCATTCTCTACCGCATCAGCCCCAGCGGTAAGGTCTTCGTGCTCTACGATTCGCCTATGCAGGAGCTGCACACCCTTCAGGTAGCGGCGAACGGCGATGTCTACGTCGGCGGGCTCGGCCGGATGATGATCCGACCGCGGGCGCCGCAACCCGCAGCCACACCTGCCGCGCTGGCGCTGGAACCAACAGTCGTAACGGCCGGCCATGGCGGAGAAACCGATCTGGGTACACAGAAAGTAACCGCCGGGCGTGGGCCATCCACAGCACTTCCGGGCGGCGGACAGCGGATTCAGAGCACCCTCTATCGGGTTCGGGCCGACGGTACCGTGCGAAACCTCTGGAGTCTGCGGTCGGACCGCGTGCAGGCAATCGCGCTGGAGTCGGGGGGGACCGTGCTTGTCGGAACCGGTGACCACGGCCGCGTCTACCGCGTGACCAACGACGCCGAGCGCTCACTTCTTTTCGAGCTCGATCAATCCCAGGTGACGGCCATGGCGCCAGAGCCGGAAGGGTCGGTGCTGTTGGCCACCAGCAATCTCGGCCGGCTGTACCGCCTGAAGAAGGGCTATCGCAAAAGCGGAGTCTATCTATCGGAAGTTCTCGACGCCAAGGTAGCCGCGCGCTGGGGGGCGATCAATTGGGAAGATCAACTGCCCAAGGGCACCCGCATTGAGTTGGCGACCCGGAGCGGAAACACCGAAAAGCCGGACAAGACCTGGAGCGACTGGTCGCCGGCCTATCCCCGCAGTGGAGCCTTGATCGCCAGCCCGCCGGCCCGCTTCCTGCAGTGGCGGGCGAAGCTCTCCACCAACAACGCGCGCCAGACCCCAAGACTTGCCAGCGTCTCGCTGGCCTTCCTGCAGCGCAACGTTGCTCCGGAGGTCGCCTCGGTTCAGGTCAGGCAAGCCTCGGGCACCGCAAAACAGAGCTCCGGCGAAGCGATCTCTCTGGCGTCTGCGGGTACAGGCTCTCGCTCAGGCAGCAACAGCCGCAACGGTTCCGCCGCTTCGTTGGGGCGGAAGAGAGCCGGGAAGAACAAACTGACGATCTCATGGAAGGCAAGCGACGACAACGGCGATGATCTCCTCTTCGACCTCTACTATCGCGGCGACGATGAGACCGTGTGGAAACCCCTGGCTGAAGACCAGAAAGGAAAGTCGTATACACTCGATCCCGAGCTCCTGCCAGACGGTCGGTACGTAGTGAAGGTCGTGGCCAGCGACGAGCCGGATAATCCACCGGCCCTGGCGCTCAAAGACGAACGCGTCAGCGAACCGTTCACGGTCGACAACACCGGGCCGCAGGTGAAACGGCTGCAGGTCTCCAAGAAGGGGAAAGGGTATGAGGCCACCTTCACAGTGCAGGATGCCTTGAACCCGGTGAGTGTCGTGGAATACACCGTGGATGTCGAAGGCTGGAAGCTTGTTTACCCCGAGGATGGCATTGCCGACTCGCCACGCGAGACGTTCCGGATTGGAATCGACGACCCCGGCAAGGGCCGCCACACCCTTGTGATCCGCGCCGGGGATACGCTCGGCAATATTGGCTATGGCAAGGTAACCTTTCCGTAGGACGCAGCTTCGACCACCACAGCAGAGAAAGGAACATGAATGTATCGAAGCGATGATCTGGAACGCCTGAGGGAGTACATAACCGCAGGGCAGCGAATCATCTTGACCACCCATGTCAACCCGGATGGCGATGGCCTGGGGTCCGAGGCCGCCATGTACGAGTTTCTTTCTCGTCTCGGCAAGGAGGTGCGGATTTACAACAACAGCCCGATGCCGGCCAATTACCAGTTCCTCAATACCCACGGCCAATTTACGGTCTATCGCCCGGAGTCGCACGAGCGCACGCTGGTGGAATCCGATCTGATCGTGATTCTAGATATCAGCGACTGGGAGAGGCTGCGCGATCTCGGGCGGACGATCCGGGTGGCACGCGTTCCGAAGATCTGCATCGACCACCATCCGGCCCCGGACGGGTTCGCCGATGTCAATATCATCGATACCTCCGCTTCCTCCACCGGTGAAATCGTTTTTGATGCTATCAAGTTCTGCGGTGGCGAGATCACGGGGAACGTGGCCAGGGCTCTCTACACCAGCATCGTCACCGATACGGGTTCGTTTCGTTTTTCGAATACCACCGCTCGGGCTCACGAGATCGTGGCGGAGCTGATTCAGGCCGGTGTGCGTCCGAACGAGATGCACCAGCTCATCTACGAACAGCAGTCCCCGAGCAAGATGCGGCTCCTGGGTAAGATCCTCGAAGACTTGCGGTTTGCCGAAGACGGCCGGTTGGTGTGGTTCGTGATTACAAAGCGGATGCTCGAGCAGACCGGCGCCAGCCCTCAAGACACCGAGGGCTTCCCAGACTTCCCGCGCTCCATCGCCGGCGTGGAGGTCAGTCTCATGTTCCTGGAGCTGCCCGAAAACCGCGTCAAGGTGAGTCTGCGCTCCAAGGGGCGAGTGGTCGTCAACGAAGTCGCCCAGCAGTTTGGGGGAGGCGGGCATCCTTTCGCTGCCGGCGCTCTGATCGACGGCGGCCTCGATGACGTCGTCGGTAAGGTGACCCAGGCGGTGCGCGCGCTGTTCAGCAGCAAGTCGTCAAGCAGCCGCTGAGACCATGGCTGTCGACAATTCACTCCTTGCCGAAATCAGGCGCCTCTCGGAAGAGTGGCAACCCCAGGGAATCGAAATCCGCCGCCACCTCCACCAGTACCCCGAGATCGGATACCAGGAAAAGAAAACCTCTGCTTTTATCCTGCAGCAACTCGCCGGCGTGGGACTCGAACCGCGTCGCGCTGCGGGGACTGGGGTGGTCGCTGACGTCGGTGAGGCCGGCGTGGAGCCCCGGGTTGCGTTCCGGGTCGACATCGACGCTTTGCCCATTCAGGAGATGAATCAGATTCCCTATGCGTCGAGAGTCGCCGGCATGATGCACGCCTGCGGCCACGACGTTCACGCCGCCATCGGACTTGGTGTGGCGAGCGTGCTGCATGCGCTGCAATCTCACCTTCCGGGTTCGTTTCGGCTTCTTTTCCAGCCTGCGGAGGAGGCCACTCCCGGCGGTGCCCTGGCGATGATCCAGGCCGGGTCGCTCGAAGGCATCGAGTGGATCTTCGGTGTCCATGTCGATCCGGGGCTCGAGGCGGGCAAAGTCGGTGTGCGCTACGGCGCTGCACTCGCTTCCATCGACTCGTTCGAGCTGGAGATTCAGGCACGCGGGGGACATGCGGCCTATCCGCATCTCAGTGTCGACGTGATTCAGGTGGCGGCCCACGTGATTCAGGCGCTGCACCAGATCGTCAGCCGCCGCATCGATCCGGTGAAACCGGTCGTCATCTCCATCGGCACGATCCATGGAGGCGAGGCCGACAATGTGCTGCCCGATTCGGTGCGTATGACGGGCACGATCCGCACGCTGGACAACGACGTGCACCAGCAGCTCCCCAAGCTCATGGAGGAGACCGTAGCGGGAATCACGTCTACGTTCGGCGCAAGCTATCGGTTCCAAGTGACCCCAGGCGCTCCGGTTCTGTTGAATCACGAGGAGCCGATGCGCACCCTCGAGGAGGCTGCGGGCCAGGTGCTGGGGAAGGACGGCATCGTGCATCTTGAGGAGCCACGCATGGGGTCCGAGGATTTTGCCCAATACACGCAGCGCATCCCTGGCGCCATGGTGCGGCTGGGCGTGGCCGGAGGCCCGCAGAGCCGGCACAGCCTGCACTCCAGTCGCTTCGATGTGGACGAGGGCGCTATCGGCGTCGGGGTGAAGGTGATCGCCTGGACGCTGGTGAAAGCTCTGGATCGGCTGCGAGAGTAGGGGTAGATTCGACGGGTGGGGAGAGCTGGTTCGGAGCGCGTCGGGCTCGATCTGTTTTTCGAAAACAGGACCACCGACACAAGATGAAGGAGGGAGGGGTGAGCGATGCTGCCCGTTGCCTGCAAAGAGTGGGTCAACAGGTCTCTTTGCTGCGGCCGCAACAGAATCTCGCATCGCCTCCGTATCGTCCCCGGTCTGGCCGCATGCATCTTCCTGCTGGCTTCAACGACTCATGCGCCCTCTCTGTTGGCGCAATCCCGGAATCGCGCCAGGGTCGCCGGCCGGGTGGTCGACGCCTCCACGGGTGAGGCGCTCTATCCCGTGAACGTATTTCTGGCCGGCACCACCCTCGGCGACGCCACCGACCCGAAGGGGCGCTTCCTGATTCGAAACATCCCGCCCGGCACCTATGAACTGATCGTGACGATGATGGGGTATGAGGTCCAGAGGATGAGTCTGCATCTTTCGCCTTCCGAACTGAAGAGCCTCGTCTTCCGGCTGAAACCGAGGGTGTTGCCGGGGAAAGAAGTGACGGTGACCGCGGAACCGGCCAGGGAATGGCGAAAGAATCTCAAGATTTTCGAGCGTGCCTTCTTCGGCCTCAACAAGTTTGCCAGGCAGTGCAAGCTCTTGAATCCCGAGGTTCTGGATTTCAAATACGACAGGCGGTCCGGGAATTTCCAGGCCTTTGCGCAACAACCGCTGAGGTTCGTGAACCGCGCCCTCGGCTATGAGGTCACGTTCTGGATGGAAGAATTCTGGGCCCAGCTCTATGACGACGAACTGTACAGCATCGACATGCACAGCAGTATGCCGGTGCTGAGGGAGGGCAGCTTCGAGAGCGTCGGTACTGCAAGGTTCCTGGAGCTGACGCCCGGAGATGAGGGAGAAAGGAAGAAATGGCAGGCCAACCGGCGCATCGCCTACAACGGCTCGGTGCGTCATTTTTTCAGCGCCCTGTGCCGGAACCGACTCAAGGAAGAAGGGTTCGAGATCCGCGGGGTGAAGCAGTTCCGAACCATCTGGGAAACCGAATACAAGCTCAGACCTGAGTCGCTGTTGAAGCCTGGAGTCCACCCTGACGAACGTATTTTCTCGCTGCCGGACATTCTGAACGTCAGATACAAGAACGAAGAGAACGACATTGGCTATGAGCTGAGGATGCAGGTGCTGGGGAACATGAAAAGCGCAGGTTCTGAGGGCGTCGAATATGCGATGAGTAAAGCAGCGAGAGACTACGCCTACCAGGAATCGTGGATCGAGATTCCCGCCGGACAGAGCATCACCATCACGACCCGGGGTCTCATCCTCTCGGCAGGCCGGACGGTGCCGATCTATTACGGCTATTGGAGGTGGGACAGCCCGGCCGAGTGGCTGCCCTCGGATTACGAGCCACCGTCTGTAGCCGACAGCTCTGAGAACAAGATTCCTTAGAAATGAAACGCATCATCCTACATCTCGACATGGACGCTTTCTTCGCGGCCATCGAGCAGCTCGACAACCCGCAATACCGCGGCAAGCCCGTTATCGTCGGCGCCGACCCCAGGGGTGGGCGAGGCCGTGGCGTGGTGTCGACCTGCAGCTACGAGGCACGCAAGTATGGCATCCACTCGGCTATGCCGATCTCCGAGGCCTACCGTCGCTGTCCCGGCGGCATCTTTTTGCCGGTGCGTGGAAAGCGCTACAGCCAGATGTCGAAGCGGGTGATGGCCATCGTGGCTACGTTTTCGCCGGTGGTCGAACAGATCAGCATCGATGAAGCCTTCGTCGATATGACCGGCAGCGCCCACCTCTTCGGGGGGCCGGAAGAAGCGGCGCGGGCGATCAAGCTCCGCATTCGCGAAGAGACCGGATTGACGGCGTCGGTGGGGATCGCGCCGAACAAGTTTCTCGCCAAAATCGCCTCTGACCTGCAGAAGCCGGATGGCCTTGTGATTGTGCCAGAGGGACGGGAGAAGGAGTTTCTGCGCGATCTGCCGATTCGCCGGCTCTGGGGGGTGGGCGAGAAGACCGGTGCCTACCTCGAACGCATCGGCATCGACACCATCGGACAGCTGGCGGAGATGCCGCTGGAGGACCTGACCAAACGCTTTGGAAAGTGGGGCCTGTCGCTGTGGCAGCTCGCCAACGGCATCGACCACCGGCCGGTTTCGCCGATCCGACTGCGAAAGTCGATTTCGGTCGAGCGCACCTTCGCAGAAGATGTCGATGACCCGGCGGTGATCGAGCAAACGCTCTTTCGGCTCGCCGAGCAGTTGTCTCGCGACATGCGGCAGAACGGTCTCAAGGGCCGCACCATCACCCTGAAACTGCGCCTGGAAGATTTCTCCACCTTTACCCGCAGCCGCACACTGCCCGAATTCACCGATTCCGCAAAAGTGCTTCGCGCGATCTCCCTGGATCTGGTGCGGAAGGTCTGGCACCGCGACCGGCGTGTACGCCTGCTCGGAATCGGCGCTTCCCACCTGAACATCGTGGAAGGGGAACAGCTCTCCCTCTTCGAAGAGATCGATCCTCTCGAAGAACGCATTACCCGCCTGCTGGACGACCTCAATCGCCGCTTCGGAGAAGGCACCCTGAAGCGCGCCAGCCTGGGTTCCTGAACATTCGACATCATTGTCGTGTGCAACCGCGGCACATTGTCTGACCGAGCAACAGGTTGACGGCAGCTCCGGAAGACGAAGTACGCTTGAATTTGCGTTCCGGTCCTGGTGGTATGCCCTTTGCACCCCAAGGTGCCGTTGCCTTGAACGAACCTGCCAACCAGCCGAGAATTGACGCCCGATGAAGGAACTGAGCTACACGCGCCGCTTCGATCCCGAGAACGCCCGCTACGTCGTCATCACACCGGCCCGGGACGAGGAGGCCTTTCTCCCTGAGATCATTGCATCGATGGCTTATCAGAGTGTTCAGCCGCTGGAATGGGTGATCGTTGATGATGGATCGGGCGACCGCACTGGCGAGATTGCCGTCGCGGCCGCCCGTACCTATCCTTTCGTGCGCGTCCTTCGCAGGAAGGACCGTGGCAGACGAGACGAGGATTCTGGGGTGATCGAAGCCTTCAACGATGGGCTGCGCAGCGTCTCGGTCGAGGACTACCAGTTCATCTGCAAGATGGATGCAGATCTCGGTATTGGACCCGATTACTTTCGCAGATTGTTCCGGGCGTTCTCGACCAACCCTCGGCTGGGGATCGCCAGCGGGGTAGGCTTCACCCAGGCAAGAAGACGTTTTTCCCGCCGCCGGCGGCTGTCCCGCGAACGGATCCTGCCGGATGGTGTGCTCCCTTCCATCAAACTTTACCGCCGGGAGTGCTTCGAAGAGATCGGTGGTCTGGCTCACCACTTCGGATGGAACGGCCTGGATGTTCTCAAGGCCCAAATGCGCGGCTGGCAGACCGGACACATCCCGGACCTGGCCGTGATCCATCTGCGCGGGATGACGACCACCGAGGGGCTGGTTCGCGACAGTCTAAGAATCGGTTCAGGGGAATTCTACCTTGGATCGCATCCGCTCTTCGTCGTGGCACGCTCGGTGTATCAGATGACCGACCCACCCTACCTGATCAAAGGCCTGTCCATCCTCTTGGGCTACCTTCGGGCCATGGTCGAGCGATCCAATCGCATCGATGAACCGGAGCTGGTGGAGTTTGTGCGCCAGACCCAGTTGCAGCGCCTGGGGCTGAAGCCCTGAGACACCGAAAAACACCCAAAAGACCGAACTGCACCGAAACCCACCCCGCTCACCCGGAATCGCGCCGACCCAGCCAGCTACTGAAGCGCGCAGACCCTTCCTGGAAAGGGGATTCGGACAAGCGCGTGTGCGGATCTTCGCAGTCCAACGGGAGCTGAATCGGACCTTTGCCTGATTCATCCGCTGCAGTCGGCGGGCTGAGGTGATTCCAAGGTTGCGATCCGTTGGTCGCTGTCGTCAGTCGGGACGGCCTGTCCAAGCGTTCGGGCCTTGACTTGCCGGCATTACGGGCTTTGCGCCCCAAAAACTTCTTGCATTTCCATGTGGCAATCCTAATATTGTCGTCGGTGGAACGAGGTCTAACTTCCGGCGAAACATGGGCAAACGACGCGCGCAGCGGGGCGCCTTAGGAATCCTGGCTTTGCTTGCCGTGGGGCTGCTCGCGGGCTGCGGCTCCGACACGCGCATCCATCTGCGCATCGCCGACTGGGCCGGCGTCGAGGAGATGGAGATCGTCAATGAGCTGCTCGATGAGTTCATGCGCCGCCATCCCGAGGTGAAGGTCACCCAGGAGGCCATCCCCAACAGCTACCGCGAGAAGATCCTGACCTCGATGACGAGCGGCGCTCCGCCCGACGTCCTCCTGCTCGATTCGATCGACGTTCCGGCCTTTGCCAATCGCGGCCTCCTGGTCGATCTGGCTCCGTATGCCGATCGTGTCGGTCTCGACCTGAAGCTCTACTATCCAAACATCCTGGCCATCGCCCAGCGCGGAAGGCGCCTCTACGCCTTCCCCAAGGATTTTACGCCGCTGGTCATCTACTACAACAAGGACGTCCTCGACCGCTTCAATCTCTCCTATCCCTCCGGCGACTGGACCTGGGAAGACTTCCTGCGGATGTGCAAGCAGGTCACCGTGGACGAAGACGGCGACGGCGAGCCGGACGTCTACGGCACGTTTCTGTCCAAGTTCCTCTACCTTTGGCAGCCGTGGGTGTGGGCCAACGGCGGCGACATCCTCAGCCCGGACGGCCGGCGTGCCTCCGGCTACCTCGACAGTCCGGAGACGGTGCAGGCGATTCAGTTTCTGCTGGATCTGCGGTTGAAGTACCGTGTCGTCCCCGGCCTGGAGGTGCAGCGCAATCCGCGCGGTCGCTATAAGAACATGTTCTATCTCGGCAAGATCGCCTTCTACGAGTCCGGCCACTGGTGGATCCCGGAAACACTGCGCTACCTGCGCACGGGCCGCATCCGCATCGGGGCGGCGCCGCTGCCTCATCCGGCCGGCAAGCCGCGCGCCAACATCATCTACGAATCCGGCTGGGCTGTGCCGGTGATGACGCCGCACCGCAAGTGGGCGGTACGCCTGGCCGCCTTCATGTCGAGCGAGATTGCCCAGCGGACGTTCTCGCGCTACGGCCTGGCGGTATCGGCCATGCGCCACGTGGCAGAGGAGATGGCCGAAAAGGACCCGTGGGGGATCGAGCACGCATTCATCTCCGAAATCCCTTATGCCCGTTCTCCCTGGGGCACGCGGATCTCGGAGTTTCGTGCCGTACAGGACATGCTGATCGAGATCTTCGACCGGGTGATGTGGGACGGAGAGGACGTGCAGACGGCGGCCTCCGCAGTGGCTCGGAAGATCGACGCAGTGCTCCAGGAGTTTGAGGCTCGCCGGGAGGCCAGCGAATGAGGCACTTTGCTGCGGCCGAGGGGGAGCGCATGGCGCGCTGGACGCTTCTGGCTGTGGGCGTCACGCTCGCGGTGAGTGCATTTCTGAGCGGACACCGCCTCATCCTCGGGAACCTGAAGCTTCAGGCGCTGGAGCTCGAGACGATCGCACAATGGCTGGCCACCGACCTCGGCATGGTTCGCCGGGAGCTGGAGGAAGTGGCCCCCACGCTCGCCGCCGCCGCGGTGCCGCCCGACTCTGTGGCTGCCCGCTTGTCCCCGGCGAGTTCATCATGGGTCGATTCCGTCGACTTCAGGGCGTTGAGTCGGGACATGCCGCAGGCGGCGGACCCGATGTTTGCAGCGGTCGCCAAAGGACGCACCGTGGCCGACCTTCGTTCCCGAGGCGGCCGTCTGTGGATGGACGTCTTCACGCCTCGTTCAGAGGGACGGGGCGTGGCGGTTCTCTCCGCCCGTCTACGTCTGTCGCAAACCGCGGCCGAGGCGCTGAAGCAGAACGGTTTGAGCGCGGTGATCGCGGTCGGGCGCAGTGCGGCTGAAGCGGGTGGGGCCGAACGCGCCCTCTCCGACTGGCAAGTACCGTCGGCAGCATGGCACCGGCTGGTGGCTTTCGAAAAGGTGCTCGCGCTTGATCTCCCTCTTCGGGGCGGCCACCGCCTCGCCGCTCTGGCGCCCTGGAAAGATTTCGATGCCTGGGATGTCGTCGGTGCCGTGGTCGTATTCGCGCCACCGGGTCCGGCTTTCTCGGGTGCTCCGCTGTCGCCATCAGGACTGATTCTGTTCCTTGCGACTATTCTTGTGGTTATGCTGCTCGCCACGAGGCGTCTACTCAGGCTGGGAGCGCGGCAGACCGCGGCGCGGGGAGAGTTCGCAGCGACTGTCGTGGCCGGATTGCTGCTGCCGATGGTTTTGCTCGCTGCAGTTGATGGGGTTTGGGTGAAAGGTACCTCCTCTCGCCTGCACCAGCGGCTCAGCTCCTGGGAGGAGCGCGTCGCGGCCGAACCGGGTGCCCCGAAGATGCCTGAGGTCTCCGACCATGCCGTTTTGTCGCGCCAGGCTGAGCGGCAGAGGGCGGCGCAGACGGAGAAGACCGCAGTCTGGGTGGCTGTCTTGTGGGCGGCGGCGCTGGCGGCGCTGGCAGTGGCTGTCTTCGTTGCCCGCAACCTGCGGCAGCCGACCTACCTGCGCAAGGCGCTGCTGGGGTATGCTTTTCTCGGCCCCTCGGCGCTTCACCTGCTGGTCTTCTCCCTCGGTCCGGTGCTCTTTGCCCTGTATGTCAGCTTTCACAACTGGGGCCTCATCGATCCGGTGCGACCCTTCGTGGGCCTCGGCAACTATGCCCAACTTCTTCGTGACCCGGACTTCTGGAACTCTATCAAGAACACGGCGCTTTATACGCTGCACGTTCCAGTCGGCATGGCCCTGTCGCTGGGAATCGCGCTGGTGATGAACCAGCGGATTCGCGGGGTTCATGTGCTGCGAACGATCTTCTTCCTGCCCAGCGTCACCAGCTTTGTGGCGATCGCCATGATCTGGCAGTGGATTTACAACCCCGACTTCGGGCTGCTCAACTGGGCCCTGAGCCTGGTGCACCTGGGGCCGTTCCCGTGGCTCAACGATCCGGCTACGGCGCTGCTCTCCCTGATGCTGCTGGCGATTTGGATCCAGGCCGGCTACCAGATGGTCATCTTCCTTGCCGGGCTGCAGGGGATCCCGCAGTACCTGTACGACGCCGCCATCGTCGACGGCGCCAGCCGCTGGCAGCGCTTCCGGCGCATCACCCTGCCGATGCTGCGACCGACGACCTTCTTCGTGCTGGTGACCTCGGTGATCGGCTCGTTCCAGGTCTTCACCCAGGTCTACGTCATGACCGAGGGTGGGCCGCTGAAATCGACCGAAGTGATCGTCTACTCCATCTACAAGAACGCCTGGGAGTACCTGCGCATGGGGTACGCCTCGGCCATGTCGTGGGTGCTCTTTGCCATCGTGATGCTCATCACCTTGATTCAGTTCCGGTATTTGGGGAAGAGGGTGGAGTATTATTGAGAGGGTTTTGGAAGCGCAGAGGGCGCTGGGCGGTCCGCCGTCTTTTTGGATGGGTGATCAGGCTCGGCAGCGTTAGTTTGAAGGAATAGGGGATTCCGCGATGTTGGCCTCTGTAGAGACTTCGCGCCCTCAGCGGTTAGACAGAAACAATCCGTTCAATCCGTTTGATCCGCTTACGCAACCTGCCGGCGATCACCAGCGGGAACAACTTGCTACTTGCAGCGATTTAAACCAAGGCACACTGATGAGGAGTATCCTTTGAGTGTCGTCAATGTCGCTGCACCTGGAGGTCAAGTAAGATGGCTGAATTAGACACGACGGTCACGTTACGGGGGATCGAGAAGATCGTCGACCAAATCGTGCAGCGGTTTCGGCCGCAGAAGATCATTCTGTTCGGCTCGCTTGCTCGCGGTACTCCCACGGAAGACAGCGATGTCGATTTGCTGGTCGTGATGGAAACCGAAGAATCACCGCTGCATACTGCCGCACAAATTGCTGCGAGCATTGATCATCCCTTTCCGATAGACATCCTGGTACGTACTCCGTCCAAATGGGAGGCTTCCCTGAAGCGCGGTGGGGTTTTCCCAACGGAGGTAGTCGTCCTGTATGAAGCCGGAGACGGAAGAGTGGGTTGACAATCGTCCCGACCATCCCCTTCGCGTCCTCTGCTCTTCCTTTGCGTACTCAGCGTTTAGAACAAAATCGATCCGTTCAATCCGCTTCATCCGCTTACAAAACAAAA
>CAZGRP010000081.1:0-15661 GCA_964527995.1 uncultured Cytophagia bacterium | reverse complement strand
GGCTCTAAACAGTCAAGTGTTTTTTCCGCTTCGACACACCTTTCGGCCTTCCCCCTGCCGACTCCCTGCGTTCTGGTTCTCCTAGAGCACCACCACAGACGACTCGCCGGCCGCAGGGGGCCGGAACCGAATGTCCGGAAATCCACGGCCCTGCTCGTCGGTCACCCTCAGGTAGAAACCCCAATCCCTGATGCTATTGGTCACCTTGAGAAGCAGGCGATTCTCCCCCGGACGCAGCATGACCGTGACGATGTCCTGATCGATGACGGGGTCCTCGCTGCGGAAGGCCTGCCACACCAACTTGCCGTTGAGCCAGAGCTTGCACGCTTCGTCGGTGGCCAGGCGGAGTTGTGCCATGCGCTCGTCGGGCACATGAATCGACACCGTTGCATAGCCAACAGCCCACGATGAACGCTTGAGCACGGCGCGGAGGTCGACAAAACCGTCGTAGGCGCCATCCGTGGCCGGCTGCCAGGTCACGCGCCTTCCCATGGCGACGTAAGACGCCCGCAGATCCACGGAGTCCTCGGGCGGAAAGCGACGCATGAACCCCGAGCGATTCTGAAAGGGACCGATGACACGCCACTCCTTCTCCATCGGAGTGCCCAGGTCGCGATACTCCGCGGCAAGGTCGTCCCGCCGGTCATACTTGGCGTAGTACTGGGCGCGAGAGAATCGCGCCAACAGTTCAAGGTCCTTCCGGCCAGCCTTCTCCGCCGATTCGAGCATCAGGTTGCACGAGCGATAATCCAGTCCGCCTGTCTTCGGCTCCAGCCGGATCGCCTCAGAAAGGTATTTCCATACGCGGCTGCGGCCGACGCCCGGAAGTCTCGTCAAAACGTCGTAGAACTCGGCGTCAGGGTCACTCAGCATAGCCTCGCCGCGCTCCACTTCTCCCGCACGCAGATAAAGCACTCCGAGATACAGGCCGAACTGCTCCCGGAACAGCGAGCGCTGCTCGTCACCGACGAGGGCCTGCGCCATCCGCAGAGCTTCATCGGCTGGCAAACCAGACTCCAAACAGAGCATCAGCAAATGGCTTTTTTTCTCCGGCGCGTCGGCGAAGTCTTTTGCGACCCGCGTCTTCATGCGCCTGAAGTAGCGGCGATGGAGTGAAAGAGCCGAGGCCGTGTCACCGATTGCTCTATACATCTCTCCGCCAACAATGATCGGCAGAGACGATTCTGGTAAGGCCTTCTCCGCCAGCCGCAAGGCCTCCGAGGCCTCCTTGATGCGACCGGTCCGCCACAGAATCGCGGCCCGCTGGGTGTAAGCATCTGATCGGACCTTCTCACTGGGGGCGTGATCAATCCAGTTCGAGGAGTATTTCAGCGCCTCGCGCTCCTCACCAAGCTCCGAATAAATAGCCGCGAGGCGCATGGATGACGGGTAGAAGGAGGGCCATTTTTCGAGAGCGGTCTGCAGCGCAGCGGCCGCTTCCTGAAGACGGCCCGCCATCATCAGGATTTCGCCCCGACTGTCGTACGGGTTGGGTTCGTCCGGAGCCAGTTGCTGGTACTCGTCCAGGTACTTGAGAGCCGTCGTGAAGTCTCCTCGGTAGGCGTAGAGATAGGCGAGCTGGTTGTAGGCAAGCTTGCGGCCCGGCTCCAGCTCGATGACGGTCTCGTATTCTTCGATGGCACGTTCGTGGTCACCGAGGCGATGGAGCAGCATCGTCGCCAGTGCCATGCGAGTATCGACATCCCTGGGCGCGCGAGTGATGATGTCTTCCATAATGGCCAGAGACTCCTTGACATCCCCTCGGACGTCAGCCTCCAGGAGGCGCAACTGCAGGCGGTCGCTCTGCGACAAGTTGTTCACGTGCCGGCGTGCCATTCGAAGCGCTTCTTGCCCGGCGCCATATTGGCCGATGGCAAAGCTGGAGCGTGCCAGACGCAGGTAGGCGACCGCGAAGGTCGTGTCGTATTCCACTGCCTTGCGGAAGCAGCTATCGGCCTGGACGTAAATCAACTTGTCGAGAGCCTCAAGACCTTTCGAGTAGCAGCGAAAAGCCTCGACCGATTTGGTCATATCGACCAGGCTGACGCCGGACGCCTGGATGGCCTCGAAGTCGCCGCGAAGGTTCGTGCGCACGCGCTGGGAGAGATCATCGACCATAGAGAAGATGCTCTCGAGGCCGGAGCCCGCCACTGTCTCGCGCCGCACGACCTGACCCGACTCGACCTGGCGCAGTTCCACATCGATCCGCAGGCTGTCGGACGCGCGGTAAAAACGCCCTGTCAGCAGCGTCTGGGCCTTTGCCATTCTGGCCACCATGGCCGCGAACGACAAGTCGGTGAGATCCTTCTGAGCCTTACCCATACGGCGAGCGACCTCGGTGAGGCGCCGCATGGTGACAACGTTCAAGTAAGGCGACTGGGACAGCTCCGTCACAAGCATGTCGGTCAGCCCGCGGCGCAGCCAGTCGAGAGATGCGTCTCCGGTTCCATTGTTGAAAAAGAGCACGGCCACGGTGCGCTGCTCTTCCGGGGACACCCGCAGCACACTGGCTGCTTTCTGCGTCCCGTCCGTCGTCCTGTGGGTGCCGCTGGCCAGCTTGATCTTGCGCTCGCCCCCATTGTCACAGGCGCTCACAAAGAGCGCGACCATGGTGAACGACACCAAGGCAGATATGCGCCGAGAAATGGTCATAACTTTCCTTCGATTCGTGAGATCCTGGTGGCCGAGCCTAGCCTTTTAGTATACGGCCAGGCCTTGCCAAGGTTGCTCACCGCGGCTCAGTCGCCACCGGTGTGTCGGCTGGTTTGAAGGAAGGACGGCGGAGTGCGCTGGTGCCGCAGGACTCAGCTGGACTGCCCACAATACTGGACGAGCACCATGGTGAGGTCATCATGTTGCCTGGCGCCATCCACAAAAGATTCAACAGCGCCAAGGATTCGTTCTCGCAGCTCGACCACATCCGTGCACGGCGCGGCTTCGGATTGCACAGCCTGCTGGAGTCGGTCCTCGCCGAACTGCTCCAGATCGGCGTTCATGGCCTCGGTAAGTCCGTCGGTGTACATTACGAAGGTGTCCCCCGGCCTGAGGTCCAGATCGACTTCCTCCACCGTTCGCTCGAAAACGGTGCCGGAGTCGAGGCCAAGGCCGATCCCGGCTGGTGTTATCAAACGGCAACTCCCACGTGCCGAGAGGTGCATCAACGGATTGTGTCCAGCCCGTGCGAACGTGAACCTGCCCCGGCTCGGATCGACCACGCCGTACAGCATCGTGGCGAAGACTTCGCGGTCGAAGCTCTCATAGAGGCGGCGATTCAGCTCGGTCAGCAATATCTTCGGCGATGGGCAGGACGCGCTCAGCAACAGCATCATGCCCTTGATCTCGGCCATGTAGAACGATGCCGACGTGCCCTTGCCGCTGACATCGGCGACCACCAGCCCCAGCGAACTACCGGCAACTTCAAAGAAATCGAAGTAGTCTCCACCAACTTCGCGGGCAGGCCGGCAGATTCCCTCGACGCGCAGACCCGGGACTTGCGGCATTTCGCGAGGCAGAAGCCTTCTCTGCACGTCCCGGGCGATTCTCAACTCGTGTTTCAGACGCTCCTGTTCGCTGACCTCTTCGTAGAGCATCGCGTTCTCCAAAGCCAACCCCGCCTGGGACGCCAGAGTCGCAGCGAAGAGACGCTTCTTGTCGCTGACCCGGGTGTCGACTTCGGGCAACGCGAACAGAAGAAGCCCCAGAAGCTCCCCTTTCACCACCATAGGGATGACCAGCTCGGGGGCAGGCAGCCAGGCATCACGCAGGGCATGCCGCAACCCTTCGGGCGCATCATCCATCATGAACCCGCTGGCGCTCCGAACCAGAAGCGACTGCACCTGTGGGTCCAGGACGACTCCACTGGATGACTGGCCGTTCTCGGTCTCGATGGCGCTCTCCCGGAAAGCACCGCTGTGCTCCCGTTCACGCAGAAAGAGCCGGGCACCGGCGGCCCCGATGGCACCGCTCAGGCGGCTGCGCACCAGACGCGACAGTCGGTCGAGCTGAAAGATCGTCCCGATCTCGCGCCCCAGGCTTTCGATGATGCGCCGCTCGCGCAGGCCGTCGACCATCTCGTTGAATGTGCGGGCCAACTGGCCGATTTCGTCTCGCGTCTCCACGGCGACACGCTGACTGAGGTCCCCTTCAGCGATGGACCTCATCGCCAGGCTCAGTCGCTCCAGAGGACTGGTCAGCCGGCGACTCAGGAAATAGGACAGAACGCCGGCCAGCAGCAGGAAGAACAGCCCCATGGCCAGGTTCCGTAGAATGCCGCGACGCATCTCCTCATTGAGATCGATGAGTGAGAAGCCGACATGCACACTGCCGAGCACGCGATCCCCGAGCTGGATGTTCACCCCGTGAGTGCGCAGGTCCTTGCGGCTCTCCTCGGCCACGCCGCCGTTGTCCAATCTCTCGACGATACGGGCCTGAACCCTGCGGGGGAGTGGCCCTTTGTGGTCGGTCTGCACCAGGCTGCGGTTGAGCGTGTGGGCACGGAGGGTGCCGCGGTGATCGCGGACAGCGATATAGACGATGTCGTGGTTGAGCGAAGTGATCCGCGAGATGTAGTTCTGGTAGACACCCCAGTCCTGACGATCGAGGAGCTGCATCGTGGCGATGTTCTGGGCGATACGCGCAACCTGCGCCTCAACCTCCGCCCGCCGGTTGTTGAGCTCGCGGAAGGTGAAGAAATAGGTGACACTGGCCATAATGCCAGCGACCAGCAGCGTGGTCAGGGCGATCAACTTTGTCCTGAGAGTCAGCCTCAAGTTACTCCTTTCTCTCGGCCATGGCGATGCATGAGATCTCTACCCTGGCGTCGCGCGGCAGTCTGGCAACCTGCACTGCGGCGCGCGCCGGGCGTGAGTCCTTGAAAAACTCGGCATAGACTTCGTTCACGGCAGCGTAGTCACCAAGATCCGCCAGGAAAACGGTCGCCCGAACCACATCGCTGTAGTCCATCCCAGCTGCCCGCAGTACGGCACCAAGGTTCTGCAGTACCTGGCGGGCCTCCTGGCGTACATCTCCGTCCACAAGCTCCCCGGTCTTCGGGTCGATGCCGATCTGTCCCGAACAGAAAAGAAGGTTGCCAACCCGAACACCCTGACTGTAGGGCCCGATCGCCTTCGGGGCCTCAGCAGTGGCGATGATTTCTTTGCCACCCTGTGCCTCTGATCGCTGGCCGCAGCCAAGGCCCGGCAATTGCATTCCAAGTACAAGTAAGACGATTCCCAGGCGTCTCATGTTGCCTCCTCCTCGATATCGGCCTCAGATCACTTCCAGGCCAGTAGTCAGATTGGACAGTGGTTCGCACCCGGTTTCGGTGATCACCACGTCGTCCTCGATGCGAACACCGAATTCTCCGGGAATGTAAATGCCCGGCTCGATCGTCACCGTCATGCCCGGTTCGAGACGAAGCTTGTTGCCGCGGACCAGATAGGGACGCTCATGCCCATCCATACCCAGCCCATGCCCCAGGCGATGAATGAAGTATTTCCCATAGCCGGCTTTTTCGATCACCAATCGGGCCGCCGCATCGACCTCCTCGCAGGCTACTCCAGGCCTGGCGAAGTCGATGGCAGCCTGTTGTGCGTTCCGGACGATCCGCCACACCTCCTTCACCTTTGCCGGTGCCTTCGCAAAGACCGCGGTGCGTGTGATGTCGCTGCCGTAGCCATTCACGCGCGTGCCGCAATCGATAAGAACAACATCTCCCTCCTGTAGCCGGCGGTCGCCCGAGCCAGCGTGGGGAACCGCTGCCGTGGCGGCGAATTGTACCAGGCCGCCACCTCGACTGCCGAGCTGTTGGAACATCTTGCTGAGCTCGCGGGCCAATTCCTTCTCAGTCATTCCAGGCTTTGCCAGACGCTGGGTCTGGCGAACCGCTTCCTCAGTGACCTGGATCGCTGCCCGCATCAGTTGCAGCTCATGGTCGCTCTTCCGCATACGCATCGGGTCAACGATTTCCGAGCCGATCTTGACTTCGAAGTTGGGGCCGGCATCCCGCAACCCCTGAACCACGAAGAGCCGGGCCGTCGGGCCGACGCCGAGGACTCCGGAATGGACACCGCGCTGGCGAAGGCCATCGAAGACGCGCCTGTACGGACTTTCGTACTCTTCCCAGGTGACGACATCCGGGACGACCTCCGCGTTACGAAATCGACCCAGTTCGAAGGCCGGAGCGACGAAGAAGGACTCCCCTTTCACAGGGATCACCGCCGCGATCAGGCGCTCGCTGCGCCCAAAGCGCATGCCTGTGAAATACTGCATATTCGTTCCAGGCTCAAGAAGAAGAGCGGCAAATCCATGATCTGCCATTCTCTCCTGCGCTTGCTGCAGGCGGCGGTGGTACTCGGCAACGGAGATGGGCCGAACCTCATCGAGGATGGCCATCCGATTCCCTTCCCCCTCCGGGGTAAGAGCCGAAACGGGGCCGGTCGCCGAGCGCACGGAACCACTGACTCCGAGCAGAAGCGATGTGCCTGCCCACTGAAGAAACTGCCTCCGTTGAATCTTCATCAATCTTCCTCCTCACCGTTTGGATGACAGCCAAGGTTGTAGTTGTCGGCCGGAAAAGGTTGGCAGTGATACGCCTTTTCGGAAGGTGCCGCTATTTCATCTCGACAACGATCAGGTAGATGTCGTCCTTAGGAGGCCCGGCAGAGAAGGCCTTCAAATTGCGAAGAACCGCCTCGCCCACGTCTTTCGGTCGAAGGTAGATGCATGGCTTGATAAATCGGATGAGTCCATCGAGACCGAGCGGCTTGCCGCGCTGGTCTTCGGCCTCGATGATGCCGTCGGTGTAGATGATCAGCTTGTCACCCTGGGCCATTAAAGCCTCATCCTGCTGGATACCGGAAGCACGCCGGTGTTCATATCCGACGATGGGATTCTGAGACTCCAGCTTGGTGAAAGCGTTTCGCTGGCGTTTCCAGATGACGACAGGTGGATGGGCACAGCCGCTGTAGAGCAGCGAACCGGTCTTCAGGTTCAGCACAGCGGTGAACATCGTCAGGAACATGCCGGTGCCCTCAAAAGATTCCAGGATAAACTCATTGACGCTGCTGATGATCTCCCGCGGCTGCAGTTTCTCGCGAACCAGGCGCCGGATCTCGGTGCAGATGCGGTTGACCAGGAGCGCCGCGGTGATGCCGTGACCCGTGACGTCGACGATGGTGAGGTAGAGCTTCTCGACACCGTCGAAGTGCACGTCGGCGAAGTCGCCGCCCACTCCTATCATGGGCTGGTATTGGACCTCCACTTCGACAAGTGGGGTCTCAAAGCGCACCGGCACCAGGCTGCGCTGGATCTGCTCGGCCAGTTTCAGGTCGCGCGCAATCATGTCCTGCTGTGCCTGGATCTTGCGCCGCTGCAGCTCCAGTTGCCGTTTCATCTCGCGCCGCTCCAGCGCCTGCCCAACCTTGAGCCGGAACTCTTTCAAATCCACGGGCTTGGTGAGGTACTCGAAGGCGCCGAGTTGAATCGCCTCCACGGCCGACCGAATGCTGCCGTGACCGGTCAAGATCAGCACCTCGGTGTTTGGAAAACGCTCTTTTGCGGCCCTGAGCACAGCGATGCCGTCCACCTGGTGCATGTGCAGATCGGTGATGACCAGATCGAATTCTTCACCCGACAACCGGTCGACGGCATCCTGCCCTTCTGGGGAGACCTTCACATCGTGCTGCTCCCCACTCAGCATCTCGGCCAGCAGGAGACGAATCGCCGGGTCGTCATCAACGACGAGGATCGAAGCCATGACGGATCAGTTCGTTGAAGCCGAAAAATACTCCCGCGTCATCCGCACCACCCCACCGCTCAGTCCCAGGATTGCAATGAGATTCGGAATCGCCAGCATGCCATTCAGGATATCGCCGACGTTCCACACAAACTCGACGCGAAGCAGACCGCCGAGCAGAATCAAGCCGCAAAAAGTCCACCGGTACGGCACCTTGACGCGCACGCCGAACAGATAGGCGAAGCCCTGTTCACCGTAGTAGGGCCAGCTGATCAGGGTTGAGTATCCAAACAGAAGCGAGCTCAACAACACGATCCAGGCCCCCACACCCGGCAGCTTGGCGTCGAATGCCAGCGATGTCAACGCCGTGCTGGTGGCCCCACTCGACCACACGCCGGTGACCAGGATCACCAGAGCCGTCATCGAGCAAATGATGATCGTGTCGACAAACACGCCCAGCATCGCGATAAGCCCCTGGCGCACGGGGTCGTCGGTCTGAGCCGCACCGTGTGCCACCGGCGCGCTTCCGGTGCCGGCCTCGTTGGAATAGACGCCGCGGGCCACACCGTATCGTATCGCCTGTTGAACCGCAGCGCCGGCAAACCCACCAACTGGTGCCGACGGCACGAAAGCCTTGCGAAAGATCAGAGCAAACGCCTCCGGGATCTCTCGGAAATAGATCAAGAGCACGACCATAGCTCCGCCCACGTAGAGTACTGCCATCAGAGGTGTGAGCCTGGCCGCGAATCGGCCGATAGACCGAATGCCGCCGATGATGACGAACCAGGTGAGAACCGCCAGAACCACACCTACGCTCCACATCGGCACGCCCGTTTGCTGGCTGACGATCAAGGCGATGGAGTTGGTCTGCACCAGGGTCGTCGAAAACAGCGCTTTCAGCCCTATGAAGAAGGCGAAAATCCCGGCCAGCCACGGGTAGCCCAGCCCGTCGCGGATGTAGTACATCGGCCCGCTGGCAATGGTACCGTCGTCGCTCTTGCGCCGAAACTTGACACCGAGAACAGATTCGGCGAACATGGCACCCATGCCGAACAAGGCGCTCAGCCACATCCAGAAGATGGCTCCCGGGCCACCCAACACAATCGCTGTGGCGACGCCGGCGATGTTGCCGTTTCCGATGGCGCCTGCCAGGGCCACCATCAGAGCCTGATATGGAGAGACGTCCCCCTGCTGCGACGTCGGCTTCCTGGAAGCCCGGCCGAACAACAGCCCGACCGCCTCTCCGAACCGCCGTACCTGGATGAACCCAAGCCGGATGGTGAAATAGATGCCGGTACCGACAAGCAGAACGAGTGTGTGTGTTCCCCAGACGAGGCTGCTGAAGGAATGGATCAGCGCATCCAGTATCTCCACAGGGTCATCCTCTCTTCAGCGGGACGCAGGCAGGCTGTGATCGATCCAGAGAGTGGTTTGTGCCCTCCTCAGCACACGCGGACGACAAAAAGGGTGATATCGTCGCTTTGAGGCCGCGGTGCGACGAACTCGGTAATAGCCGAAGCGACCTCGTCGACGATGGTCGAGGCCGGACCGTGTAGATGCTGCCGGACCACTGCTTCCAACCGGGGTTCATCGAACTCCTCGTCGCTCGGGTTCATCGCCTCGGTGACCCCGTCTGTGTAGAGAACGATCACGTCCCCCGACCGCAGTGCAACCGACTCTTCGTGGTACTGCGATCCCGGCATCATGCCGAGGATCAGTCCGCCCTCCTCGAGCCTTTGAAAGTCACCATCGCGGTGGAAGAGGTAAGGCGGATTATGTCCGGCGTTGCAGTAGGTGAAGGTCATGGCCTCGATGTCGAGCACCCCATAGAAGAACGTAATGTATTTGTCGACGCTGGTGTTTTCGTGAACGATGTCGCTCATGCGGCTGACCATGGTGGTCAGAGGCACGCCTGCCCGCACCAGAGCCCGCAAGCTGGCCTGAAGGTTGGCCATGAGAAGTGCGGCCGGCACTCCTTTGCCGGAGACATCGGCGATGGCGATACCGTAGCGGAAGCGGTCGATCGGGATGCAGTCGTAATAGTCCCCACCGACTTGCTGCGACGATACGTTGAGTGCGGCAAGCTCGAAGCCCTCGAGCGTGGGCAATTCCTTGGGCAGCAGGCGCCTCTGAATATCGCGGGCAATGTTGAGCTCCTCTTCCAGGCGCTCCTTTTCCAGCGCTTCTTCAAAGAGGCGAGCGTTTTCGATGGAGATCATGGCCAGGTTGCCGAGGGTCTGCAGAAACTCCAGTTCGTCGTCGCCGTAGGGCGCTTGCGTGATCTTGGCCCCCAGGGCCAGCAGACCCCGTGTTTCCTCCTGAATGCGCATCGGTGTCACCACCTGCACCCCGGCGCGAGCCAGCGTTTCGCGCACCTCTGGGAATGGACAGTCCTCGATGCGGCAGTGCTGCTCGATGCGGATGAGCGAACGGAGCAGCTCCTCGCTCTCCAGGGATTTGACGTCTTCCTGCGAACGAAACCCCTTGGCCAACCGCAGGATCATGCGGTCTCCCTCTCTGAGAAAGATCAGAAGTCGGTTCACCACCAGCTCGCCCATCACGGCGAAACTCAACAGATTAACGACCTTCTCAGAATCGAGGACCGCGATCAGCTCCTTGCCGATTTCGAAGAGGGTGTTGAGCTCCTGGATTTTCTTGTCGAGTCTGCGGTTGACGGCTTGTAGTTCCCGGAAAACAAGGCCGTTCTGCACCGCGGTCGCGGCCAGGTTCGAGAGCGAGTGCAAAAACTCGAGATCCGTGGCCGAAAACCCGCCCGGGATGATCTTCGGTCCGAAACAGACATAACCAAGAGTGGAGCTGTTGCTGACGATGGGTACGATCAGCTCAATACCGAATTTCTCAAAAAAAGCCCGGCTGGAAGCATCGCTCAACCGAGAAACCGGGGTCGGTGCCGAGGCCTCCACATCGATCTGCACCCTGGTGCCGACCAGATCCACAGACAGCCCTTTGATCGCCGCGATGCTGACAGCGTGCTCTTCTTCCCGCAGCAACACCATCCCTCGGCTGATCATCAGGCGCCCCATGGGGCTGAGGAGGACGGAGTCCAGGATGTGTTGCAGATTGAGGCTGGAATTGAGGGTTCTGCTGAGCTCGAAGAGTGCTTGCAGCTCAACCAGTCGAGCTTCCAGCGATCCCTGTCCGGTGGCCTCTGTGCTTTGGCTCAAGATCTTACTCCCTCGGCTGGCACCCTCCCGACCGAAAGTGAGTCAGGAGTGGCGCTTCCTTGATTTGCGTCGTCCAGGCCTGTCAAGGCGATCGTTCCTGGCCAGGTACTTCACCAGTTTCACCTGATTCCGCTTGCCCGGCTTGATATCGAAGTCAACCTCATCCATAAGCGTCTCCATGAGATAGAGTCCCAGCCCGCCGACACGCATTTTTGACAGGTACTCCTTCATGTCGGGGGCTTTGATCGACTTGGGGTCAAAACCCTTCCCTTTGTCGACGACGATGACGGTCAGCTTCCGGCCATCGACTTTGATGACGATGTCGATCGGCTTGTACTCGTTCCTGCCGTAGGCGTGCTTGATGACGTTGGCGCAGGCCTCATCCACGGCCAGTTCGATCTTGTTCACGTCTTCATCGTCGAAGCCATGCTTCTCGGCGATCCGGGCGACGAACTCGCGGATGATCTCCAGATTGTCTGTCTGGCTGGGGATCCTGAGCCGGTACGTTTTCGCTCGCTTTTGCAATACCTTTTTCGCCTTCGATTTGGATCCAGTCCCTACAAGGGTATTGGCTGAAGAGTCCGGCGTCTCACCGCGCAACCTGCCCAAACCCGTCGATCGCCTCCTCCTCCCGATCGACGATGTCGTAAAGCGTTGGAAACCCGAGCAGGTCGAAGATGCGGAAAACCTTGGGACTCATGTTCGACAACTTGATGTCGCCGCCGTTCTCCCGCACCTCCTCAATGAACCCCATGAACACACCCAGGCCGGCACTGCTGATGTAGTTCAGGTCGGTAAAATTGACCACGATGCGATAGCGTCCGTCTTCGACCAACTGCCGCAACGCGGCTTCCAGGTCCGGTGCTGTGTGAGCGTCGAGATACCCTTTTAAATACAACACCGAAACATCGCCCTTATCTTCTCGGCGCACTTCGAAGCCTTCCATATAGCCCTCCTATTTGACTCGTACGACCACGAGAGTGAGGTCGTCGTGAACCTTCGCGTCGCCGACAAACTTCCTGACCTCCTCGACAATGTGCTCCTTCAGCTCGTGCGAGGAGGTGCAGTCGGTCGACGACACCAATTCAAGCAGTCTCTCTTCGTCAAACTCTGTCTGGGTGGTGTCGCGCGCTTCGATGACACCATCGGTGTAGAACACTAGAACGTCTCCGGGCTTCAACTCGACATGCTCTTCTGTGATCACTTTCTTGAACAGCTCGCCACGATCCAGGCCGAGCCCCAGCCCCGGAGGTTCCAGGTAACGAGGGACTGCACCGTTGGCTGAGGCATACAGAACCGGGGTGTGGCCGGCTCGACTGAACACCAGGCGCCTCAGTTGCGGGTCGATGACGGCATAGATCAGTGTGACGAAGGCCTGGCGATCCAGAGTGTGATAGAGGGTCTCGTTGACTCGGATCAGCAGTTCCCGTGGCGACGCGTAGATGCGGCTCAACGCTTCGATGATCCCTTTAACCTCCGCCATGTAGAACGCTGCCTGCGGCCCCTTACCGGAAACATCGCCAACGACCAGCCCCAATCGATCTCCGAGGTCGAAAAAGTCATAGTAGTCCCCGCCTACTTCGTTGGCAGGGATACTGACGGCGTCGATTTCGACGCCCGGCACCTCTGGCATGGACTTGGGCAGGAGCTTCATTTGGGCTTCGTGTGCAACCCGCAGTTCCTGCTCCAGGCGCTCCTTCTCCAAAGATTCGCGCACGAGTTGGGCGTTGTGCACGGCAACGGCGGCCTGATTGGCAAAGGCCTCCAGCAGGCTACGCTCGTCCTCGTCGAAGGCATGGTCCTCAAGCTTGGCTGCGAACAAGATTCCGACCACCCGGCCGTGAACGCTGAGGGGGACGCCTACCAGAGAGCCGAAGCGAGGGCACCAACTGCGGACCGATTGGGCACGCTCGTCGTAGTCGATGTCGTTGATCACCACGGCCGCGCCCTGCGCAATGACCAGGCCGCTGAGACCGGCCTGTGGATCCAGGTTGATCGACTCCATCTCCCTATCACTCAGGCCGTAGGCCGCGGCCAGATAGAGCCGCTTGGCCTTCGGATCCAAGAGCTCCAACCAGGCGGCACTAGGCCGCACGTTTTGAACCGTCTGGACGACGATGGTTTCGGCCAGTTGCCCGATGTCGAACACCGATATGGCCACGTGACTGAGATCGTGCAGAGCGGAGATCTCGCGCATGCGCTGGTCGTAGATGCTGGCGGTCGGCAAATGCAGGAGGAGGCTGATGAGACTCATGGATGCGTAGATGGTCACGAAGAGGGAGCCTGTGAACAGAAACTTGGTCAACACCAGGCTGTACTGTTCCATCCATGGATCCTGACTGACCCCTATCAGGCTGGCCGCCATCACCAGCACCGGCACACCGCCCCAAAATGCCCTGATCTTTTGCCGCTTGTTGAGAAAATTCACCCAGGCGTTCCGGAACGCATTTACCACCATCGCCACGATAAGCAGAAACAGCAGGACCTCCCCGAGTGAGGTCCTCCAAAAGACCCTCCCCATCCCCCCCGCGACTCGCTCGCTGCCGTGAACAGCCGCTTCAAGAAGGACAGCCAGAAACAACACCACCAGGATCCTCAAGTTGCGGCGAGTGGTAGGCGTTCGCTTGTAGAGGATAAGCCTGCGGATGATTCCAAGGATGGCCAGCATCAGCGCCGACGCACCGACGCCGAACAGCGCAGCTCCGAGAGCCAGTCGCGGACGGTCAGCGCCAGCCATCAACTGGGGGCCGGCAACTCCAAATCGCACGCCCTGCAATGCCAGCCACCAGGCCAACACTGCCGCGAAAAGCAGGAGCACATTCTTCAGTTGCCGTGTCAGCGGACGATCGACCAGACGCGGCGACCGCCAAACCAGAGGCGCCGCCACCACCAGCAACCCCGCGAACAAGAACTCTCGGAGCACGTGAAACGTGGCCGGCATGTTCCCGGCCAGCAGGTAGGTCCCGTCAAGGACGATCACCACGCCCGCACCGACCAGCAGCAGAAGCACTGCAAGCCGATATCGGCGCTCCCGCTTGGCGCCCTGCTTTGCTTGAACCCGTTCCAATCGTCGAACTCCGTGCCAAACCCAAGCCAGCGCCAGGGCCGCGTGACTATCGAGGTGCTCGGTTGGAGCCCTTTTTCGACGCCGTGGTGCGTGAAAAAACGGCGGTTCTATGGCCTTGAGGTGCGCGCCACCCTCGACAGACCACACCCGGCGAATTCGACCGCCTCGTCCTGAAACCATTGACGAGGGCCGTGGCCCTCAGGTTGCGCGCCCCCATTAGGAGGCGCAAGAGTTTGATCTCGCTAAAGTAACAAAAAGGCGAACGGATGTCAAGAGAAATGCAGCGTGTCAGCCGCAGGTGAAAAGGCAGGCTGAAACTCCCGGGGAAATGCGGATGTCACTTGAAGAACTTGTCGACCAATTTGCGGATCCCCACCGAGGCGTATTCCTCGTCGACGTGATCGTTGAAATCCGGCTCTGTCGGCGCAGCCGGGGCGGCCGTTGCGGCCTCCAGCTCACGAATTCGCTTCTTCGCCTCCACGTACATGACGCGGTTGTCGATGGCGACGCCGATCTGATTCGCCAGAATCTCCAGCGTGCGGATCACCTCATCCTGGGGAAGGCGGCCGTCGGCCGGATCGTCAGCCATGAGAAAGCCGATGATCTTGCTCTCTCTCGACCGAATCGGCACCAGAAGCAAATTCCATGGCGACCATTCGTCCCCTCCGCCACCGTCCAGGCGACTGCCGTAGTAGATTTGCTTCAAGGGTCGCAGCACCGGCTCCTCTTTACGCACCAGGTAGGACTTGCTGACTCGGTACTCCTCTTTGAGAAGCTGCGAAAAAGGCCGCACAGGGAAAGAGACCTCCAACAATTGCAGCAGCTTGATCTTGTCCTCGCTGGCCACCGACTTGATTTCCAGCAAGCCGGTTTTCTTGCTGATCAGACTGAGACAGACCAGATCAAAGTCGAGAGAGAACTTGACCGCCCAGACAACCTCCTTCAGCAGCTCGCTCAGGCTGAGATAGAGCTTGAAGATATTGCTGGTGACCAGAACCTGCTTGAGTCGGCGGTTGCGCCGTTCAATGGAGGCAAACCGGTAGTAGTTCTCGATTGCAAAGCTCGCCAGGCGGCCGAAGATCTGCAGGTTGATGAAGGTGGACCTTGTCGGGACGTGGCCCTCATCCGGCGAGTCGAGAGAGATGTAGCCGAACGACCGACCCTCGCGATCGCTGAGATTGAGCAGAATCAGATCGCGCTCGTGCCATTGGTCCGGCGGACGGCGTCGCTGGCTCCGTCGTTCCGGCACCATGGGGGCCAACAACTCCCGTGGCTCGCGGATCTCGCGATTGTAGTAGATCACCTTGACGCGATAGCGCCCCGCAAAAATTCGGTCAATGACCTCCTGAGGTACCTCGAGCGCACGCTGCGGACGACCGTTGTGGGAGAGATAGCCGACCATGGCCTGCTTCACGTACACCTTTCGCTTGCGGTCGAGAAGGGCGACCGTGGCGTGACGGAACCGGAAAAGCTGGCAGAGCGTTTCCGCCAGGCGCTCGAGAAGCACGTTGAAGGGCTCCTCGAACGACTCGCTCATGGTGTTGGTGAGTTCGTCGACCATCCGCAGCTGGTCGAATCTACCGTTGGTGGAGGGCTCGCGAAACTTCTTTTCCGGGATCTTTTTGAGTCGACCCCGGAAATTCACCACTTCACCAGCGCGATCGGTCACAGCGA
>CAZGRP010000080.1:0-16764 GCA_964527995.1 uncultured Cytophagia bacterium | reverse complement strand
GGCTTACCCAGGCAAGCACTTTCTGGCGGGATTGGCGATGAATGGCAATCCGTGAGTCTGCGGTTCTTGAAACTGAGGGACTACAGGGATGGAAACGGCCGTTTGCGGAGAGCGCAATAGCGTCAGCGTGCCTGCTCCAGAAGCAGGAACAGCAGGTTGTCTGTAAAGGCCGGGTCCTTGGTCATCTCCAGGTGCTCGGTGAAGAGGAACAGCACCTGCGACCAGTGGATCGGGGAGACGAGACGAGGCGTCCACTCTCCGGCCAGGCGTTCGTCCATCAAGGCACTGCTGCGCAGAACGGTGCCGTCGCCTGGGGCCCGGCCGATCACCTTCACCTCACCGGTACGCCGGTCAACGCCGATCACCGCATCGGTGGCCTTGGCATCGCCGGCAATGAGACAAAGTGTAAGTCCCTCCGGCGGTGTCGCCGGCGTGTCGAGCGCCGCCATGAACTGTCTGGCGCGCTCCAGAGACTTCCTTTGATGCTCGAGGGCGATGCGCCGGCGATCGCCGGCATCGCCGACGTCCGGTAGCAGGGACCGCAGCACGCGGTCCTGGTCGGGGGCGGCAAGCCCCCATCCCATCTCCTGCCATAGCTTCGGATCGAGGATGTCCTCGATGCGGTCCTTAGGATTGGCAGCATCGACGACGGCGCCGTGCCGGCCGCGCGGCAGCAGTTCGTAGACCGCCGGCATGGTGCCCAGGATGGCGGGCTCGTATTTCGGTAAGAGAGCGCCGAACTTCTTGCCCTGGATCAGTTGCAGCAGCGCATCGGCCGATCCGGCATTGGGGGGCCCGATGAGAATCGCTCGCTCCACGTAGCGACTGCCTGCCCAGGTGACCTCCGGCAGCGAGCCGTCTTCGGGAAGATCTGCCGTGCCGTAACGAAGATAGTAGCGCGCAATCAGTCCTCCCATGGAGTGAGCCACGATGTCGAACTTGACATCGTAGTTCTTGACGCCGTAGCGCTTCTCGTATTCCTTCTGAATGTAGGCCCGCTTCTCGAGGATGAACTCGTGCAATCGTTTCGCGTTCTCGACGTTGTCCAGCCGCCAGTCGTATGCGAATTGAAAGCAGGTGAAATGCTCCTTGCCGTAGTCGATCGCACCGGTGGCGCCGCTCTCGTCCTTGTATCCCCCTATCCCAAGCGACCGCAGGATCTGCTGGTAGGCGCTCAGCTGGATGGGCAGGAGGAACAACTTCACCGTCACCTGGCCGAGAGTGCCATCGGGGACGACGGTGTCGCGAAGCCGGGCGAGCGGGACCCCCTCGCGCATCGGCAGAGCGATCAGGCGCGCTCCGCTCTCCGTTTGCGGATTGGCATAGTCGCCGGCAAAGGAACCCCAGACGATCCGCCCCGACTGCGAGTCGACAAGCTTTGAACCGAGGATACCCGGAATCAGGATCACAGGGTTTCGCCGCTCGTCGTGATACTGTGCGGTACGGTTGTACAACTGGCCGAGATCCGGCGCCCTGTACTTAGGGGAGCATCCGGCCAGCAGAAACAGCCATCCAACGACCATATAGGCCAGCGGCCGCACGCCTTGTCTCATCCCTTCGCCCTCATTGCTGCTGGATGCTGTCGAGAATGAACTGCGCCACGTCCGCTTTGAGCTTGGCGTGGGAAGCCTTGTCAATGTACATCATATGCCCGGCCTCGTAGTACTTCAGAGTGATGTGGCTTCGCAGGCTTGGATCGAGTCCGAGATGATCTACCGTGTATTCGGTGGCGAAGAAAGGCGTGGCCAGATCGTAGTAGCCATTGGCCACCAGGACGCGCAGGTCCGGATTTTGGGTCATGGCCTGGCGCAGGTCGTCGCCTACGTAAACGTAGCGGTTCTCGTACGGCTTGAAATTCCACGGCCGCACCGGTCCAAACACATTGTAGGGCAGATCCGTGGCGAACTTCAGGTTCTCGCGAACATAGGCATTGAAGACAGCCGTGAACGCCCCCGAAATGGCGGCCATACTCGGATCGTACTCGAAGCGCTCTCCGGCGGCATCGTAGTCGATTCCCTTGAACCGGCTGTCGAGCCGGCCGACCGTCCGGCGCTCGCTGCGCAGCAGCTCTTTGACATAGCGCATGATGTGGATACGGAGATTGCTGCGGTCAATGTATTCCGGCGACAGGCCGGTGAAGCGGGCGAGCTTATCAACGATCTCCTGGCGCTCCGCGGCGGTCAAGGCGTCGCCCTTCATCAGGGCGTCGTTGTATTCGCCCAGGGCAAATTCTCTGGCCTGCTGAACCACGGTGGCGAGATCCTCAGCCTGCAGGTCGGCGGGCAGCTTTTTGTGGTACCAGGCTGTAGCCGTATAGGAGGGAATGTAGAGGATGGCGGGCATATCGTTGCCGCGGCCGAAAAGCAGCGTCTCAAAATTCAGGACGCTGGAGATCAGCACGATGCCGTTCAAGTACATGCCGTACGTCTTCTGCAGGTAGCCCGACAGCGCCGCCGAGCGGGTGGTGCCGTAGCTTTCGCCAGCCAGAAACTTGGGTGAGCCCCAGCGGTTGTTCCGGGTCGTGTACAGGCGAATGAAGTCGCCCACCGACTTTACATCTTCCTGGATGCCATGGAACTGCTTTGGGGACTCGCCAGGGGCGGTGCGGCTGTAGCCGGTGGATACCGGATCGATGAAGACCAGATCGGTGACATCGAGAATCGAGTCCTCGTTGTCCACGCGCTTGTAGGGCGGCGGAAAAGCATGGCCGTCGTCCTTGAGCAGCACCCGCATCGGCCCAAAGGCCCCCATGTGCAGCCAGATCGACGATGAACCCGGGCCGCCGTTATAGGCGAAGGTGATCGGCCGCTTCGACAGATCCTGGACGCCGTTGCGTGTGTAGGCCACATAGAAGATGGCGGCCTTTGGCTTGCCCTCTTCGGTTTTCATCACCATCGTGCCGGCGGTGGCCGTATATTTCACCTCGCGCTTCCCGATGCGAACGGTGTGCTGTGTCCGCGAAGTTTTCTCCTTCAGCAGGGCCGCGGCCTTCTCCGCCTTGGTCTTCTTGCTCTGCGGAGCTTCGGTCTTCGCTTGCTTTTTCTGCGGGCGCTCCGGCTGCTGGGCGAGCGCGCCACTGGCGCTCAGAATCGTTGCCAACAGAATGGCTGTCAGAACTCTGTGCATCAACCTTCTTCTCCTTTCGAAACAGTTCGCGATGTGCAGTTTTCCCTCCAGTTTATTCCAAACGACATCATGGCATCCAGAACCGCAGTCAGGACCGGAATCTCCAGAAGCGGGTTTCACTACCAGATCGTCCAGTGAGAGCGGGCGGGCCCGCACGTCTCACTCATCGTCCGTGTCGCGTTCCGGAAACCGGCGACTGTGGATCGGTGGCGGCATGGGCGAGTCTGCCCCGCGGATCGACTTCCAGATGATCTCGTTCAGTCGGATTTCGGGGGCCGCATCCTCGCTGCGGAAGTCCATGGCCAGGCTCTCTTCGGCGCCATATGCCGTGGTCTGATTCGTTTCGTCCAGCGGAACACGCGGGCGCAAGGCCGTGTACGGCGTCAGATCCGCATCGTCGGTAAAAGAGTTGACCATGGGAAGGGCCGCCGCATCGTACTGACTCATCGGCGGCAGGCCCAGAATCAGCTCGATCGTCCGCAGCATGCTGACGGTGTCGTACATGGTGTGGTCGACGGCGCCCCGGCGAACGTAGGGACCGAGCACAAAGGCGGTGGTGCGATGGGCGTCCACGTGGTCCGGGCCGTTCTGGGCGTCGTCCTCGACGACGAAGATCGCCGTGTCCTTCCAGAACCGGCTGTGGCTGATCGCCTCCACCACCCTGCCCAGCGCCAGATCGTTCCCTGCCACCATGGCCCTGGGAGTCAGCATGCCGGGACGGGTTCCGGCCGTATGGTCATTTGGAAGCCACATGAGGATCAGTTGCGGCAGTTCACCCCTGGCTTCGAAATCGTGCAGTTCCTGGATGAAGGCCTCCGCCCGCAGCGTGTCCGGGTAGCTCAGATCCCAGGCCCGGTAGGTTGGAGAAAAGTGTCCCTGCAGGTTCGGGAGCTTGGTGACCAGGGAATCTCCCTTCTGCTCGAGAAACTCTCCATAGGTCCGGTAGGTCAACCCCTTGCGAGCAGCGGCGTCCCAAAGATAGCCACTGTTCGGCATGGCGATGCTGAATCCGCCTCCCCAGGGATAGGCCAGCCCACGGCGCGAGTAGCTGGTGGGCCAGGTCTTCTCGACGAAGTCTGTGGCGATGGCACCCGTGCTCCATTCGTGTCCGTCCGCACTGACCTCGGCGTCCACGTAGAAGTTGTCCAGGAGAACATACCTTTCAGCCAGAGCATGTTGGTTGGGGGTGACATCTCGGCCAAAGAGGCAGAGCTCGGGGTCGCCGTTGCCCTGCGGTACGTCGCCCAGCACCTGGTCATAGGTGCGGTTCTCTTTGATGATGTAAACCACGTGTTTGATCAGAGAAGGCTCTCCCACCCGCCGGGGCAATGCATGGGGTTTCGTGTTTCGTGCTCTGGCAGTCAGCTTCTGAGCAGCTTCGTTGAAGCCGTTGTTCTTGACCACCTGGCGAGTGTATCGTTCCAGTACGGGCGCGTCGGGCACCTGAATGGCTGAGACGGTGCCGGTGAACAGTCTTCCGATGTACTGGGTTTCCGCGGTCTGCTTGACATTCGGGTTGGGGCCCCTGGGATTGGGCTTCGAGGTGAGCCCTTTGCCGTTGGTGACGAACAACCTCTTGCCGTCGTGGCTTACGGCGACGGCGGTCGGATACCAGCCCGCGGGAATGAGACCCTTGACGACGCTCTTTCCCCTCTCGGACACGTCGATGACGGCGACGTCGTTGTTGTCGGCGTTGGCCACGAACAGCGTCGTGCCGTCAGGCGACAGCGCAAGGCCGTTGGGTGTGCTGCCGTAGGGGGCGTTGGCGTAGGGGTGCAAACCAATGGTTTCGATGACCGAATCGGATTCGGTGTCGATGATCCAGACCTCATCGCTGTTCGCGCAGGCCACATAGAGGAGACCCCCATTCGGCGACAGGGCCATGGCGTTGGGATGAGCACCGACACGGACAGAAGCGACCGGCCGGCCCGATTCGAGGTCGATCACGCTCACCCGGCCGGCACCCCACAGACTCACAAAGGCCTTTTTCCCGTCCGGCGAAACTCGAACGTCGTAGGGGAAGTTGCCGAGGGTCAACCGGTCGATGACCCTCTTCTTCAGCACATCCACGACGATGAGGCTGCTGTCCTGGTTGCCGGCGACGTACAGCCTGGCGCCATCGGGCGAAAGGGCCAGCCCCGCCGGGAAGACCTTGCCAGCCCACCTCTTCCCCTTCAGCGAGATCGAATCCTTGTCCACAGCGCGGTTGCCGTCGATCCGCCAGAGCAACACCTGGGAGTCGCCGCCGCCCGAGGCGTACAGGCGGTCGCCACGAGGACTGAAGGCCACTCCATAGAACGCCTTCTCCACGGGCAGCTCTTGAACCACGCTGTCCGTGCGCAGGTCGATCAACGAGACGAACTGCCGGCCGAAGCCGTTGTTGGTGACGGCCAGCAGGCGGCCGTCCGGTGAAATCACCATGTTGAGGGGCAGGTCGCCCACGTCGATCTGTTTGCCTGCGGGAGTGAGCACCCAGCGATTGGGCAGGCGCGTGCCTCCCGGGAACGATCCGGGCAGTTCTGTCTTCTTGGTGCAGGCGATTGGCAGCAGGACAACAAGGACGAGGAGAAGACTTCGATAGTGGAGTCGCATGGTCGATTCCCAGGAAAGGTTCGATGGGGGGCCAATCACAGTCGTTGTGAGAGGCTTTCTGCCGGCGAGAACATAACAAAGCGCCGGAAGAAAGTCAACAACAAATCCATGCGATTCGGTGCCGGGGTGAGGGTGGCGGAGGTTCGGGAACGGCAGGGGTGACGGGGAACGGGCCCTCGATGGGCTCATTTCGTGGACAGGTGGCACCAGATTTTGCAGTTCCCACGTCCCGGAGGAACCGCCAAATCTCTGGGCTTCAGCCAGGCATTCGACAAGCCCTGGGCTTTCGTTTCCGATAGGCTGCTGGGCGGCTTCACGACACGAGCGAGATCATTCGAGGCCGAAAAGGCACCACCATCCAGGTCACGGTCATCAGCTTCAGAGCAAAAGTGACCGTCACCTTGAGGCGACGGTCACTCTCAAGCGCAGAGGTTTCAAACCAAGCACCTGTCGGCGGCGGCGGCTAGCGAATCAAGTTCATCCTCTTGATCACGCTGAGGCCACCAGCTTCGAGGCGGTAGAGATAGACGCTGCTGGCTACGGGGTTGCCGAGATCGTCCTTGCCATCCCAGGTCAGAACGTCCACACCACATCCGCGGCGGCGGCATGCTCGACCATCTCGCGCAGGTCGAGAGGCTGGACGTATTTCACAATGTGCGCTCTCCCTTTTACGGTTTTCTCGATCTCGGTAAGCGCGTTCCAGGTGCCGTTCACGGTCACCAGGAGCCCCTTCCTCTGCAGCAGATCGAGAAAGTCCTGGTAGGTCTTGGGCATCTGATCTGGGCTGCCGCCGAACTGCTCCGCCAGCAGCTCCTTGAGCCGCTGAGGCAGATCGTAGCGCTGAAAATCGGTCTTGCCGTCGCCTTCGAAGATCTTGAGGTTATAGGCTGCGCCCTGATCGAACATCAGCTCAACGCTGTATCCCTGGGCCAGGGCAGCCCAGGCGGCGTCGAAGGCCACGCAGGCCGGACCATCGTTTTCCTTGATGTTGTCGCGCAGGTAGATCAAAACGCGCTTTTTCTTCTGTGCCTCACTATCGTGCCAGCCCGAGACAAGACCGCCGAGCACCACAGCCAGCAACACCACCACGCTGACCGCAACTCCAGCCGGTATGCGTCGTTTCATTTCCACGCCTCCTTCCAAATCGATGGGCCCCTCAAAGGAGGAGCCCGAAAACTGCCATCTCTTGCGCTCAGAGAGAACCTGCCAGAGCCGGTCAGCCGGCACAGCACGACAACTGCGCCACGTCTTTGTCGAAGGTCTGAGCTGCGAGCCTGAGTCCCTCCACCTGAACCAGATACGGGAACAACATCTGTCGCAGGTCCTGAACCTTGAAGCCGTACCGCAAGCCGAAAGCCACGGCCAGGGCTGCCGTCTGAACCACTTCTCCTGCCTCAGCGGCGAGGATATGGGCACCAAGCAGGCGGTCGGATTTACGATCGGCCACCAGTTTCACGAACCCACGCGTGTCGCGGGCAGCAAGGGCACGCGGCACGTGTTCGAGCGGCAGGTTCGCAACCTTGACATCATAGCCTTCGGCCTTCGCCCGGGCCTCGGTCAGGCCGACCGTTGCAACCTGCGGATCGGTGAAGATCACCTGCGGCAACACCGAGAGATCCAAAGCCTGCTGGTTGCCGTTCAGGGCGTTGTCGGCCGCAATTCCTCCGGCCGCCGCCGCCACATAAACGAACTTCGGCATCGTCGTCACGTCGCCAGCGGCGTAAACCTTGGGATTGCTTGTTTGCAGGTACTCATCGACGACGATGAACCCGCCTCCATCCAGCTCGACGCCAGCAGCCTCGAGACCCATGCTGTCAGTGTTGGGGGTGCGCCCGACCGCCATCAGCACCTCTTCGGCACGGAACTCACGCGTCTCCCCCCGCACCTCGGCGACGATCACCTTTTGACCATCCTCCTCACGCAGAGCTCGGGGCGTGGCCCCGGTGACAACCTCGATGCCTTCTTCCTCGAAGTACTTCGCCAGCGCCTCGCCGATCTCCGGCTCGTGGTCGGGCACCAGTCGAGGGCTGCGCTGCAGGATGGTCACCCGAGTGCCGAAACGTGCAAAAGCCTGTCCCAGTTCGAGGGCGATGGCGCGGCCGCCGATGACGAGCAATGACCGGGGCTGGGCCTTCAGGGACATAACGGATGTGCTGTCCAGCACGTTGGTCTTGTCGGCGCCATCGAGAGCCAGATGCCTGGGCCTGGCGCCAGTGGCAATGACGACACGTCCGGTCTTGAGGGTGCGATCATCGTTGACGACGACATCGCCGTTCTCGTCCAGTTTTGCCCATCCCTGGATCACCGTGATGTTGTCGCCATAAGAGGCCAGCACATCAGCGTATTTCTTCTGGCGCAGCTCGCCCACGAGCTCGTCCTTCTGGCCGATCAGGGCTTGCCAGTCGATCCCCTCTGCCCGGGTCCGCAGTCCGGCAAAGGGATGATGACCTGCGGTGTGGTAGGCCTGTGCAGCGCGAATCAACGCCTTGGAGGGCACGCACCCAATGTTCACGCATGTGCCGCCGAGGGTGCCTGCCTCGACGATCGCAGCCCGATAGCCACTCTCCGCGGCTCGAATCGCTGCCGCCATGCCTCCGCCACCGGTGCCGATGACCACCAGGTCGTAGTCCACATCACGTCCCCAACCTTGCTTTGCCGGGCGATCGCCCTCTCCACCGCCGCTGAGGAGGCGTGCCCGATAGCCTACCTTTTCGACCGCCTCGACAAGCGCGCCGACCGCGACACCGGTGTCGACAACAACCGTGGCGCGGGCGGCTTTCCACGACGGCACCCGGGCCTCGACCACACCTTCGACCGCTTGCAAGGCCTCGGCCACATGTGTCGTGCATGAGTCGCATGTCATGCCGGTGATTTCAAGTTCGATTTCCTCACGGCCGTTGCCGCGGCGACTCTCCGTAGTCTTTTTTCGTAACAGCATCAATCCCTCTCCTTAAGACAACCGCTGGATATGATCCTCTGTACAAAGGCGCAACATGCACCTGTGACTGCGCCTCAATGATGTCAAAACCCCACCGCTCCGACGACCAGCCTCAAGAGATCGAGCGAGCCTTGTACCCTAGCTTGTTGATCGTGTCGACGATTCGATCGACGCTGGCCTTGTCCGGATCATACTTGACCTCGGCCTTGCCGGCCTCATAATCGACCTTTGCCTCCAAGACGCCATCCAGGCTCTTCAGGGTGGCTTTGATCCCAGAGGCACAGGCCGAGCAGGTCATGCCATCAACCTGGAGACTGACCTTGGCAACCTTCCCAGAGTTTGGAACGGCCGCTGCCTGATCCGAGGTTTGGGCACTCTTCTGCCCGCAACCGAAAGAAAGGAGCAGCGCGGCCACCAGCGCTGTGCCTGTGGCGAATGCAAACATCCTCTTCTTCATGATGTCCTCCATCTGGTTAGAGCCTGGGATTCGACCGATCAATAGATCAGAGGCAGAAAGTACTGCACGCTGATGAGAAGGGCCGCAAGCACGGTGGCTGACCACAAAACAATGCGGTTGATTCTGCGCCGCTTCTGCACTTGCAGAGGCTCGCAGCATTCTTCGTCTTCCTTCGAACTCGGTTTCCTGTAATTGAAGTAGAAGCCGACCCCCAGAAAGAAGGCGGTTAGCAGAATAAAATAAGGACGATAGGGCTCGAATTTCGTTGCGAAACCCAGGCCGCCGATCCCCAGGAAGGCGAACGCCAGGGGACCGATGCAGCAGGCACTGGCGAAAAAGGCGGTCACGACCGATCCGAAGCTCGCGACGGTTTCGTTGACTCTCATTGCTCTTTGCATCCTGTCCTGTCAATCATCCACACGAAACAGCTGGCGAAGGAATGCCGTAAAAGGGCTGTCCTGGAGCTGGTAGAAGATCGTCTGCCCGTCGCGGCGCTTGCTCACCAGATTGCGATCGCGAAGCTTGCGCAACTGATGCGAGATGGCCGAGACAGTCATACCTGTGATGTCGGCCAGGTCGCAGACGCAGAGTTCCTGATGACGGCTGAGAAGATAGAGGATCTTCAAGCGCGTTTCGTTGCCAGCCAAACTCAGCAGCTCGGCCAAAGAGCCGAGATCGTCCCTCTGCAGCAAGTCACTTCGCAGGCGATTGAGAAGGTCGAGGTCGACGTCTTGCCGGATACAGGTTTCGTGAGTCAGGGTTGTCATTTTGCTTTCCTTGAGCAGGTATTCAAATAAGCAAACATCAAAAAATACGACTCCATTCCCTCTCATGCAAGCTTTTTTTCACGGGTTTGACAGCAGACACCGGGGATGGATGAGTTCAGCGTAGTGCCAGCCATGCCATCAATACCGACACAACTACAAAGAGGACAGCGATACCACGTTTGATCAGGTCACCCGGAAGAAACCGATTCAGCCTTGGGCCGAGCTGGCCGCCGATGAGCACGCCTGGAACAGTCATAGCCACAAGATTCCACGGAATCGAGAATCCTCCGCGTACCAGTTCCACAACGTGCGTGGCCGAAGCCGTCAGCACCGTCACTGCCACGATGAGTACAGCCGTCGCTGTGGCCACACGTACCGGCATCTTGTTCCTCACCACGAACTGGGTCGTTTCGATCTCACCGATTCCGATCCCCATCAGCCCGGCCAGAAATCCGCCGGCGATCGACAGCAGCGCGCCAGGCGGCCGGTGAGTAGCGTAGCGATACTCCTCGCCGTCGGCTGTGATGATCCGGCGAAAATGGTACCGGCGGCCGTTGTGATAGAACGTGCCGCCATCGTCCACGCCAGGTTGCTCGGGAAGAATGGGGTCGGTTGGGTCTTCCGGGTGGGAGCGATAGAGCAGGAAGGCAAACACCAACAGGGCAGCACTAAAAACAAGCATCAACACAGGGCCCGGCACTCGATAGGACATGATTCCCCCGACAACGGCCATGGGCACGGTGAACATCACCAGAAACCGGGCTGTGCTGAAATCGATCGCTCGCTGACGCCAATAAGCCAGTACGCCGCTCGAGAAGCCGAACACCTCGGTGATGAGCGAGACTCCAACCGCCTCGGCCGGCGACAACGTCGGCGATCCCACAAGGGGAAAGAGCAGGATGAAGGTCGGGGCAAACAAGACACCACCCTCCATGCTGCTGGCCATCGCCAGCGTCGCGATCACAATGGATAAGGGAAACATGTACCAGTACGTGAGCCAGTGCTCCATCTCGAACCACCCCTCCTCGCTTTTCGCCACAGGAACATGGTAGCGTTTGAGTCCACTCCTGTGTCATTCTAAGTGCGATCGTCAATCAGAGGCCCGACGGCTGAGCGCCGGGCCCTCTGGAAAACGATGTCGAGGGAACGGCCGAATTCTACCACCGGCAGCCTATTGCTCGGCGGGACGGCCATTCTTCAGGTCGTAGGCAATCAGATAGTCGTTGGCCTCGCCTCCGGCCATGGCGTGGCAGCCGATGCAGGGCTTGAGTTTGCCTGCCAACTTCATGCCGTTGCGCTCGTCCAGGCTGCCGTCGACACGGTACTTCACCCAGTACCAATCGTTGGCGTCAGAGTTGTACCCTTTCACCTTGTACATGACGGTGATGGCGACCAGTTTGGCGTTCGGCCAGAAGGCGCTTTGCTTGTTGCCTTTCACCGCGGGGGCGTAGTTCTCCTTCACCACGAGCGTATGCTCCGGCAGGGTCGTCCGATGTTTCAGAGCGGCTTTGTAGCCGATGTCGTTGATGTAGGTCACCAGGCTGGCGCCGTGCGGCGACCGCCCCGGCTTTCTCCCTTCCCAGCCCGGCAGGAAATGCCACTTGCCGTCGCCCAGTGCGTTGTAGGGCGAGGTCTGAGTGATGTACTTCCACAACGCCTGCGCGTCCGGGGGTGGAAACGAACGGCTTTGAGACGATGCCTGGATCGGCCACACAAGCACTGCACCGAACACAATCGTGGCTGCAAAGCCAAGACAGTTGCACTTTGTCCTCATCGCGTACCTCCTTGGGGATTGAGTGAAGGAAAACAGCGGACTGCGGCTTCTGATTCACCAAAGGAACCGTACGCAGTGGGATACTATTCCCTGCACCCCTTGGACAAGGGGCGGCCGCCGGGGAAAGCCTTTGCCCCGATAGATCAACAAGAAGCCGCCCGGCTCCGGCAAGCAAATCCTGCCAGAACCGCGCGGCTGGGACCTCGCGGTGTCCGCCTAGCGGGCGTCCGGCCGCAGCGCTTGCCTGCATGCCGCACCGCATCTGCCGCCGCCAAGGATCGGTCAGCGGGCTGCGTCCTGGACCGCCATCCGGGGCAACCGCCAAGGTTTCGGGTAGCACACGCCTTCAGCTTGAAGACACATCAGCATCAACAGGCGCCGCCAGGATCCCGCGGACGCGTTCCGCGATGCCGGATCCGCAGCCACATGCCGGCCCGCAACCGTTGGTGCCGCTTGCGTCATTGTTCAGCACCCGCAGCTTGACCGTATGCTTTCCGGTATCGGGCAGCGGCATGGGCCGGTTGCCGGCGTAGATCTTGTGGCGGCCGCGCGTCTTGAACCATTCGGCCGTCGTCGCCGTCATGTGCATATTCTCGATGATCTGGCGCCAGCCCACCCCGGTGTTGTAGGCGCAGAAGGAGATCTCGCCCTCCTGCGTCCCGTAGGGGATGACGCACATCTCGGTACGGCGGAAGTCGTAGGTCCACAGATCCTGGAACCACATGCCACCGACCCAGATCAACTTCCAGTCGCCCTCTGGAGACCGTTTCCCGTTGGTGAACGCACCGCCGAGTTTGCGGTTGATCAGCCGCCCCAGCTCGGCAAGCGTGAACCCTTCCGGAGCCTCTTTCGGATCGAAATTCCGCACGATCGACAGGACGGCCTGCAACTTGATGAGATTCGGGCTGCGCGCCGTGTCGGTCATCACGGCGATATCCTTCATGAACTGGTCGATGTTGAAGAACTTGGTGACCGGGGCCCACTTCTTGGTCCTGGTGTTGACCATCAGGTAGACGCTCGCGCCGCAGTTTGGATGGCAGGAGCAGCACAGGCCACCGAACTGCACTTCCGGACCGCGCAGGTAGTCGGCCAGGATCGTGAATGCCGTCCCCGACCCCAGGGGAAACCAGTCGCGGTACGGGTCGATCTTACCGTCTGACCAGCGATACAGCTCCCAGGCCAGATGCGAGATCGTGTAGCGCTGCCGCCTGCGGTCCTCATCCGAAATATCCTCGTCTCGGCCGGTGAAGGAAACCGGCTGGAAGGAGATGGCCCCCATCCGGTCCGAGTTGTCGATCACGAACTGCAGAATCGGCCCGACCTGCTGGTCATTGATGGTGTTTACCACCGTTGTCACAGGCGTGATATCGATGCCGGCGTTCGACAGGTTTTCGATGGCCAGAAGCCTGGCATCGAACAGGTTGGTGATGTGCCGGTGCTGATTGGCTTCGTTGGTGACGCCGTCGAACTGCAAGTAGACCATATCGAGCCCGGCTTCCTTGGCCTGATGAGCGAACTCCGGCTCGAGCGCGAAACGCACGCCGTTGGTGGCAGCCTGCACGGCGTAGTAGCCCACTTCTTTGGCGTAGCGGCAGGAGTCCAGGAAATGGGGCGAAATCGTGGGCTCGCCGCCGGAGAACTGCACCGACATCTGCCGCCTGGGCTTGAAGGAGATCGAGTCATCGAGGATGCGCTTGATGTCGTCCATGGTCAGTTCATGCACGTAGCCGACCTGGTTGGCGTCCATGAAGCACGGGTTGCACATCATGTTGCAACGGTTGGTCAGGTCGATGGTCAGCACCGCTCCACGCCCGTACTTGATGGTGGAGCTGCCGTGGCGATGCACATGCTCGTCACCGGCGGCGCGATAGTCGCGGCCCGGGAATCGACCTTCGACGATGCGAGTGAATTCGGAGTCGATGGACAACAGGTCCTCGTAGAAACCGTGGACCGGGCAGGTCTTGAGGATGTAGATGCGCCCGTGTTCTTCCACGAGATGGGCCGTGATCTCGCCCGGGTGCCCCTCGACCAGCTCGCGGATGCTGCGCCGGCCTTCGACGATGGCGTTGCGGACTTCCTTGACACAGTCGGGGCAGAGCGAATCGGTCTGGCGTGGAAACCCAAGAGGCGGCATCGAGCGCTCATAGCTTTTCAGAAGCGGGGCTGGCGCCCAGACCGGCTGGAAGGGTTTCCCTTCCGGAATGCGGGTATTGATGGTCTGGAATAGATGCCAGGCGGCGCTGGCGGTCTTCGTGGCAAAGAGATCCCTGAGGGTATCCATAAAGTTCCCTCCGTTGGATTGCGATTCATGGTTAGTTCACACTGCCTCCTTGCCAGCCCCTCGTGGAACAACAGCTCACGGGTACAAAATGGCAGAACCACCTCCCTTCAGCATATGACCTCTCGATCTTTGGGATAGATGTCCTTGATCAGCCTGAAAATGTGCCTCACCGTCTTCAAATGCGGTCCAGACGGATGATGTCCATTGTTCCGGATGGCCGAACCGATTTGTTTGGCGACACGGCCGGGTCGCAGGTAGAACTTCAGATAGGCCTTGCGCAGCGGGCTCTCCATTTCCTGTGCACGGAGATGATCTCCGTGATACACGGCGTGCAGGCCATCGAAGAGATCCCAGTCGTGTACGATGAGGCGATCTTTCAGCTCAAGCCACATTTCGGTGCCCAGATAGGGCGTCAAAATAGAAAACTGCGCAGTCGCCTGATTCATTTCCCGTGCGTATTCAATTGTTTCACGAACTTCTTCTTTGTTCTCGGAAACCTCGCCCAGGACGAAGCCTGCGACCGCACCGATACCGTAATCGCGCAGCAGTCGAACCCGCCCTAGGCCGCTATCGGCGGACGCCTTTCCGCCCTTGCAATAAGCCTTGAGGACGCGCTTGTGCGGGCTCTCGATGCCCAGGAACATGATGCCGCCGCCGGCCAAGGACGTGTACATCACAGAACTTGCATCCCAAGGGAAGGCCGCAGGTGATCACCATGGTGGGGGCAATCTTGCCATCCACGCCGCGGTCGCGGAAGTGAAGCTCAAGGCCGCTCAGGTCGCGCGCGGGCAGGGGAGGTCGATTCAGGTCTGTGATGAGGGGACGTGGCGGGTTCTGCACCGGCATCCTCGAATCGGAGCCGACCCAGGAGAGTGTCAGGATCTTGGCGAAATCGACTCGCAAGAGAGGTGGGAAAAGAGGCAGAGTGGAAGCACGGTGTGCGCATTGCGCCCGCTGTCAGGCCGGCCGGGTATGCTCATTGCGCATACCTACGACATTCGGCGGCCGTGATCGTGTGGTCCTTGCACAAGAGCGTCGCGGTGCGGAGGACGTTGTACAATTCGCGGACATTGCCGGGCCAGTCATAGTGCCACAGCACCTCCCAGGCATCATCACTGATGGAGATCTCTCCGAAACCGTTGAGCCCATGGGTCTTCATGAGCCCCTCCACCAAAAGGGGAATGTCCTCCTTCCGTTCGCGCAGCGGCGGCAACGCGATGTGGATGACGTTCAGGCGATAAAAGAGGTCCTCCCGGAATCGCCCCTCTTCCACCTCGCGGCGCAGGCACTTGCTGGTTGCGGCAACCACGCGGACGTCCACGCGGGTGCCTTTGGTGGAGCCAAGCCGGTAATACTCGGCCCCGTCGAGCACACGCAGGATCTTCGCCTGAACGGCCTGGTCCATCTCGCCGATCTCATCCAGAAACAAGGTGCCGTTGCGGGCTGCCTCGAGCAACCCCTGCTTGTCATGCACGGCACCGGTAAAGGCACCTTTGCTGAAACCGAACAGCTCGCTTTCCAGCAGAGCCTCGGGGATGGCGCCGCAGTTGACGGCTACAAATCGGTCGCGGCGGCGATTGCTGGCCCGATGCAGGGCACGCGCCACCAGCTCTTTGCCGGTGCCGCTCTCTCCCTCGATCAACACCGTGACGTTGGACTCTGCCACCTGGTCGATCACCTGGCGAACTCTCTCGATGGCGGAACTCTTGCCGATCAGCCCCTGCGGCCCACCGCTGGCAGGGATCACCCGGCGCAACGCCTGGTCCCGCAGCTCGAGCCGGCGTTTCCGGCATGCTTTTTCACAAACCACCTCCACCTCGCTCGCGCTGAACGGCTTGCTGAGATAGTCGAAGGCGCCGGACTGCATGGCCTCCACTTGCGTGTCGACGGACGCATAATCGGTGAAGATGACCACCTCCAGGTGGGGATCGAGGCTCTTCAACTCCTTCATCAGCTCCAGACCATTGAGGTCCGGCAGCTTCATGTGCACAAGAGCCACGTCCGGTAGCTGCTGGCGTGCACTGACGATGGCCCGCCGGCCGTCAGCAGCGGTGTGTACCCTGTACCCCTTTCGCTGGAGGATCTTGGCGATTTGATTTCGAAACAGAGGGTCGTCGTCGACAACGAGGATCAGGTTGCTACTGGCGAAGCCTTGCACAAGCATCGTTTCTCTACCGGTGTGGAATTTCGATATGGATGACCGTGACTCCTGCCTTTCTCGGCTCGATAGACCACCTTCCTCGCTGTGAACACTCATTCTTCGGCAACCTGGACGATTTCGGCCTGCGTCGGGCTCACACCTACGTTTGCGGCCTCCCCTTTGCGCCATCTCGCCTCAAGAAGAAAAATCGCGGTCTGCACCCCTTTCCGCGCCAGATAGTTGGCAGCTGTCAGCACAAGCGGCAGCAGCAGCGTCGCCGCGACCAGCCAGGCAGGGGCGCCGAACAGCTTCCCAAGCCAGGCAACGAGAACATAGCGCGGGATCCGTCCAATCCCTCCGGCCAGGACGTACGGCCAGCGCCGATAGCCGGCCGAAATAGCATAGAGGCGGATCGGCTCGGTTGGAACCGGAAGGAAGGCCGCCAGAACCAGAGCACTGAACGGCCTCCTGGCGAAAGCCGCGAACAGCTTCGGAAACAGCTTCAGTTTTCCAACATCAAGCACCTTGCCGCGTCGAATGATGAGGGTGTAGATGAAGTGCTCCAGAGCAAAGGCGATGGGCGTTGCCAGGATGGCCACCGCGGCGCTCACCCCTGGACCGGAATCCTGGCTCGCCACCAGTACCAGCACGTTGGTCGGCAGAGGAAAGAAGGCACAGCCAACGCTCAC
>CAZGRP010000079.1:6970-16781 GCA_964527995.1 uncultured Cytophagia bacterium | reverse complement strand
GGTCGTCTGACTTTTAGGCTTGTAAGTCATAGTCAAGAGAGTTATCGTATTGTGACGCATTCGTGGAAACCCTTACGTGCTTTAGCGAAGCCTGATTCTGTCCGGCAGCCGCGTCCTGACTATGCCCGATGCTCTCCAGGCAGCCGGACGGGAAGCAATTCTTTTTTACTTTGTTCGCCATGATAATCCAGAAGCTCAGGTGCTTGTTCTTCGTGGCGCTGGATCGGAGGCCAGGTCGTGCCCGACGAGGCTTACCGGCACGGCTTTTACTTCGATCCGTTGGCCGTCGCGAAGTGCTGGGTACGCTCATTTCGTTTTCCAGCCTGTCCGCGCAGGAAGTCTACTCGACCACATACAACTGCCACAGGTCGCGGCTGCTGGTCTGAAGGAACGGCAGCATGGCCAGCCGCCCTGTCCTGCCGATGCTTTTCTCCAGGTATTTCAGCTCGTTGATCTTTTCTTTCAACTCGGGATCTGGATTCACCTGGAAGCCAGTCTCGCGCATGAGGAGAATGCCCTTGGCTCGAAGGGCGAGCTCGAGGTGGAGCTGCAGGTAGCAGAGCATGTCGGCAACCACCTCTCCGGGGAAGCTGCTCTTCAACGATTGCAGATACGCACCAACGGGTGTCTCTGTGAGCTCGCCGGTTGTGATGATCTCCAGCAGCTCCGTGTCGCTGTCGAACCCGAGGCTCAGCCAGTTTCGCGTCGCTCTCTCACTTTGAGCGAATACGACAACGATGACCAGAGGCAGGATGACGACAAGCGCCAGCGTCGACAGGACCGGCGAGAGAAGAAAGTGGTTGTAGGCGGAGTGCACAACGACGGCGATGGCCAGCCCGGGCAGATAGACCCAGAACACTGCCGGGGAATGGCGATCGGCCAGGGACTTTGAAACGATACCGACCACAGCGGTGGCTCCACCGTGCATGATGGCGGTCCCGAATCCTCGAATGATCCACACGAGCAGTCCCGGGCTCTCCAATGACAGCAGATAGTAGGCGTTCTCGCTCAACGCAAATCCGGCTCCGATAGCAAAGCCGTAGATCGCAGCGTCCACCAGAAAGCCAACCCTGTTCGAGCGCATGAGGTAGATCAGGTAAACGGACTTCAGCAGCTCCTCGATCGCCGGGGCACCGTATCGCGTGTAGGTGGGGAGAGCCCAGGGTAGCCGTGCCACGACCCACGTATTCGCTGCCAGGGAAACGAACGCTGCCACTCCACCGAGCGCAATCGCCAGAAGCACGGATCGCAGCCGGACGAGCTTGTAGCTATCGAGATAAAGCAGCGACAGCAGAAAGAGCAGCACCGGAGAGAGCGTGAACAGCAGGCGAATCCAATCGTGGAGCAGCTCGGTCGAGAACGGCATAGCGTAACTCTATTCGACTGGCAGGAGGGCTGTTGTCTGGCCTACAGAATTTTCAGCGAGAACATGAATTCCGTCGAAAGCGGCCTTCCTGCTTCGAAGGCCGCCGCGTACCCGACGGATAGAGTTGAGCGAAGAAGCGAGAAGGTCACGAGACGGAAGTCGAGCTGGCCACCGACGTTGATCAGACCTCGTCGGAATTTCTTGCGATCGAAGTTGGTCACAATCCCTGAGGAGAAGAGGGAAACCCTTGCCCACCGGAAATAGAAGCTGGGCTTGCCGAAACGGCGAAACCGAATCGGCGGAAGGACCCACTCGAGCAAGAGTTTGGCGTAGTTGATGCCGCCGATCTCGTTGATTCCTACCCCGGGGAAGCTATCGTAATCTCTGAACCGCTTCTCCCCCAGATAGTCCACCCAGTTGTTTCCGAAGCCACCAAAGAAGAAGTTTGCGAAGGGCTCCTGGCGATCGCCGAACGACTGGCCCAGCGAGGTCCTGATCCAGACGGGCGAGTGCCGAATCGGCAGCAGGAAGCCGTAGTCGAAATTGCTGTAAATGCGGGGATAGACCTTTGACCGCACGTAGTTGCTGGTGGACACCAGCTGCCACCGGACTCCTTTCTCCTGGTCCACGGCGCCCAGTGTCGATCGCACGTTGCGATAGTCCAGGCTGCCGTACAAGGCGAGGGCCTTGTCGAACGAGGCGCGCACGTTCTGAAACTCGGGCAGGGTTTCCAGTCCACCATATCCCGCCCCGCTCACCGTATAGCTCAACCGCTTGGGTCCCTCGCGCAACAGCGTGTTTTGGTAGCGCAGACCGAGCGAGTAACCTTTTCGGCTGACCTTCGTCGGGCCGAACAAATCGTAGAAATCGCCGCCGTTGTAGGCGGCGGTGAGCCGCCAGCGGCCGTACAGCGACTTGATTCGGAGATGCAGCCGCTCCGACTCTGCCAGATCGCGGTCCGGCGTGTAGGAGGCGGTGATATGGATCCCGGCAATTCCGAGGCGATCGAAGAAGTTGAGTCGCATGCCGACGGCGGCAAAGTCCTTGTAGCCTTCGACGATTGGGTAGGCGGAAGTGAGGCTGAGACTGCCAAGCGGACGATAGGGAACATAGCGCGTACCGAGCGAGTCGAGATTGATCGATGCCGGGGAAGGGACTCGCCACTCTTTAAGCACGGGGTACTTTCTGGCCACTTCGTTTCCAAGGAATGTGATGGCGCTGACATTTTCGACCGGCTCATTCGCGATCACCACCGGGACAAATCCCGCGCCGGTGTAGCGAAACACCAGGACGGAGTCTTTGGAGATCGGCAGCGGCCGGAAGAATCCAGTCTCAGTATTGCTGATGATCTCCATTTGCTGCCTTTCGATGTCGTAGCGGTAGATGTTGGACACCCCGGAGTAGTAGGAGGAACCGAATAGATAGCGGCCGTCGGGGGAGAAAACGAAATTGGCGGGTGAATACTCTTCGAAATCGAAGACGACCTGGTAGGCCGCATCTCCGTCGATGAGCTTTTCCAGATCCATCTTGATCAACTTCTGGTTGCCATTGGCCTCGACGAGCGCGCCGACCAGAGTCGAGCCATCAGGGGAGATGTCGAGATCGTAGAAATCCCTGCCGTAGGGCCAGGAGTAGATATAATTCCACTCACGATACGGAGGTGGAATTCGAACGATAGTCGACAGGCCGTTGTAGTGACGAATGCCCCAGATCGACTTGTCCGCTGGATTGAAAGCAAGGTCGCCGGTTCGGGCATCCTTGATCAGTGTCATTGTTCGTGCCGTCCTCAGGTCGAGCACCTTGAGGTCGCGCCACTCGTTGTTGTCCGAAGTGAAGAACAGGCGGTGGCTCGACGGGTCGTAGGCCAACGATGAGACGTAGTAGAGAGCCGGACCGCGCACTTCGGCGATGCTACTGATGGTGCCCTGATCGATCTGGATGGCTGCGATGTGGGCCGTCTGGCCTGGATAGAGGAGAGCTGCGTAGAGAGTCCGCGAAGCGGGATCATAGAAGGCCCGGGAGACCGAACCGAGGGCTCTGGCGGAGATCCGCCGATACGGCGTTGTTGGGTGAGTGCGGATCGACTCGAGATTGGCCTTCTGCCAGCGATGCTCCCATTGCACCCACTTCGACCATTCCTTTTCCAGCGAAACGCCGTACACCCGTTGGAACTGTACCGAGAAATAGCGCTTGCTGCCGGCGCTGCGATTGAACCACTGCAGCAGCTTCTCCGGGCCGTATTGATATGCCAGATAGCTGACGAAACGCGTGCCGTAGAGATACGAGTTCTGGCCCACCTGGAAATCGATGGTCGTACCCTCCGATTCCAGGCCGACGACGTCGTAGAAGTAGGCGCTGTCATGCACCATCGTTCGGAAGACCATCTCATCGTACGCCCCGAGGACTCGACCGAAGCCGCCGGCCATCCAGGTCTCAAGAAACACGGCGATGCCTTCATGGTACCACCTCGGCGAGTACCAGCGTGGCGAGGACAGGTAGCTGTAGAACATCGAAAGCGGACTCTCGGCCGTTGGCGTGACTTTTCCGAAGAACAACTTTCGGAAAAAGAGATCCGACCCAGCGGCTTTGTCCGTGGCGACGACATGCACCAGTTCGTGATTCATCAGCCAGTTCATCCGCTCGTTCGCCGGCATCGTCTCGTAGACATAGTCGAACGGCTCCATGCCGATGCTCATTCGATTTCGCGGCACCGTTGTAGTGCCGCCGTTGCCATAGTCGTTGAAATCGTGGAGAAGAATCGTGACGTCTTCGCTGGGCGAGTAGTCAAAAAGCGAACGGTGAAAGCGTAGAGAGTTCTCGAAGGAACGGGCCAGGTGGGGTACGACGTACTCGTGGGCCTTGGTGTAGTAGATCAACTGCAGGTCCTTGCTCCGGAGTGAATAAAACTGAGCCTGTAACTTAGGGACTGATAGGAGAATCAACAACTGGATGACAAGGAGGCGGGTCTTGGTCATTTGGGTATCGACTCCGTCTTTGCGCAAGAGAAGGAGATGCCGTCCCCTTTGCGGCATCTCCTTCTCTTCTGCGAGTCGCACTTTTCCTGGGCTAGCACTGGCATTGGCGGACCGGTTCTGCACCAGGGCCGTGGCGGACCAAGGCTGGCGCTCTATCGAACGGCTCTGGCCATCAGCTCCATGAAGTTCTCGCGGGCCATGAGGTCCACGAAGGGGCGATTGGCCAGCAGAGTCTGGACGTCTTCTCTGGCCATCAGGTTGACCAGCTCCCGATTCTCCAGCAGTGCGCGGGCGTCTTCACGAGCCATCAAACGGATGAAGGCTCGATTGGCCAGCGTCTGGCGCACATCTTCACGAGCCATCAGGCGCACGAACTCTCGATTGGCCAGGGCTTCCTGGAACTCGGGCCGGGCCATCAGTCTCGCAAAATCCCGGTTCGCCAGGATATCCTGAATATCCGGTCGTGCCATCAGTGTCGCGAAGCTTCGGTTCGCCAGGGCCTGCCGAATGTCCTCGCGAGCCATCAACCGGACGAAAGCGCGATTGGCGAGCGTCTGGCGAACGTCCTCGCGAGCCATCAGGCGCAGGAACTCCTTGTTGGCCAGGGCTTCCTGCACATCCGGACGGGCGAGCAGATCCACAAGAGCTCGGCTGGCCAGGGCGTCGCGGACGTCCGCCCGGGCGAGCAGGTCTGCGAAAGAGCGATTCTCCAGAGCGCCGCGCACATCATCTCTGGCGAGCAGTTCGATGAAGCCTTGATTGGCCAGAATCTGGCGAGCATCTTCACGTGCCATAAGGCGGACAAACGCCTTGCTGGCCAGTGCGTCTTCAATGTCGGCGCGGGCCATCAGTCGCGCGAACTCCTTGTTGGCCAAGATGTCCTGGATGTCCTGCCGCGCCATAAGGGTCGCGAAACTACGGTTGGCCAGGGCCTGGCGGACGTCCTCTCGGGCCATCAGCCGTACAAAAGCCCGGTTGGCCAGCGCTTCACGAACATCTTCTCTGGCAAGGAGGGCCAGGAATTCTCTGTTCGCCAGAGCCTGGCGGACGTCCTCTCGGGCCAGTAGAGTCAGGAACGAGCGATTGGCCAGCAGTTCACGAACCTCTGCGCGCGCCATCAGCTGGCGGAAATCCTTGTTGGCAATCAGCCGCTGAAAATCGTCTCTCTGCAGCAGATTCTGGATCTCAGGATCCTTCAGGAGCACGTCCGCGCTGGTGATCTGCTCGGCGCGGTAGCGCTCAGCCTTCTGCACTCCGCCGATGGTTCCCTTGACCTGATCTCCCGAGGGTGGCGGATAGAGGAACGCAAAGTAGATCACGACGATGGCGGCCAGCGCCACTCCGGCCGCGAGAAAAATGTATCTCCGGCCGATCGACGAGGATCTTGGCTTCGTTTCCATAGTTACCTCCTCAAAATAGTGTTTGTTACTTGTCGAGACCCCTCGGAGCGACAGAGAGGGTCTGTTCATAGAGCAAAGAGCTTAGTGAGCGCAGTTGCAGCGTCATCTTCACCGCGGTGAGGCTTCGATATCTGAACGTGAGAAGGAACTCCGTCTGGCCGACCCATTCGATCTTGAACGATCCCGGCGAAGACTCGATATGGAGCGGTGTCCCCTTCATCGATCGCAGGCCGTCCAGGGTGAGTTGCTCCTGATCATAGAGTAGAACCCACGTGACTTGCTGCGCTGACTGACCCACGAATTGAAACCGTGCCTGGTGTCGAGATGTGCTCGCCGTGAGCCTTCCGCGCAAACCGGCAGCCTGAATGGGAAAGGACGTCACCGTACGGAACTCCGCCGCGGTTTTCGGCGCCGCCATTGTCCCCGAAAGTTGGGATCGTTCCACAACACCACGTCCGAAAAGACCTCCCCACACAAGAGCAGCGACCAGGAGGCCGAGCGCCAGGCCGCCGGAAAATGCATAGGCATAGCCAATACGTGGCCGCCGTGCAAGATACTCCTTTACCGCAACAAAGGGGTGAGGACGCTTGCGAAGCGGATAGCGCTCGAAATTGACCGCCGATAGGATGCGCTGGCGCAAAACAGCAGGCGGTTCAACCTCCTCCGTATCGTCGAGCAGGTCGCAAACGCCTTGTAGTTCCTTCATGAGTTGGACCGCCTCCGGGTGGCCGGTGAGGTAGCGCTCGAGCTTCTGTCGATCGCTCGCCGAAATCACCCCGTCGATCTTCTGGTGGATGAGGTCCAGATACTTTGGCTCAATCATTGGCCGTGATTCCTTGTTGAAGCAGAAGATCTTTCAGCATCTGTCTGGCCGTGAAAAGCCTCGACTTCACGGTTTTCACTGGAACCGCGATGGACTGACTGATCTCCTGGTAGGAGAGGCCGTTGAAATGCCGCAGTACGATGACAACTCGGTAGTCCGGCTTGAGCTGAAGCAGCGCTTTCTGAACACGCCGGCTGACCTGGTCGGCGTGCACTTGCTGGTCTGGGGTCTTTTCACCGGAAGCCATATCTCTGTCCAAAGCCTCGAAGGGTTTCTTGTGTTTGATGCAGTTGAGAGACTCGTTCACTGCAATCCGGTAAAGCCAGCTGAAGAACTTGTACTTCGGGTCGTACGTGTGCAGCTTCTCGAAGGCTTTCATGAACGCCGATTGCGTGATATCCTCAGCGTCTTGGATGTTGCCCGCCATCCTGAACGCCAGGTTGAAGATCGCCTTCTGATACCGATCGACGATCGTTTCGAAGGCACTGCGGTCGCCGTTCAGGGTCCGCCTTACCAGCACCGAGTCGTCTGTTGTGTCTACCATAATTACAGGGAAGTGAGCGAAAGGTTGGTGAACCCGTTCACCTACTTGATTTGAAAGATGGTGTCGAATCCGGCGAGACGGAAGACGTTGCGGATATGTGGATTCATGTTCGCGATGATCAGCCCGCCTCCGGAATCCACCAATCGTTTCTGGGTGAGGAGAAGAACCCCCAGGCCGGCACTGGAGATGTAGTCCAGATCAGCAAAATCTACGGTGTTCAGCCCTTCGACCTGATCGAACACATCCCTCGCCTTCTCCACCTGGGCGGCGTCGAAGCGACCGCTCAGGACGATACGGCCTTCGGCTTCCAGTCGAATGTCAAACATCCCTGCTCCCCAATCGCTTAATGAAGGTGATCGTGCTTATGCCGTTCTTGTACTCATACCGGATATCGTCAGCGAGTTCTCTCATCAGATGAAGGCCGAGGCCGCCGACGTTGCGTTCCTCGACGGACTGATGCACGTCTGCTTGTGGGGCGTTGGTTGGGTCGAAGGGCTGCGCGCCCGAGTCGATCAGCGTGATTGTGACCTGATCTCCGTCGCGCTGGAGAAAGAGGAGGACATCGTCCTCATCCCGGGGGTTGTACTTGACGGCGTTGGTGAACACCTCTTCGACGATGAGGTTCATGGCGAAGGCGTCCGAGTCGTCGATCGCGCATGTAGCAACAAAGCTGCGCACGAAGTCGAAAACCAGATCGAGGGCGCTGAGCCGCCGTGGGAAGCTCTGCTGCACGGAGGCGGTATGCATGAGACTCCTCAGATCCTGTGCGATTGCATGGCAAAAGTGGAACGCCGACACCGACTTCGTCGGGTGGTTCTGCGGGAGAGATCAACGAACAGCAGTTGACACCGTATTTCTGCCCGTCGTGAGAGGTCACGAACCGGCTCAGGTTGGAGATGGTGCCCCTTCTCGAATCAGCGGGCGAGCGGGAGTCTACAAGTCGGAAGCGTAACCGGTAACAAGTCATCCCTCTCTCACCCAAGATAATAAGCCACCGTAGTGATGTCAATCTTTTTTTGAACAGGAGAACGAGCCGGCGCCGACAAGCACCCACATCGTGGTACCGGCACCGGTCGCGCTGGCCGCTGGCAACCGAAATATCGGTTGACAAAGAGCTGTGTGGAGAGTATAATAGTGCACCGTGTGGTGAAACGGTCGCCCTGCTGAGGATGCGAGAATGCCGGCTCAAAGGCACCTGGCGCGCCCACTACCTGGTCTACCGCGCCGCCTCCGGTTCGTCGATGGCTCCGCACCAAGGAGATGAGATCGCTTATGGCCAAGAAGGTTTTCTCATTCGGTGAAGGGCAGCAGGCTCGCGCGGACGAGCGCGCCCAGATGGCCCGACTCGAAGCTGAGATCGAGCGTCTGAAAAGGGCGGTAAATGAGCTCTCGGTGCTCAACGACCTGGCGATCGCCACAACCTCTGCCCTCGAAGTCGACAAGGTCCTCGACATCATCGTCGAGAAGTCGATCAAAGCGGTCAAGGCGGAGCAGGGGTCGATTCTTCTGCTCACCGAAGAGATGAATTCACCGTTCAAGACGCTGGTTCGCCAGGCCGACCGCAGCAGCCGGGCGATGACCTACAAGGTTGGGATGAACGTCACCGGGTGGGTGCTGAAACACCAGCAGGCGCTTTTTGTCGAAGATCTGGCCACCGATCCACGTTTTCCGATGAAAGCTCCCGGCGAGGAGGCCATCCGCTCGCTCATCTGTGTGCCGATCAAATTCAAGGGGGGGCTGGTTGGCGTCCTCAACCTGAGCAACAAGAAGGATGGCGGCAGCTTCACGCAGGAGGATCTTCGCCTGTTGTCGATCATCGCCGCCCAGTCCGGACAGCTCATCGAGAACTCACGGCTGCAACAGGAGACCATCGAGAAGAAGCGCATGGAGCAGGAGCTGCGCACCGCCCGAGAGATCCAGATCGGTCTGCTGCCGAAGGAGTCCCTGCGGCTGAAGGAGCTGGAGATCGCTGGGCTTTGCCTGCCGGCCGAGGAGGTCGGGGGTGACTACTACGACTTCTTCCCGATCAATGATCACTGTGCTGCGATCGCCATGGCCGACGTTTCCGGACACGGCGCCTCGGCGGCCCTGGTGATGACCATGGTGAAGGGCATCCTCCATTCTCTGGCCCTCGACCTGGGGTCGGCGAGCGGCATCCTGACCAGGATGAACGAAATCCTTCTTCGTCTGGCGCCGAGGGGGATGTTTGCCACCATGACCTATCTTGTGGTCGACGCCGAGAAGCGCACCTTGCGGTTCTCCAACGCCGGACACAATCCTTTGTTGCTCTACGATCCCAGCTCAGGCGGCTGCCGGCAACTCGAACTTCTGTGCCCGGCGCTGGCAATCTCGGACAAGTCGTCCTACCGGGAAGTGGAGCACGCTTTGCCGCCCGGCAGTTCGCTGCTCATCTACACCGACGGCGTGACCGAGGCGATGAACGAATTGGGGGAGATGTTCGAGGAGAAGAGGCTGCTCGAGGCGTTCTCGGAGTGCGGGAATCAGTCAAACTCTGAAATCCTGTCGTGTCTCCAGGAACGGCTCAAGCGTTTTGGTGGCTCGAGTAAGCAGAGGGATGACGTTGCGATGGTGGTGGCAAAGATTTCTTGAAGGCGGAGCGTAGTCGCTTTGTCTTGGGTTTGTTGTTTATCGGAGTGAGTGGCACTGGTGGCATTCTGATCCCGACGGCACGGTCCGGGGTGG
>CAZGRP010000079.1:0-6870 GCA_964527995.1 uncultured Cytophagia bacterium | reverse complement strand
GATCGCGCTGAGAGCCGAGCTTCAGGAAGAATCCCCGGGAGGCTGCCATTCTGCCCGTAAGGTCGAGCTTCCCTGAGGCGTCGGTCTCAGCCCGCGAATTTCGATAACCTCGAAAGGAGTGACCGTGAACCAAGATCGCATCGCTCTGTTCCGTGAACGCTATGAGTCCCTGGCTGGCAAGGTCCATTTTGCCACCGACCCGGCCGAGGCGGCGGGCCTGGTTAGCCGTCTGGTGTCCGAAGCGGGTGCGGGTCGAGTTGTTCTGGGCTCGCTGCCGGCCGATGTCCGGGCTGCGGTGATCGAGAGGCTCTCTGGGGTGGAGCTGATCGACGCCGCCGGGTTGGAGACCAGGGTGGCGTCGCGGATGGACCAGGCCGAGGTCGGCGTCGGCTGGGCGGAGTTTGCCATTGCCTTCACGGGCACCATCGTCGAAGCCACCGACAACGATGCGGTGCGCCTGGCATCATCCCTTCCCATGGTCCATATCGCGCTGCTGCCGGCCACCGAGATCGTCATGGATCTCGAAGAGGCAGCGCCGCGGCTGCGTTCGATCTTCGAAGAGAACCCGAAGGGGTGCACAGTTTCGTTTATTTCGGGTCCAAGCCGAACCGGAGACATCGAAATGAAGCTGGTCCTCGGTGTGCACGGGCCCCAGGCCTCCCATGTGATCGTCCTCGGCGCTTCCTCCGCATCTGAATAGGATCGGAGACCGCGCAACGGGGTACTGAGATGCTGCCTTCGCTGTCGAACTCAAACGCATCTGGAACCAACCATGCCTTCCCCACGCTATCGAGAGCTTTTTGACAGGATTGAACAGGCTGTGGCCGATCGGCCGAAACGTTCGGCACTCTACGCCGCCATGAAGAGGGGGCGCGACAGCCGCCGGGCCGCCCTGGAGATACTGCCAGGCGGCGCTGCGTTCCGCGACGAGGTGCGGGCCGCAAAGCTGCGCTGCACCGACCGCCTGGATGAACTGGTGGAACGATTCACAAAGAACGCCGAACAGCGCGGAGCGAAAGTCTTTCTGGCAAAGGACGGTGCGGCTGCCATGGACTATGTGCTTCGCGTGGCCAAGGGGCACGGCGCCCGCGTCATTGCCAAGTCGAAGTCGCTGACCAGCGAGGAGATCGAGTTCAACCAGCCGCTGGAGGCCGCCGGGATGCGGGTGGTTGAGACCGACCTTGGTGAGCTGATCATCCAGCTCGCCCATGAAAAACCGTATCATCTCGTCTTCCCGGCCGTGCACAAGACGGCTGCCGACGTGGCTGAGCTATTCCGGCAGGCGGCAGAGGGCGAGGTGTCCACCGACCCGAACCAGATCATGTCAGTGGTGCGGCGCTTTCTGCGCCCTATCTTCCTCGGTGCCGACATTGGGGTGACCGGCGCCAACATCGGCATCGCCGAGAACGGCACAATCGTCATCGAGACCAACGAAGGCAACGCTCGATTGGTGTCGGGTATCCCGCCGGTGCATATCTGCATCATGGGAATCGAGAAGATCGTCGAGACCGTCGAAGAGGCACTGCTGATGATCCTGGCGCACCCTGTGAGTGCTGTTGGTCAGATGTTGACCACCTATGTGACCTTTCAGGGTGGGCGCGCTTCGCTGGGCAACCAGGAGCGCGAGACGCACATCGTTTTGCTCGACAACGGTCGCAGTCAGATGCGCCAGGATCCGCTCCTGCGTGAGGCCCTCTATTGCATCCGCTGCGGTGCCTGCATGAACATCTGCCCGAGCTACGGCGTCGTTGGCGGCCACACCTTCGGGTACATCTACCCGGGACCCATCGGCATTCCGTGGACCGCTGCTGCCCACGGCATCGCCAGGGCGGCGGACTTTGCGCCGCTGTGCATCTCGTGCGGTCTATGCCAGGAGATCTGCCCGGCCGAGATCGACATGCCGTTGATGATCGCCGAGGTCAAGCATCGCTCGCTTGAAATCGAGCCGCAGCCCCTGGTGAACAAGGCCTTGATGGCCGCTGAGAGCTTCTCGCGGCTCGGCAGCGCCACGGCGCCGCTTTCAAACTGGCTGCTGAAGAACGGGCTGGTTCGATGGCTGGTGGAAAAGAGCGTCGGTATCGACCGCAGGCGCCGGCTGCCGGAATTTCGCCGCACGACCTTCATGAAGGAGTTTCGGCGGCGGCGAAACGGCGGGGTGGAGGGGAATCGCAAAGTGGCTCTGTTCGTCGACCTGTATGCCAACTACAATGCGCCTGAACTCGCCTGGCAGGCAGTGCGGCTGCTCGAAGCTGGGGGTGCGGCGGTCGTAGTCCCCAGGCAGCGCGCCAGTGGCTATCCTTATATCGGCTACGGGGAGATGGATAAAGCGCGGGAAGTGGCCGCCGACAATGTTGCCCGTCTGGATCCATACGTGCAGCAAGGCTACGATATCGTTTCCCTGGAACCGACGGCCACCTACACGCTGCGGGCTTCCTATCCAAAGTTGCTGGGCACGGAATCGGCCCGCAGGGTGGGAAACCACACTTTCGGGATTTTCGAGTACCTGCTTCGCCTGGTCGAAGAGGGCCAGCTCCGGGTCCGGGCGAGTACCGACACAGGACGTCTCGGATTCCATGTTCCGTGCCACCAGCGCGGCCTCGATGCCGGCGAGGCCACAACGACACTCCTCACCCGCGTGGGCTACTCGGTGCAGGTCGTAGAGACAGGCACCTGCTGTGGCATGGCTGGTACATTCGGCATGAAGGCAGGGCCGCTCGGGTATGAACTTGCTCAAGCCATTGGGGAGCCGCTGTTCGAGGCTTTCCGCCAGTCCGGAGTCGATTGTGTTGTGACGGAAAGCAGCGTTTGCAGGATGCACATCGTGGAAGGCACTGGTTTGACAGTGCGTCACCCTTTGCTCTTGCTGGAAGCCGAACCCGTCACGGGGTGAGCCTTACGGCTCTGTGACGTCGACGACCGTGATTGAAAAGTAAAGGTCTTTGCCGGCCAGCGGGTGGTTGAAGTCGGCAATGGCCTCGGTTTCCGTAAGCTCGGTGATCTTGAACGGAATCTCGTTGCCGTTCTGGTCGGTCATGACGAGAACCTGGCCCTTCTCCAGCGCCATCCCTTCGGGGAACTGATCCAGCGGGATGGGACGAATCGCTTCGAGGTCGACAGGGCCATAGGCGTCTTCGGCCTGCACGACCACGTCCTTCGACTCCCCAGGCGACATGCCCTGGAGTTCGCGCTCCAGCCCCGGAATCAGTTGGCCCTGGCCGTAGATAAAGGTCAATGGATCGCGATCCTGGGATGAGTCGATGACCTCACCTGAATCCAATTTCAGCTCATAGTGGATGCTGACCTGCTTGTTGTTTTCGACTTGCATAGGTAATCCTCCAGAAAAAATGAAAAGCCCATCAAGAACCCGTGCGGTCTTGATGGGCCGCATGACGCACTCAGCGTCTCAAGCTCTTCGCTGAAGAATTTCGGAAATACAATTACAAAAAGCAACCTTTTTTGCAGAACGTTCAAACAAAAGGGAGGAGTGCGATGGGCAGAAAACTGCTGGCCACGCTGCTGCTGGGCCTCTGGTTCGTCGGGTGCGCCCAGCCCGGCAATGATCGCCTGCAGCAACTTTTCTCGGGCAAACTGGACATCGTCGACCTGACCTATCCCCTCAACAGCAGCAGCCCCTACTGGCCCGGGCCGACCTACAGCCCCTTTCGACTGGACACATTGGCCACGCTCAAGAAGGACGGGGTTCTGTCTCTGGCTTACTCTACGCCTGAACACCTTGGCACCCATGTCGACGCGCCCAACCACTTCGCCGAAAGTCCAATCTCCGTCGACCGTATCGCGTCTCGCGACCTGTTCGGCCCAGCGGTGGTTGTCGATGTCGTCAGCAAATCGCAGGCCGACCCCGACTACCGGCTAACCAGACAGGACCTGCTCGACTGGGAATCCAAGCACGGCCGTCTGCCCGATGGAGCCATCGTGCTCATGTACACGGGCTGGGGGAAACGATGGTCGGATTACGAGGCCTACAAGAACGCCGACAAAGATGGGCAGATGCATTTCCCCGGATTTTCCGAGGAGGCGGCGCGGTTCCTGGTGGAGGAGCGGGACATCAAAGGAATCGGCATCGACGACCTCAGCGTCGACTATGGCATGTCGAAGGACTTTCCCGTCCACCGTGTGGTGAATGGCGCCGGAAAGTACCATATCGAGAATGTGGCGAACCTCGACCGACTCCCTGCCAAGGGCGCGATGCTGATCGTGGCGCCGATCAAGATCGAGGGTGGCTCTGGGGGGCAGGCCCGGGTCTTTGCGGTGTTGCCCGGTTAGTCTCTTTTCCAGCCGGCTCCGGCCGCTGCGCTCGCCTATTCGATGCCGAACTTGTATTCCTGCACGAACCGAACCTCTCCATACTCGGGAGGTGCTTCTGGGAAGTCGTTCCAGCGCCGGATGCGCTTGAGCACACAGCGCTCGAGTTCGGCGTCGCTGAGGGTTGAGGAAATCAACTCGGCGCGCGTGACCCGGCCATCGATGCCGATGGTGAAGCGAACCACCAGCTTGCCCTGGAGGTCGGGCTTTCTCTTGAGGGCCCGTTTGTAGCAGTCTTGAATGGCCGGGCTGTGCCCCTTGACGATCTCGTGCACCAGCCGTGGATCACGCGGATGCCGCGGTCTGGTCAGAAGAAGGCCGTCTGTGGATGCCGTTGCCGGCAGGGGTGATGGTTCTCCGTTCGTCGGTAGGCTGGCCAGAAAGGCGTTGCTCGAAAGGCCGGCTTGGCCCAGCCGACCTCCTGAGGTGGCCGCCACGTCGGCATAGAAATGGTTGCCGGCGACGGGCCTGGTTGTGCCCCGGTTCGATGTTCGCGACGAGCCGGCAACGCGACCGCTCTTGGAACGACGCGAAGTTTTGGGCAGCAAACGAGAGGCGCTGGAAGATTCGGGCTGGCGCATGCGTTTCCCGGTCTCAGGACGGGGAGCCTGGGCCATGTCGGCAAGCCACGGCTTGCGACCCTCCTCTCTTGCGGCATTGCTCAACGCCGGCAGCGGTTGAGTCTCGATCAGGCTTGCCGCCTGAACGGTGGCGTCGGGCCGAGTGGACAGGAAGGCAAACCGCTTGAGGGGCCGCGCCTGCGAAAGGACGCCGACGAGGAGCAGAACCAGTCCGAGTTGCAGGATCTTTGACCTCATCCTCGAAGCAAAAGGGATGAAGCGGAACCATCTGCGCCTCTGCCTGGTCGGCTGCTCGCCGCCGGCAAGCAGCGTGCGGTTCTGCATCTGTCTTTGCCGAGCGCTAGTCAAGATCTCTTCGAATGCTGCAGTTTCACACGGATGCGACGTAAACGGCAAAACATCAAAGAACGCCGCAGTTTTCTCATCGGCAAGAGAGTGCAGCAGCTCAATCAGAGAATCCGGTTCCGAATCGAAGTTCCCGCGAGCATTCTGCAACAGCGCACGGAACGTGGCGTCACAAAGATCGAGAACCGCGGCTTCGTCGGTGACGCGCTCAGCGCTGAGTTTGCCGGCAATGTAGTGATAGACGGTCTCGTAGTACCGATTGACAATCCCCCGAAGAACCATCGGGTCATCCTGAGCCCGAGCCCGCAATGCGGACCAGAGACGGCGTTCCTCGGTATCCATAAGATCAGGCCGTGCGTTTAGGGCTGTCCCACGTCCGTATCGAGTGATTTTACCGCAAGATTTGAGGAGGGAAGACCAGGGTTCCCGAGAGCATGCCAGGGGATCTCGGGGATGAACCAGGACTGGTAAAGCAGAAGCGTGCAAACGAAACAGCGAAAGATAACCAATCGCTCCCTTTTTGTCAACCCATTTTTGCAAAAATTTGCATGGATAATGTGCTCCGGTCCGCAGCTGGGCACGATAATTCGCAACTAGATATGAGATCGGCCTGTTTTGAGACCCTGACCGAGAGGTGGAGCTGTGGCCGTGTTCGAGTCAAAAAAGCGTTTGCATCGTCGCGAAAAAACTGTTACATTGGCGCCACGGGGTGTGTCCGAGGGGAGCTTCCCGTCTGTTGTCGGGTCGGAAGACCCGTCGGTTGTCGGATCTGAAGACCTGACGGTTGCACGGCGGGAAGGGGACGCGCCACCCCTCGGCTCTGGTTTTCCCTCCTTGCACAGCCACCGGCGACGCCCCGACCCTGGCAATCCCACCTCTAGATGCCGTAGATCCTTTTCGGCGAAAGCGGGTAAGGAGACCAACAAGTGGAGTGAGCCATGTGTAGCTTACGATTGAAGTGGTGTTGGGTGGCGGGATTGGGAATGCTGCTACTGCTCCAATCTCCCGGTTCTCTCACAGCGCAAACCGCCAAGACACTGGATCGCCAGGTCGATGTGGTCGAGCTGGAGGGCAGCGTTTTTGCCCCTGATCTTTCCAACGCGTCGATCCCGGAGCTTTTTCTCTACGCCTACCGGGTGAGCACCGACGAGTGGGTGCAGATCCCGTGGCAGATCGATGAACGGGACTCTGTGGGCGACATCGTGGCGGCGGAGGACGGCCTCTTCGATGGCAACGATCAGCTCCTTTTTCTGGCCAGGGACGCGGGTGACCAGGCGCCGGCCGACAACTGGGTCGACAACGCCGAGGCCCGCGAGAACGCGCGTTTCGAGTTGGAGATTGCCGACCCGCTCGACCCGAGCAAGAAGGCGTGGGTCTATCTCTATCGTTCCACTACGCTTGCCGTGGATCCTGAGCTAACGAGTTACCTCGAATACACCCCTCCGCGGGAAGCGGGTTACAACGACATCATCCGCGGCATCACCTACACGGTCGGCCACAAAGTCGATCTCGGTACCATCAACCACTACTCGATTCGGGGCGCGGTCGGTGGGGACGACACCGACATCCTCGACCAGCAAAAGGCCCGCCTGTTCGCTACCACCGATCTTGGCAATATCCA
>CAZGRP010000078.1:0-17177 GCA_964527995.1 uncultured Cytophagia bacterium | reverse complement strand
AGTTCTACTACCAAGTACAAGTCTTTGCGTAGTTGGAGAACGATAGTATTCTGAAATGTACTCCGCCGGACCCCGAGGTATCGGAGACCCCAGGGTCCGGCGGCTGAAGCTACCTAATCCAACGTCACCTCCGACTTCTTCAGGATCACTGCCGGCACGTTGCGCTCTCGCACCAGCCGGTTGAACGCCGGAACGTCCACCTCGATAACCTGGCGCAGCCTTGTCAACTGGGTGTCCAGTTCCGCCGACAGCTCCTTGAACACAGCGTAGGCCTGCTCGGTCGGCGCGGCATCGGCGCTGGCCACTACCGGAGTCAGGGCGGCGAGTTTGTTGTTCAGCTTCACCGGGAAGTTGAGCGGATCTTCGCGCGCCTTGGACTTCACCTGAATAAGTTCCTCCTCGATGGCCTTCAGCTCGCTGAGAAGGGCCTTGGCCGAATCAGCGATCACCGAAGCGTCGTCACCCATCTCTTTGATCCGCTCCGTGACCTCCTTGACCTGCTTGCGCACGTCGCGTATCTGGTTGACCGCTTCGTGAGTCTCAGAGACCTTGTCGCGGATGGCGATGAGGAGATCGAACTGCTTTTGGAATTCCTCCTGCGTCGTCTTCAGCCGTGGATCCTTCTTGATTTCGAAGCTCTGCGTCACCGACTGATCGCCGACTGTCATGCGAACCTGATAAGTCCCGGGCACCGCTACCGGCCCGCGTAGCGTGCCGGCCCAGAGAACGGCGCGCTGGCCTTTGACCTTCTTTGCGTCCGGGTAGCGCATGTCCCAGACGAAGCGATGCATGCCGGCTTCCTTCGAGACCTTGGCTTTGCGGCCGCGACCAAAGAAGGCTTCAAACTCGTCGGCGGGTTCCTCCTTCTTTTTCTTCTTGCTCGAGAAGGTCTTGATCACCTTACCGTCCTTGTCGAGAAACTCGAGTTTGACCTCCGCCTCCGGTTTCTCTTTCAGGTAGTAGTAGACGATCACGCCGTTGGGCGGGTTCTGTCCGATGTTGGCCGGGACGTGAAAGCCACCACCTCCGCGCATCCGGTAGGTCGGCCGTGGCTTGAAAAGATACATTCGAGACGAGGCAACCTTGTCCGAAAGCTGGTGCAGCGGTGTCAGGTCGTCGAGAATCCAGAAGGCCCGCCCCTGGGTGGCGGCCACCAGGTCGTTGTTCTTGACGACGAGGTCGGTGACCGGCACCACCGGCAGGTTGAGTTGCAGTGTCTGCCAGTGCGCACCGTCGTCAAACGACACGTAGATGCCCGTCTCGGTGCCGGCGTAAAGCAGACCACGGCGCTGTGGGTCTTCGCGCACGACACGCACGAAGGCACCTTCGGGGATACCTTCCGCCACCAGCTTCCAGCTCTTGCCGTAATCATTGGTCTTGTAGATATACGGCTTGTAGTCATCCAGCTTGTAGCGGGTGACGGCCAGGTAGGCGGTGGCCTCGTCGTGGGGCGAGGCCTCGATCATGTTGACCAGGCCCCACTCGGGCATCTTCTTGGGCGTGACATTCTTCCAGGTCTTGCCGCCATCCATGGTCAACTGCACCAGGCCGTCGTCGGTGCCGACCCAGATCATGTCTTTGCGCCGCGGCGATTCGGCGATGGTGAAGATGGTGTCGTAATACTCGATGCTCGTGTTGTCCTTGGTGATCGGTCCGCCCGACGGGCCTTGCTTGCTCTTGTCGTTGCGCGTCAGGTCCGGGCTGATCTGCTTCCAGCTCTGGCCTTCATTCGTCGACTTGAACAGCACATTGGCGCCCACGTAGATGGTGTTCGGATCGTGCGGCGAGATAACGATCGGGAATGTCCACTGGAAGCGGTATTTCAGCTTCGCCGCTCCCCACCCCATGGGATTGTCGGGCCACACAGTGATGTTTCGGAGCTGCTTGGTGCGATGGTCGTAGCGGGTGAGATAGCCGTCGTAGCTGCCGGCATAGACGATGTTCGGGTCCTTTGGGTCTGGGGCGATGTAGCCGCTTTCGCCGCCACCGACGGGATACCAGTCCGCCCGGCCGATGCCGAAACCGGAGGTGCGGCTGGCGATGGAAACGGTGCTGTTGTCTTGCTGGGCGCCGTAGACGCGGTAAGGGAATTGGTTGTCGGTGATGACGTGGTAGAACTGTGCCGTCGGCTGGTTGTCGAGGCTGGTCCAGGTCTTGCCGCCGTTGTAGGTCACGCAGGCGCCGCCGTCATTGCCGTTGATCATGCGCAAGTGATCGTTGGGTGCGATCCACAAATCGTGTGTATCCCCGTGCGGAACGCGCACCGGCTTGAACGTGCGGCCGCCGTCGGTCGACTTCTGCACCTGCAGGTTCAGCACATAGACCGTTTCCGGGTCCTGGGTGTCGGCGTAGATGTGGGAGAAGTACCAGGCACGCTGGCGCAGCTTGTTCTCGCTGTTGACCCTTCTCCAGCTCTTGCCGGCGTCGTCGGAACGGTAGACGCCGCCGTCCTTGGCCTCGACGATGGCCCAGACACGGTCCGGGTTGACCGGAGAGACGGTGACGCCGATCTTCCCCTTGATGCCCTTGGGCAGGCCCTTCTTCAGCAAGGTCCAGGTATCGCCGCCGTCAGTGGTCTTGTAAAGGCCGCTGCCCGGGCCGCCGCTCTCCAGTGAATACGGAGTCCTTCTCACCTGCCAGAAGGCGGCATAGAGAACGCGGGGATTGGTCGGATCCATGGCCAGGTCGACGGCTCCGGTCTTGTCGTCCACGTAGAGCACCTTCTGCCAGGTCTTGCCACCGTCTTTCGAGCGGAAGACGCCGCGCTCTTGGTTCGGCCCGAAGATATGGCCAAGGGCCGCCACGTAGACCAGGTCCGGATTCTTGGGATGAACAACGACCTTGCCGATTTGCTGTGTGTCGTCCAGCCCCATGTGCTTCCAGGTCTTGCCGCCGTCCTCCGACTTGTAGACCCCGTCCCCGTGCGAAAAATTACCCCGCGGGCAGGCCTCGCCCATTCCCACGTAAACGACATTGGGATCGGATTCGGCCACAGCAATGGCGCCCACGGAACCCGTCTTGAAGAAGCCATCCGAGATCGGCTTCCATGTCAGACCACCATCGACGGTTTTCCATACGCCGCCGCCCGTAGCGCCCATGTAAAAGACGTACGGCTGGCTGGTTACGCCAGCCACGGCGGTGACGCGCCCCCCGCGGAACGGGCCGATGTTGCGCCACTTCATTGCCCCGTACAGGCTGGTGTCGTAGGACGCAACAGAGGGGCGTTTTGCCGCCCGCGCCCGCACCGGTCCTAAGCCAAACCCCGTAGCAAGCAACAACAACGAGGTCAGTGCACACATCAGTCCCCGGGATCTGGTTTTGGGTCGCATCATAGCAACTCCTCCCTCAGTTTTGAACATACTCCACAGATGGCCCCCCGGTGACCATGAGATAAACCGATAGGCAGACTCCACTTAGCCTTACAGTCAGGGATACAGAAGCTTCATCAAAAGAGGTACTTCGATCCAACGGAGGCGATCTGAGATTGTGGGGAATCGAACGGAACGGCTTGTGGGTGTGCATTGGGGAATTGAATGAAATAGCTTCCGTCGCTACTCTACCACAGTAAGCTGCCGGGTGGCCCGTGCCGTGAGGCTCTGATTGCCCTTGGCGGTCACCGTTACTTCGAGCTCGTAGTCCCCGTCCACCAGGTTGCTCAGGTCGAGTGAGATCAGCTCCTTGCCCGTATCGCTGACCACTGGACGATCCACGGTCACGCGGATTGCCGCTTCACCAGAGCCGCTGAGGAGCTCCGAAATCTTGTTCACGACCCCTGAGCTGCGGTGTTGCAACACCACGCTGTAGGTCACTTCATAGGCCGGACCGACCCCCGCAGCTCTGAGGTTGTACACCTCGAAGTAGCAGAACAGCGGCCTTCTCCTTTGGGTCTTGCGGTAGGGATAGGGCACCATAGGCAGAGCCTCATCGACCACCACGGGCAACAACCTGCGGCGGGCGGCCGCGGGCGCCTCAGCCAGGAGCAGGATGTCGCTGAGCATCAGTCCTCGGCCTTGGAAATCGCGCACCACCAAGGGGCGGCGACGGAAACCGATGCGACCCTTGCGTAAATCCTTCACCTGCACGGTGAGGTCACCGGTTCCCGGATCAGCGTCGACCGAAAGAGAGCCGACCGCGTTTGGAAGGCTTTCTGCCAGCGCCAACGTCAATGGCAGGTGCTCGACCGCCTGGGTCGACGCCACAGGGTCATAGCTCTCATCTCGCAGCAACATAGCGAATTCGACGTCGACGCTGTCCTGGGCCTGCGGATCGAGGCGTTTGACCAAGTTCTTCCTGAGCGGTGACAGCACAAAGACACGCAGCCGGGTTCGACCGTCCGGCGCCCGAAATTGAGCAATCTGGTCGTGGAAGACGAGCCGATTTTTCGCCTGGATACCCTCACGAGCTGCCGGCGGAGCCTCGCGGCTGGCGCGGCTGACTGTCTCTTCGTTCGCCCGGACGATCTCAAGGATACGATCCGGAGGTGATGCCGTCTCGCCGCGCAGCAGCCCTGGTCGCCCACTGACAGCGGCATGCAAAAGAACCGTCTCCAACTCGTGCACCTTCATGGCCGCTTTGCCCAACACCGGCGACACCGCGGCCCGGCGTTTCACCATATCTCCCCATTGCCACACCATGATCGCCCGGCGTCGATCCACCAGCGCCTCGATCAGGCTGCGGGCCTCCCGGAAGATCGTCCCCTGCTGAACGAAATGTACGATGAAGTCTGGGACGACGTTTTCATACGACCAGGTCTCGTTCGGAATGACCGTGTAGTTGGCGCGCGGGTCGTCATTGCGGAAGAACGTGATCCGTCGGAAGCCACCACCGTCCTGGTAACGCGCCTGCGGTTTGCCGTACTTGATATAGTACTTCCCCCGGTCATCGAAGTAAGGCGGCTCCTGCGTCGGAAAGTTCTTCCAGACGTAAGCACAACGGCGAAGAAAGTCGACGAGCCAATCGTTCTGGGGCAACAGCGGATCCGGATTGCTTGCCTTCCAATAGCGTTCAATGAAGGCCTTCCGGTGCTCGAGCGAATCGAGAAGCAAATAGCTCTGCTGCTGGGACTCGTCCAGAAGAAGAAGGAAGGGGACCTCGTAGCGGTGCCGGAAAGTGGAATCGTCCGCCGCCCAAAGGCCCTGCAGATAGGCCTCTTCGGTCAAAGGAGGCGCGAAGCCAACCTGCGGCACCCAGCCGCGACCCCTCTGCGTCGCCAGACGCTCTCCGGCCGTCGTCACCAACGAGCCGACAAGAAGAGACCAGACCAGAAGCAGCTCGCCGAGGGGGAGGAGAATGGCATGCAGGGACATTGCAACGCCTTTTGGGAGTACAACACGACTGCAAACCCCTTGGCCGAGCAGGGGTCCGCGGCGGGATTCCGCATCTTGCCGCCGGGGAAGCGACATCGCCTCCCGGCCGGCGCCACGGACTTCAATTTAATGAACCACCGCCTTCAGCGCAAGGAATTTTCCCATGCCCTGCTCCCTTCACCCTCTTCCTCCCCCGGAGCCACGCTGGCCCGTTCCGCCGGCTGATCCTCCTCACCAACCTCCCCTTCCTTCTGCCAGGTGCTCCGCGCTACAGCGACAACCAGCACCACTCCTTGGTCAGAGGGGTCTTGTTCATGCGGGTGCCGCGGTCCTTGCCAACAAGAATGTTGTTTGAATGATTGTATCCGAAGCCACCCTCGGGATTGTAGAGCCCGGGCTCGTCGCTGAACATCATTCCTTCCTCGAGGACCGTTTCATCGCCGAGCGCCAGGTACGGCGGCTGGTGTCCTTCCATTCCCTCCCCGTGCGCCGGCCGATGGTAGATGTACTTTTCCATGCCGTTCTTGCGCGCCACATCCAGAACCTTCTCGGCGATCTCGTTGCAGCGTGCGCCTGCCTTGCACAGCTCCACGATCAGGTTGGTCTGCTCGGTATGTACCTCCCACATTTTTTTCTGCAGGTCCGTCATCGGTTCGGTCTGCAGGGCTCGATATCCCTCACCGCCGTAGCCGCCGATGCGGATCACCGAAGCAATTTGGATGGCATCTCCTTTCTCGATCTTATGATAGAAAAATTGGTTGGGGTGCGGATAAGCCGTCGCCACCCCGGCACGACATCCGAAGCGCAGGCTGACACCGACCCCCTTGTGTGGCCGGCCATCAACTTTCAGCCATTTCATCAGCAGCTCGGTACCGTAGGCTTCAGTGGCATGCCGGACTTCGAAGTCGGTGGCGTCGGTGCCGCGATCGAGAATGTAGGCACGAGCATACTCCAGCATGTGGTCGTGCAAGTCGATCGCCTTCTGCGTCAGCGCAATTTCCTCCGGGGTCTTGACCATGCGCATCTTCAAGGTCAGGTCGCCTGCAGGCTTGAACCTCACCCTCGGAAGCGTTTTCTTCCAATGTTTTAAGGTCTTCGAGTCCAGCGGCTTCTCAACGCCGAGGACCCCGGCCGCCAACCCCCTCTTACGCAAATTGCCCAGCATCCACGCGTCCAGATCCTCCTTCGGGCCGGCCTTGTAGACGACGCGATTATAGGCACCGTGGTGCGGGAAGTCGAAATACCACTCGTAGTCTTTGATCCACCAGGTGTCGACCAGATCACGGTCGAGGCCGGGGCCGAAGATAGCCGGCTCCCCTGTCTTCGGCACAAACAGCCATAACGGGCGCTCGGTGGTGGAGTGGAACAGACCGGAAAGGTAGATGATGTTCCAGCGATCGCGGAAAAGCATGCCGTCGAGGCCGTTTTCACCCATCTTCTCCTGCAACCGCCTGACCGTGTTACGGTACCAGCTCTCCGTAAGACGGAAAGGCGGCTCCAGAGGGGCCATCTCGGGAATGAGCTGCTTCTCCTTGCCCGCCTGAGTGCAGGCTGACAATCCGCCCATTCCGGCAAGGGCGGCGGTCGCTCCGAATGCCTTGATGAACTCTCTTCGGCTTGTGGGCATAACTCCCTCCTTTTGTTGGGGTCCTACGGCCTGATGGGCGGCACCGGTGGCTTCCCCTCGCCGCTCCTCTTGGTCGAAACCAGCGTCAAAGCCACCAGTCCGGCAACGCCAACCCCTGCCAGCACCAGCCATGGCCATGTATGTTTGCGCGTGAACGCCGCAAGTGTCTTTACGTACTGCTGCTGGAACCTGAGCAGTTCCACCTCGAAGCGATCGTAGTACTTCAGCACCTCGTAGCGATTGAAAAGACCGGGAGCCCGATCGAACCGATAGAGGTTGCCGACCAGCAGGATTCGGTTGGAGTCCCGTGCCTGATTTGCCAGGTCGCCGGCGAACACGTAGTCGACGCCAAGCTCCTCGGCCAGGGAAGCGAATGAGGCACTGTCGGGGTTTGCAAGCGTTTGCGTGACTCTTGCCTTGCCAACCGCCTTCTCGACCGCTGCCGGCTTGACAACGCGGAGCGACGGCTCCTCCTCCAGCATTTCGGTCATCTGGCGCAGGATTCGCTTCTGCACATCGACCGGCATATCCCGGAACAGAATGCCGATAAACGCCACTCGTAGCCTGCTCTGTCTCTTGCCGCTGAACCCTGAAGCCACCTGAGTCAGGCCGACCGAACAGGCAAGAAACAGAACCAGCGCCGTCTTCCACTTTGAACAGCACATGAGCGAAACTCCACAACTGTTTCAGTCGAAGATGTAGCCACGTTTCCGCAGTCGATTCTGGATATCGTTGACGATGTTCGCATACTCCTCCCGGAGCGTCTCATCCGGAGGGATGGCCACCCACTTGTCCGTTTTCTGAATCCACATCTGCAGCTCGAACTGCAGGCGGCTGGCCACCATGGTAGAACGATTCGACTGAATCGCCCGGGGGGAAAGATTCAGAATGGCCCGGTCGCGTAGCTCGATGGCCGGACCGTTGGGATCTCCGGCGTTCTGCCGCATCATTGTTCGCCAGTTGGTCATCAGAGCGAACTGATTGCGCCGCGAGTCAGCATAGTCGATCGTGAAGTTGTAGCCGTTCAGGATGATGACGGCCTCGGTGATGATGTCGGAGCGCGAGGTCTTGGAGGCAACGGTCAGCGTGAACCGCTGCACCGGCGGTTCTTTCTTGATCCAGCCGCATGTACTCAGGAAAACAGATATGAGCAGCAGGAAACACACCCTACAAGCTCGCCGCCGTCTTACAGATGTGGCAGGAGCCGAACCAGACCAGCGGAGTGTCATACGTCTCCCCGATCGTTTGAGGCGAACCGTCCCCCCGCCCTCGGGCCAGGGTTGTTTCAACAAAAAGGGTGGCTCTTGGGGAGCCACCCTGGGGTTACCTCGTCATCATCGCCAAACCGTTCTCCATGATCGCTCAGCCGCCGACGAAGGGGTTTGCCCGCCTTTCCTGGATCGTGATCGGGAAGAACGTGCCGGGGACGCGCACTGCGTCCGAGGTGGAGATCCATTTGGGCGACTTCGAGCCGAAGCGGTACATATCGGAAAGCCGGCGGCCTTGCATGAACAAATTGGCACGGCGTTCCCATTCCAGCACCATCTTCGGATCTTGGTCGGTCCAGGGGGAGAGATTGTCCAGGGCGCGCAGCACATTGATATGCGCCTTGGCCGCTGGCAGATCCCCTGAGGCGAGCTTCGACTCGGCGATGATCAGGTGCATCTCACGCGCCGAGACCACGGTGAGAGGATTGTAGCGGTCACCGGTCGAGCGATCCGTGAACTCCGCGATGGCGGCGGCAATGCGCGGATCCGGGATGTCGTCGATGGGGTCGTTCGGCTGCGGCAGAACGGCGAGCTCCTGGCGGCTGTTGACCTGGAAGGACCACCAGTTGGCCGTGGTCGACGAGCTGAACTCCAACTGCCAGCGCCAGTCATTCGACATCATCGCCAGTGCAGCACCAGCGTCGTCGGCGCCAGCGTTGACAAAGGGGTCGCTGGGCGTCGATCCTTTCGGATTGAGTAGCGACCAGACCGCCTTGGCGTGTTTGGCACGAGCCCGCAGCGCAACGATGCGTTTCTGCAACTCATCGTCGCCCACCTCATTGGCAATGGTCAGACCTTTGCCAAGAAGATCGACGGCCTGATCATAGAGCGACCCCATATTGTTCTCGCCGATCGGAGGCTTTGCATCCTGTCGGTCCGAGAAGACGAAATCATCGAACATATCCGCGATATAGACCCGCACCATCGCCGCGAAGAGATAAGCCCGAGCCAGGTCCTTCCGATCCGGCAGGGTGCCCTCCTGATCAAACTGCTCCAGACGCTGAACCGCGTTGTCTGCCGACCACCGGGCCTCGGTGATGAAGGGCCAGGCGGCGTCGACGAACTCGTTGTTGAAGTCGGACAGAATGCCGAAATCCAACTGCTGCCAGGCATCGCGAGAGCCGATCCAGGTGCCCTCATCCGTGGCGACGGTGTAGGGGGCCAGCGTGTAGGTGATGCCACGCGACGCCGTCACCAGGGCGCCGTTGACCAGGGCGTTGGCCGCCGCTGGGTTCTCGAGATCCTGTTCGAGCAGGCTGTTGGGATTATCCACGTTGAGTGGGTCGGAGCAACCGACGGCCCCCAGAGCTACCAGCCCGACAACCAACAGGGCGGCAAGCATCATCGATCGTCTCTCGCCGGTCAGAAACGCTATTCTGATCTTCTTCATTGGGTTCCCTCACACTTATGCTTGTGGCCACTTTGCGGATTTCATGAGATCACCAGCTTCTGTCTCAGAAGCCAACCCGCAAGCGGAACGTCCATTGACGTGGCAGAGGCAGCCCAAAGGCCTCCACGCCGTCGAGGAAGTTGTCGTCCAGGCTTGTGCCGACCGTGGAACCAGTGTCGCCACCTCGTCCGATTGCGTTGGTCTCCGGGTCGATGCCTGAGTAGCCGGTGAAGAGGGCCAGATTGCGTACCCCGAGCGTAATGGTCGCGGTTTTGACACCGAAGTTGGCCGCGATGTAGCGCGGCACCTCATAGGCCAGGCTGAGTTCGCGCCAGCGGATGAAATCGGCCTTTTCAATGGTGTTCAGACCACTGAACGGAGCCAGGGCCTCGAACTTCTTCACCCACCTGGCTGCAGCATTCAGACGCTCTTCCGCCGTGCTTTCGGGATTGAGCAAGATCGCCTCGAGCTTGGCCGCCTCGGGGATGTTGCGACCGATCACCGGATTGGCCTTGCGGAAGGCGTCGGTGAGGTTCGTCACACTGAAGTTTCCTGTTTTGTACTCAAACAGCGACGACACTCGAAAGCGCTTCAGGAAACCAATGTTGAAACCGAAGGAACCCTGCCAGTCGGGCGTCGGCTTGCCGAGGAAGTTATCCAGCAGGTCTCCGTCCCCATCCTCATCGATCAGCACCGGCTGGAAGTCAGACCTCGGTGCCCGCGGCTGGGCGAAATAGGCCAGCAGCTCTTCACGAGAATCGGCCTTGCCATCCTTGTTGATGTCGATGGGCAGCTCACCCGGAGCGAGCTTGGCACCGAAAAAGGCACCCGGTGCAAACCCTTCCATCAGGAAGTTGCGGTAGCGCGGATAGGAGCCGCCGACTTTTTGCGGAGGCGCGGCGCCCAGATCGACGATCTTCTCCTTCAAGTAAGCCCCGTTGGCGAACAGATCGACCGAGAGGTTTTCGCTCTTCTTGAGCGAGAAGTTTGCGCCGATCTCCACACCCTTGGCCGTCAGCTTGCCGATGTTGTCCAACTGGGTGCGCCAGAAGCCACCGGAGGGTGCGAACGCGCGAGCGATGAGGGCGTCGTTGACATTCCGATGCCAGTAGGTGAACTCCAGACCGAGCCTGTCCTGCAGCAGACCGGCTTCGAAGCCAGCTTCAATTTCGGTTGACACTTCAGGTTTCAGGTTTGGGTTACCGAGGTTTTCAGGTGCAACGCCGGGTCCCTCGGTAGAGGTGAAAGGCGTGAAGGTTGTAAACTGATCGAACACGCCTGGTTGCTGTCCCGACTTGCCGATCGCAGCGCGCAAGCGCAATGTCGACAGCGTCGTGCCCGTCCAGTTGAAGGCGGTCGACGGCACGAACGACAGACTGATCTTCGGATACGCCTGGGCATTGAAGTTGGACCCGAAGGCGCTGTTGGCGTCCAGTCGCACGCCTGTGGTCAGGAAAAGATAATCGCGGTAGCCAAGTTGCTCCTGACCGAAGAAACCGGCGTTGATGACTTCCGAGAAGAAAGACCTGGCCGACTGGTTTGCTGTGGCATCGAGCACTCGAAGACCTGGGCCAGGGAAGACGTCGCCGAAACCGCCCTGGAACGTCTCCACCGTCTTGAATCCCTGGAAGCCGACCAGGAAAGTCGAGGAGATGTCCGAGGTGAAGTGATGATTCCAGGTCCCCTTGACGTCGACGGTCCACTCGGTGTGCTCGCGCTTGCCAGCGTCGAGGAATCCCTCGGTGCGGAAGGTCGAAAAGCCATCGACATTCCAGCGGAACGGGAAGAACTCGGAACTGCGCTGGCTGACGAAATCGATGCCGACCGTACCGTCCACGCTGATCTCGTCGGTCAGCTTGTAGTTGGTCCCTATGCTGACACCGGCGTGGTCGGTGTCGTCTTTCACCTGGTTCTGAGTGGCCTCGCGTACCGTGGCGAAAGCCCGGGTGCCCTGGGGGTTGTTCTCTGTCGCCCTCTCGGGCTTGCCGAACATGGCCAGAGAGACCACGCCGAAGATATTGTTGTTGTTCTCGATCGTCTCCTGATGCACGCGGGTGTAGAAGGAGGTGAGACGAATCCTCAACTTGTTGGAGGGGATCAGGTTGATGTTCGCGGTGAATTGCCCTCTCTTCAGAAGGTCGTCCGCCGGGCCGGGCTTCTTGCCCAAGAAGGCTTTGGAAGAAGGTCCGAAAGGCCCGTTGGTGTACTGAAACCGGCCACTGGCGAAGTAGGTGACGCCCGAGCCGCCGCCGCTCACCGACAGGTTGTAGCTGCTGCCGTACCCTGTAGTAAACAACTGTTTGACCAGCTTCCTCTGCAGTACCTGATAGAGCTGAAGGTTCGGAACGCCGAAAATCTTCCTCATGTTCTCGAGCTGGGTCTCGTTGCGGGCAAACCCAGCGTTGGGATGGTAGGCATCCGGATAGGCGAGCGCAGACTGCTCGATCTCGAGAGTGAATCGAGGCTTGCTGAACGATCCCTGCTTGGTGAAAATCTGGATGATCCCGTTCGATGCCTGCGTGCCGTAGAGAGTGGCCGCCGCCGCTCCCTTGAGGATCTCGATCCGATCGATGGACGAGGGATCGATGTCGTCCAGGCGGGAGGGTACGCCGCCACCGCCGGCACCGACGCCGGCAAAGCCGCCTGAATTGTCGACCCGCACGCCATCGATGTAGATGATCGGCTCGTTGGTCTGCGACAGGCTGGCGCTGCCGCGAATACGAATGCGGGTGCCCTCACCGACGAGGCCACCGGAAGGCAGGGCCACCACACCCGGCTCGCGCCCCTGTAGAATGTCCGAGAATCGGGTGATCGGTGCATCCTCGATCAACTTGGTGTTGATCGTGGCGACAGTGTTGCCCAGTTTCCTCTTTTCCGTCGCCACCCCGGCGCCCGTCACCACGACCTCGTTCAGCTCGAGCACCGTCTCCTTGAGCTCGAAGTTCAGCTCGGCCACCGTACCCCCACTGACGTTCACAGTCTTGATCTGGCTCTTGTAGCCGATAAACCGAGCGATCACTGTGCGCTGGCCGACAGGGACGTTGGTGATGCGAAAGAAGCCGTCGACGTTGGTGGCGGCGCCGACCTCCAGTCCCTGTACCAGGACGTTGGCCCCCGGAAGAGGATCTCCCGTCTTGGCATCGACCACTTTGCCAGCGATCGTGCCGGTCTGGGCGAACAGTGCCGTTGGCACCGACACTGCCAGGAGGAGACCCAGGACCCAAAGAATGCTTCGTCTGGACATACGCCCTCCCTCAATTAGTGGTACAACCTGCGGGCAGTTAACAATGGGGATGGAGCGGCACACACAGTGAGGGGTACTTCTCGGCGTCGAGCCCGTGAGAGGCAGCAGAGGTAAAGCACAGCCTCTGCCGCGCTGCCACACGGTCGCAGTCGAGTGGAATCTCCGGCTCCATCATGTACCAGTTCGTTTCGCCCCCGGCAACATCCATGCCGAGTTGCATATCGGTTTCTTTGCTGGAGTAGCTACTATATATAGTAGGCCCAAAGCGCGTCGTCGTGCAACCTTTTGCACCCATGCAGACAATACTTGCATAGCAACAATTAACTCAACCAGAGCCCCGTTCGGGCTGCCTGCCGCCACTGCAAGCCGCAAGCCCCAGCGGGGTCACTGGCAGGTGTCAGGATCATAGAACGTCATGTTTCTACCGCTGGCGGGCCCCCTCTGCACGGCGCTATCCTCGCGCATGCCCGAAGCCCGTGGCCACTGCAATCAGCATCAATGGGAAGAGCACGATTCCGTAGAAAAAGAAAGCTGCCTCTTTGGCCCAGGGCAACACCACGGCAAAGGCATAGCGCGTGGCAACCTGCCGCTGGATCGCAGCCGCAGCCACGATGGTAGCGGCATAGGGGAGGATGTAGGGGAAGGAACAGGAGATCGTATCGAGGAGGTTGGCACTTCGGTACGGGTGGATGTTGTGGCGCTTGCGCAAAACGTTGGCCAGTGGCCCAGCCGTGATCATGGCCACAGTGTTCACCGAAACGCACAGGTTCATGAACGAAATGAGGCCGACAATGGCCGCTTCGGCAGAGCGCGCCGAACGCGCCACGGCGCGGTCGAGCCAGGCCATGAACTGGTCGAGGAAGCCGCCGGCCTGCATGAGGCCAATGGCCGTCACCAGCAACAGCGTCAGAATCGAGATCGGCAGCATCGCCAGCGCACCCTGCACAGCGCTACCCGCCACCGAGCCATCGGCCGTCGAGTGAAACACCCGCGAGAGCGGAAACACACCCGCCAGTGGACCGATGACGATCGCCGCCACAATGCCGGCCGTGAGGGCTGCAAGAAAGTGGCGGCCGCTGACGGCGACCAGGAATACAATGACCGCGGGAATGAGCATCGGCAGGCCGGCCGGGTCCGACGTCTCGGCCAGAAGGCGATCCGCTTCAGCCTTCGATACCGTCGAGCTGCCGCCTCCAAAGAGGTAGAAGAGGACGATAGAGATGCCGGCGGCGATGAGTACGTATTTCAGCCGCGACCGAACGACACCGCCAACGTCGGTCTCCTGCGTGGCAGCCGAGACGATGGTGGTGTCGGAGATCGGCGCAAGGTTGTCGCCGAAGGCGGCGCCGCTGAGAATGGCGCCCATGAGAGCCGCCGGTCCTGCACCGAGGACGATGCCGGCCGGGTACATCACCGCCGTGAAACCGACTACGGTTCCAAGGCCCGTGCCCACCGAAGTGGCAAACAGCGCCGCTGAGACGAAGACAGCCACCGTAAACCCCGCCCCGGTGAGATGGAATTTCCACCCCAGCCAGACGATGGCCTCCACCAGACCGGAGCTCGCCAGGATTCCCGAAAAGGCACCGGCCCACAGCCAGCACACCACCGCCACGGTGGCGATGCGATTCGCCATCAGCGAGAAAACACGCTCGCTGTAGTCGGCCACGTCGCGGGCGAACATCATCCCCACAGAGATTCCGAGCATGGCTGCCAGGATCATGCCCTCGACCGCTGGCGTGCCGGCGACGACCAGCGATACGGTACCGACAATAAACGTGGCCAAAGGCAGAGCGCTGACGTAGGCACCCCCTCGGAACAGAATCGGTTTCGGGTTGTCTTGCATCGATCGGGCTCCTTCAGAAGAGAAATGCAAAATGAGAAAGGAGAAACGTGGAAGAAGAAGGCCATGGAAGCGTCCCGCTTGCGTGCCGGATCACACCAGGCCGGTCACAGCACGCAGCCGTGCCGAGGCAATTCGGGCCGTCTCGGCCAGGACAGCCGCCCCCACGAAGATGCTTTCGTCAGCGGCCAGGAACCGGCTCGAATGCGCTGCGGTCACTTCGCCGCCCGGCTCCCGAGCACCGATGCGCAGAAAGCAGCCGCGCATCTTTTCCATATACAACGCGAAGTCCTCGCCGCCCATGTTGGCCGCGCCGAGAGGGACGAGCGCCTCCTTCCCAAGCAAGGCTTCGACTGCCTGGCGGGCCCAGCCAATGTCGCGCTCCGGGTTGACGATGGCCGGTGTGCCTTCCTCGATGCGCACCTCAGCCTGCAAGTCGTGCGCAGCGGCCGTGGACGCGGCGATCTTGCGCACCTCGCGATGCAGCAGACTCCGCGTCTCGGCATCGGTTGCCCGCAGTGTGCCGGCCAGGTGGGCCTCGGCCGGAATCACATTGGCCGCCGACCCGGCGTGAATCGAGCCGACCGTGACCACCGCCGGCCGCGCCGGGTCCAGCCGGCGAGACACGATCGTCTGCAGCGCCCCAATGAGGGCAGCGGCACCGACAATGGGATCGGCAGCCTCGTGCGGACGAGCACCATGAGCGCCACGCCCGCGCAGAACGATCTCAAATGTGTCGGCCGACGCCGCCACTGGCCCCGCCTGGGCCACCACCTGCCCGACCTCAAAACGGCGATCGACATGCGCCGCAAAGATGGCTTCGACCCCGTCCAGGACGCCGCTGGCAAGCACCGCGCGTGCCCCCTTGCCGACTTCCTCCGCCGGCTGCAGCAGAATGACCACATCCCCGGCCGCCGGATGTCGCCGCAGCAGATGCGCCGCAGCCACAGCCCAGGTGGCATGCACATCGTGCCCGCAGGCATGCATGACGCCTGCCTGTTCCGAAGACCAGTCGAGGCCGGTCTCCTCCTGAATCGGCAAGGCGTCGATGTCGGCGCGCACCGCCACGGTCGCACCCTCCTTCCCCGCACCGCTGATGCGAGCGACGACCCCGGTCCCAGCCACGCGAGCCAACTCCGCTGGCTGCAGCAGCGCCAGTTCGGCGTGCAGCCTCTGGGCCGTCCTGCCCTCCTCGAAGGCGAGCTCCGGGTGGCGGTGCAAGTCACGGCGCAGTTCGAGCAACCGCCTCTGCACGTCCGGAGGAAAGCGCGACAAAAGCTTCTTCGGCAATCGCAATCGATCTGACATCACAGATCTCCGATCAGCTCGCCAACCACTGAACGCTCCACACCTAACACTACCTGAAAGCCCCGTGCCACCCCGCGGCGAAACGACAGCTTAGGGAAGGTCCTCCCACCGCATCGTCAGATTGTCCACCCGATCCATGTCCACGCTCACACCCATGCCGGGACGGTCGACCGGTACGGCGATCCGGCCGTGCTCGTCCATGACCCACTCCGGCTGCACGATGTCGCGCTCCCAGTAGCGCGCGCTTGGGGACAGGTCTCCCGGCAGCACGAAGTTGGGCAGGGAAGCCAGAGCAACGTTGTGGGCCCGGCCGATGCCGCTCTCCAGCATGCCGCCGCACCACACCGGGATGCCATGATGCCGGCACAGATCGTGAATGGCCAGCGACGCCGTGAAACCGCCCACCCTACCGGGCTTGATGTTGATGATGCGGCCGCTGCCGAGGGTGATCATGTCCTCGGCGCGCTCGACGCTGGTGATGGATTCGTCCAGGCAGATGGGTGTTTTCAGCTCTTTCTGCAGGGTGGCATGACGGACGAGATCGTCCCAGGCGAGCGGCTGCTCGATCATCATCAGCCCGAAGGCGTCGAGTTGTTTCAGGCGGTCCAGGTCCGCGAGCGTGTAGGCATTGTTGGCATCGGCCATGAGCGGCGCCTCGGGGCCGAGAGCCCGGCGGGCGGCACGCACGTACTCCACGTCGGCCCCAGGCTTGATCTTGATCTTGATTTTGCGGTACCCCTGATCGAGACAGTTCTTCGCCTTGGCGACCAGGGCCTCCGGGCTTTTCTGAATACCGATGGAGATGCCAACCTCGATGCGGTCGCGGCTGCCGCCCAGCAACCGCGCCAGCGAGATTCCCTGCTTCTGCGCCGCCAGCTCCCAGGCGGCCATCTCCACCGCCGCCTTGGCCATGTTATGGCCGCGGAAGTTCCGTTCCAGTACGCTGTGGATCTCCTGCGGACCACCGAACTTCCGGCCGAGCGCACGTGGCGCCACCCACCTCGAGATCGCCAGCCAGGCGGTATCGATGGTCTCGGGCGAGTAGTTGGGCGCCTCACCGGCGACGCACTCCCCCCAGCCGACGGTGCCGTCAGCGTCATGCAGCTGCACCAGAAGGATGCGCCGCTCTTCAACGACCCCGGAGGAGATCTCGAACGGCTCCTTCAATGGCAACCGAATCTCCCGGAGTGTGAT
>CAZGRP010000077.1:15964-17369 GCA_964527995.1 uncultured Cytophagia bacterium | reverse complement strand
GGTCGAAATCAAGCAGCCTCCTGGAGCTTCTTCGTCTTCTGGTCCAGTGATTGAATCACCTCCTGAATGGCTTCTACCTCGGACTCTTCAAAGTAGACCTCACCGCACTGGGTGCAAACCCAGGCGGGAATCTCGTCAAGGGTCAAATGATAACCCTTTCGGTCAATTTGGAAGGGAGCCGATTTGCGCTCCATTCTGCCTTTGCAGTGGATACATGTCATCGTTCTTTCCTCGATCTGAAATCGTCTTCCCATTCATCGGGATCGGGAAGGTATGCGGTGATGATGGCTAAGTAGTCCTTTTTTGGAGCACATACAACATGGATCGGTCTTCCCTGGTCCCCCGACACCCAGGAGAAGGCAACTATGTCCACGAACGTCTTCAGGGTAGTCCTCGATAATGTCTCCCGTGTTGACCACTTCTCTAACTTCTGCCGCCCTAATCATTCTGTCTGGTCTGGACATCTGTCGCACAGCGTGAGGAAGAAACAGAATTCTTTTCTGCGCAGCTTTCCGAACCGAACTGAGTATATCGCCCCGAGGTCTCATAACCCAAATGTAAACAAACGATCCTTCCGGCGCAAGGATGAATTCCGTGCCAAGCTTCGAATCGTCCGCCAAATCCTCACGGATGCCGGAGTGTATCGTGGGTGCCGATCCTCCTCAGGATGCAGGTGTCACCCGTGATCTGAAAGGTGAATCGGTAGTCTCGAGTGATGCGCCCTTCCCAGACATTGGGATGCCCCTGCATCTTCTTGATCTGGAGGGAAGGATGTCGTGGATTCTGCAGGAAGAGAGCAAGCTGCTTTAACGCCCGTTCCTGAATGCTCTGAGGTAAGGCTGCGAAGTCTTTCTTGAAACGGTTGGTTTGAACGATGGTCATGAGCGCAAGGCAGCGAGAAACTCGTCAGCGCTCTCGAACTGTTGACCCCCGTCTTCGTCGATATCGCGCTGCGCTTCGCGCTCGCCTCGCTGCCACTCTTCGGTCCACCACCAGCGTTGGTCCGGATCGATAAGGCCTACCTTGGCGGCGACATCGGCCTCGGCTTCCGTGAGTCCCTTTGCGGTTTTGAGATCCTTTTGAATAGCCTCGATCTTCGCCCTGGCAGACTTGAGGAGGCGCTGCTCCTTGGCGGTCAGCTTAGGGACCGGCGCTTTTTCGACCACGCGTTTGGGGATGATCACGGCTTTGCCCTCCCTGACCACGACTTCGACGATGTCGCCGACCTCAAGCTGTAGCTCCTGGAAGACCTCTTTCGGGATGGTGACCTGGTGTTTGGGTCCAATCTTGACGTGCGGCATGCCGTCACTCCTCTCGTTGGCCATAATAGGGCCGGTCTACTTTCTTACTGTACAATTGCAATATACTCTGTCTTCAGGAATGTGTCAAGAGTAAATACCTGACA
>CAZGRP010000077.1:0-15864 GCA_964527995.1 uncultured Cytophagia bacterium | reverse complement strand
AGACCAGCCAGTCCGCTTCAGCGGACTTGGGCCTCCGAACCGGATTTCAATCCGGGTCTTCCGGATCACCCATTCTCGTCATCCTCTTTGCGGAAGCCGATGCGGCGCTTGGGTTGTGGCTCCGGTGGCGCCATGAGTTGCTTGATGGCTTCAAACACAAGCTTGAATTGACTGTCATACTTCTTCTCGAGACTCGCCAGTTTCCGAGCCAAGGCCTCTTGGCTCGCCAGCATTCGGCGCAGACGCACAAAGGTACGCATGATCTCGATGTTGACCTGCACAGCGCGCTTGCTCCTGAGGACACTCGAGAGCATGGCCACGCCTTGCTCGGTGAAAGCATAGGGCGGGTAGCGCCTGCCACCCCACCCTCTTGAGATCACAGTTTGTGACCTCAAGAAGCGGAACTCCTCTTCGGTAAGCTGAAACATAAAGTCCTCAGGAAAGCGCTCGATGTTTCGCTTCACAGCTTGCACTAAGGTACGGGTCTCCACCCCGTAAAGCACTGCCAGATCGGCATCAAGGATAACCTTGTGCCCGCGAATCAGCCAGATCGAGCGCTCGATTCGCTCAGCCGGAATGAGTGACTGGTTGGATTTCATTGAGATACCCCCTGGTGCGCAGTGACGGGTGAAATTCAGGCGGGATCGTTGCTCAAAGAGGCATGGCCAACCGGGTCACAGAGGCGTGACCCTTGGCCAATTGATAGGAAATGCAGAAGAAAAAAATCAAGCAGATTCTTGCAATGTCTCAAATATACTGCCCGCCATCCACCTTCACCACCTCGCCGGTGATGTGGCGAGCCAGATCGGAACAAAGGAAGAGAATCAGGTGGGCGACATCTTGGGGTTCCCCAAGCCGACCCAGCACAGTCTCGGCAAGGGCGGCGTCGATCACCTCTTTTGGCAGGGATTCGGTCAGCGGGGTGAGAATGTAGCCCGGTGCGATGGCGTTGACGTTGACATTGTACGGGCCGAGCTCGCGGGCCACCGTCTTGGTCAGACCGATGAGGCCCGCCTTGGAAGCGGCGTAGTTGGCCAGGCCGAACTTGCCGCGCAGGCCGTTGATCGAGCTGACGTTGACGATCTTGCCGCAGCGCCTCTCTTTGAAGTGCGGCGCCACGTGGCGGATGAAGTTGAAAGCTCCCTTGAGGTTCACGCCGATCACTTCGTCCCACTGCTTCTCCTCCATCTTCCACACCACCCGGTCGCGGGCGATGCCGGCGTTGTTGATCAGGCAGTCGATCTGCCCCTCCTCTGCCAGCACCTGGTCTACGCACTCCCTGACCGCAGAGTAGTCGGCCACGTCCACCCGTATGGCCCTCAGCCGGTCCGTGCTCGCGGCTTCCTCTCCCGCCACCAGGTCCACCGCCACCACCCGGGCGCCGCATTCCAGGAACGCATCGGCCGTCGCCCGGCCGATGCCGCCAAGTCCGCCGGTGATCAATACCACCTGGTTGTTGAAGTCGAATGTCTTCATGGCCTCGGTCTCATGTTCGGTAGTGCAGGGCGCCGCGGAAGCGGATCTCAGGTATCAGGTGCCAGATATCAGTTATCAGGCGGGAAGCTGGGGATCGGGAACCAGAAACCGGGAGACAGGAATTGCGAGATGAAGACTGGCTACCCAATATTCGCGTCCATTGGCGTTCATTTGCGGCTAGGTCCGCCTTGCCTCCAGTGGCCGCCCTCTTCCGTTGGAACCACACCGACACGGCTGCCCTAACACCGCAGCCCGAAATCCCCAATCCGATCTTCCCTCAACCATCAACCATCGACCATCTGCCGTCCGGCATTCTGGACTTTGCGTTGCCACTGCCGGCCAGCACCTCATACCGAAACGCTCCCCAGAGCGCAGCGCCGATGGCGCCGGCGAAGATCGAATGCTCGTGCGCCCGAACCCGCAGCGGCACGCCGTCGGCATCCAGGCGTTCCTGCAGCGTCGCCCGCAAGCCGATGTCCCCGGCCAGGCCGCCGGTCAGCGCCACCACACCCTCGGCATGAATCGCCCGTAACAACCGCACCAGGCGATTGGCGATCGACAAATGGATACCTTTGAGGATGTCGCTGGTGCTGATGCCGCGCGACACCATGTTGATCACGTCGGTCTCGGCCAACACGGCGCAGATGCTGCTCACCGTCTCGGGATTCTTCGACTGCATCGACAGCTCCCCCACTTCGTCGACCGACACGCCCAGGTAGCGGGCGATGTTCTCGACAAATTGACCCGAGCCCGAGGCACACTGACTGGTCATGCGATACCCCAGCACCTTGGAGCGCTCGTCCATCTTGATGGCACGCGTGTGCAAGGCGCCGATGTCGAGTACGGCGCGGGCCTCGGGCATCAGGTAGAGGGCGCCGCGGGCGTGGGTCGTCATGCTATAAAAGTGGCCGCGGCGGAACTCCACCATGTCGCCGTCACCGGTACTGGCGACGTAGTCGATCTGCGACGGTCGCACATCCGCCAGCCTCAGCGCCGCCTCGTAAGTGCTCTCGATCACCGCCTTGATATCGCGGCGGCGGATGCGCTCGACGGTCAGCGCCAGCGGTCGTTCGTGATGGTCGCCGACCTCGAAGATGGCGCACTTGATGGCGCCGGAGCCAACGTCGATGCCTGCAGTGACGGGCATGATGGATCCTCAGTTTTGTTCCAGGACCGCCTGGCGGGCGAACAGCGCCGCGCCAAGCGCGCCGGTGAAAATCGAGTCGGGGTGAATGTTGATGGTGACGTCGCCGTAGTTCTCGCGCACCAGCTCCTTCAGAGCCTTCACCGCAGCCGGGTTCTTGGCCACGCCGCCGGTGAAGGTGAATTCGTTGCGGATGCCGCCGGAGCGTGCCAGCAGCGACATGGCCCGCAGGATGATGGCCCGGTGCAGCCCGGCCAGGATGTCCTCGCGTTTCTGCCCCAGAGCCAGGCGGTCGCGCAGCTCGGCGCCGGCGAACACTGTGCAGGTCGAGTTGATCTTGACGCCACAGGTCGACTTCAGCGCCATCGGCCCCAGCTCATGCAGCCCCAGGTTCATCTCGTCGGCGATGTAGCCCAGGTAGCGACCACAGCCGGCGGCGCAGCGGTCGTTCATCTGGAAGCTGACGACGATGCCGTTTGGATCGACCTGGATCGCTTTGGTGTCCTGGCCGCCGATGTCGAGCACGGTAGCCGTGTTGGGGAACATGGTGTGGGCGCCGAGCCCGTGGCAGAGAATCTCCGAGCGGATCGACTCCTTGGGGAACGGCAGCCGCTGCCGGCCGTAGCCGGTTCCCACCATATTCACTTCCTCGAGCGGTGTCGTCGCCACTTTCTTGATCAGCGGGAAAAAAGGCCGCAGCCGACCATTGCCGGCCCCTTGCGCCGCCAGATGCTCGAAAGCCTTCTCGATATCCTTTTCAAAATGGCCGTCCTCCACCTGATTCTCGACGATGAGGATCGATTTGTCGTAGACCCCCATCAGTGTCTCGAAGGGCAAGCCTGCCTCTTTCGACTTCCGCTCGGCCAGCGCCAGGTACTGGCTACCAGCCAGGTCGCGGAAAAAGTCCGATTTCGGACGAGTGCCGGGTGCGAACAGGCGCCCGGCCTCGATCTCCATGGCAGCGAAGTTGTCATCGAGGATCGCCTCCAGCTCGCGGCGGTGGTCGCGGTAGCGCGGATGCTCGAGTTCTTCAAAACAGGCCCGTTTCAACGCCTGCAGTTGAGACAGATGCCGTTGGTAGCGAAAAGCACGCCCGAGATCGGCCAGGAAGCGTTCACCCGTAGCGTCCAGCAGTCCGGCCGCCGCCGCTTCCGATTTCAGCAGAAAAAATCGGGCGTTGATAAAGGCCTCCTCCTTGGCCACGCGTGCGGCCACCTCGTAGTTGCTGCGGCTGTTGGTGATGCCGCGGCCGACGATCTCGCCGGCCTCATCGAGGATAATGGCCTTGGTGGTCGTCGAGCCCAGGTCGATGCCGGTGAAGCATTTCATACCGTCACCCCGCTCTTGCGTTTCAGGTCGATCATCTGGAAGTAGGACTCGAGGCGCGTCTTGATATTTGCCGGTGAAAAGTAGCGCGGATCGACGAGATCGGATTCGATGAAGCCACCGGCAAGGCCGGTGCGATTCTCCAGCTCACGCAGAATCAGCAACTGGCCGGCCGAGAAGGAGTTACAGCTCTTGATTGAGTTGATCAAGAAGCCATCGGCCTGATAGTCGCGGATGTAGCGCTCCAGCATGTCCACCCGCGACGGCAGGTTGAGGTTGGTGTAGCAGCCGAGGCAATACTCCGCCAGCGACTCCAGGGGGCGGTCCGGGTCGTGGCGGAAGCCGTTGTCGTAGACGCCACCCACTTTGGTGTAGCTCGACGCCACCACCACGGCGCCCTCCTCATAGAACATCTTCCAGAATTCGCGAAAGCTGGTCCAGTTGGGCGGTCCTTCGACAACGAGACGATACCTCTCTTCGGCCATCGGGCCATCGGGGGTGATGGGCCCCATGCCCTTGGCCAGGCGCTCCTCCACTTCGGCCCGCAGCAAGCGGTAATAGTCGATGCAGGCCTCGGTGCCGCGAAAGGCGGTGAACATCGGTCCAATGTAGAAAACGCCGCCAAAGTAGGCATCAATGGGCGAGGGCACGTGACGGGATGACTCGATGACGGCAACGAAGTCGTCTTCGGCCACCGCCGACAGCGCCAGCATCTGGCGCAGGCGGTCGATATCGAACTTGCGCCCGGTTACCTGCTCCATCGCCGGGATGACCTCCTGCTTGAGCTGATCCACGATGTAGGCGCGCATGTTGTCGGTGATCCTGCCGTCGCCCTGGTATGGCACATGCAGCATCACTGTCGGGCAGTTGTACTCCGATCGCAGCAGTTCGAACCACTTCATGAACGTAAAGCAGCCGGTGTAGGAGAGCAGCAGCAAATCCGGCTCGGGCAGCTTCTCGCCGGTCGGCCCGATGTTGCCGGACTTGAGCATGCCGATATCGCACTTGACGTAGGTGCAGACATCTTCGGAATGGCCGGCCTTCTCGGCCTCGGCGATGTAGGCCGCCGACTTGCGCCGGATACCCGACTGCAGGGCATTGATCTCCGGCAGCACCGGCAGCAGGTCGAAGCTGTAGATCAGCTCGGTCAGGTTGCCCGGCACAAAGGTGTACACGACCTTCTTGCCCTCCTCGCGGGCGCGGGCCAGGCGATGGTAGTGCTCGGTAATCATCGCCTTCTGCTGAATCATGCTGCGCTCTTTCTGAACGTTCTGGCTCATGCGGCACCCCAGAGCTTGACTGAGTCGGCGAAGGTTCCCGCCTGTTCGCGGATCACCTGGAACTGTCCGGTGTTTTCAGAATACTTGAAGCTCGTGTACGGAATCCCGGCGCGGTCGAGGGCCGCTGTCAGCATCGGCTGGTCGAGCAGTGCCGGATCGCAGAAGCTCGGAGCGCAGAAGATGACGCCGTCGGCGCCGCTCCGGCGCACCGCCTCGATCAGAAACTGCCCCTTGGTGTTGCGATGATCGTATTTCGCCGCCGTGTCGACGCTGTACTCCAGGTAGGCGTGCACCAGAGCCGTCAGCGGATCCCCGTCCTCAGGCACAGACTCGAGGAACCAGCGCGACACCAGCACGAAATCGTCGTCGACGATATAGCAGCCGGCCCGCTCCAGGGTCTTGATGAGTCCCAGCGGCGGCTGCTCGCAGAAGGCCCCGGTGAGAACGACCCGGGTGTTGTCCAGCTCGCGGCGATCCAGCCCGGCGACGGCCTTGAGATAGGCTGCCAGGAGGTCGTTGTGCTCCTCGACCGGCAGGATGTTGCCGGCCCGGATGAGCAGGTAGCATTCGGTGGACGGCACCTGCCAGGGCCGCTCGCTGCGCAGGCGGTAGAGCTCGGCCACCAGGCGCCGGTTTTCGTTGTACACCACGATGCTCGACCGCAGGTCATCGTCGGAGATCGGTTTGCCCGACAGCGCCTCGAGGTCGGCGCGCAGAGCTTTCAGCTCTTTCAAGTAGTACTGGCCGCCGATGTCGGCGTCGAAATTCTGCGGCACGTCAAAATACTTGACGTACTTTTCCGGGAAGAGCAGCTTCCACATGCCGGAAAGGTTGCGGATGACGTCGCAGATGCTGGGGAACAGGAGGCCGTCCAGGCAATCGAGTCGTCCTGACACGCCCATCTCGATGACGCTACGCGGCAGGTGGCAAATATAAGACTGGAAGTAGGAGTCGCCGCGGATGATCTCGAGCTGGTCGCTTCCGCCCATGATGCCCACCGGCAGCATGCCGGCGGCGTGGATGATCTCCCGCGGCACGTAGATCGGCAGGTAGCCGATGGCCTTACCGCCCGTAGCGGCCTTCCACTGTTTCACCGCCTCAAACTCGAGGTCCATGTAGAGCGCCTCGCAGCGCTGGATGATCTGCTCGACGGTCATCGCTGGCACCTAAAATGTTATTCTTGACCGCGAAGAGACGAAGGCACAACGCAATGGGGTTCGAGACCTTCGCGGTTTTGCGCGCAATCGTACTCGTCTTGCATCTAATTCGGTATTTTTCAATGTTCGAATTCCAGCCCTCGGTCCAAAACTCCGCGCCCCTCGGTGTCATTCCGTGGTAGAGTCAACGGTTCTTCCACGCCGGCTTCCGCTTCTCCAGGAACGAACGGATACCCTCGTTTGCGTCCTCGGTCCGCATGAGCTGCTCCAGGTAGAACTTCTCCAGGTCGCCCAGGTAGCGGAGCAAGGCTCGATGCAGCTCGAAGCGCGCCGCAGATACCGCATGCCCCAGGGCAACCGCGCTTTTCGGAAGGATGTGCTGCCGCAAAAAGGCCTCGAACTCTGACTCTGGATCTTCTGAAACCGAGTTCACCAGTCCCAACTGCAGCGCTTCCCTTGCCGCCACCGAACGGCCGGTGAGAATCAAATCATCGGCGGCCGCCTGGCCGATGCGGCGCGGCAGCAGGATCGACGCCACCGGCGGAAAGACGGCGAGGACGATCTCCGGCTGACCGAAGACAGCATCCTCCGAGGCAAACACCCAGTGGCAGAAGGTGGCCAGCTCCATGCCGCCGCCCAGGCACTGGCCACGCACCACGGCGCAGGTCGGCTTGGAGACCTCGATGAGGGTGCGAAACAGCCGGTGGAAGGCCGGCAGCATCTCCCCCACCAGCTCCTTCTGGTGCTCCTCAACGCTGGCCCCGAAGGAGAAGTGCTTTCCTTCACCCCGAAAAACAATCAGCTTTGTATCCTCGCTCCGGCCGTCACCCTCCACGGCCTCGGTCAGCTCGCGGATCATCACCGAATCGAGCACATTGCCCTTCGGCGCCGCCAGGGTCAGGTTGAACACCTGGCCGTCGTGGGAGAATTCTGCGTGGATTTTTTCAGGCATCGGTTTCACCTGTCTGTGAGGTCAGGTATTTCCACATCCCAACGGAAGGAAGCGGCTAACGGATTCTGTGCCTCGGCATTCAAGGTTTCGCCCCTGAAACCGCGTCCGTTGGCAGCCTTCCTCCGTTGGACCTTCAGAAAAAGCCGGCGAGCTCCTGGATCGTGATTTCCAGCCCCTACTCCCCCATTTCCAACTCCATCTCCACAAACGGCCCGGCCCTGAATCCCGACGCCCGGAAAAAGCTGAGCAACTGGACATCGTCCTTGCGAACCATGGTGCGAACGGTGCGAATGCCCTGCTCCTTGAACCGGCGGCACACCTCGCGGCACAAAGCCAGTCCGATTCCGCGGCGGCCGACTTCGGGGTCGACGCCGATGGCCAGAATCCAGCCGCACAAGGGCGAGCCGAATTCCCACGCCCGAGCCTCGGCGAGAATGTATCCGAGGACGCGCCCCGTCGTCTCGGCCACGAAGCCAAGCTGCATGCGGCGGCCGTTCTTGCGGATGAAGGGTGCCAGTCGCTGGCGCCAGTAATCCGGTTTGGCCTCACCCGAGTGGACCGCATCCAGACGGACGATGGCGTCGATGTCGTCTCTGCGAATTTGCCTCAGGGTAAACTCCATCGTGTGCTCAATGCCTTTCCGAGTTCGTCGGCTGGACACAGAAACGGGACTCTCACAAAACTCTAAGATCCCTCTTTCCGTGACCGTTCCAATTCAGTGACCCTGAGCGTGCGATCGCCCTCCTACGACGACGCCGACTGCCTCGGCGGCATGATCTTCTCGATCAACTCGTCGCTCCAGCGTTCGCCGCGAGCAAGGCTCTGGCGCAAGAGGATGAAGTTGGCCTCGCGGTGTCCCTTGGTGCCCTCGTTGAACGCCCGAAAACCGGCCTTGCCCTCCGTCATCATGTTGAGGCCGAGCCAGGCGCGGTTGGTTTCGCGGTTGCGATCCCAGTGCATAAGCTTGTGCTTGCGCAGCGACTCGATGGTCTTGCTCAGGCATCCCGGCATGGTCATCAGCAGCGAGGCGCACAGCCGCTCCACCGCGGCATCGAGCCGCGATAAGTCGGTGCGGCACTCCGCCATCAGCTCTTTCGCCTGCTGCCTGGCCTCGCCGGTTTTGAACTCACCGTAGACGATCTGCCCCGTCTCATCGAACCAGCGATCGGTGATGACCAGGGGGTTGGGGATCCACTGGTCACCGTGCCGCAGCACCGGCACGACCTCGGTGAGCAGCCCGAGGCGATAGGCCTTGTAGGCGCTCCAGTGCTCGCACAGGGTGCAGCTCCGCATGGCAGCCTCGATGCCGACAAACAGCGGCAGGAAATCGGTGGAGCCGCCGTCCGGGGCGGAACCGTGCTTCGGCCCGGCCTGTCCGAAAACGGCCAGATCGCTGGCAATGGAAAAATCACACGCCATGCCGATCTCCTGCCCGCCGGCGATGCGCATGCCGTTCACCCGGCAGATCACCGGCTTGTCGCAGTGCAAGATCGTGGTCACCATGTCGTTGAACAGACGCATGTACTGCCGGTACTCGTCGGGCTGGCCAGCGTAGTACTCGGCGTACTCCTTGGTGTTGCCGCCGGTGCAAAAGGCGCGGTCGCCGCTGCCGGTAAAAACGACACTGACGACATCGCGGGCGTTGGAAGCCTGACGAAACGACAGAATGACGTCCTTGACCATCTGAGTGGTGTAGGAGTTGAGCTGCTTCGGGTTGTCAAGGATGATCCAGGCATTGTAGAGGCCCTGCACTTCGTTGCCTTCAGGATCATGGCAGGGGCGCAGCTCGTAACGAACCTGCTGGGGTTTGAAATCGGAAACCAGATTGTGGTCTTTGAACGGGGACATGAGCGCCTCCTAAGAAAAGTCCGGAACGAGGATCGGCCGGCTGTCGACCTCATGTCGCTGCACGCGGCCGAAGACATCGTTGATCTGGCTCATCGGAAAGGTCTGTACAAAGGGCGCAATCTGGATGTCGCCGCGCAGAACCATGTCGACCACCTTGGGGTAGTGCTCCGGCAAGCAGCCCCAGTTGCCGACGGCACGGGCATCGTAGGCCATCAGATTGCTGAGGCGCACATTCACCGTCTCCATCGTAAAACCGACGACGCCGAGTGTGGCCCCATAGGTGAGGAGGCTGAAAGCCAGAGTCTGGCCAGCGGCCGTGCCCGAGGTCTCAAAGATCTTCCACTCGTACGGCGAAAGCCCGCGGGCACGGACAAACTCGCGAACGGTGTTGCGGATCTCCTTGCGGTCGAGTTCGGCGGCGTTCAGAGTCAGTTCGGCACCGTGTTCGGCCACCCGCTGCAACCGCCGGGAATCGATATCGACCGCCACCACCGTGGCCCCCATGGCCCGAGCGATCTGCACGCCGAAACCGCCGACCCCGCCGACACCAACGAACACAGCCACATCTCCGCTGCCCAGACCTGAGCGCAGCACCGCCTGATACGGTGTGGTCACAGCGTCGGCAACCACCGCCAGCTCGACCAGGGTGACACCTGACACGCCAAGTCGTTCGTTCACACTTGCTGCATCCACGACGCACAGGCCGCGACCCGGCACAACGATGTGGCTGGCAAAGCCTCCGTCGATGTCGTTGCCCGGCATCATCTGGCGGCGGCAAATGGTGCCCCGGCCCTTGCGGCATAGCTCACATTCGCCGCACGGCAGCACCGCAGGGATGATCACTCCCTTGCCGATGAGATGCTCGAACCCCTGTGCGGCATCCTCGACAAAGCCACTGACCTCATGACCCAAAGTCAGCGGCGGCTCTTTGTTGGTGCTCACTCCTTCCGCCCAGAAAGCCAGATCGGTATGGCACACGCCACATCCGGCAACGCGAATCAGAACCTGACCTTCTTCCAGAGGCCCGATTTCTGACTCAACCAGCTCCATCGTCTGGCCCGGAGCCACCATCCGCCAACTGCGCATCGTCGCCATGCGCGAACCCTCCCGGCTTAATGTCTCTTCACTGCCTCAGTTCTTCGGAAAAGAAAACGGCACCACCGACTCGCACTGCCTGGCCTGAATCTACTGCCCTTGTGCCATCCGTGCGACGCCATCGTTGGAACCTTGCTGAACCCCTCGGTCAGTCTCTGCGAAAGTCGGCCTATCCGGTAAATCGGTACTGGTTTACCTGTTTTTCAGAATATACTCTCCTCTGGCCACATTGTCAAGGGCAAATCATGCCGTCACGAAATTTTCTTTGGCTTCAAAAGGGTGGCGATGCTGATGGATTTCAGAGTGTAGTAGGCCTGCTCCTCGATCTCGTTGAAGACCTCACCGATGCGGCAGGTGGTATCGAAATCGCACGTCTCGTTCTCGTCGAGAAGCAGGCACCCACGTCCGCGGGGCTGGCGTTCGAAGATCTCCACCACGTCCATCATGGTGATGTCGCGGGCGTCGCGGGCCAGTTGGAAGCCGCCGCGAATCCCGCGGATGCTGCGCACCATGCCCGAGCGCACGAGCTGCTGCAGCACCTTGGCAACGTGGTGTTCGGATATGCTGTATTTCCTGGCGATCTCGCCGGCCGAGACGACGGCCTGCGGATCTCGAGCCAACTCGGTGACCGCGTACAGAGCAAAGCGCGTGCTCTTGTTCAGCTTGACCACGGTGGATGGATCCTTTGATGCGAGGGACAAATGAGAAACCGGGCTTCAGACATTGGCAACTGGGAATCGGAAATTCGTCTCTTCACAATTCCGAGCCCTTCCGCGGTTGTCAATTCCGCCGCAGGCGTGCCACCGCCCTGGAGGCGAGATCGACGATGTCCTTGCCGCTCAACCCTTTGGAGTTTTCCTGGCCGAAGCCAGCGCGGTCGTAACCCTCTCGCGGCGAGATCCCCTGAAACACCGGCAGCGACTCAAACCGATCAAGCGGCAGATACATTCGGGCTACCAATGGTTGTACAATATACTCAGCGCGCAATTCATGCACAATGGTTTTGTTGGACAGCCTGTCCTGCAACAGGGCGGACTCGTCGCTCCCACCTTGCTTTTCATCGACGCGCTTCGTATTATTGATGAATTCTACCACCGGCAGTAATAGACGAAATGCAAGCAGAAGAAACACTCGCTGTTGGGGTATCCGACGGCCGGTACGAAGCCGGGCTTGCTGCGCACCCTCTCACTCACCGCTCAGCGCCTTGACCATGCAACAGGAGCTACAGGTAGCACGGCGTCCCAGACTTCGCTGGATTCCAGCAAACGCATTCTCGGAGAGCCGCCGCAACGCGGGTCGCCGCAAGCGAAACTCCGTCGCCCGCGACGCCATCCGGAACACCATTCTGGCCCAGGCCACGGGACTCATCCTGCCGCAGGTACTGTTCCAGGGCGGGGTCATTTCCCTTCTGGTCCTCACACTGGGGGGCTCGGAGTTTGAAGTCGGCGTCATCTTCACGGTGTTCAACCTCTGCGCCGTGGCGCAACTGTTCGCCGCACCCTATGTCGACGCAGGCAGCCGCAAGCGCATCCTGCTTGTATCGCTGCTGGTTGCCGCCATCGATATCTCTTTGCTCTTTCTGATCTACCCGCTGGATCACCTCCTCAGCGATTCGGCTGCCCTGTGGTTTCTTGTGGCCGTCGTCTTCGGCTATGCCGTGGCCGTGAATGTCGCCACCAGCGCCTGGTTTCCGCTGCTGACGGAGATCGTCCCCGCACGCATCCGCGGCCGCTTCTTTGGCCGGATGCGCATGATCTGGCAGCTCACCTCCTTTGTGGTGACCCTGCTCTCCGGCTGGTTTCTCGGCAGCAACCCGACTCTCGGCCGTTTCTACCTGGTTTTCACGCTGGGCATCGTCTTTCATTTCACCCGCCTCTACTTCATCCGGCGGCTCCCCGACCCGCCTCCTCCGAGAACCGGGCGCAGCGAGTCGATTCTGCGCGACCTGCACCGGCCGCTGGCCGACGTCCAGTTCCGCAAGTTCCTGACCTTTATTTTCATCGTCTTTGGGCTGAACGCTGCCACCCTGCCCTTTGTGATCCCCTACCTCAAGGTGGATCTTGGATTTCCGAGCTCACTGTCAGTCTATGCTTCGGCAAGTATCGCCTTCGGTTCCGTCCTTTCGCTGGTGTGGTGGGGCAAGCTGGCGGACCGCTGGGGCAACCGTTTTGTTTTTCTTCTGGGGATCTTGACGACCTCGCTGTCGTTCCTGCTGTTCGCTCTCACGCCTCACTTCACCGTCGATGCAAAGCGGGCGTTTCTCACCGCCGCGCTTGGTTTCACGCTGCAAGGGATCGGCCTCTCCGGAATCGGGATCGGCCACACCGTTCGCATGATGGTCGAGGCACCGGCAAAGTACCGTGGGCCTTACATGGCCCTGGTCGGTTTTTCCATCGGGCTCTTCACCGGCATTGGCCCGTTCGTGTCGGGGCTGGTCCTGGAACGCCTGCCCGCGAGCCTGTCGGTGTTCGGGACCCAGGTGACCACCAAGCGTCTCTTCTTCGTCGCTCTGGCGCTGCTGATGTTGGGAACCCTTCCGCTGCTGCGCCGGCTGAGACCCATCGCCGAGCGCCGAACCCAGGAGATCCTCAAGACCATCATCTACACGCGGCCGTCGCGCTTCGGCGCCCAACTTCTCACTCTCGGGCGTACGTTCAGCGTGGGCAGGGCCAAGAGGAGCAGGGGCAGGAAACAGAAATTGGCAAATAGGAACCGCAAATGAAGGTTGGGCAGAGAGAGTCTTGAAGAGGGAGGAGATGCAAGTCCTGACGGTCACAAAAGTGGTGGATGACGGCCGGCACAATGCCTTCACCGACCTCTACTACTGGGCGGGATCGTTCTACCTGGTGTTTTGCAGCGCCCTCGCCCGCACAGCCGGCGATGCACGACTGCGCATCCTGCGCTCCGCCGATGCCGCCCACTGGCAGCCGGTCGCCGAGATCGACCTGCCTGGCGAGGCCCGCCACCCGAAGTTCCTGGCCATGGGAAAACGCCTCTTCGCGTACGCTACGGCCGTGCCGCCCGACAACGAGGCCGAACGACGCACCTGCGTCAGCTTCACCGAGGATGGCGAGGAATGGACTCAGCCGGCCGCCTGCAGCCCCGCTGGAAGAGTACTCTGGCGACCGCGGATCCACGGGCAGACGTGCTATGCCGCGGCCTGCGAGCGCCTGGAGGTCGGAGACCCGGCAAAGCAACGCTCGGTTCTGCTCGAATCCGCCGACGGCCTGCACTGGCGGGAGGTCTCGGTCATCTATGAGGGGGAGGGTGTCGCCGAAACCGAGCTGTGGTTCGAGCGCGATGACCGCGTCACAGCACTCGTCACCCTGCACTCGGGGCCCCGTGTCACGGTTGTGGCAGCCGCCGGCTCACCCTACACGACCTGGAGTCATCGCCCCACGCATCATCTGGTCGAGGCGCCGGTGCTGCGCAAGGTGTACCGCCGCTACCTGGTCGCCGGCCGCTTTGCCGCCGACCCACCCAGGGCACAAACAGCGCTGTTCTGGCTCAAACGAGACCGACTGGAGTTCGACGTGGCTCTACCGAGCGGCGGCGACACCGGCCATCCCGGCTGTTGCTGGCTGAACGAAGACGAACTGTTGATGAGCTACCACAGCGGCCACGAATACAGCCAGGACCCAGCCGCCGAAGTGCCGGCGGCGATCTACATCGCCCGACTCGGGCTCGACTTCTGACAACGGAGGAGGCATGCGAATTGGATGCAATCTCTCGGTGGCGTTCGGCATTCTGGAAGACCAGCAGGGTCTGCCTTCGCCGCAGCGCCTGGCAGCCGCGGTGCGCCAGCGGGCTGAGATGGGATTCGAGCATATCGAACTCAGCGCCAATCAATTGACGGCCTTTCCGGAGCTGCTGGCGGAGGAATCGATCGAGGCTCTCGTCCACCTCAGGGATGAGTTCGGCCTCACCTACAGCCTGCATCTTCACAATGGGCTCGGCGTCGATATCGATAGTTGGGCCGAGCGCATCCGGCGGGCGGCGGTGGAGGAGACCATCGCCGTCTGCCAAGCCACGCGGCCGCTGGAGATCCGCCAGTTCGTTTTGCACACCGTCTGGGCCTACATCATGGCGCACGACATCGTGCGCTCGCCGCGGTTGTCGGAAACGATGAAGGGCATCCTGCTCGACAGGATCCGCGAGCAGAGCCGCCGCAGCCTGGCCGAGCTGGTGCGTGTGATCCCGCCACGGCATCTCTGCCTGGAGAATCTGTTCGTGGACTTCGAGTGGGTGGTTCCTCTGGTCGAGGAGTTCGACACCTCGATCTGCTTCGACGGCGGCCACTGGAAGATGCTGGGGAGAGAGGGCGTCGAGTTTGCCGAGTTATACGGCGACCGTGTTGCCCACGTCCACTGCCACGACGTCGAAGACGGCCAGGATCACCGGCCGCTGCGCGAGCAGGGCAACATCGACTGGGAGGCCACGCTGAAGGCTCTGAAGCAGGAGGGATTCGACGGCCCTGTGGTGCTGGAGCTGAAGTCGACGGAAGACGCAAGGCAGTCACTGCCGCTGTTGCGGAAAATTCGGCAGCGGGTGGTGGGAAGTTAGACACTGTGCTCGGGCTCGCATGACCCACCTGGCCTGCGCCCCCGAGGCAACCCGCCCCCTATCTCAGCAACAGCGCCCTCCGAAACGGCGACTGCCACCCCTGTTCGACGATCCGGTAGAAGTAAACGCCACTGGGTAGAGGACGGCCAAGGAAGTCTCGGCCATCCCAGGGGACCGGGACGCGGCTGCCCGGACCGACCTCGAGGCTGAAACGGCGCACTTCCTGGCCAAGAAGATTATAAATGCGCACCTCGATTTGCCGTGGCATACGCTGCGCCGCAAAAGGGTCGTCGCCTTCTGCGGCAGGAATGTCAACAACTATGCGGGTCTGATCCCGAAACGGATTCGGGTAGTTGGGGTACAGAACAAACTCGGCGGGCGGAGCCCAATGGGGCTTCCGGTCCGAGTAACCAATGCTGATCCCGGCAACCGGGGGACTCACCTTGACCTGCACGCGCTGGGCGCGGGTCGGCGGCAACTGAACTTCCAGGGTGCGCACGGTAACTCCGCCCTCCCCCGTGGCAGCTCTGCTCTGGCTGCTGGAAAGATCCGCCTGCAACACCTCTGTGCGTTGCCCACCGTCGAGCAGAAAGTCAACAGTAACATCCACCACCGTGGCATCCTCCGATGCTTCGACCACCAGGGTGTGAGCGACAAACGCAAGCGAATCGCCGAGGGTGGCAAGCCAGGAGCCGTCCGGCTGCCTTTTACCCTCAAGAAGCGAACGGGTGCGCAGATGGGCCACGGCCGGCTGGCTGGCCAGGCCGTTTTGGCCGATGGCCGTCAACTCCAGCGCCGCATCCGAATCCGGGACCAGACCGTAAACGGTGTAGCTGGCAGCTGTCGTGTCAGTAAAAGTTGCGACGGTGTCGCCATTGGCGATCAAGGCCAGATGATCCAGCGGCACGCCCGGCGAGTACGCCGGCCATTCCACCCGAGCGCTGACCGCCCCGGTACCAGCCACCACAAACCCTTGCGGCGCGGAGGGGGCAACTGGCAGGGGAGAGAGGTAGTCAGCCAGAG
>CAZGRP010000076.1:13414-18385 GCA_964527995.1 uncultured Cytophagia bacterium | reverse complement strand
GTGGCTGAACACGCCGAGGCACTCGCGCAACTGGTGATAAGCTTTCCCAATGGCAGGGCTCTGGACCCAGAGCACTTGCGTGAGACCTTCTCCAAACCTCACGAAAGTGCGCGTCGGATAGCAGGACAGGACGTTTTCGCTCCCTGGACGCGTCGATGGAGCGGCATCTGGAGCAACGGCGCCCCTCGGTACCACGTTTGGCAAACGGCCTACTTCCGAGATGGTCAATGGATTCAGCTCGTCAGCCTGTCACAATATGGCCTTACGGGTTTCCATCGGGTTGAGGAAAAGCTGCGGCGCGGTCTGGCTGATATCGCCATCAATGTCTACAGCCGTGAAATGGGCATCACCGGCTGGGTTTCCAAATGGCAAAACGGCAGAGTTGAGATGCCGCACATCGGTTATCTCATCGACGAGACCACCCTGATTTGGCTCCGCCAAATCAAAAGCTCTGAGCAATTGTCCACAGTGGATAACCGCTGGTTTGTTTTCCTGGAAACCGTGGATCGGACAACGAACCCTGAGGAATACAGAATCTACGGTGTCCCGCTCGTCGTTGAGGAGACCATTGCTGTGAGCCCAGAGCAGATGGGCAAGCATTACGGTACCTACTACTCTTCTTCAACAATCACACAAGCTAAGGAGGTAGGATCATGGAGATTAACAAGAATGACACTGCTGTGGTGGTTACTGACCCGCAGAATGACTTTCTCAGTGAGAAGGGCGTCACCTGGCAACTGGTCGGCGACAGCGTGAAAGAGAACAGGACCGTCGAGAACATCGAGCGGCTGTTCAAGGCTGCCAAGGAGAACGGCTTCGAGGTCTTCGTTTCGCCGCATTACTACTATCCCACGGACCACGGCTGGCAGTTCGGTGGCACGGTGGAAGCGATGATGCATGAGATCCACATGTTCGACCGCAGCGGCGCGTTGAGCCTCGACGGTTTCTCCGGTTCCGGTGCTGACTGGTTCGAACGCTACAAGGCGTACATAGAAGACGGCAAAACCGTTGTGTGCAACCCGCACAAGGTCTACGGTCCGGAGAACAACGACCTGGCCCTGCAGCTCCGCAAGCGCAACATCAACAAGATCATCCTGGCCGGCATGTCGGCCAACCTCTGTGTCGAGGCCCATTTGCGTGAATTGCTCGAGCAGGGCTTCGAGGTGGCCGTGGTGAAGGACGCGACGGCTGGCGCCCGCCACCCGGAACTGGGCGACGGCTACCAGGCCGCCATGGTCAATTTCGGATTCATGGCCAATGCGGTGCTGTCCACGGATGACGCCGTCAAGGCCATGCGCACCAACGGCAGGTGAATGCGACATGGCAAAAGGTGTGGAAAAGCAAGCCGGCGCGGGCAAGAAGGGACGTGCTATGAAGACGGCCGCCCCGCGCCGGTCGCCGGCCGGGGGTGAAATCGCCAGCGATGAACTGGTTCGACTCCTGCTGAACTCGACCGGCGAGGGCATCTACGGCGTCGATCTGGACGGCAACTGCACGTTTGCGAACCCGGCTTGTGTGAAGCTGCTCGGCTACGAGCGCGTCGATCAGCTCCTCGACCAGCACATGCACAATCTGGTGCACCACACGCGCCCAAACGGCAAACCGTACCCGGTGGAGGAGTGCTGCATCTACCAGGCGTTCCGCGAGCACAGGGGCACGCACGTCGACGACGAGCTGATGTTTCGTGCTGATGGCACCTCTTTTCCGGCCGAGTATTGGTCGTATCCGGTGGAGCGCGACGGCGAGCTGGTCGGGTGTGTGGTTACTTTCGTCGATATCAGCGAGCGGCGGCGCAACGAGGAGTTGCTTGCCGAGCAGGCCGCCGCCCTGGCCGAGGCGGCCAGTTTCCCGGATATGAACCCCGGCCCGGTCCTACGCCTTAACCGCAAAGGAATCGTGCAGATGGCCAATACGACGGCCCGCCAGGTGTTCGGCGCAGAGCTCGTCGGCCGGCGCTGGCAAGATGTCTGTTCAGACATCGAGAACGCCTGGGGCCGCATCCTGGAAGCCAGGGAGCCGGTGGTGCTGGACAAGTGCGTCGAGGGCCGGGACTATCTTTTCACGCACCGCCGTGACTTCGAGGGCGATGTGGTTTTTGTGTACGGTATGGACGTCACCGAACAGAAGCAGGCGGAGCGCGCCCTGCGGCAGGCCGACGAACTGGTTCGATTGCTACTGAACTCCACTGGCGCGGGTATCTACGGCGTCGACCTCGACGGCAACTGCACCTTCGCGAACCCATCCTGTGCGAAACTGCTGGGCTACGAAAGGGCCGGCGCGCTCCTCGGCCAGCATATGCACAACCTGGTGCACCATACGCGCCCGACCGGCGAGCCGTATCCGGTGGAGGAATGCCGCATCTACCAGGCTTTCCGCGATCACAAGGGCGCGCATGTCGACGACGAGGTGATGTTTCGCGCCGATGGTTCCTCTTTTCCGGCCGAGTACTGGTCGTACCCGGTGGAACGGGACGGCGATCTGGTCGGATGCGTCGTGACCTTTGTCGATATCAGCGAGCGGCGGCGAGTCGAGGAGGAGCTGCGGCAAACCGAGAAAATGGCCGCGCTCGGTAAGCTTTCCGCCGGTCTTGCGCACGAGCTCAACAATCCGGCAGCCGCCGCCGGACGCGCAGCAAGCCAACTGGTGGAAGCATTTGACGAGTTGCAATCGGCCAGCACCAAGCTGGCACGGCTGTGTCTCGAACCGAAGCTCTGGGACACCATAACCGAATGGTCTCGCGAATTCCGCGAGCGTTCCAGTGCACCGGTCGTGCTCTCCCCCCTGGAAGCGAGCGACCGTGAGGAGGAACTCTGGCATTGGCTCGAAGCGCATGGCGCCCACGATGCCGGATGGATGGCGTCGGTTCTGGGCAACGCCGGGATTCAGCAGGAAAGTCTCGATGCCATCGCTGTTGCACTTCCAGCGGACATTCTTCCGATGGTGCTGGTCTGGCTATGCCGCGACCTCGCCGTTCATGAGCTCGCCGGTGTTGTGGCGCAGAGCACACGCAGCATCTCAGACCTGGTGAACGTGGTCAAATCCTACTCCCACATGGATCGAGCGCCCCTGCAGGAGGTGGACATCCACCAGGGAATTGAAGACACACTCAAGATCCTGGGGCACAAGCTGAAAAAGGGCGTGGAGGTCGTACGTCGGTACGATCGCGATCTGCCACAGATTCAGGTCGAAGGCAGCGAGCTCAACCAGGTGTGGACCAATCTCGTCGACAACGCCATCGATGCGATGGGAAATCAGGGTACTCTGACCATCCGCACCTATCGAGAAGATGATCGTGTGACGGTTGAAATTGCCGACAACGGCCCCGGAATACCGGAGGAAATCCAGCCCCGGATCTTCGATCCTTTCTTCACGACCAAGGATGTGGGCCTGGGAACGGGCCTCGGACTGGACGTGGTCCGGAGAATCGTGACCAATCGCTGTGGTGGGCAAATCGATTTCCGTTCCCGACCGGGAGAAACGGTTTTCCGGGTTCGCGTGCCGATCGCAAGCACGGATCGGAAGGAAGTTCGAGGAGAGAGAGCCGGCTCCTGCTCACGCTAAACGCTGATGCACATTTGAAGCTTCGAAAAGTAGATGGGAGATAAACCATGGCGAAACCCTTTATCCTGACACTCGACGACGATACGAATGTGCTGCGTGCCATCGAACGCGACCTCAGGAAGAACTACGCGGGCGAGTATCGCATCGTGCGCGCCGATTCTGGTCAGATCGCCCTGGAGCTGCTCAAGGAGCTAAAGCGGCGTGATGAGCCGGCAGCGCTCTTTGTTGTCGATCAACGCATGCCGAAGATGACGGGTGTGGAGTTTCTCGAACGAGGCATCGAACTCTATCCGGAAGCGCGGCGGGTTCTGCTGACGGCCTATGCGGACACCGATGCGGCCATCCGTGCCATCAATCAGGTCCAGATCGACCATTATCTTCTCAAACCGTGGGACCCACCGGAAGAGAAACTCTATCCCGTCCTGAATGACCTGCTCGACGACTGGCAGGCGACCCACCTCCCGCCGTTTGAGGGCATCCGCGTCGTCGGCAACCAGTGGGACCCGGCCTCACACCGGGTGAAGGATTTCCTGGCACGTAACAGTATCCCCTACCTGTGGCTCGATCCCGAGATAAACGAAGAGGCGCGACAGCTCATCGAAATCTCTGGCAAGCAGAAGCTGAAATTGCCGTCGCTTTTCTTCCCGGACGGCTCCGTTCTCCAGAAGCCGGAGAACCGCGAGATCGCCGAGCGGGTGGGGCTGCAAACCAGCGCGGATCAACCCTTCTATGATCTCATCGTTGTTGGCGCCGGTCCTGCGGGGCTGGCTGCGGCGGTCTATGGCGCTTCGGAAGGTCTGCGTACCCTGGTTGTCGAACGGCATGCTGCCGGAGGGCAGGCGGGAATGAGCTCTCGCATCGAGAACTATCTCGGCTTTCCGGGAGGCTTGTCCGGCGGGGAGCTGGCACGCCGGGCCGTAAGCCAGGCACGACGGTTCGGTGTCGAGATCTTGACGGCACAGGAAGTGGTGGAGCTCACTGCAAAAGGACCGACCCGCAGCGTGAAGCTGGGCGATGGCAGCGAGCTGTGCTGCCGCGCACTGCTCATCACCACAGGGGTTTCCTACCGCCGGCTCCAGGCCAAAGGAATCGACCAGCTCACCGGAGCCGGCGTCTATTACGGGGCCGCCATGACCGAAGGCGAATCGGTGAAGGGGCAGGACGTCTACATTGTTGGTGGTGCCAATTCGGCAGGCCAGGCAGCGATGTACTTCTCCAGATACGCCAAGAACGTCATCATGCTCGTCCGCGGCGAATCGCTGGCCAGCAGCATGTCGCAATATCTGATCGACCAGATCGGCGCGACGGACAACATCCAGGTGTGGACGAGGACGGTGGCACGGGAGGCAATCGGTTCGGCGCGACTCGAGAAGCTCGTGCTCGCCCGCGATGACGGGCACAAACTGGAGA
>CAZGRP010000076.1:0-13314 GCA_964527995.1 uncultured Cytophagia bacterium | reverse complement strand
TCGGCGCGACTCGAGAAGCTCGTGCTCGCCCGCGATGACGGGCACAAACTGGAGACAGTCGAAGCGAGTGCGCTTTTCATCCTCATCGGCGCCATGCCGCACACGGATTGGCTCGGCGGTGCGGTCGCCCGCGATCAGCACGGGTTCATCCTGTCAGGGATGGATGCGCTGGTGAATGGCGCCGCCGTAGCGTTCAAACAACAGAATCGCCAGCCCTTCTTGCTCGAGACCAGCGTTCCGGGGGTTTTTGTGGCAGGCGACGTTCGGCACGGCTCGGTGAAACGCGTTGCTTCGGCGGTGGGAGAGGGATCGATGGCGGTCATGTACGTGCATCGATACCTGAGCTCGGTGTGAGTTGAGGGCGATCTTCCGGCCTCCGCCAATAGATCAACACCAGCAGTACGAATCGCAGCGTGGCGACAACGAAAGCCGCGGCGCTCTCTCTCCTGGTATGCTGCGTGGAGAGACAGCGACGTGCACTCTGGGACAATTTCCGCTTGACAAACCCCATCCCCCGGCATATATTGACGCGTTACTCCGTCGCATTACAGGTGTCGCCAGGCCATTCTGGCGCTCATCGCCTCTATAGAAAGCTTCCGTTACGAGCTTCCACATGCCACGGCCGGTGGCATTCTCTCAGGAATGACAGGAGGCCGAGACTATTGACCGCTTGAGCGCAGACGCTAACCTTCTCGAGGACCGCTCCAAGTTTGATCGGGTACCATTGAGGTCGGCTAGCGGCCTGGCGCTTGTCCCAGAAGGTCAGCGTCTTCGGGCACCTGTCATTAGAAAAAAGGGGTCGCGACACCGCCTCCGATGCCTGTGTTTCCCCGACCTAGCACGGTGGCTCCCTCCGCCCAGGGATATACGCGCATGCCACGGATATTCTCCTCACCCAGCACCGCCCGCCAGCCCAGGCTTCTGGACCGGGTGTGCGCCGCTATCCGCACCCGGCACTACAGCCGCAGTACCGAAGAGGACCTCGACGCCGGCTTCGGCTCGTTTTTCCTACCGTACGCACTCGAAAAGAAATACCCAAACGCTGCGACCGAACTTGTCTGGCAGTGGCTGTTCCCGGCTTCTTCCATCTCCACAGATCGGACAACAGGCGTCCGCAGAAGGCACCACGTGGGCGAATGGGCGCTGCAACGGCCGATGAAAGAGGCGCGCCTCAAGGCCGGCCTCACCAAACCGGCGGGGTGCCACACGCTGCGTCATTCGTTTGCGACACACTTGCTTGAAGACGGCTACGACACCCGGACCGTAGACCTGCTGCAGTTATCCGACTCGGATAATGCCCAGACGGTATTTGTAACTTCTGACCCTAACCGCACGTTCGTACGAGGGATTAGCCCTGCATTGCCTTCGGCCATTTACAACAGCCTTTCTTGTTTACAGGGCACTTTGCGACTGGGTTAAGAAGTAGTTGTGCGGTGAAAAGGGATAGAATAGAATGAAAACAATCTCCCTGATTATTGTTGGAGCGGGTTCTCGGGGTTACGGGTATGGGACATATGCCCTGAACCATCCCGAGCGTGCGAGGGTCGTTGCTGTTGCAGAGCCTAGAGAGGACTACAAACAGAGAATTGTGCAGGCACATGAAATCCCATCCAGGAATTCGGCGACCGACTGGCGAGAGTTGGTCGAAAGGCCCAGATTTGCAGACGCGGTGATCATTGCCACGCAGGATGTGATGCACGTTGAACCGATGATGGCCTTTGCTGCGAAAGGTTATCACATTCTGCTGGAAAAGCCGATGGCGCCCAATGAGGAAGATTGTCGTAGAATTGCTGAGGCTGCTCAGGCGAGCAACATCATATTTGCTGTATGTCATGTCCTGCGGTATACTCGTTACACACGCAAGATCAAGGAAATGATCGATAGTGGTCTCATCGGTGATGTTGTGAACATACAGCGTCTGGAGCCCGTAGGATACTGGCATCAAGCGCATTCCTTTGTTCGAGGCAACTGGCGCCGAGAGAGTGAATCCTCTTCCATGCTGCTTGCCAAGTGCTGTCATGACCTTGATTGGATCAGGCACATCATGGGAGTTCCCTGCCGAGCAGTTCACTCATTTGGCACTCTGAAACATTTTCGCGCTGAAGAGAAACCCGAAGGCGCAGGGCATCGTTGCTTAGAGTGCCATATTGAGGCCCAATGTCCCTATTCTGCGAAGAAAATATACCTCGAAAAAGTAGCGCAGGGGGAAACCGGATGGCCGGTCGATGTGCTTACTCCGTACGTGACGGAGGAGAATGTTACAGAAGCCCTCCGCAAAGGGCCATACGGTCGATGTGTCTACGATTGTGATAACGATGTAGTGGACAATCAGGTGGTCAACATGCTTTTTGAAGGTAGAAGGACCGCCTCCCTGACGATGACGGCCTTCACAGAACCCGCTCACAGACAAACACGCATCTTCGGCACGCGTGGGGAGCTGATAGGAGATGGTTCTGCTATTCGACATTTTGATTTCCTCACCAATACCAGGAGCGAGATCAACATAGATGCAACCGATCACTCCGTCCTAGGAGGACATGGCGGAGGGGATTACGGACTGATGCATGCTTTCGTAGACGCTGTTGCCCATAATGATCCCAGAAGGATTCTTTCCGGCCCGGAAGAAACTCTTGAGACTCACTTGATGGTTTTCGCCGCGGAAAGGGCCAGGCGAGAAGATCGAGTCGTAGCAATTGAGGTGAGTTCCGCACAACAAGGCGCTGAAGGGGACGCGGTAAACCGCGCGCCTTAGCTTTGACGTGGGCGAAAGAATCATAGAGTATAAGTCATAACAAGAAAATAGGGAAATACGAACAAACTATTTACGGTCATTCCTTTGGTCATTCTGCTTTGTTTTGCTTTCGGCTGCTAGCAGCGGAGTGAAGAGGTAGCCGAGGAACCCGTGATTGATGCTGAGGCTGATATTGAGGCTATCAAAGCTTTGAGTTCGATATATCAGTTGATGAGATTGAAGTACACGGCAACTGGGCGCTTGCACGATGGGTTTTCACGTCTCAGGAAACTCCCAAAGCTGGGGGCGAAACAGTAACACGGAATGGAAAAGAAATCTGGCTACTTAAACGTCATCCTGATGGGTCATGGAAATGCTCGCACATAATCTATGATTGGGAGGAAAACAGATTCTTCATCGTTGATCTTGACCTTACAAACGTAGACAAGTCAGGGGTTGGTCAGTTCCAATAACTTGTCTAGTCAGTGGTGAGATTATTCACATAATGGAGTAAGGGCGGAGCTTTCCCCCGCCCCCCCTACACCATCCGTCAGTAGCCGGACTCAAGGCCCCGCACGCGGGTCCGCATCCGGCAACTCCCGGATTCATCGCATAGGGCGGATGGCGTATCGGGGGCCACGCCCGTAGTGAAAGGCAACCCAGAGTTCTTTCATGGAAACCAGGCCCTGACGCTCCAGCGAGGCGTTGTTCATCTGACGCGACAACTCTCCTTCCGTTGCACAAATCCCTGTCCAGCGGGGTGAATCCCGAGTTAGAGGAGGCAAGGATCACGAAATCTCATCGCGTTACAGAACACTTCGGCTGATGACTTTATTGGGGGTCCCTGCTTTGGAAAGGCACCTACGACACGCTCTGGTGTGGGGATTTCCGTCCGCTGACATATCTGACCAATTGCTTGAATGTAACGGAATCGAGCTGAACTGCATTCTTGAAAAGCCAGACATATCCGAGGGATTTCAAGCCATTGCGCCCCCCTCCAGGCAGCCGCTGCCGCGATTCCCCTTGCCTTTCGCTTGTCGATACTGTACCTTACGCACAGGGGATCACAGATTCAGTGACCGGCCGAGGGTCGAGCACGTGACGGATCAAGCGCCCGGACCCTGATCCGGCGCAAGCCGGAGGAAACATCCCCTTCGTTCATACCCATGCCGGCCGTACACACATGCTTGCGGAAGGAGGTACACAATGGGAGACAAAGGCAAGAAGGATAAGGACAAGGGTCGGAAGCAGAAGCTAAACAAACAGAAGCAGAAGGCAAAAAGAAAGCTGGAGAAGCAACCGAGAAGAACCCCTTGACAGAAAGCATGGTGAAGCGTCCGCCTCACCCCTTCACGCCTCCGCAGCCAACCCGCCTGCGGTCCGCCGCTGGAAGATCGACACCAACGGCGGCGTGGCCTTGTCGCCATCTCGGGGCCAGTAATTCCATGTCAGAGAGGCTCGCCAAGAGGGCTCCGGTGCTCGCGCCACGCTGAAAGGCTCTCACCCATACCAACATCGGCACCACAACAATCCACATCCACGTCCAGAGTCACGCCTGAAAAAGCGTGCAAGCAACCGGTTGGTACCGCAGTCTGCTCTCCAACCGGTGTTCGCAACCGAGCCGTAGCGGCATCTTACCTGGGGCTGGCCCAAAAGCTTACTTTTTCCGTTTCAGACAGCCCCGGTGCTTTCCACTGAGGGATCACGCGAAAGCATGATTTCGCCTTGACATTCCAAATCCGCTGGACTATCTTCCGTTCATAAAGCCCCCATCACGATCTTTCCACCGCCGATTCCACGACTTCCACAACTGACCCGCCGAATGCCATGGGGGCCTTCAGAGACGCTGTTTGGTGTTCCGTACAAGATTTTGTGCAAGAGTGAAGTAGAGCGCTCCGCAGGCTTGAGGCACCTGACGCGCGCTCCTACGCCACACCCCACTCTGCTGCTTCCTGAAATCGAGGAGGGATAGCAATGGCAGGTACGATCGTGCTCGTCGTTATTGCGTCCCTTGGGCTAGCCATGATGGCCTTATGGCTCTTTGGTGAACGCTGGCGTCCGCTCCGCCGTTCGACCTGGCGTTTCATGCGTGAGGCTGGCGTACGCCGACTCCTTAACGGCAAGGCCCTGCATGCCTATGTTTATGGGCGGTGGACCAACCAGTATCTTGATGTCGTGATCAATCGTCTGTATCCAAGATTCGGGGCGCGCAGTCGGCGACGCTGGGCGGACCGATACCATGGCAAGGTGCTCATTCCGGAACATGCTCAGGCGATCATCACGCTCAACCAGAAGATACCCTTGCGGGATCTGGAGCAGATCATCCCTTTCCCGGTGGCGCGGGATCTTGTGCTGACAGGACCGCCGGATGTCGCGGTCTATGAATGTGGCTGCCGGCATGCACGTGATAATCACTGCGAGCCCACCCAAGTGTGCATGATCATCGGGCAGCCCTTCGTGGACTTCGTGCTCGAGCACAATCCCCACAGCAGTCGTCGCCTCACCCAGAGCGAGGCGCTCGCTTTGCTGCAAGCTGAGCATGAACGCGGGCACCTGCATACAGCCTGGCTCAAGGATGCTTGCCTGGATCGTTTCTATGTGATATGCAACTGCTGCAAGTGCTGCTGTGGCGGCATTGAAGCGATGACGAGACATGGCATTCCACTGATGGCCTCCTCAGGGTATGTGGCCCAGGTGGACGAAATACTTTGTGCAGCCTGTGGAACCTGCGAGCAAGCCTGTCCTTTCGAAGCCATCGAGGTGGAAGAGATGGCCATCGTGAACTGGGAGGCATGCATGGGGTGCGGGGTCTGCGTAGGGCAATGTCCCAATGAGGCGATGTCGTTGGTACGTGATGAGAGGAAGGGAGAACCACTGGATGTTCGGGCGCTGGCTCAATCAGGGTCTGCGACCCAACGAGTTTGAGTTCACGGCTCTCGGTGGCGGTTTGTAAGGTTGACCGGGCGGCAATGTCACTCACTGTCTACTTAATCTCAGCCCTGCTCTTGCTCGGAGCCGCGTTTGTGATTTTTCGAATCATCGTCCGACGTGACTACCTGAGGAGAGGCCGGCTAACACCATTTTCCACCCTCCTCGAACTTCTGATCTGGGGCCTGTATTTCAGCTTCCCACTCCTCTTCAATCCCGATTGGCCCGCCTTCTTGCTGCGGCATCCCCAGGTCAGACCAGTGCTCAGCGTGGTTGGATTGACCCTCATCATGGCTGGGTTCGCTGCCGTGGTTGCAGCGATGGCTGGCCTCGGGGTCCGTCGGTCGTTGGGCTGGGAGACAAATATGCTGAAACAGTCTGGCGTCCATCGCATGACCAGGAATCCTCAGCTCGTGGGGGCTACGCCGCTCGTCATTGGATATGCTCTGCTTCGGCCGTCCTGGTGGGCCTTGGGCTGGGTGTTTCTCTATGCAGCGATTGCTCATCTGATGGTGCTCACCGAGGAGGAGCACCTGCGCAAAGTTCATGGCGAGGAGTATGTGCGATACTGCGAACGAGTTCCGCGGTATCTTTGAGAGTGACAGGGGGTGATTTCAAGTTCCCCTCTTCCGGAAGGATGAACAGGAGAGGCTATGAACGTCAAAACTGCAAGTACCCTGGCTGTCAAGATCGCTGCACTGACGTTCCTCTTGTTCGTTCTTTTCTCTATCGATTTCCTGGGACTGCGCGCAAATGAGTCCGCCCTGGCAGCACCGTTTCCCCACTTGCTCATGTCCCTCCTGGATGTCATTGTCCTGAGTTATCCAATTATCCGCTCCAGATGGACGGGCTGGCGCCTGGTAGCAACCGTTTTCCTGGTATTCTACGGTGTGATGACATTTCTCACACAGATCGAAACCGTCGTTTTTCTCCAGTACCTGAAGGACGTAGTACCGGTTCAGGAAACGCCCAGGCTGTTTCTGAATGGGGCGATCGTTGCCGCCATCTTTGCGCCGCTGAGTGCCTGGATCTACGGCAAGATGAGGCCGGCTGAAGGGATGGAGCAAGCCGGTCCGAGGGTGACCATGCCGCTGTCCAGGTGGATACAGAAGACAGTAATGATCGGAGTCATCTATGTTATTATCTACTTCGCATTTGGGGTATTCGTTGCCAGGCCGCTCGGAGGCGAAGCATTCCGTCAGCTCTATGGCGACTTGCAGATGCCTGTGTGGTTCCTACCCTTCCAGATTGTGAGGGGCATGATCTTCGCGGTACTGGCGATACCCGTCATCCAAATGATGAGGGGACAGATGTGGGAGGCCCGGCTTGCAGTAGGGCTCCTCTTCTCTGTATTGATGGCCAGCCTGCTTCTGCCCCCGAACGAGTACTTGCCCGATCAAGTGCGGGTGGCTCACATGGTAGAGATCACATCCTCCAACTTCCTGTTCGGATGGATTGTTGTCTGGATCTTGGGAAGGGCGCGGAGATGATAGAAATCGGCAGGGCAAACAGGTTCGCGTTAGGTTTAGATGGACACGAGAACGGCCGCGGTGAACAGCCCATGAGCTGACAGCAGCAGTAAGATCGATACCAAGGGGCGCAACAGCCAGCGCCTCGCTTCTGCGGCTCTCCACATAATGGCACCCTCAAACCATCGGCTGTCCCAGGGAAGATGCCGCAATCGGCCGACGATCTGTATCGGGCGGCGAGGATTGTGAAAGAGTGATGGAATCTCGGAGAGGTGTAGCCTCAGTCTGCTATGACGGGGCTAGAGCCTGCAGCGGCACCGAATGCGCAGTCTGCGCAGTTTCCACTTGACAAACCCCGCCCGTTGACCTATATTGGAGCCGAGGTTCCTCGCATTCTTGGTCGGGCCAGAGAGATCGCTCTGGCGCCGCTCCACACAGAAGAATTCGCACGAGGGGGTCCCGAAATCGCCTCCCACGCCCGTGTCCTCCCGACCTTGCACGGTGGCTCCCTCCGGACGGGGGTAAATCCCTTGCCGCACACAACCTCATCACTGAAGGCTGCTCGCCAGCCCAAGCTCCTGGGCCCGGTGCGCGCCACCATCTGTACAAATCACTACAGCCGCAGCACCAAAAAGGCGTACGTCCACTGGATCCGGTGGTTCTCCCGTGCCAACGACGGCTGGGAAGGACTGAGCACCGGACACCAATCAGGCCGTCGCGACGACTGGTCCAACGGCGCCGGGCGGCGTAGGAAGCGTATCAACCCAGCGGGGCGCTTCTGAAGGTACGAAGTCGATCCCCTTTGCGGCCGCCGCTTCCGACACTGTATGCGCTGACCGTCAGGCGGCTCGCTGGGTCTTTGTGTAAGGGAGCGAGTGATGAGACAGTTCATACCCTGGAACAGTCAACCCTTGAATGAATGGGCCGAGAAGTATGCCGAAGGGCGATTCATGGATTTCGACGGTCATTCTACTCACTATCTCGAGATGGGCACCGGGGAGCCGGTCATCCTCATCCACGGCTTCTTCTATGACACCTTCACCTGGCACAACAACATGAACGCTCTTGCCGAGCACTTCAAGCTCTTTGCGCTCGACCTCTGGGGCTTTGGCTACAGCACCCGCAAGCCACTCGACTATGGCTACCCGCTCTATGCCGAACAACTCTTGCTTTTTCTGGACGCACTCCACATTGAGAAAGCGGCCATCGTCGGCCATTCCATGGGAGGGGGTACGGCGATCCATTTCGCGGTGCGCCATCCCGATCGAGTCAAGAAGTTACTGCTCGTTGATTCAGCCGGCCTCCCCAATCCCCTACCCCTCCTCGGCAGGCTCACCAATCTGCCCATCTTGGGCGAATTGATGTACGGTATGCAGGGCAATCTCATGCGCCGGACCGCCCTCAAGACCAACTGGATTCATGACCCCGACTTCATCACAGACGGCTATTTCGAAAATGCCACACGCTTCCACAAGATAAAAGGGTCAACCGAAGTCATGCTCACCATCCTGCGCAAACAGTTCCTTCACACTCTGTCGCAGGACGTGCGCGCACTAGGTGCGTTGGACATTCCAGCCCTGATCGTCTGGGGCCAGCGCGACAAGGCCATTCCGTTGGCGCGTGGCCGTGAGATGCACGCGCTCCTCAAAGGATCGCGCTTCGAAGTCTTTGACAATGCCGGTCACTGCCCGCACGATGAGACGTTCGCCCGGTTCAATCCATTGGCCGTTGAATTCTTATCTTGATTGCGAATTCCGCCGAACACCGGCGGCGTTTACCCTGTGCCAAGCTGGAGGGCTCGACACAGACTCTGGCTCGTCGCTCAGCTGCAGGCTTCCTCCAGACAGCCGCTCGCGACATCGCCCCCGGATCAAATCCCGGACAGGCTCTTGCCTTTGGTTCATCGTTGATGTATCTTAGTGCGTCCAGCTGATCACCGATGCCACGCCTTTATGTGGCAGATGAGAGACTTTGCTGATTCCCTATGGAGACGCGCACACCTTCCTCATTCGACAAGGCGCTGAAGCCGCTCCGAGATTTCCTCCGCCTAGAAGCTGCCGGAGGGTTCTTCTTGATGGCAGCGGCTGTGTTGGCACTGGTCGTCGCTAACTCACCTCTCACGGTCTACTACGCCGCCTTGCTGGATCTTCCCCTCGAGATCAGAGTCGGCACCTTCGGAATCGCCAAACCTCTGTTGCTGTGGATCAATGACGGCCTGATGGCGGTGTTCTTCTTGCTCGTCGGTATGGAGCTGAAGCGCGAAGTGGTCGAGGGGCACTTGTCGAGCCTGCGCCGGGCGAGCCTGCCGGCGTTCGCTGCCGTGGGTGGCATGCTGGCGCCAGCAGCCTTTTACGCGGCGTTCAACTGGGGTGACCCCGTCGCGATGAGGGGATGGGCCATCCCGACTGCGACAGACATTGCCTTCGCCTTGGGGGTGCTCTCACTTCTCGGAGAGCGCGTTCCACCTTCGCTGAAAGCCTTCCTGCTCAGCATCGCCATCTTCGACGACCTGGGAGCAATCGTCGTCATCGCCCTGTTCTACACGGCCGAGCTATCCTTTCTTTCCCTCGCCATCGCGGCTGTTCTGATCCTTTGCCTCGCCTGCCTGAATCGCTTCGGCGTAACGAGGCCCGCCGCTTATTTCCTGATTGGCGTTCCGCTGTGGGTGGCGGTGCTGAAGTCCGGCGTGCATGCTACGCTGGCAGGCGTCGTGCTGGCCATGTTCATCCCGCTGCGCGTGCCGGTGAAGAAACCTCATTCTTCACAAGCACCCGAATCGCTGCTGCGTCACCTCGAACACACGCTGCATCCGTGGGTGGCCTTTGGTGTACTGCCAGTCTTCGCCTTCGCCAACGCAGGCGTCCCAATCATGGGACTCTCCATCAGTGACACGCTTCACTCAGTTCCGCTTGGCATCGTGACCGGGTTGTTTCTCGGAAAGCAGATCGGGGTAGTGGCGATGTCCCTGCTTGCGGTGCGGCTGGGAATCGCATCGCCTCCAGAGGGTGTCAGTTGGTGGCAACTCTACGGCACGGCGTTATTGTGTGGCATTGGCTTCACCATGAGCCTGTTCATTGCATCACTGGCATTCGAGCAGGGCGGTGCAGCCTATCTGGGGCTGGAGCGACTCGGTATTCTGATCGGCTCGTTTGTTTCCGGGATTTTTGGCTATGTTGTGCTTCGCCTCACTGTCAGCGATCGAGCCGAGGCCGCATAGTCAGGCAAGGGCGAGCGGTGTGAATGCCCGGTTGGGTGGCATCGGTTCTGAGACGACCTCCACCAACCTCTTCTGCCCAGGCCGAGGGAGATCGCGATCTCCTCGCGCACGTCCAGCCGCAGGAGGCGCTGGATCCGCGAGCGCGGCTCCGGCCTCTGTTTCAGATTGCACGTCGGGCGGGCGCTGACCCGTCGCTTGGCTACAGGCTTCCTGCAGACAACTTTTCAACCACCCACAACCGGCGGCTTTCAAAGTGCCCCTCGACAGGCAGGTCCACCTGGTATTGTGGTGCTCCAATCAAATCCCATCCCCGTCCGGCATCAACTTTTCTCTTGACAAATCGCCTTCTCTGGCTTAAATTGCTGCATTGCGGCGACGCCAGGCGCTCCTCTGGCAGCCACCTCATAGCAAGACCGCACCCAGGGGTCCCATAACCGCCTCCGATGGCTCTCCCCCTCTACCACCAGATGGGGACCCCCTCTGGTCGGGGTTTCGCTCATGCCACTACTAACCCGCCGCGAACGCCACCCCGCTGCACCGAAGCGGGTGCGCCCCGGTCCTCCGTAGCCGCCTCAACACCCGCGGTAGACCGACGGCACCGACAACCGGTTTCACACAGACGAAGGAAGATCGACCATGCAGAACAGGATGCGTGCACGAATCGCCGGCCCGAGACGCCTGTCAGGCATCGGTGTGCCGCTTGTCGCCCTTCTGTTGCTCCCCGTCCCGAGCTACCCCCAGACGTTCGTTCCGTTCGAAACGCAGATCACCGGCCTGACCGTCTACGCTGCTGCCTGGGGCGATTACGACAACGACGGTAACCTCGATCTGGTGGTCACCGGCGACACCACAGAAACCTCCTCGGGATTTGTGTCGAGGGTGTACCGGAACGACAACGGACACTTTGTCGACATCCACGCACCTCTGGTCGGGGTGGTCGCCTCCTCCGTTGCATGGGGCGATTATGACAACGACGGCGATCTGGACATCTTGCTCATGGGTGCCCAAACTCTGAGCGCTGCGGTGACCAAAATCTACCGCAACGACCAGGGTACCTTTGTCGATATCCAGGCGCCGCTCAGAGGCATGGAGAGTGGCGGGGCAGCCTGGGGTGACTACGACAACGATGGAGACCTGGATGTCTTAGTGGCCGGCTCTTTCCCACTTGAAGGTTTCTTCGCCAAGATCTACCGCAACGACGGCAACGACACCTTCAACGATATTCACGCCGGCCTGCCCGGCATCTCTCTTGGCGACGTGGCCTGGGTCGACTATGACGACGATGCGGACCTGGATGTCTTCCTCACCGGGGAAGACCGCAACCATGAGCTCATCACGAAGATGTTTCGCAACGACGGCGGCTTCTTTGTGGAGGACTCCGTCGGCCTGCCCGGCCTCTCATTCGGCTCTGCGGCCTGGGCCGATTACGACCGCGACGGCGACATGGACGTTTTCCTCGTCGGGGAGATGAGCACCTACGAGAAGGTGTCGCGCCTCTACCGAAACGACGCCGGTCGGTTCAGCCAAGCGTCGCCGGACTTCCCGTACGGTCCGGGCCTCTGGGGAGACTTCAATCACGACAACTGGACCGACCTGCTTCTCACCACCTCCAATCTCTTCGCCAACTCGCCCCAAGGGTTCACCGCGGTGGAAGCGGGGATCCCCCCTGGCGGCACCAGCGTCGCCCTCTGGGGCGATTCCGATCACGACGGCCGGCTCGACGTCTTCTGGTCCGCCAGGAGCGGCGTGCTGATTCTGCGTGATACCACCGCGACTCCGAACGATCCGCCACCGGCACCCTTTGCTCTCCGGGCCTCGCCGCAGGGCCGCACGGTGCTGCTCCAGTGGCAGTATGAGCCCGCCGGCGATACGAGCGAGACCAACGTCTCCTTCAATCTTCGCATCGGCAGCCAGCCCGGGGCAAGCGATGTTCTTTCGCCGATGGCGGACGTGGCCAGCGGGCGGAGGCTGCTGCCGGCCACGGGCAACGCCGGCTTCTTGAAGCAGCGCCTCATCAAAAACCTGAGGGAAGGGACTTACTACTGGAGCGTGCAGGCAATCGACGCCGGATTTGAGGGCTCGGCCTTCAGCCAGGAGGAGTCCTTTACCATCACCGTGGAGCCGACCAATCGCCCTCCGACCGTCGTTTTCCCACTGCTCAATCGCGCCCTGGTCAAGGACCGCGACATCTTCACCCTCAACCTGAACGCCAACCCCATCGTCTTCAGCGACCCCGACGGTGACCCGCTTCAGTACGCAGTGAGCACGGCCGACTCAGGCGTGGCCATCGCTTCGATCTCCGGAAGCACCCTGAAGGTCGTGCCGGTGGATACCGGCAAGACCACGGTCACCGTGGTAGCCGAGGACGGCCGTGGCGGCAAGGCGGAATCAGCCTTCACCGTCAGCGTCATCCTCCTGCCTCAGGAGACCCTTTTCACCGAGGTCTCCCACGGCATGCTGAACGTCTATGGTGGTGACGCTGCCTGGGGCGACTACGACAACGACGGAGACCTCGACCTGCTGATCACCGGGGCACTGTTGCCTAACGGCCGAACGACCAAAGTCTACCGCAACGACGACGGCACATTCGTGGACGCCGAAGCGGGCCTGCCCGGCCTTGTGGAGAGTGCCGCCGCCTGGGGGGATTACGACAATGACGGAGATTTGGATCTGCTTCTGACCGGCTATTCCGAACATGGGCCGATCACCAAGCTATTTCGGAATGATGCCGGCGCCTTTGTCGACACCCAGACCGCACTGGTTAATGTCGCCAGTGCAGCCCTGGCCTGGGGGGACTACGACAACGACGGGGATCTGGACATCCTCCTTTCCGGCGCGGAAGCAAGTGGTGCCGGCCTGATGACCAAACTCTTTCGGAACGACGACAGCGCCTTCGTCGATAGTGGCATGCAGTTCACCGGCGCCGAGTTTGGAGACGTTGCCTGGGGTGATTATGACAACGACGGCGA
>CAZGRP010000075.1:14239-18433 GCA_964527995.1 uncultured Cytophagia bacterium | reverse complement strand
CAGCAGAGAGTCCCGCCTTGCCACAAAGCTTGCCCAGGCTTCTTTGGGAACGGGAGGACCGGAGACGTTCCTGATTCGCAAAGGATCGATGGGGCGTCCGTTTTCCAGGAAGCTGTAGTGCAGATGAGGACCGGTGGCCAGGCCGGTGGCGCCGACAAAGCCGATCACCTGCCGCTGGGCAACGCGCGTGCCCGCCGCGATTCCGGATGCCACACGCTGCAGATGACCATAAACCGTCACATGGTGTCGGTTCTTGTGTCGAATCTTGACATAGCGTCCCAGGCCACGGCGCTGGTATCCAACGGCGATCACCACGCCATCGGCCGCGGCTACCACCGGTGTGCCGGCAGGCGCCGCGAAATCGACCCCCAGGTGGGCGCGAACGACCTTCAGAATGGGATGCCGGCGGCGGTAGCTGAATCTCGAGCTGATGCGCCGGTAATTGAGCGGCGACTTCAAGTAGGTCTTCTGGAACGAGTTGCCTGCTGCATCATAGTATCCCCCACTCCCGCCAGGCGGACGAAAATAGATCGCCGTGAGCGGTCGGCCGCGGAGCACGTACTCGGCTGCCAGGATCCGGCCAAGCCGGACTTCCCGTCCATCCAGGAGGTAGCTTTCATAGACGAGACGAAAACGGTCGCCAGAGCGCGGCTCCGTGAAAAAATCGATGTCCCACTGAAAGATGTCCGTGAAAGCCACGACCAGCTCGGCAGAAGCCCCTTGGGAGTGCATCGACTCATACAGACTCGAGTGAACCCGGCCCGCCAGGACCCGAAGTTCCAACTTCAGGGGCCGCATAATCTCGCGCCCGGCGAACGTGCCGGCGCTGTCGCGCTCGGCCACCACCAGCCGCTGCGGAGCGGGCTGATACACGAGACGAATGAGTCCGCGATCGGCCGCTAACTCCAGCCGGTACTGGGCGCCCGGCCTGATTCTTCTCGGGTCGAAGACCCGACTCAGACCACGAAGGGCTGCATAACGAGTGCGAGCCGGGATGCCGTTCCGCCTCAAAATGTCCGCCAGCCGGTCGCCGCGCCGTACCCTGCCACGCAGCGTATCGGTCACAACCCACGACTGGGCTGAGCTCTGTGATGCGCGTTGCTCTGTCGCCGGCGGCGACTGCCGAGGTTGGGGCTGGATCCAAAGCGGATGGGAAGAGAGCCACAGGGAGGTAACAAGAAGGACAAAAAAGAGCAGGAATGAAAAACGTTTCGGCATGTGATGCACGTCAAAGTTTGTTACGTTTTTGTTGCAAGTATACGATTTACTTTGCTCCCATGCAAGAACAATTCGTAAAATCCACTCAATTCGACTGCTGCAGTCGCTCCTTGACTTTGCTGGAAAACGGTTCTATATTCCCAAAGCTGAAATCGGGGCCCGAGTCCAGGCAGAGCCAGGGCACGGGCGCCGTCGACTAGCCTACCAGAAGTGCGCACGGAAAACTCGGGAGCAGACACAATGACGCTTCGCGATGCCCTCAAGCAGACCAAAGTTCTGGAGATCCCTGAAAAAGGTCGCCCTGTCAACGAAACTGCAGCCAAAGAGCTTCACGCCATCACCCCCCAGGCGCAGATCCGCACGGCCGTCTCTTCTTCTCAGCCTGCCGGCCAAGGCGTACTGCGGCTGTGGATCGCCGATCAGTTACTAGGGCCTCTTCCGCACGGAGTGCCTCAAGAGAAGGACTGGCTTTTCATCAGTGTGGACGAGAGCGGAGGTGGAGAGCTGGTCGCCTCACGGCCCCATCTTCTCTACGGGCTCATCTGCCGCATCGCCGAGGAGTGGCTCGATCGACCCCTGCAGGAGTTCACCGAGCGCCGGCTCCCGGTCACCTTCAAGTGGCAACGCCCCGTCTTCGACACTTTTCTGACCCAGGTGGCCCGCACCCTGCGCAATTTGGATCGCCGGCGCTACATTCGTGAATATGCCCGTCTAGGCTACTCCCACATCGAAGTCAATGGCCTGGCCTCTCCTCTGGCTCATGAGACGGGTCTGCCCGAGGAGGTCTACCCGCGTTTCTACACGTACTGCCCTGCCCTCGACCAATATGTGGAGAGTGAGTTGAATCGCGGCACCTATCCGGCCGAGTACTTGCAGGCCAACCTGAATTTCCTGAAACGAAATGCCGCACTGGCGATCGAATACGGCCTCACCCCCGGGCTCCTCTGCTTCGAACCTCGGTCGGTGCCCGATTCGCTGCTGGAGCGCTACCCCCTACTGCGCGGGGCCCGTGTCGACCACCCGTTCCGTAGCGCCAAGCCGCGCTACAACCTGACACTGGCCCATCCGGTCGTACGCAGCCATTACGCCGAGATGATGACTCGTTTGCTCGAGGAGGTGCCCGAACTGGGGTACATCGCCATCTGGACCAACGACAGCGGCGCCGGATTCGAATACACCAACACCCTGTACGTCGGCCGAAATGGTGGTGCTTACCTGATCCGCGAATGGAAGGACCACTCCGAGATCGCCAGGGCGGCGTCAGAGAACGTGCTACGCTTTTTCCAGACCCTCAGGGACGCGGCCCGCAAGATCAACCCTGAATTCCGCGTCATCACCCGGCTGGAGCCGTTCTCGGACGAGCGCCCCTTCATCTGGGAGGGGCTGGGCGACGGCATCGACGTGGAGACGCCCTCGCTTTTGGGCAAAGGGTGGGAGATCCCTTACACCCATCCACGCTACAAGGACATCACCGGAATCGCCACCACTGCCTATCACCACCGCTTCGATGCCAAAGAGCGGGAGAAGCTCGACGAGCTGGAACGGCGCGGCTCCCATGCCCACATCATGCATGCCCACAGCCACATGAATGTGTTCGACCCGTTGATCGGCATCCCCTACCCATGGCTCACTCACGAAAAGCTGCGTGATCTTGCCGAAGTCGGTGTCAGCCACCTGGCCCACATGGGGGGCGTGTTCCCGCCGACCCACGCACCGTGGTGCATCAATCAGGAGGTGTGGAAGGCGGTGCAGTTCGATGGGGTTATTGATATCGACAAAGTGGTTGAACAAGTGGCGGAACGTTGGGCCGGCGCCCACGCCGGTGAGCTGGTCCGGGCATGGCGCCATGCCGAAGAGGCCATTCGAGCCTTTCCAATCCCGACACTGCTCTATGCCATCTACGGCTTCACCTGGATGAGGCTGTGGGTGCGGCCTCTCGTCCCCAACATCGAGGCCTTGTCCGAGGAAGAGCGGGCCTACTACGAGACGTTCCTTCTCAGTCCGCCGCACAATCCAAATCGAGTCGATCTGAGGTGGGATGTGCTCTTCGACCTGGCCACGCCTGAGCACTGCCTCAAGGCAGTGCAGCGCATGGATGAGAACCTGGCGGCACCTATGGACGCAGCCGTCAACACACTTCAAGAGGCCCTTGCTTCCATGTCAGACGACGATCCAGCCCGTCCTGTCTTCGTGGACCAGGCGGATCGCCTGCGGGCGCTGCGCTGCTGGTTCCGCACTCAGCGAAGTGTCGCCGCCTGGATCGCCGGCGTTCACGGCTACCTGGAATCGACGGATCCAGGCACCAAGGCCGAGCGCCGCCGGCTGGTGCGCGACATGGTCCTGGCTGAAATCGACAATACTCGTGATCTGCTGGATCTCTGGGAAACCAGCCAGACCGAGTTCATGATCATCTCCGGCGTCGGCGAAACCAGCTTCGTGCACGGTGAGAACTTCGGCGATTTGCTGCGCCGGCGCATCGAGGTCATGAAGGGCCGCGAGGATGACGAGCCATACATCGACCCGGATTTCATGTGGCGCGTATCCTCGTACGGGCTCTACGACCACGCCGAAGGCAAGGCATGAAATTCCATGACCCCTTCGAACGTGATTGAACTCAATCGCAAGTGGTGGAGCCATGCTGGAAATCCCGTCACCGACCAAGAAACAGCGCACCGGCAAGAGGAAAAGACCGATCCATGTGCCGCGCTATCACGTCGTCCTGCTCGATGACAACGATCACACCTACGACTACGTCATCGAGATGCTGATGCAGCTCTTCGGCCACAGCCGCGCCAAAGCCTACGCCATGGCATGCGAGGTCGACACCCGCGGCCGCGTCATCGTCGACACCACGACCAAGGAGCGTGCCGAGCTGAAACGCGACCAGATCCACGCCTACGGGCCGGACTGGCGCATTCCGCGCTGCAAGGGCTCCATGAGCGCCATCATCGAGCCAGCAGGATGAGAGGGGATGGT
>CAZGRP010000075.1:0-14139 GCA_964527995.1 uncultured Cytophagia bacterium | reverse complement strand
GATGGTTGATGGTTGATGAGCGTGGAACGCCGGGTTTGATCGCGGATTGCAGGATGCGGATGCCAGCCGGCGCCCGGTCCTTCATGGCCGGCTACCAGGCCTGTGGTTTCTGGGCGCCCGTTCCCGATCCCTGGCACCCAGCCCGGGATGGCTGACGGATCGTCCGGTTCCGTTCTATCGCGTGAGTTGAAAGCCGATCGTTGCTCCGATTGCTGGAAGCAACATCAGACTCAAACCGGACGTTTGTTTTGCCAGAAAATAGCCCGCTGCACCACCGGCGACGCCTCCGGCCACTGTCGCCCAAAACGATCCTTTCACACGGTCGCTGCTGCCGGTGGCATAGACCCCGATGATGCCTCCGAGCGAGGCGCCGAGGGTCGCGCCTTTCAAAGCATTCTCGGAGTTCCCGCAGATCACGAACACATCGGAGCTTCCGGAGCACTTCGAATCAACGCTCCCACCCATCATCACTCCCAGCAGGCCCAACCCGAGCGCTCCCAACATACCGTTTACCAGGAGGCGCGTCGTCCCTCGCGTGGAGGCCTCTTGCTTTTCCTTGGACCGCGTGGTAACCAGGAACTCCTCTCCGGCAAGACGATGAACAGGCAGGGACTTTGGATACGGAGCGGGAACGGGAGCATGGATGGATTCCAACGCGAAATGGGGTGGGCTCACAAGGGCAAGGAACGGCCGCGCAGGTGGCCGGCCCAGATCACTTCGCACAAGCCCTTGCACTTCCCCAGGCCAAGGTGCCACGCCCGCCGCCAGCGCATCGGCCCCAGTCAGGACCACGAGCAGAAGGAGAAGCAGTCTCACGCAAAATGCTGCGGACTGTGCCAGTTCAAATAATGTGACTCGCCTCATAGCTCGCAAAAGAAAGCACCTTGGTTCGTGAACGCCAGGCCCGCCGGGTTCGGCCATCGCGCCAGCCCATAGCCTCATCCCCGTCGGGTCGGGGCAGTGCAGTGTGGATCAGGCTCTCCCCCAAGACGACCCCAGTTGAGGTCATCTTTCTTGACCCTGGGGCATCACGTCGTCAGGTCGGCGAGAGTGTCGATGATGTGTTTCTTCTGCTCGAACAGATTCTCGTCGATCCGATAATGATGATTGCCCACGAAGGCCGCAATCGGCGACTCGTAGTCCTTCGACTCGAAAAAGTTGCGTAGAACCTCATCTGTAGCCACGGCCTGCCAGTCGACGAACCAGCGCACGTGTTTTCCGGTCTCGATTTCACGCACGCAGCCCAGCTCGAAGGCCCAGGAAACTTTGGCCAGAGACTGATCGCCGAGATCGCGCACATAGCACCGGAGTCGCGCTTCCGACTCTGGACGCAGATAGTGTAGCCGGCGCGAGAAGATCACGGCGTTGTGATAGTGCCCCGGCGTGACGGTCAGGGCGTTCACTTCCAATTCGCAGGCCAGGTGAAAGAGGAAGAGGAACATTTCACGCGAGAGCCCAAGACCCGGGTAGCGCTGGCCCGGCAGCCGGGACTTCTCATGCGTGAATTGGGCGCGTGGATTCTGCAGCAGCATCCATTCGACGAGCATGGTACGCAGGGACGGCACATCCAGGCCGGCTGGCAGACGGCGACGGGGGATGTTGGTGCGGTGGAGCACCACTTCGATAAGAGGAATTTCGGGCGCCGCTTCAGGATCCACAACCGAGAGTCGGTGTTCGTAGGCGTCACGCGTGTCGAGGCGCAGCTCGGCCCGCTGATATCCCAGCGCGTGCAGCCTCTTCCAGATGCCATGCCGGTCAAACTCCTGCCGGATGCGGGCTTCGTCCCAGATCCCCATGTAAAGCGTCGGCCCTTTGCGATCCAGGAGCTGGTCGAGCACGTCCTCCGGATCGATCAGAATCTCTTTGCCGGCAGAATCGCCACGATCAGGATCAAGCAACGCGCGAAACTTGGTGGGGAATTTTTCTTTGAACGTCGCCATCCGGCTCTCCCCCTGATCGATTCACTCCGACTTGGGGTGGTAGCGGTCCGCGTCGGCGAACAAGTCGATCAGCTTGGAAGGTTGGTGGAAATGAGCCGCGTGGGGGGTGCCGGCCGGAATCCAGTAGGAGTCACCCTTCCGGTAGAGACGGGTCTCGCCGGCGATGGTCAGGCTCACTTCGCCTTCGACCACAATGCCCCACTGGTCACCGTGCTGGTGCTCGGGCACGTCTACGCCAGCCTCGAAGTCGAAAAAGACGACCAGGCCGCGGTCGTTTTGCATCATCCAACCACGCACGCCTTCCAACGGCAGGTCGGCCTCGGGTAGGCTGGTAATCAAGGCGGGAAATGAGTTTTCGGACATGCTGGGCTCCCTCCGGTTTCGGTTCAGGTTTTTCTTACACTGGAAGGCTGGCAATGTCATGGCCACTGGCCACGGGCGCTCCGAAGTTCGCGCAAAATCTCAAAACGCGGCGCAAACCGGAATGCCGCAGTCTGCACCTGTAGAAAGGCGGCGACGGCAGCCTCCTTCCCTGCCTGCGCGATCAGGTCTGGATCGTAGCCGCGTCGCCGGAGCCCTGGCACCCCAACCTCGGCGAGAATGCAGTTCAGGAAAGCTGCTGCGAACGCCTCGCCGGCGCGGTTGGTGTCCACAGGCGGCATCCCGGCACCAAACGCTGGGAAGCGCATGACGTGCTGCTCGCCCGCCGTGTCTTTGAAAAAAGCCACCGCTCCGCGCTTGCCACGGGTCACGGTGACCAGCGGGACCTTCCTGCGCAGCTCCTCCCGGCCGTCCAGCAGCTCCCACTCCTGCTCGTTGCAGCAGACGTAGTCGATACGCTCGGCCAGGGAGACGAGCTTCGGTTCCTTCTCCATCACGTGCCGGAATGTAGCGGCAAACACGACGAACGCGTCCTCGAGATGGTCGAGAACAGCCCGTGCAAAATCATTCTCCACAGCGGCCAGCACAACAATCTCGGCCTGACCGAGTGCCGACGCCACGGACTCGTCGACATGAAAACCGCGGCCGACCTGGCGCCGGCCGACGGGGAACTTGTCACCGAAGCGACCGCTCGTCAACAGCAGGGTTGTATCGCTGGCATAGCCGGCCAAAAGTTGAGGCATGACGCTTACGCCGGCTTCCGCCAGCATCCCGAGGATCGACTCGCCCACCTGGTCCGCAGCCGCCCCGTCGGGGCTTCCGAGCGGCGCAATCAGCTTGGCCTTCAGGGCCGCCGCGAACCCGGCTCCCATGCCACCGAGGAGGCGGCGATATTCCACCAGAGCGACACTGTTGCGGACAACAAAGGCTGGACCTTTCGTGTGCTCGGCCACAACTGCCGCCATCCGGGGATCCTCTGGACCCACCCTGGGCCCGGCACCGACCCAGGGTCCCTCCACCAACACCGTGCCCGTGAACGGCAAGGATGCGTGCCCGGAGCCGGAGATGCGGATTTCGTCACCAGCGGTGCTACGCACCACCAGGATGTCGGCAGGTTCAGGATCGCGACCCAGCTCGCCGACGCTACGGTCGAGAACATAGCGCCGCCGCCAGCCGGGTGGCAATAGTCCGGGCGGCACCAGCGGGCGGTCGACGCGAAAGACATGGTCGAGATAGGCCGGCCCGACTACAAGGATTGCAGGATGGTTTGCAGGCATGTCTCCCCCTTCGGTCGGCCTGCAGGCGGCGATTCGAGGCGTGGCGGCGAGACGACCCCCGTTCGCCTCTTCCGTCGAGACGCTTAATACTGCCTGAACCAGGCTTCGCCCTGCTTCGCCAGCCTCACGTTTTCCAGCCCCGCGAATTTCGGGTGTTCAAACCACGGCAGGGCCTCACCAACGGCGGCGTTGGATTGCCGGAAGTTCTCGGCCCCCTCTTTTTCGAGCCACGCTTCCATGGCGGCATCATCGGGGTAGTAGTTCGTCACCTGTTTCCATATGGCGCGGCCGCAGAGGAAGCCGCTTGCACCCGCAGAGGCGGCCAGGCGGACGTTCTCCAGAAACTCCTTGATGTCCACCCCGGCGCTGAGGATGACCCAGGGCACTCCCGAGGCGTTGTGCACCTCCTTGCAGAAGCCCTTGACCTCATCAAGGTCGTAGACCGGCTCCCGTTTCTTGTCGTCGAAAACCGCGTTGGCGAACTCTTTGCAGTACTTGAGGTTCGCTGGAAACTCCAGCTTCAGGATGTCGACGCCATATTCGGGCTTGGAGAACTCGCGAGCGCTATCGGCAACGAACTGAGGTTTCTTGCGGGCGAACTCCGGCGAATCAGTGGAAGGTTCATCGATGGCGTAGGCCACCGTTTCCAGTAGGAAGGGCAGGTCGTGCTTCCGGCACTCTTCTCCCACCTGGCGAACGATGCTGTGTTGGTGGTCGTTGGTCTCGGCCGAGGCATCGGGGCGGTAGTAGAGCAGCAGCTTGATGGCATCGGCACCGGCATGCTGCGCCTTTTGCACGTTCCATCCTTCAAGCAGAATGGTCTTGCGCTCCCTGCCGCCCGGCCCGGACTTCTCATAGCCGGTTTCTTCATAGGCGAGAAGCAGGGCGACATTCCGGGGCAGAACGTCAATCGAATAGGGATAGCCGTATACCGGGTCGGTGAGAGTGGCGGTCGAAAAAGGAGACAGGACTTTCGTGACCGCACGCTTGACTTTGGCGATGTCGTGGTAGCCGATGTCGCTGGCGTCCTTGCCGGTCACTTTCGCAAGCGCTCGTACCATTGAACCGCGCTGGTCGATCGCCATCATTCGGAAGCGACCTGTTTCGTCGGCGAGCAACCGGATACCCCGGTATTTTCCTGCACTCAGTTCTACACTCACGGCTTCACCTCCGTTTCGTCCTCGTGTTTGGGGCTAGTTTGAGAGCCTGATGTCGGCCTAATTTACAATATCAACCCCACAAATTCAAACCCTTTGACGAAAATTTCGGGACCACGAAGGAGCTGCGTACATAGCACCCGCTCCATGAAGAGACGACACGCGGCGCCAGGGAATCCCTGGGGTGGAGCACCAGGGCTGCAGCCGGCAGGAATTCGTGGAAGGTTGGTCTGAGAAGGGAAGATCGGGTCAGGCGACTTCGGAGGTACCGCTCGCGGGGCGCTCATTGAGAAGGCCGTAGCGGAAGATCTTGCTGTTCAGCGTCGGTCTGGAGATCCGCAGGATTTTCGCTGCCCGGCTCTTGTTGAATCCTGTATGCCGGAGCACGCGCTCGATGTGCCTGCGCTCATTTTCTTCCAGGGTCAGAAGGTTGACGTTTTGGGGGCTGCCGTAGGGATCGGGCAGATGCTCCAGTCGGATGGTGCGGCTGCCCGAGACGATCATCGCTTCGCGGATCACAGACTCCAGCTCCTGCAGGTTCCCGGGCCAGGTGTTCAGCCGCAGGGCCTCGATGGCAGCGCGCTCGAAAATGGGGAAAGGTCCTTCCGACTGGCCACTCCACTGCCGGACCATATGGCTGATGATCAGAGGCAGGTCCTCAGGCCGTTCGCGAAGCGGTGGCAGGCGCAGGCTGCGTCCCTGGAGAAGAAAGTAGAGGTCGTCGCGAAACGCTCCTTCTTCCACGCGGCGGCGCAAGCCACTTCCGGCGATGAAGAAGATCCGGGCGTCGGAATGGCGGATCTCTTCGCCACCGAATCGCACGAACTCCCGGGTTTTGCAAAAGTGCAGCAGCTTGGTCTGCAGCTCCTGCGACAGATCCTCGACGCCGACAAGCACAACAGCCGCGTGTTCGTGCTCCTCGAGTTGCCCGGCGCGGTCCCAAAAGGCGTCGTTGAAAACCACCCGGCGCTCGCCAAAAAGCCGCCTTCCCAGAAGTCCTGGCGGCATCGCCCGGCACCCGATCTCCACAAGCGGCTCACCAGCGCGAGGGCTGCGGCTGTGCAGATAATGGGCTACTTCTTCCGGGTGGGTCCCGGTCTCTGCCAGGATCAGCACATGCGAATCGAGACCGGCCAGATGATTCACCATGCGCCGGAGCCGGTTCGCCTGGTACGAATGCCCGATCATCACCGCCGGAAGGTCTGGCTGTGCCTTCTTCTGCTCACTCCGACAAGGTGCCGCGGCTTTAGGGTCTTGCTCTGAGCCGTTTCGAGACTTCTGTTCATACTCGGTCTCGTCACGTCGGTCCAACGTCATTTCAACCTCGCTGTGCTGTTTCCCCTCTGTGTCATGCCGCGATGCAGATCGACGCGGATCGCGCGGATCTGCCGTTTACGCCCGGCGCTGCCAAATGTTCCGCGCCGGAGAAGGATCTGTTCGCGGCTTCCCCGAAGGAGACATCTCGGTGCGAACGTAACACGATGAATCGTTTATCTTTAAACCAGCCAGCGCTGCGATTCATTCCCTGCCGCAACGACGGCACGCTTTGAAGCGATTCTGTGGTTCCGCGGGCATCAGCAGCAGCCCCGTTTCTCTGGGTTACATCAATTATGAGGCAACGACATCCTCTGCAATCGCGCCCGGTTACTTTCGTTGTGAATCGATCCGCAACCAAATGGCCGTCATGGGCGTGGTTGACAATGTGCCACCGATTTGGTATATTCGTGCCGTTTATCTACTGGCCTCGTCTGCGGGAGTTTGTATGAACCATGCCCTTCGTGACAGATTCGCGGGTGCGTTGCTCGGGTTGGCGGTTGGAGACGCTCTTGGCGCTCCGGCCGAACATCTCACTGCGGAGCAAATCAGGCGGAAATACGGCCGCATCAGCGGAATGGTCGGCGGAGGCTGGCTGAACCTGGCGCCTGGACAGACCACGGACGAAACAGAGCAGGCGATCCTCACGGCCGAGTCCCTTACCGATACCGGGGCGTTCGATAAGGTCGATCTTACCTTGCGGCTCGTCTCCTGGTACGCCTCTGACCCATTGGATATCGGTAACACCACAGAGGCTGCTCTGGCAAAATTCGCATCCGGGCGCTGGCATCCCGGCGACGATGCCGCGGATACCGGTTTTTCCGGGACGAACGGCGCTCTGGTGCGGGCCGTCCCCATCGCCCTGGCGTTTCATCGCCTGCGCCAGCAACTGGGTGGTTATGCTCGTGCCGCAGCTCGAATCACCCACAACAACCCAAACGCCGAGTGGGCGGCCGCTCTGATCGCTTTCTGGGTGGCAAATGCTTTGGATGGGGAACCAGCCTATCTGAGCAGAGGTCTTGAGCAACTCCCGGGCAAGGGCGCGTGGGTGGAAATGGGGCAGAGGCCAAAGGCAACGGCCCAGGCCATCGACACGGTGCACTGCGTCTACTGGGCTCTGAGTGACAGCAACGACTTTGAAGAGGCAGTTACCAAGGTCGTACACCTGGGCGGAGATACGGATACGGTGGCGGCCCTTACCGGCGCCGTGGCCGGCGCCCGGTTTGGGGCATCAGCGATCCCGGCGCCCTGGAAATCCACGGTGTTCTATCGTGACCGCCTGATCCAACTAGCGGAGGACCTTCTGCGACTGGCGGGACCCGCTGCCGACCCGGCCTGAGGTTCCGGCCGCTCCGGCGCGTCATTGTGGGTGGTCAACGTGCAACTTGTCGACACTCGATATCCTGAAGTGCATGATAGGCAGGCGGCAAGCTTCCATCCCGTGTAACATGCCTCCTAAACCCGACACCCAAACTCACGCTTCCTCCAGCTCCGGCTTCACGAACTTCTCGAAACACTCAGGACAAACGCTGTGGCTGAACCGAACGCCGGAGTGTTCGGCGACATACCCTTCCACCTGCTGCCAGTAGTTCGAATCATCGCGAACCTTCTTGCAGTAGGAACAAATCGGCAGCAGACCCTGGAGCTGCTGCACACGCGACAGGGCCTCCTCCAGCTCGCGCACCCGCTCAGCCAGGCTGCTCTGCAACTCCACGATGCGGGCTCCGACCCGCAGGCGAGCAATGAGTTCCTGCTCGTCGAACGGCTTGGTGACGTAGTCGTCGGCCCCTGCTTCGAGGCCCGCTACAATGTCCTCCCTGCGACCTTTGGCCGTCAGCATGACGATGTAGATGGGGCGCGAGCTCTCCTCCTCGCGAATTCGCCGGCAGACTTCCAGGCCTTCCATGCCGGGCATCATCCAATCCAGGATCGCCAACTGCGGAGCATCATCGCGTTGCAGCGCTGCCAGTGCCTCGAGCCCATCGACGCAGGAGACTACCTTGTATCCCCGTCTCTGTAGGGCTACTTCAAGGAGATGGCGGGAGACCCCGTCATCTTCTGCAATCAACACTTTCATGGTGCCTCCTCCATCAGGGCAGTGAGAGCCGGCATCAGGCGCTGCATCTCGTTCACGAGCGCTGCGTAGGCGGTCTCCGCCTCACCGAGATCTCCCTCACGTGCCAGCAATTCCAGTCTCAGCGCCGAGTGGTAAGCCGCCTGGGCATGGAAATTACCCACGCATCCTTTCAAGCTGTGCGCAGCTCGTTCCAGAGCTCTACTATCCCGCCGGTCCAGGGCGTCGCGGACCTGGGCCAGGAGCCGTGGCGACTCCTCCAGAAAAACACTGGCAATTTCTCTCAGAAGCTCAGGGTCACCGCCAACGCTCGCCACCACCTCATCCCTGTCAATCACCTGCACCGGAGCGCTGCCCGGGGCACGGCCGTCGTCCGAGCCCGAACCACCCAGGACGATCCGGTCGATGGCCGCGAACAACTCTCTGGCATGGATCGGCTTCGAAACATAGCCGTCCATGCCCGCCTCAAGGCAGCGCTCCCGATCGCCCTGCATTGCATGGGCCGTCATCGCAATGATGGGCAAATGCCCACCATTGCGCCTCTCCCACTCTCGAATAGCCGCCGTCGCCTCAAAGCCATTCATCCCCGGCATCTGCACGTCCATCAGGACCAGATCAAGTCCACCGGCGCCTGCCCGCTCCACCGCCGCCACCGCCTCCTTACCATTCTCGGCAACAACGACCGTGTGACCGCGCTTCTCCAGCATGCGGCTGGCAAGCTTCTGGTTGACCGGGTTGTCCTCGGCAACCAGTATGCGCAGGCTGCGCTGCCCCTCACGTAGCCAATGACGTGTGACCAGAGTACGGCCGTGACCATTCCTCGATCCTTCCGCCTCCGGTGCCGACTCGAAAGCCAGAACGGTCCGAACCGTAGCCAACAGCTCCGACTGCTTCACCGGCTTGGTCAGGTAGGCCGAAATCCCCACCTCGCGGCAACGCCCCCCATCCCCGCGACGCCCCGCCGAGGTCAACAGCACAATGGCCGGTGCCGGCCGTGCCTCGGATGCCGCTGCCTCCGCCCTCAGCCGCCGGGCGACTTCAAAGCCACTCATCTCCGGCATCTGAGCATCGAGCACCACCAGGCTGAAGCCCTCGCCTGTCTGGCGTCGCAACGCCTCCACCGCCATCATTGCCTCCGAGCCATCCCGCGCAACCGTCGGCTCCATCCCCCAGTTTCGAAACATCTTCTCCAGAATCCGACGGTTGGTGGCATTGTCATCCACCACCAAGACCCGCAGGCCGCAGAGATCGTCAGGCCGCTTGGGGTTCACACGAGTCGCCTCAGCCGGCTGAACGCCGAACCTTGCGGTGAAATGGAAAATGCTGCCCGGACCGTGTTCGGGTTGCGAATTGGCGCTTGCGGATTGCGGCGCACTGTGGTCCGCAGAATCCGCAGGGCTCTCCACCCAAATGCGGCCACCCATCATCTCCACCAACTGCCGACAGATCGCCAACCCCAGGCCCGTGCCGCCATACTTGCGCGTGGTCGACCCGTCGGCCTGAGTGAAGGACTCGAAAATCAAAGGTTGTTTCTGCCGCGGGATGCCGATGCCGGTGTCGCGCACAGAAAAATGGAGAACGACCTTGGCGGGCTCCTCTGGCGGGCGGTCGTCGCTGCTGTCTGTGGGGCGTGGGGAGCGGAGGGCGGAGGGTGGGGCGTCGGGCGCAGTGGCAGAGGCCGAGGCTACAGCACGCTCCCCACCCTTCGGTTCACACTCTCCGCTCCCCACTTCACGCCTCACTTCCAACACCACCTCACCATGGTCAGTAAACTTGATGGCATTGCCCACCAGGTTGGTGATGATCTGCCGCAAACGGCCGGGGTCGCCCACCAGCAGATCGGGCACCTCCGGGTCAATGTCGTAGGCCAGTTCCAGACCTTTGGCAGCAGCGCGCACCGCCAGCACCTTCAACGTGTCGCCCAGGCTGTCGCGCAGCCGGAAGTCGATATTCTCCATTCCCAGCTTGCCCGCCTCAATCTTCGAGAAGTCGAGTATGTCGTTCAGCAAAGCAAGCAGAGAGTCCGCACTCTTCCTGACCGTCTCCAGGTACTCGCGCTGCTCGCGGTTCAACTCTGTGTCTAGAGCCAGCTCGGTCATGCCGATGATGCCATTCATCGGCGTCCGAATCTCATGACTCATGTTGGCCAGAAACTCGCTCTTGGCTCGGCTGGCGGCCTCGGCAGCCTCGCGGGCACGCTCCAGTTCTGCCGTACGTTCAGCCACCCTTGCCGCCAGAAGGCGGTTCAGGTGTTTGATCCGCGCCACCCTCCACCTGTACGTTCCAAACAACAGGCCGAGCAGCAAGACACCGCTCAGCGTGAGAAACCACCACCGGTGCCAGAACGGAGGGAAGACCTCGAAGGCGAAGGTAGCCTCTCTCTGGCTGCGGACGCCATCGCCGTTGATCGCTCGCACGTGAAAAACATAGGCCCGGTGGTCGAGATTGGTGTACCTGGCGAATCTCAGAGCCGTCGGCTCGTTCCAGCCGCTCTCGAAGCCTTCCAGATAGTACTGGTACTTGACGCTCGACTCATCTTTGAACGAAAGGCCGATGAAGGTGAAGGCAATGGTATTCTGCCGATAGGGCAGTTTCAGGGTAGAGTCTGGCCGCCGAACCTGCGAGGCGGCAATCACGCTCTCGATGTAGACCGGCGGGGGCACCCTCGACACGACGTCTTCGCGGGGATTGTATTTGGTGAGCCCTGAGACGGTGCCGAACCACAATTCGCCGGCGGTATCGACCATGGCCGCGTGTATGTTGATCTCATCCCCAGCGAGACCAGATCTGCTGTCGTAATGGCGCCACTGCTTGCCGTCAAAACGGTCGAGCCCGCGATTGGTGCCGAACCAGAGTCGACCCTGTGGATCTTCCAGAATGGCCCAAACGGACTCGTCCGCGAGGCCATCTTTCATGGTAAAATTCTCGAAACTCCGGCCGTCGTAGCGGCTGACTCCGCTCTTGGTGCCAAACCAGATGCGACCTTCTCGGTCTTCTGCGGCGGCAAAAACACGATCTCCGACCAGGCCGTCACGGGTGGTGAATGTCGTGAAGACCCCATCTTTGAACCTGGAGACGCCACCGCCATTGGTGCCGAACCAGAGATCCCCGCTGCGACTGCGTAGCGCCACCCACACCGAAGTTCCTCCCAGTCCGTCCGAAGCGGAAAAGTTGACAAACTGAGGTGGCGACTGGCGTGGATCGAACCTGCTGACTCCCCGGTCGGTGGCAAGCCAGATGTATCCAGCCGAGTCGGCGACGATGTCACGCACGTAGTCTCCGGGAAGACCTTGCGCCGTCGTGTAGTTCGTGAAGACGCCGCCGGAGAATTTGCTCAGCCCTCCCCGGGTGCCGAGCCAGATGTTGCCCGCGTCGTCCTGGAAGATGGCCCGCACAATGTTGTGGACCAACCCATCTTCCTGGCTGTAGGTGCGAAACTTGCCGTCTGCCAACACGGCTACGCCTGCACCATTGGTCCCGACCCAGAGTCGCCCCTGCCTGTCCCTGAGCAGGGCGGTGACGTAATCGTCGGGCAGGCCGTGTTCGGTATCCCAGGTCTGGAATTGCTGTTGCGCCAGCTTGCTGACGCCCCCAGCCGTGCCGAACCACAAGTTGCCCTCGCGGTCCTGGAAAATAGCGAAAACTCGGTTGTTGATCAGTCCATTCTTGTGGTTGTAGACAGTGGTTCTGCCGGACGAGAGTCTGCACACGCCACCGCCATCAGTGCCGATCCACACTGCACCTTCTCGGTCCACCAGGATCGCGTATACCCGCTCGGCGGGCAAGTGCCCGCTTTCCTTGGTGAATTGAGTCCATGCCTTTTCAGGAGAAGCCCCAGGCACAAAGCGGGACACTCCTGCCTTGGTTCCGAGCCACAGAGCCCCTGACGAGTCGGGTGTGATGACATAGACGTGGTCGTCCACCAGCCCGTCTCTCGACGTGAGCTGGGTCAACATGCCCCGAGAGAGACGAAAGATGCCCCTGCCATAGACGCTGAACCAGAGGTTGCCGGCCGGATCTTCTGCCATTGCCCGGACGTAGTTGTCCCGCCCGGCGGAATCGAGCTGGATTGTCTGGAATTCCCGGCCGTCGAACTTGACCACCCTGGCGCTGTCCGTGCCGAACCAGAGCGTGCCGCGCCGATCTTCCAGCATCGAATAGACGTTGTCTCCGTCAAACCCGCGGCTGCGATCGAAATACTCGAACTGCCTTCCTTGAGGTGCGTCCTGCCTGAAGCGACTCAGGCCGCCACCCAGGGTTCCGAACCACAGATCACCGTGACGATCCTCCAGCATGGCATAGACATCGTCCATCGCCGGCAGGCCGTTGTGGCTATCATAGTTGGTGAATCTGACGCCATCGTACCGGCCTACGCCACCGGATGTCGAAAACCACAGATACCCCAGCCTGTCCTGCAGAATTGTGTGAATCTGGGACTGAGGCAGCCCATCCGCCACGGTATAGTTGACGAACTGCAACCGTTGGGCGGCGACATACCGCGGACACAAGAACAGGAAGGCGATCACCGCAGAGACGGCCTGCCCTTTCCATCCTCTGCGGCGGTCACCTGCCCATATTGCCCACCTTCGAGAGCTCTCCCCTGCGGGAATCATTGATCATCCTATCGTTTGATTCGTCGTAAACAGCCCCTCTGGAGGTGGCTGAAAGCACCTGGCACCGTTGGGTTTCGGCCGCTGCCCGGCCTTATCCGGTCCGCCTCGATTCAGTCTGCCTCACACGACATATTTGTAGCTTGTGCAAAGTCCTCTAAGGCCGGCCGGAGCCTTTCCAACTCCGACTCGAGTTTCGAGTACGCTTCTTCCGCCCCGGTCAAATCTCCTTCACGACCCATTATTTCGAGTTTCAAAGCGGCCTGGTATGCCTGATGTGCCTGAAAATTCCCGACGGCCCCCTTCAACGTATGAGCCGCTTCCCGCAACGCGCCAGCGTCCTGCTGCGCAAGGGCATCCTGGATTTTGGCAAGCAGCCGAGGGTAATCGCCCAGGAAGAGCCCGGCCAGTTCTCCCAGAAGCTCCCGATCACCACCGATATGGGCCAAGATCTCGCGGACGTCCACCACCTTGATCCTCGGGCGCCGGTTCCCATCAGGCGAGCTGTTGTTGAGATGTGAGCCTACAACCCTGTCGATGGCCTCATGAAGTTCCTGAGCCTGGATCGGCTTCGACACATAGCCGTCCATTCCGGCCTCGAGGCAATGCTCGCGATCTCCCTTCATTGCATGCGCCGTCATGGCGATGATGGGCACGTAGGTGGCCAGCTCCTTTTCTTTCTGCCGAATAGCCGCTGTGGTCTCGAAACCATCCATCTCCGGCATCTGCACGTCCATGAGAACCAGGTCGTACCCGCCAAATCCCGACTTTTCTAGGGCTTCCAGCGCCTGGCGGCCGGTCTCTACCACGTCCACGTTGTGGCCCCACTTTTCAAGAATCCTGACTGCCAGCTTCTGGTTGACCCGGTTGTCTTCGGCCACCAGGATGCGCAAAGGTCGACCGTTCTTGGAGCTGGAATCCGCGTCGGCGCTGGAGGCAGAGGAAGCGTGGCTACCGTTCGCCAGCGACGAGGCTCCCAGCACCCTCACCACCGTGTCCAGAAGCTCCGACTGCTTGACAGGCTTTGTCAGCGAGGCGGAGATCCCCACAGGGTATTCCGATCCGCTGCCCGAGCCTTGTCGAGAACGGGCTCCGTACAAGCGACTGGAGTAGCCGGCCGAAGTCAACATTACAATCGGCGGCACCGGCCGGTCGGGCTGAGCCATGGCGTGAATGTGCTCTGCCAGGGTGTACCCATCGATCCCCGGCATCTGTGCATCCGTCAGGACCAGAGAGAAGAAAGCATGCTCGCTCTGCGCCTTCTCGAGGGCCGACAACGCCGCGGCACCGCTGTCGGCGAGGGTGGGCATCATGCCCCAGTTCCGGAATACCTCCTCGAGAATACGTCGATTGGTGGCGTTGTCGTCCACCACCAGCACGCGCAGG
>CAZGRP010000074.1:0-18915 GCA_964527995.1 uncultured Cytophagia bacterium | reverse complement strand
CTATAGTCGGAAGTCAAGAGCCCTGTCCGTCCTCGGCCACCGAGCATCTTGTTAGGTGGCTGCTTGCGGATGACTCCATAAATACTGCCGCGCAAGGTATGAGCGCTATCGCCATGGGAAGGTTCCTCTTAAGGTGCATTGGTCTTGCTGCATTCACCTGTCTCTTGCTCAACACACAAGGATCCAGTTATGGTGCAGGTGAGAAAGAAGACCAACGAACTCACGAAGCAAGGATACAGAATTCAGCAAGCCTGGTTCGCGGCCCTTACCTGCAAACCGGCACTCCCACCAGCATTGTAGTGCGCTGGCGAACAGACATCGCCACGGATACCCGGGTTCGATATGGTACAAATCCGGATACTCTCTCTTCAGCAATCGACGACTCAATTCTAACCACTGAACACGAGTTAAGGCTGACCGGTCTTTTTCCCAGCACAAAATATTACTATTCCGTCGGTAGCACCAGCGACACGTTGGCGATTGGCCTCGGCTACTTTTTCATCACAGCACCCGTTGCTGGAACACCAAAGAAGACCCGAATTTGGGTACTCGGTGATGCGGGTACCGCAAATGCGAATCAACGGGCCGTGCGGGATGCATATTATGCTTATACCGATACCATTCATACAGATTTATGGGTGATGCTCGGCGACAATGCCTATAACGACGGCACCGATAACGAATACCAGGCGGCTGTTTTCGATATGTACCCGACCATGTTGCGGACATCCGTGCTTTGGCCGGCTTTTGGGAACCATGACGGACACAGCGCATCATCGCCCACGCAGACCGGTGTTTTCTATAATATCTTCACACTACCTGCTAATGGGGAGGCAGGAGGAGTTGCTACTGGCACGGAAGCTTATTACTCCTTTGAGTATGCCAACATTCATTTTATCTGTCTGAACTCGCATGATATTTCCAGATCTACTACCGGTCCCATGCTAACCTGGCTACAGAACGATCTTGCGGCCAACACCTTGGATTGGACCATCGCTTTCTGGCATCATCCGCCGTACACTAAGGGCTCCCACAATTCCGATACCGAAACTCAGTTGATCGAAATGCGATCCAATGCTTTGCCGATTCTGGAAAATGGTGGCGTGGATCTGGTGCTTACCGGCCATAGTCATTCCTACGAGCGCACCTTTCTCCTGGATGGGCACTACGGCAATTCCAGCACTCTGACAAATGACATGATCATCGACAGAGGAAACGGCCGGGCCGATGAAGATGGCGCTTACCAAAAACCCACCCTCGGACCGGCAAGCCATGAAGGAGCTGTCTATATCGTAGCTGGTAGTTCAGGAAAGACCAGTGGCGGTGCTTTAGATCATCCTGCAATGGCCGTATCGTTGAATGTCCTTGGATCAGTGGTGCTCGATGTCGATAGCAACAGAGTCGAGGTCACTTTCCTGGATTCAGGTGGAGCGCGACAGGATTACTTTACTTTGATCAAAGGGGAAACTGACAGGCCGGTTTACGTAGAACCTCCGTCGACGTTTCCCGACAGATTCAAACTTTCACAGAACTATCCAAATCCTTTCAATGCGGAAACCACGATTTCCTACTCATTGCCAACTCCAGGCTTTGTCACCTTGAAGATTATTGATATACTAGGCAGGGAGGTTCTATCGTTAGTCAATGAATTCCAGGAAATGGGTAGCTATTCGATTCATCTTGACGCAAGTAACCTTGCAAGTGGCATCTATTTTTACAAACTGCAAACGGGTAATCGTCTCGTGGAGACAAAGAAGATGCTACTTTTAAGATAGAGGACGACTGCCACACAACCAGTCAATGAACCCGACTTCGCCCGTAGGCGGGCGAGCTCCGTTTCGATGGCAAAATGAGAGTTTATTTCTTTTTCCACCATCGTTTTCGTCCGGGGCGGTTACCGCCAAGACGTCAGGCAGATGCTTATTTTCTCATAGACCCTTTTGCTTGAGGCGGGATTGAATGGAAGCTTCGATTATCGCTGCCATCATAGGCACTGTGGGATCCATCATCGCGGCTCTGATTGGTCGGATACCAACTTCCAGGCACGATAAGTCTGGAATTGGAATCTCTGTTCGATACCGAGGGAAAAAGCCGTGGCTGATCATAATGTCTGTCCTGGTCCTCTGGCTGTTCATATCACCTCCGCTGATCCATTGGGATTGGGGTGGGATCAACTTTTTCCTTATCCCAATCGTGACGCTCCTGGCGTCGGCATTTTGGCCTATCAGGCCGTCTTCCGCAGCTTCTACTGTTCTTATTCTTTATCCCTTCAACTTCCTGATGGAGCCCTTTGGGAAATTGACGAGCGGAGTAAGCACAGCAGGACAGTTGGAGCCAAGTTACATCACATTTGTATTGGCAATGGCCTTCGTTAATGCACTGCTGGTAGCAGCCCTGTGCCGGTGGCGTGGCCGGGCGATCCCTGATGCCAAATCCGAGGACGCATTCGATACAGGCGGGGGTGCTGCTTCAACAGCAATCGACAAACAGGAGATGACGACAAATTCCGTGGCTACCACGTCTCTTTCAAGTGAGCTTGAAAAGCTGGCAAAGCTTCATTCATCGGGGGTCCTCACCGACGACGAATTCCGGCAGGCCAAGGCGAAATTGCTGGGAAAGAGTGAGGGGAGCTAGGTAGAAAGCAGGTAGGGGACCGGTTCATGTTCTCTGTCACCTGCCGCAACTCACGTCAGCGTTATGTGCCGGAAAGGCTTGAGATGAATCGGAAATGGATAGTTCTTACCGTTGCTCTTACGGTTTCCTGGCCAGGGTTTGTAGAGACCCTGGAAGCACAGCAGCGTCTGTCCCTGATCAAAAAGACATTTCGCGCAGGTGAGGGGCCGACGCAGGTTGTAGCAGTAGACTTGAACAAAGATAAAAACCTTGATCTGGTCGTCGCAAACGGCCGCGGCTGATGCGCAAGACGTTGGACGGAGCAACGGACTGGGGAGTTTCTATGACGAGAGTTCCGGAATCAGTTGAACAGTTCCTTCAGGGAAAGCGCATCGCTGTAGCGGGCGTCTCGCGGCATGGGGACGTCGCCGCCAACTCCGTGTTCAAGAAACTGAGGGATTGCGGCTACGAGGTGTTCCCGGTCAACCCCAACGCCGAAGAGTTCGAGGGTGTGCAGTGTTACCCGGACATCGCCTCCATACCAGGGCAGCTCGACGGTGTTGTGATTGCGACCCACCCCAGCGTCTCAGCCTCGATCGTCCGCCAGTGCAAGCAGCATGGTGTGACGCGCGTCTGGTTTCATCGTTCCTTTGGAAACGGTAGCGTCTCGCCAGAGGCTGTCCGCGAGTGCCAACGTCTTGGGATGAAATATATCGTTGGTGGCTGTCCTCTGATGTTCTGTGAGCGCGTCGATGTTGCCCATAAGTGCATGAGGTGGTGGCTCCAACGATGGGGGCGAGTTCCGAAGTGATGACCGTCCAACAAGCGCATGGCCCTGACTCGGCGCTCGCAGGTTTTGCGCAAGCCATAGGCCGTAAGAAATATCAGAATAATCAAGGGTCGTTTTGCTGAGTTCTACTCCCTCTGACAAAACCCCTCTCAATGTTCGGCTCCTGCAACTGTCCTCGATAATCGCGACGCTGGGTTGGATAATAATCACAACTACTGAATGGCATCACAGAATCTATATTTTCGGCACTCAATCGAGACCAGCTTACCTCATATCTCTATATACTGTTTTCTTGGCTGTAGCTACCATCGGTATCCTGAAACTCAAAAAATAGGGTTGGTCACTAACTTCAACTGCATGACATCTGGCAACCGGTGAACTTGTTGCCAGCGCGCTCCCCTCACTCCAACTTCACCTTCGCCTTCCGCGTCGCCGAGGTCCTGGCATTCTTGTCTTCCACCCGAACCTCCAGCGTATACTCCCCGGGCTTGAGTTTGCTCACGTCCACGGCCATGTGCTCGATGGAATCGGAGGTCGTGCCCTCGCGGTCGATGCGCACGGTGATCGACGACTTGCCGCCACCCCCGAAGATGCCGAACAACTTCTTCACGCCACCCTTCTTCCCTTTCACCAGAGTCAGAGTGTACTCGATCGAGAAAGCCGTCTTGCCCTCCTGGTCGCGACGCAGATTGTAGACCTCGAAGTACAGGAAGGCGGGGTTTCTGCGCCGGAATCGCTTGCGCGGATTGGGCACGACTTCGAGGCCATTCTTGACAAACTCTCCAGCGCCGGTCGCCGGCTCGATGCGGTCTGCCAGCTCGATGTCGCTGACAGCCAGCCTGGCGGACGAAAAGTCGGGGAAGCGCTCGTCCGCCTTCCATCCGGCCAGGAGCTGAGTGCCCAACGGATGGGCATCGAATCCGACGCTGTAGGAGTCTGCGGCCACCGTAAACGCAAACTGCCCGAGAAAGTCCTCCCCAGCCTGCTCCTGCGACCGGAACAGAAGGGTGTCGCGTTTTTCGAAGATCGGACGCCAGTTGCTGTCGTAGACCGAGAGGCCTTTCTCGATTCGCAGCTCCCCGCCGCTCTCCTTCGCCGCCTCCTTCAGGGTCGAAACCGGCAACGCGAAGTAGATCTCGACCCGGGTCTTGCGATCCCGGCCGCGGAAGCTGGCCATGGCGAACGGCATCTCCAATGGCTCCATCTCCTTGCCCCAGGTGTGCCGGTCGGTACTCATGCCCACCTCCACCGCCTTCCGGCTCTGCTCGGCCATCTCCTCGGCCAGAGGCAGGCGTTCCAGCTCGGTGGCCCGCAGCAGGCGATGATAGAGGCTGCCCCAGGTGATCCGATCTTCCACCATTCGAGGGTCGGTCAGCATGGGTGCCAGGCGCCAGTTGTTGCCCGTAGCGTTGGTGTCGATGAGGAAGTGAAAAATCATCTCAGGATGACCGTCTCTCTTCCAGTAGCGCCACGACTCGTTGGTGGGCAGGTCCGCCGCCACCGTCACCTCGCGCTCATCCGGAGGCCCCTGGCGGATGTAGATCAGGCCCTTGTCGTTGAATTCGTGATTGAGCTTGTAGGTCTTGGGAAAGGCCAGGTAGTGGAGCTTGTCGGGACTGTTGAACCACGTACGGAAACCGTCGTACTCGTAGTTCTTCTCGGCGTAGAGGAGCCGCCGGTAGTGCTCGGCCAGGCGAACGTTGGTGGCTGCAGCGGGAGTGGGGTCGCGCTTCGCCCACAGTCGATGGAAGAAATCGATCTTCTCAGACTTCGACCCCAGGCTGCGGTATTCACGCAGCTCCTCATCGTTGAGGATATACTTGACATCCTCCAGGACCAGATCGGCGGCAACGGCGTTGTCGATCTCATCCACGGCGCGCCAGAAAAACCGCTCTCCCTCGTCGGCCCTGTTCTGGGCGTAGCGGATGCGCGCCAGAGCAAGGTAGATGGGTTGGCGCGGCATGCCCAACGAGTCGGCCAGCAGCGCCTGGAAAATCGAGTCGGCTTCGGCCAGTTTGCGGTCGCGGCGAAGCTTTTCGCCGATGGCGAAGCGGGCCTGATCCCAGGGCTGCTCTCGAAGCCAGGCGATGGCCTTCTTCTCGCTCTTGTGAGTGATGAAATAGCGGTAGAGGCGAAAAAGCCCGACCTGGGGTCGCACCAGATCGGGCCGAAGTCGGATCTCTCTTTGGCCGAACTCAACAGCCTCGGCATACTTGCGGCGGTAACGCAGGAGGCGGGCATACTGGTAGAGCACGTCCTGAAAGAGCGAGTCCCGCGAGATGACCCACTGAAAGTGCTTCTTCGATTTGTTCCAGTCGATCTTCCGCAGCAGCAGCGCCTTGCTCTTGCCAGTCTCGCGATAGCAGATGCCGCGATAGTAGTGCGCTTCTTTGTTCTCCGGATCGCGTTTCAGGATCTCCCCGAACTTTTCGCCGGCGTCGCCCCACTTCTCTCTCTCGATGTCGATCTTGCCAAGCCCGCGATAGGCACGCAGGAGGTTCTTGTCGAGCTTGAGCGCCGCCTTGTAGGCCCGCTCGGCCTCCTGCAACTTCCCCTGCGCCAGCATGGAGTCGGCTCGGGCAACCAGGCTGTCCGTCTTCGCCGGGACACTTTGGGCATGGGCGGCGGTGAGCATCAAGGAGGCCAGTAGCAGTAGAAAAAGACCGCCGACCCAGGAACTCCTACCTTTTTGCATCTTCTCTCCCGGCACCTTTCGGGCTTTCTACCATGCTGTCCGGCACTCGTCAAGAAATGTACAAACAAAACCTGGCCAAGTCAATTCACCGCGATCGCGCCATCGGCTGAATGCAGCAGGAAGATCCCACGCGCAGCCGAATCCAGGAGCTCAGCCGAAACGAGGGTCAGGGGATCATCCCAGAACTTCAGGTCGTGCCCTGACCCTCGCTTGCGATTCGATGCTGAATCGACGCGCCTCAGCTTGTGCCCTTGACCCTGGGCACCTTGCCAAGCACATCGTCGACGGACATCATCTTGATCGGCCCCAGGTTCAAAGCCCGGACACCCTTCTCGATCTTCTGGCGATCGCCGACTACGACGATGGCGATCTTCTCCGGGTCGATGTACTTCCTGGCCACTCGCTGGACATCCGCCTTGGTCACCGCCAGGATCCGCTGGACATAGTCGTTGAAGTAGCTGTCCGGCAGGTCATAGACGACCAACTCCTCGAGTCGCCGGGCAATGCGGGCCACTGTTTGGAAGTTGCCTGGGAAGCGCAGGGCGACGTAGTTCTTGGCCCGCTTCAGCTCCTCGTCGGACACGGGCTCCAGGATGCCGCGCAGCTCCTTCATGAACTCTGTCAAGGCCTTGTCCGTGACATCGGTCTGCACCGCCGCACCAGCCAGAAACGGCCCTGGCAGCGGCCGGAAATCGAAAAACGATCCGGCGCCATACGAATAGCCGTGCTCTTCGCGCAGATTCTGATTCAGCCGCGACGTAAACGACCCGCCAAGGATGGTGTTCATCACCACGATGGCAAAGTAGTCCTTCGTCAGCCGCGGCGCCCCCACCCGACCGATGCGGATTTCCGACTGCGCCGCCCCGGGCTTGTCCACCAGGTAGATCTGTCGCTTTTTCACCTGCTTGATCCCCGGCCAGGTCGCCACCGGCACTTTCGCAGCCTGCCATCCACCGAACACTTTCTCCAGCCTGGGCAGAATCGCTTCACCACTCACGTCACCTACAACCACCAGGAAAGCATTGTTCGGATGGAAGTAGGTCGAGTGGAACTCTCTCAAGTCGTCTACCCGCAACGCCCTCAGACTCTTCTCCGTGCCGATGCTGGGTAAGCCGTAGGGGTGCCTGGTTCCGAAGAGGGTCCGGTTGAAGAGCACGGATGCGATGGCGCGGGGTTCGTCATGCCACTGCAGCAGAGTGGTGAGGCGCTGCTTGCGCTGGCGTTCGAGCTCATCGGGCGGAAAGTTCGGCCTCAGGACGATGTCGCCAAGGAGCGCCAGGGCCGAATCGAGCTTGCTCAGAGGCGTGTGCAGTGCCACGCGCGAGGTGTGATATCCGGCCGAGGCGGAGATGCGAGCGCCGAGGAGGTCGATGGCGTCGGCCAGCTGCAGCGCATCGCGCGACCCGGCACCTTCGTCCAGCATGGCCAGTGTCATGCTGGCAACTCCGGCCTTGTCTTTCGGGTCCATCGCCGAACCCGCTTTGATGACCACGTTGATCTGCACCAGCGGTACCTGGTGTTTCTCGAACAGAATCACGGGCAGGCCGTTCGACAGTTCAAGATGTTGGATCGGCGGGAGTTTCAGTTGAGGAGGCGGCCCGATCTCTGGCGGTTTGCTGCGATCGGGGGCCTGGCCGTAGAGGGCAGCCGAGCCAACTATCCACAGGGCAAACAGCCACAGCGAAAACAGAGATCTTCGGGGCCGACCAGCGGCTGATCGTCGCGGCATGGGCTGTTCTCTGAACGATCGAATTCTCATCTCAGTCGCTCTCCTTTCTTGCCGTAGCAGCCAACTCCTTCTTCCCCTTCGGCACGATGCTCAACACGACGCGGCCGTCATCCCGCAGGTACGTCTGGGCCACGGCGCTGATGTCGTCCGGGTCGAGTGCCTTGTAGCGCGCCAGATCTTCGTTGAAGTAATCCGGGTCACCGGTGAACGTGAAGTAGGCATTGAGCTGGTCCGCCTTACCACCAAAGCCACCAATGCGCTCCAGGCTGTCGAGAAACCTGGCCTCGTACTGGTTGACGGCGCGTTGCACCTCGCGCTCCGCCGGCGGCTCCTTCTTGATCCGGTCGATCTCTTCCTGGATCACCTCTTCCAACTCATGGAGGTTGTGGCCACTGCGTGCCGTAGCCACGATGCGGAAGGAAGAACCGAGTTGCCCGGACCATTGGAACGCGGAGACATCCTGGGCGATCTGCATGTCATAGACCAGGCGTTTGTAGAGACGAGAGTTCTTGCCGCCAGCGAAAACGCTCGCCAGGATGTCGAGTTCGGCGTCGCCGGGTGCAAATCGGGCCGGGGACAGCCAGCACATGTAGAGCCGCGGCAACTGCACCCGGTCTTCGAGCACCAGCCGCTTCTCCTGAGTCAGGTATGCCACCGGCGCGTCGATAGGGGAAACGGGCGGCCCGGCCGGCACATCGCTGAACCACTTCTCCACCAGGGCGCGCGTCTTGGCCGGATCGATGTCGCCGGCTATGACCAGGCTGGCGTTGTTGGGACCGTAATACTTCTTGAAGAACTCGACGACATCCTGGTAGCTGGCAGCGCTCAGATCCTCCATCGAACCGATGGTCGGCCAATGGTAAGGATGCTCCGGCGGGAACAGATTTTCCGCCAGGACGATGTTGGCCATGCCGTACGGGCGGTTCTCGTAGGATTGCCGGCGCTCGTTCTTGACAACGTCGCGCTGGCCGTCCACCTTGGACGGAGACATGGCTTCGAGCAGGTAGCCCATGCGGTCCGACTCCAGGTACAGCGCCAGCTCCAGGGCATTGCTGGGGAGATTCTCCCAGTAGTTCGTCCGATCCGGGGTGGTCGAACCGTTGTTGTCGCCGCCAACGGCCTCGAGCCACTCGTCGAATTTGCCCTCGGCCACATGCCCGGAGCCTTCGAACATGATGTGCTCGAACAGGTGGGCAAAGCCGGTTCGGCCAGGCTTCTCGCGGCCCGAGCCGACGTGATACCAGACGTTGACACTAACCAGCGGCGTCGAGTGGTCCTCATGCAGGATCACGTTCAACCCATTGGGCAGCACGAAGCGCGTGTAAGGCACTTTGAGGCGAACCTCCTGACCAAAAGAAACGGACGTCAAGAGGAAGAGAAAGGCCAGGACTCGTTTCATACATTCCTCCTGTGAATTAGGAACACCAGTTTCCTCCGTTAAGACGTAGGCCACTGCTCGCGGGTTGCCGCCATTTCCCAGAAAAGGTATTCGTACCTTGCCGTGGTCAGGAACAGCTCCTGCATTGCCCGGCGGTCGCTTTCGGGCTTGCCGGTGGCGAGATCATCCAGCGTCGTGGCCAGCCAACCGACGTACTGCTGGAACGCCTCACTGGTCCAGTTGTCGATGAACGACTGCCATGGGCTCGGCGCCCGCTGGTTCTTTTTGACCTCCATCCAGGAATCGAGATAGGCTTTTTCAGCGGCATAGAGCACCGTGAATCCCTCTTCGAAGGATCGACCGTAGGCCGTGGCCATGAGGAACTGCAGGTAGGCATGGCACGTCGGTGCAGGCTGAACATCCTCAAGCTCGATGCCATGGGCCTGAGCGTTCTTTGCGAAGAGATCGAGCTCAGCGTTGAGGGCCGGGATGACTTCGGAAAGGCTCGGCCGCAGCGGCAGCGGCGCTTTGGCGAGTAGAACCGCGGTAAAGGGAATGGCCTCCCGAACGAAGATATAGTCCTGCTGCATCCAGGTCTTAAAGGTCTCGTCGGGGATGGTGCCGTCGGCCGTCATCTTCAGGAAAGGATGTGACAGTATGGCCTGCCAGACAGTGCCGGCGGCCTCTATGAGTTGTTCATGAAAGGCAGTCATGACTCCCTCCTAATGAGTCCTAAGTATCTAGCCCCGTGGTATCAGATACCAGAAACCAGGTACCGGGTACCAGGTACCGGCTATCAGGTATTCGGGGGCGGCTGCCTGTCACGGCGAACTACTCATCGCTGATATCGCATATCTGAGTCCTGCGACCCGCCCCGCCTCCCACCCGATCGCCAACAGGAACGCATGTACTTTCGTCTCGTCCCTTTGCACTTTGCGTTTTCCGTTTTGCATTTTGCCCTCCGCCCACCACCCTCTCACTGCGCCCAGACGACGAGTCCCAGATCCCAGGGGATCTGCAGATCGTCGTGGTGCGGCAGCACCCGCACCGTGAAGCCATGCAGGCCGCTCTTTGAGCACGGCACGGCTCCAGCGACGAACACATGCGTGCCGTCCGCTTCAGTACCCTGGTGATTCATCGTGGCGATCTGCGGCTCGACGATATTGCCCTTGGTGTCCAGACGGCCCAGGTAGACCTGCACGGCTACGTCTTCGGGCGTCAGCTCGCCGAGCCGGACGCGGGCACGGACCTCGAGCATGTCACCAACACGAAGGCGGTCGTCCGAGGTGGCCTCCACCTGCTCGATACGCACCTGGGCCCAGTTGGCGGCCACCCGCGCTTTCCAGGCTGCCAGGGCGCGCGCCGGTGAGAAGCCATCGGCCGACAGATGCTCAAAGTAGCTGCATGCCGGCACGTAGAATTTTTCCGTGTATTCGCGCACCATTCGATTGGTGTTGAATTGCGGACACAGCCTGGCCATGGACGATTTCATCAGGCTGACCCAGCGCCGTGGCAACCCGTCCGGGCCGCGGTCGTAGAAGGTGGGAATCACGTCTTTCTCGAGCAGATCGTAGAGCGCTCTGGATTCGATGGTGTCCTGGAGGTCGAGATCCTCGTATTCCTCGCCGCGGCCAATGGCCCAGCCCACTTCAGGGCTGTAGGCTTCGTCCCACCAGCCGTCCAGCGTGCTGACATTGAGAGCACCATTGAAGGCCGCCTTCATGCCACTGGTGCCGCTGGCCTCGCGCGGTCTCCTGGGCGTATTCAACCAGACATCGACACCCTGCACCATGTAGCGAGCCACGTCCATATCGTAGTCCTCGAGAAAGACGACGCGCCGGCGGATCTCCTTGCGTCGGGCAAAGTGAATGATCCGACGGATCAACTCTTTGCCCGGACTGTCCTGAGGATGTGCCTTGCCCGAGAAGATGATTTGCACGGGATGGTCGGGGTCGGCCAGCAACTTCACGAAGCGCTCCTCGTCGTGCAGCAGCAGTGTGGCGCGCTTGTAAGCCGCAAACCGGCGGCCGAAGCCGATGGTCAGCACGTCCGGATCCAGCACTTCCTCGGCGGCTTCGAGCTCAGCGGCGGAGCCGCCCTGGCGCCGGACCTGGGCACAGAGACAGCGGCGCACGAAAGCCACCAGACGGGCCCGGCGGAGTTCGTGGGTGCGCCACAGTTCCGCCACAGGGATCTCGTCGATCATCTCCCACACCGTCTGGTCCGCAGGCTGCTCCCGCCAACGCGGGCCGAGATAGCGGTCGAAGAGTGCCGCCATTTCCTTCGAGATCCACGAGCTCGAGTGCACACCGTTGGTCACGTGGGAGATCGGGATCTCGTCCTCGGGGATATCGGGCCACAGCCCAGCCCACATCCGCCGCGACACTTTCTCATGAAGTCGGCTGACAGCGTTCCGGGCTCTGGCCAGACGCAGGGCGAGGATGGTCATGCAAAAGGGCTCTTTGTCGTCGTCGGGTTTCTGCCGGCCGAGGGCGAGAAACTCCTTCATGGACAAACCAAGCGTCGCCGCATATTTGCTGAAGTAGCGCGTCATCAGGTCAGCATCGAAGTAGTCATGGCCTGCGGCCACCGGCGTATGCGTGGTGAAGACATGGCCGGCGGCGGCCACCTCGTTGGCCTCGGCGAAAGTCAGGCCGTGTTCGCTCATCAACAGGCGGATTCTTTCCAGGGCCAGAAAGGCCGAATGTCCTTCGTTCATATGGCAGACGATGGGCGAGATGCCCAGGGCAGCCAGGGCACGCAGGCCACCGATGCCGAGCAGAATCTCCTGCCGGATGCGCACGTCACGATCACCGCCGTAGAGCTGGTCAGTGATGTCCTGGTCTGCACCGCTGTTGGCCTCGATGTTGGTATCCAGGAGATAGAGTGAGATCCTTCCCACCTGAGCCCGCCAAACCTGCGCCACCACCTTGCGCCCCGGATACTCGACCTCGACGGTCAGCGGGCTGCCGTCGGGGTGGCGTTGAAGCTCGATCGGCATGGTGTAGAAATCGTTCTCGGGATACGATTCCTGCTGCCAGCCGTCCGGGTTCAGGTACTGGTGGAAGTAGCCTTCCTGGTAAAGAAGTCCGACGCCGACCAGCGGCAGGCCGAGCTCACTCGCCGATTTGATGTGGTCCCCGGCCAGGATCCCCAGGCCGCCGGCGTAAATGGGCACACACTCGGTTACGCCGAACTCCGCCGAAAAATAGGCGATCACCGGCTCGCCGGTGCCGCCAAAGGTCTTGCGGTACCAGATGGTTTGAGATTCGAGGTAGTTTTGCAGATCGGCCCGAACGCGCTCGTAGTGGGCCAGGAAGCCCTCATCGTGCGACAGTTCTTCGAGCCTCTGCTGGTCGACCTGGCCGAGGGCACGAACCGGGTTGTGCTCCGTTTCTTCCCAGAGGTCGAATCCCAGGCGCCGGAAAAGTTCGATGGTGTCGTGGTTCCATGACCAACGGAGATTGTTGGCCAGTTCGCCGAGTCCCTCGAGCCCCGGCGGCAACGCAGGAGAAACTGTAAAGCTCTTAATCGGTTTCATCGGTACATTGATCCTTTCTTCGGCTTGCGTACCTGACCATCTGCCATAGCCTCAGCGACTGCCAGCCATGAACGCTGCTCACTTCGCCATCACCCGAGCCAACTCCAGCATCTCGGGATCGAGCTTCTTCTTGTTTGAAACCACCTCATCAAGCGGAGTGCGTCGGATTTCGCCCTTGACCAAGCCGACAAGAAAACCGTTCTCGCCCTCGGCCAGGCCCCGCACCGCGGCGGCGCCGAGTCGCGTTCCCAGGATGCGGTCGAAAGCCCCGGGATTTCCGCCGCGCTGGACATGCCCGAGCACGGTGGCACGAAGCTGGTACCCGAGGCGCTTGCGGTGTTTGTGAAAGTACTTCACCAGGTCATGCGCGTTGTATCGGCAACCTTCGGCGACAATGATGATGGCGTGAGGCTTGCCGACTTCATAAGCTTTGCGAATTTCGTCCACCACCTGCTCAGGGTCCATATCGTACTCCGGCAGGACCACGGCCTCTGCGCCACCGGCCACCGCCGCGGTCAGGGCCAGGTAACCGCAATTCCTGCCCATCACCTCCAGGAGAAAGGCCCGCTGATGTGACGAGGCTGTGTTCTTCAGTCGGTCGATGGCCTCGAGAGCAATGTTGAGGGCGGTGTCGACACCGATGGTGATATCCGAGCCATAGAGGTCGTTGTCGATGGTCGAAGCCACCCCAGCCACAGGGAACCCCAGCTTGTGCAGCGCGTGTGAGCCCGTTTGCGAGCCGTTGCCGCCGATCACCACCACGCCTTCGATGCCTGCTTCGCTGAGACGTGCCAGAGCTTGCTTTCGGCCCTCCTCCTGTTCGAACTCCAGGCAGCGGGCACTGCCGAGCATGGTGCCCCCCTTCTGCATGATACCACCGACATCGCGTGCCGACAGCTTCAAAAAGTCGCCTGCGATCAGACCGGCATATCCATGGCGGACACCGTAGGTCTCCATCCCAAAATCGATCCCCGCACGCACCACGGCGCGGATGGCGGCGTTCATTCCAGGAGCGTCACCGCCACTGGTCAGAACAGCAATCCTCTTCATCGGCTCGATTCTCCCGGTTGATTCATAGATGGAACGTGCTCAGAGAGTGGTTTCTCTTCGATTTCCTATTGACAAAGACCGGACCAAATTGTATTATTAGGCATGCCTAACTTCATCTTTCGCTTTTCAGATACTTTACCCCCTGTTTTCCATGTCGATCGAATGCGGAACGTGCCGAGAGCAAAATGCCGGATGACCAACGCGATTCTTCAACCAGGACCAACCACCTCGCCCTGTGGCTGAAGTCGGGTAGCGTGGCCGACACTCTGCAGAAGGCGAAGAACTACCCGTACCGTGAGCTACTGCACTACCTCGGACCCGCCTTTCTGGTGAGCGTCGGCTACATGGACCCCGGCAACTGGGCCACCGACCTCGAAGGGGGCTCCCGCTTCAATTACTCACTGCTCTGGGTGTTGCTTCTGAGCAACCTGATGGCGATTCTGCTGCAGACGCTGGCCGCAAAGCTGGGGATCGTCACCGGCCGCGATCTGGCACAGTGCTGCCGAGACCGTTTCCGCCGACCCGTGGCGCTGATGCTCTGGGTCACCGCCGAGCTTGCCATGATCGCCACCGACCTGGCGGAGTTTCTCGGTTCAGCCATCGGCATCTATCTGCTGTTCGGCATCCCCCTTCTGACGGCCACACTGATCACCGGCCTGGACGTGTTGCTCATCCTGGCACTGCAGCGCTACGGCTATCGCGTCGTCGAATTCGTCATCATCGGACTCGTCACCGTGATCGGCTGGGCCTACGTTATGGAGGTTCTCCTGTCGAAACCGGAGTGGGGTGAGGTGCTCTACCACACATTGGTGCCGACCATCGAGGCGCGCAGCATCTACGTTGCCATCGGTATGCTGGGCGCCACAGTGATGCCGCACAACCTCTATCTCCACTCGGCCATCATCCAGACGCGCATCATCCGCGGCCGCGCCACCTCGCCGGCCCGCAAGCGCCGCCTGTTCCAGTTCGCCATCATCGATTCAGTCCTGGCTTTGAACGCTGCCTTCCTGGTGAACGCCTCCATCGTGGTCATGGCGGCTGCGGTCTTCTTCCGCCGCGGCATCGCGGTGCTCAGCATCGAGGAGGCGCATGCGACACTCACCCCGCTTCTCGGGCCTTTCTCTGCCCTGGTTTTCGCTCTGGCCCTGCTCTGCGCCGGGCTGTCCTCCTCCACCACCGGAACGATGGCGGGCCAGGTCGTCATGGAGGGGTTTCTGAACCTGCGCATCCGACCGTGGCTGCGGCGGTTGGTAACGCGCCTGATCACGATGGTGCCGGCCGTCCTGGCGATCGCTGCCGGCTGGCAGCCGATGAAGATCCTGGTTCTCAGTCAGGTTGTTCTCAGCTTCCAGCTCCCCTTTGCCATCATTCCGTTGATCATGTTCACCTCCAGCCGCAAGCTGATGGGGGAGCACGTCAACAAACGCATCACCACGGGGCTGGCCGTGGTCGTGACCGCCACCATCCTGTTCTTGAACGGCCTCCTGCTGTTCCAGGCTTTCGGCGGTGAGTTTTAGAGCCGCGGGTTTCGGCGGCCGGACGGAGATCACAAGATTTGTGTTGCACGCGGACCAGAAATTTGGTAAACTATGCTGTCCATCCGAGGGCTGTTCCGGACGAGTCCACGGGGGTAGAGAATCCGACCGCTCAGCGCAGGAGGTTCCGTGTACGACAAAATCCTGGTGCCGCTCGACGGCACAGACGTGGACGAAGCTGTCCTTTCGCACATCTTCGAACTGGCCCGAATTCACCAATCCAAAGTCTACCTCATGCGGGTCGTATCCGGAACTGTGGCAGAGTTGCACAGGGAGGAAACCGCTTCGCAGGAGGTGGAGGAAACATGGGAATATCTGCGGCGCACGGCCCGGCGGCTGGAAGAGCGCGGAATCCCGGCCGAGGTTGTAGTCGACTTCGGCGATCCTGCCAGGGCTATCATCCAGAAAGCCAGACTCCTGGGCTGTGACCTCATCGCAATGTCCACTCATGGACACAAGTTCCTACAGGATTTGCTGTATGGCAGCGTCGCCTCCAAAGTGCGCCACGAAGTGCACATTCCCGTCCTCCTGATCCGCGGCAGAAGTTAGGCCGTCTCGTCCCTCTGGCGCCGCACAATGCCCATGCCGTCATCGCATCCGCAGCCCGCTAAGCCGATTCTTGCTGAGGTTTCGCTTCCGCCCCCGACTCCGAGAATAGCACCTGCCATGCCAGAAGCAACATGCCGAGGGTGACGGCGGAATCGGCGATGTTGAAGGCCGGCCAGTGCCAGTTGCGGATGTAAACGTCCAGGTAGTCGACCACCTCGCCCCGAAACAGCCGTTCCACCGTGTTGCTCAAGGCTCCACCAAGAATAAGGGCCAGAGCGATCCGCCACACGGCGCTGCCGCTGCGGTGGCGGATGAACATGTAGACGATCACCGCCATCGCTACGAGCGATGTGATGACCAGGAACGGCATGCGAACGCGCGGATCGAGGTTGGCGAAAATGCCGAAAGCGGCGCCGGGATTACGCACGTGCACAAGCCGGAAAAACGACGGAATGATGTCGATCTGATAACCGAAGGGCAATAACTGTGTGATCAGCCACTTGCTGAGCTGGTCGGCGGCGACGACCGCCCCGGCCAGCAGCAGGGCACGCGAATTCTGGAGTTTGAACACGTCCCAATAGCTCCAATCAGTTGTCCAACTGTTCTTAAAGCATACGCAACTATTCCTTGCAGATCAAGCAAAATCTGCCAAAGGGTGGGTGGCTTTGGAAGGCTGAGAAGGGCAGGCCGTACGCATCACCTGGCCGCGCGGCCACAAGCAGACGTGGCCGGAATCGACAACCCCAGATCGACAAGGAAGGATGGAACAGCGGGGATTCCCGTTCGCCCGCGCATCTCCGGTCTTGTTCCTAATTCTCGGCAATATCCTGCGACGCAAAGGCGCCGGACGCAGGGCGAAGCGCGCGGGTTCTACACCAGCGGGCTTTCACAATACGGGCAAACCTTCCAGCCCGACTGCACCGGCTCGCCGCAGTTCGGGCATTCGTGAACCAGGGGCGTCTGGCAATAGGGGCACACTTTGAAATCCCTCCGCACCGGCTTGCCGCAGTTCGGGCAGGATAGAGCAACCTGTACGCCTGGCTCCGGAGCCTGGCCCACCCTCACCAGCAGGTAGACGATGAGGCCTACGACATTGCCGATGAACACCAACAGGCCCCACAAGATGCCGTTCATGCCGCGCCGCTCGGCGTCGGTGTAGGCCCAGACCGCCACCAGGATCCAGATCAAAGGAAACAGCAGCCCCAGGAATCTCCACAAAAAGAAGACGCCGGGCAACCCGCCGAGACCGGGCATACGGCCGGCTGCCGTCCCGATCATGACACGGAATGGCAGCGACAGAACATACAGGAATGGAGCGTAGAAAAGGACCGCAATCACGATGATCAGGAGAATGAACAACACCGTCTTGTTCGTAGAAGTAGCCATGGTCAGTCTCCCTCAAAGACCCGGATGCCATCTGTGTGGACGCCGCCCACTCTTTGGCGCCAGAGCAGAGGCGCCATCACAAGCATCATGAAGTTTTGAACAAGGGCAGCCAGGAGGAGCCCGCGGGACCAGGGAACGATCCATTTCCCCGCTGCAGAGCTGGCTGGCGACAGCGCCCCTAGCAGCACGCCGAGTACCGCCAGGACAGCCACAACGGTCACCGGGACGGTGGAGTCAAGACGGCGGAGTCTTCGCCACCCGCGACGAACCGCACTCGTTGCGGCTGCTCTGCGGCCGGCGCCTTGCCGGATTTCCTGCCGGCAGAGGTCGAGCACCCGCGCTGAAACATCCTCAGGCACACTTGGGGAGCCGAAAGACCGGATGGCGGCACGCATTGCCTGCAAGTCCTCGGCAAACGCCCTGCAGGTTGGGCATTCAGCAAGGTGGGTCACCACCTCACTACTGTCGTCGGCCGCTCGCTCCACCAGCCTCTGCTGGATTTTCTTGCACTCTCTCATGCTGGTCACCTCTCAAGGTCGCCTGGTGTCGTAGCTTCTCAGGATGCGGCGCAGCGCCTGCACGGCGTGATGCAGAGTGGACTTGCATGCACCCGCCGAAATCCCAAGAATTCCGGCGACCTCCTCGTGTTTGAATCCTTCGATTTCCTTCAGCACAAAAACCTGGCGCTGCCTTGGTGTAAGCCGGGACAGCGCTTTCTCCAGGTCCTCGCGGAATTCGAGGCGGGACAAGTATGCGTCCGCGGCCTGCGATTCATCCAGGCTGTCCTCCATGCCAGATGCGCGGTCATCCACACTCTCGACGCGTTGGGGGAAGATGCTCCGTCGAATCCTCCGGCGCCGCAGGGCGTCGCGATACACATTCGAGGCCACCGCGAAGAGCCAGGCGCGGAAATTGCTGATGGCGTTCGCGCGTGCCGAGGAGCGCACCACCCTCAGCCACACCTCCTGGAAAAGGTCCTGCACGAGGTGCCGGTCCGTTTCCAGGTAGCAGAGGTAGTTGTAGACTGCTGCCCGATATTTGCCATAAAGAATCTCAAAGGCGGAGGTGTCGCCCTGCGAAATCCTGCTCAGCAACTCCCGATCGCCTGGCTGCATGCGTGGCTCCGAATGGCGCTTGTTCGTTAGAGGAGACGCACGAGGAAGCAAAAGGTTTGCGGCTGGGGCGTTCTTGCTTGACATTCCCGATCCGATGGTGTATCTTTTCGCCATCTTCGTTCCTGACCCTGACCCGAGTGGCTCGTAGACGGGGATCGCGAGGAGCTCACTGGCTACCCCGTACGACGTGAGGCCCTTTTCGCGCGGGGTTCTAAGGGGTTCAACTCATGACCTATGCCAGCGCTTCCCAAGCCCACCCTGGCAGGAGAATACCCGAAGGCGGCAGCGGAATTTTCGTGGCAATGGGTCTTCCCCGCACCCAACATTTGCCGCGATCCCGTAAGCGGGGTGAGGCGACGCCACCATTAAGGGGAATGGATGATTCAACGCGCTTTACGCGAAGCCCTGACAAGAGCAGGCATAGACAACCACATGGCCTGCCATACGCTCTGACACACGCAGGAGTTTCTCCCGCGTCCGCCGGACCACGCATCTTCTCGAAAGTGGCTAGGCTACCACATTCGCACGACACAG
>CAZGRP010000073.1:0-19313 GCA_964527995.1 uncultured Cytophagia bacterium | reverse complement strand
CGTTGCGGTAGGATCAGACGCATGGGAGCGCCCATTACCCGCCGCACGGCCCTCAAACGCTTCACGGCTGCCGCGACGCTCGGCTTCCACTATTGCCAGCAATCTCCGCGTACGCGCCGGCCCAACATTATTTATGTCATGACCGACGACCAGGCCGTCGGCCAGATGTCCTGCGAGGGCGGAACGGTCATCCAGACGCCGAACATGGACCGCTTGGCGCGGGAAGGAGTCCGATTCGCCAACGCCTTCTGTACGAACTCGCTTTGCGCGCCGGGCCGAGCGACGGTGTTGACCGGCACGTACTCGCACATCAACGGGATCCGGGGCAACTCCGAGGCCCGGGGGCTCATCGAGCGCATGAATCCAGCGCTGCCAACCTTCCCCCAGGTTCTGCAGGAAGCTGGCTACCGAACGGCGATCGTCGGCAAGTGGCACCTCTCGCACGATCCCCGCGGGTTCGACTACTGGTGCGTCTTGCCCCGCCAGGGCGTCTACTTCGACCCGGAATTCATCGTGATGGGCGAGCGTAAGAAGTTTACGGGCTATGCCACCGACGTGACGACGGATCTGGCGCTTGAGTGGCTCAAGAGCCGCACCGGCAGCGAACCCTTTTGTCTCGTCTACCAGCACAAAGCGCCGCACCGGCCGTTCAAGCCCGCCCCGCGCCACGAGCATTTGCTCGACGGCGTGGAGCTTCCGAAACCGCCGACCTACGATGACGATTACGCCACCCGGAGAATCGCCAAAGAGGCCCGGGACATGAAGTTTGAGATCAGTCTCGCCCGGGACTACCCCGAAATGCCGAAGGGCCTGGACGCGGCCGAGAAGAAGGACTGGATCTATAACCGTTTCGTCAAGGATCACTACGCGGCGCTCTACGGCGTGGACGAGAACCTTGGCCGGGTGCTCGACTATCTGGACGAGACCGGACTGGCCGAAGACACGGTGGTGATCCACTCCTCGGACAACGGCTTCTTTCTCGGTGAGCACGGATGGTATGACAAGCGCTTCATGTACGAGCCGGCCTTCCGGCTGCCGCTGCTGATCCGGTATCCGCGCCTGCCGGTAGCGGGCGTGGTGGCCGAGGAGTTCGTGGCCAACATCGACTATGCGCCGACGATTCTCGATCTCGCCGGCTGCCGGATCCCCGACTCCATGCAAGGCCGCAGTCTCAAGCCGATTCTGCGTGGCGACAGCCCGCCGGACTGGCGTAAGAGCGTGTACTATGCGTACTGGGAAAACTCCTGGAAGCTGCGCAATGCCCGGCCGGAGGACATGGCGGATCCGAGCTTCCGGTACTTTACGGCGCACCGGGTAGGCCCGCACCGCGGCGTACGGACCGGCCGCTTCAAGCTCATCCACTTCCACTCGGAGGGCGACTACTGGGAACTGTTCGACCTTCAAGCGGACCCGCATGAGGTCCGCAACGTATACGGCGATCCGGCCTACGCGGAAGTCACAGCCGAGTTGAAGCAAGAGTTGGAGCGCCTGCGCCGGCGCTACCGGGACGTCTGAATCAGGTTTTCCGGGCGGAAGCGTGACGGAAGTCACTGCACCGAAGCCGCTGGACCGAGACAATCATTGAGGCTGCGGATTACGGTGCGGTGTCAGGGCCGAAGTAGCCGAAGTGCCACCGGACTCCTTCCCTCGCTGAAAGGGTGGGGAGCCTCCGTGCCGCCCAACCCGCACACGACCGGACAGAGGCCAGCCGCTTTCTCTGCTTGCTGCGGAGAAGCTCGAGTTTTTCAGATCGAAAAAATTGCCCTTTGGCGGCAAGACTCTACTAGAATGATGAGAACAATCTTCCCCGGTTGACCGGCGGGTGCGAGCAACACCCAGGGTTGGCGGAGGAGGGGGAAGGCCGATGAAAGCGCCTTACGCGGTCCGCTTGCCGGACATCGACTATTGGACAGGCCGGGTGCCTTGCCAAATGGCCTGCCCGGTTCGGACTGACGCCGGTCGTTACGTCCAGCTCATTTCCGAAGGCCAGCTACGCGAGGCCTACCTCACAGCGCGTTCCCCGAATCCTTTGGCCTCGATTTGCGGCCGTGTGTGCGCCGCGCCATGCGAGGACGATTGTCGCCGCGGCAAGTTTGATAAGCCGGTGAGCATCCGGGCGCTCAAGCGCTTTGTGACGGAGCGCTACGGTGTCGAATCGAGACATCCGGATACAGGCCGCGAGTTGCTGCAAGGGGCTGCCGAACCCGGCAACAAGTGGCGCTGGCATCTGCCGCTGCTCGACCAGACCCGAAAAGACCGTGGCAAGGGGCGGCCGGTGGCCGTGATCGGGGCCGGACCCGCGGGGCTTTCCTGCGCGCACGACCTGGCGTTGATGGGGTACAAAGTGACGATCTTCGAAGCCACGGCGCGGGCGGGAGGCATGGCCTTCCACGGGATTCCGGAGTTCCGGCTTCCGGTCAGCCTGTTGGACAAAGAGGTTCAGGTGATCGAGGAGCTCGGCGTCCAAATCCGTTACAACACGCCGCTGACCAAGGATTTCGGCCTGAAGGAACTCCGCGCGCAGGGTTTTCAGGCGGTCTTTCTGGCGGTAGGCGCGCAGCAAGGCCGGATGCTGAACGTTCCGGGCAGCGACCTTGACGGGATCATCCGGGCAGTGGATTACTTGATCAACATCAACAACGGCTACCGCGTGCCGCGGGCCGAGAAGGTGCTGGTGGTGGGCGGTGGGTTCGTGGCCTTCGACGCGGCGCGCATGGCGCTCCGCGCTTCGGCGGCGGAGGCGTCGGTGGAAGAAGTTGGGGGCGGCATGGCTCCGGCTCTGGACGCGGCCCGGTTGGCCGCCCGGGCCGGCGCCGAAGTGATTCTCGCCAGCTTGGAAAGCTTCGACGAGATGCCGGTCATGCGGACTGAGCAGGGCCGGGAGGAGTTCGAGCAAGCGCTCGAGGAAGGAATCCGGTTCCGTCCGCAGCGCAGCGTAGCGCGCTTTGAGGGCAACGGGCGCGTCCGGAGGGTGAAAATGATTGGCGTTAAGCGGACCTATGACGAGCAAGGCCGCTTCGCGCCGGTCTTCGACGAGAGCGTCACGGACGAGATCGAAGCAGACCTGGTGATTCTGGCGATCGGCCAGAAGCCGGAGTTCCCCTTCTTGAAGCCCGAAGATCAGATCGAGTTGACGCCGGCGGGCACCGTCAAGATCGATCCTGAGACTTTGGCCACTACGGCGCCTGGGATCTTCGCCGGAGGCGACGCCGCCTTCGGGCCGCGGAACCTGATTGCCGCGATTGCTAACGGCAAGCGTGCGGCGCAGAGCATCGACGACTACCTGAACGGAGAGCCGGGCGAACCGGTTTACTGGCTGCGGTTCGAGAAGATCCCGACGCGCCGTTACGAGCGGCGGCCCGACTACGACCGCCTCCCGAGATGCGCCCCGCCAGCGACGGATCTCGGCCGCCGCACCGGCATCAGCGAGGTCGAAACGGCGTACCCGCCGGAAGCGGCGAAAGAGCAGGCCGACCGGTGTCTCGCCTGTCATATCCAGACGATCTACGACGCCGAGAAGTGCGTGTTGTGCAACCGGTGCGTGGACATCTGCCCGGAGCATTGTTTGAAGTTGGTGCCGCTGGACGAGATCGAATTGCCGCCCGAGCAGCTCGAGCAAGCGAAAGCGGCGGCGGAGACTGGGGGTGAACTCTCGGCGATGCTCAAGGACGACGAGTTGTGCATCCGTTGTGGCTTGTGTGCGATCCGCTGTCCTACCGACGCCATGACGATGGAGGTTCTTTATTATGAGCAAAGATGACGAAGACAAGGTCAAGCGCCGGGAGGTGATTTCCAAACTCGGTAGCGGAGCCGTGGGGGCGGCTTTCGGCCTGCCGGTGTTGATGTCGGTGCGCTCTTTGGTGCCGAACGCCTTATACGAGAGCCCCCGCCGCTTCAAGGCCGGCAAGCCCGAAGAGTTTCCCGACGGCCCGACGTTCGTGGCCGATCAGCGAGTCTTCATTTTCCGGGAAGGGCGGACCTTTTACTGCATCAGCGCCACCTGCACCCACCTGGGGTGTACCGTGCAGCTCGTGAGGCTCGGACGAACCGCCGCCGACCAGACGATCGAATTCCACTGCCCATGTCACGGCAGCAAGTTCCGGGCGGACGGAACGAACTACGCGGGCCCAGCGCCCCGTCCCCTGGATTACTTCAAGCTCGAGCTGGCTCCCGACGACGGGCAGTTGGTGGTAGACATGTCCCAGGTAGCCGACAAAGGCTGGAGATTCACGGTTTAGAGGGACGACCATGGCCGTTTCTCCTATTGATCAGATTCGGCGAGGTTTGCACCGCCTGCCTTCGTGGGAAGATCTCACGTGGACCTGGAAGCCTCGCAACGAACGCGAGGCCGGCGACGCGGTCGTCCGCAACTTTTTGCTGCACTGGTTCCCGAGCAAGATCAGCCGGCGAGCGATGGAATCGAGTTACTCGCTGTGGTTGGGCACGATCTCGGCGGTGCTGTTCCTGATCCTGACGCTGACCGGCGTGGTCTTGATGTTCCTGTACGTGCCCTCGGTGGAAAGGGCCTACGCGTCGGTAAAGGACCTCGAATACGTCACCAGCTACGGCCGTTTCCTTCGCGCTACGCACCGGATCGCCGCCCACTTGATGGTGGCGGTGGTTTTCCTCCACATGGTGCGGGTTTTCCTGACCGGGGCCTTCAAGAACGGGGTGCTGGCCCGGCAGAACCGCCCGCTGAACTGGTGGATCGGGATGGCGATGCTGCTGGCGACGCTGCTGTTGAGCTTCACCGGGTATCTGCTGCCTTGGGACCAACTCGCCTATTGGGCCATCACGGTGGGTACCAACATCGCCCGGGCGGTACCGCTCATCGGCGACCAGATCCGCTTTTTCCTGCTCGGCGGGCACGAGATCAATCAGAACACGTTGATCCGGTTCTACGTGCTGCACTGCGTCTTCTTGCCGTTGGCGCTCGGCGGGCTGTTCGTCTGGCATATGTGGCGGATCCACAAGGACGGCGGCTTGGCCTGCTATGACCGGCTGGCGCTCGACCAGAAGGCAGTGCCGGCGCCCCCGGCTTCGACGAAGACTTACACTCTGCTGGGTATCACGGCGGGCCGCACGGCTCATGTGGAGACGGCCCTCATCGATGAAGAAAAGCACCTGGTGAATTCGACGCCGTTGCTGTTACGGCGGCTGCTAATCGTCGTCTTGTTGACGTTCGTGGTGAGTGCCGCGCTGGCCATGATCGTGGGAGCGCCGCTCGAGGAGCCAGCCAACCCTGATGTGACGCCCAATCCGGCCAAAGCTCCGTGGTACTTCCTCTGGCTGCAGGAGCTGGTGACGATCACGACGATCCGCATCGGCGGATGGACGTTGAATGGAGCGTTCGTCGGCGGCGTGCTGATCCCCGGCCTGCTGCTGGTGTGGGGCCTGGCGGCGCCGTGGCTGGACGCCTCGGGGACGAAGGCTGTCGGCGTGTGGTTTCATCCCTCACGGCGCCGGGCGAACACGATCTTTCTGTTCGTGTGCTTGGCTCTGGTGCTGCTGACGGTCATTGGAACTTTCATGCGAGGCCCATATTGGGAGTTCTATTGGCCTTGGGAGCGGTGGCCTGCTCCCCCGCCCAGGTTCTAGGAGGAAGGCGTGTTTTCTCGAGACAGGACTCTAGTATGGTTGGCGGGATTCTTGGGCGTCCTGGTATGCGCCTTCGCCGTCTGGGATGAGATGAATCCCGGCTACCGGCGTTATCAGCGGGAGTTTCGCCGCCTGATTGAGGAACGCTTCGGGCCAGAACGAGCCGCCCGCACGCCGGTCGGCGTTCAGCAGATCTGGATTCGCTCGGCCAACCGTGTGGACCGTTGCACGAGCTGCCACCTCGGCGTGACGTGGGAAGGCTTGGAGAACGCCGAGCTGCCGTATCGCACCCACACTCGAAAGCCGCTCGAGAAGCACCCGATCGAACGTTTCGGTTGCACCTATTGCCACGGCGGGCAGGGCTACGCGACCGAGCTTCCCGACGCCCATGGGTGGGTCAAGTATTGGGAAGAGCCTCTGCTGGATACGACCTTGGCTGAAGACTATCGCGTTCGGGACAAATGGGCGTTTCTGCAGGTGAATTGCAACGTCTGTCACCGTTTCGACCGTGAGGTCGAGGGAGCCGACATCATCAACCTCGGTAAGAAGCTGATCCGCGAGAAGGGCTGCCGCGCTTGCCATATCATCAACGGCCGCGGCGGAACGATCGGGCCCGACTTGACCTGGGAAGGAGACAAGAACCCGGAGCAGTACGACTATACGCGGATCACCACCCTGCCGACGCTGCTGGGATGGCAGATCGGCCACTTGCAAAGCCCGAAGAGTTTCTCCCCCGACACCGTCATGCCGGACTTCGGCTTCGACAGCCGCGAAGCGCTGGCCATCTCCTTGGTGCTGATGAGCTGGCGCAAGGCCGACATCCCGGTGGAGTTGCTCCCGGGAGCGATTCTCAAAGACGTGCCGACTCCGGAGGAACTCGAACGGGAGCGGATCATGCGTGAGGGCGAAGGAAAGTTCTTCGTCGAAAAGACCTGCTTCATCTGCCACGACGTTTCCAGTCTTGGCATTGTCTCGGCGACGAAGATCGGACCGGACCTGGCGCTGGCGGTGGAGGACGCGCCGCGGCGGTTCGGCCGTACATTGGACAGCTTCCTGATGAGTCCCACCGGGACGATGCAGGTCGTGCTGTCCAAGCAGATCCAACTGACTGACGAGGAGAAGCGGGAGGCCATCCGGTTGCTGAAACTGGCCTACCGCAAGTACAAGGAGCAGCAGCCGGACGCGGAAAAGAAGCCGTGAGCCGGCGAATCATCTTCAGAAAGGAGATGTAAATGAGCATGCAAACGCGGACCCGCCACTCCCGCTGGGTGTGGCTTGGGATAGTCATGGGCCTGTTGGCCCTCGGTTACCTCGCCTGCCAGGGAGAAGAAGGCGGCCGCCGCGCGGCAACAGGGAGCGCTGCGGAGGCTGCGGTGGCCAGCTACGTTCCCCCGGGGGATCTGGACGAATATTACCTGTTTTATTCGGGAGGCCATTCCGGCAACATCTACGTTGCTGGAATCCCCTCCATGCGCCATATTGCAACGATTCCCGTCTTCAGCCCTTATCCGGCGACCGGCTACGGGTTCGACGACGAGTCGAGAAAGATGCTGGGTGATTTCACCTGGGGCGACATTCACCACCCGTCGCTGTCGAAGACGAACGGCGTTTATGACGGCCGGTGGCTCTTCGTCAACGACAACGCCAATGCACGAGTCGCGCGGATCGACCTCAGGGACTTCAAGACCAAGCAGATCTTCGGCCCGATTCCGAATCTATCGGGGAACCACGGCAGCGCCTTCGTGACTGCAAACACTGAAATGGTCCTGATGGCTTCCCGTTTCGGCGTGCCCATCCCCATTGGGACCTGGGCTTCGATCGACGATTACGCGACGAAATACAAAGGGCTCGTGGGCGCTCTCAAAGTGGATCCGGAAACCGGGGAGATGTCGATGGGCTTTGAGATCATGACGCCGCCTTTCGACTGGGATCTGGGATCTCCGGGCCGGGGGCCGTCGGCGGATTGGGCCATCTGGACCTGTTACAACTCCGAGCGCGCCACTGGAGTGCTGGAGAAGACAGCCAGCGCCAACGACCGCGACTACGCCATAGCCGTGAACTGGAAGGCGGCGCAGAAGGCGGTGGATGAGGGCAAAGGCACGGTGATCGGGGGTGTAAGGGTGCTCGACCCGGCCAAGGTTCCGGGCATCACTTATCTGATCCCAGTGGCCAAGAGCCCGCACGGCGTGGACTTCAGCCCCGATGGCACTTTTTTCGTGACCAGCGGCAAACTGGAGGCCATCACCACCGTTTACAGCTTCGACAAGATGTTGGCGGCGATCCAGAACCAGGACTTCGTCGGCGACGAAGACGGCATCCCGGTGCTGCGGTACGAGGCGGTGATGGAGCGCGAAGTGCAGATCGGGCTCGGACCGCTGCACACGCAGTTCGATGACAAGGGCTACGCCTACACCAGCCTCTTTATCGACAGCGCCATCGCTAAGTGGGATCCGAAGACCGGCGAAGTGCTCGACACGATCCCGGTGGCTTACAACATCGGCCACCTGCTGGTTCCCGGCGGCGACTCGATGAAGCCCTGGGGGGAGTATGTGATCGCTTTGAACAAACTCTCCCACGGGCGCCACTTGAACGTTGGGCCGAGCCAGCCGGAGTCCAGCCAACTCATCGACATCACCGGCGACAAGATGCGGTTGCTGTATGACGCCTTCACCGAGCCGGAGCCGCACTACGCCCAGGCCATCCCCCGGGATCTGTTGAAGCCCATCGAGGTGTACCCGCTGGATGAGAACAAGCACCCGAAGGCCATCAAAAGTGTGGAAGAGGCTTCGGTGACCCGCTCCGGCAACCGTGTGGAAGTGAAGATGGCAGTTGTCCGCTCGACAATGTATCCGACAAAGATCGAGGTGCGCCGCGGCGACACGGTCACAGTGCACATCACCAACATCGAGCAGACCACGGATGAGCTTCACGGCTTCGGGCTCGCCGGTTACAACATCAACATCGTGGTGGATCCCGGCGAAACCAAGACCGTGACGTTCAAAGCGGATAAGCCGGGCGTCTACGCCTACTACTGCACGAACTTCTGCTCGGCTCTCCATCAGGAGATGCAGGGCTACCTTTTGGTCCGGTGAGGACCTTCTTGGACGCCGATACAGCCCGGTCCCCGATTGAGGGACCGGGCTCACCCGCTGGGGCTGGACTGAGCCGGGGAGAGGCGTGAGACTGGAAGAGGCGGTTGTGTTCGAACGCACCGTCGATTCTCCGAAGGATCGGAAAGATGAATGAAAAGCTTGCGCGTTACCAGGCGGTCCTGACGAAACCTGTCACGTTGCCTGGACGTATCCTGCTGCTGATTTCTGTATTGCTCATACCCCTCACTTTTCAGTTCCCGCTCTGGAAGATGGCCTTCCAGTCCAACCAATACCCAGACCCACTTCGGCTCGAGATCTACGTCAATCACCTCGAGGGACAGAAAACCGCAACGCGCGACGACCTGCGGGAAATCAACGCGCTGAATCACTACATCGGCATGCGGCCGTTGATGGAAAGCGACTTCGCTGAGTTCCTGTGGATGCCGTTCGTGCTGGGCTTTTTCGCCCTGTTCATTTTGCGGGCGGTCGTGTTCGGGACGTTGCGAGACCTTATTGATGTCGTGGTCCTGTACTCATATTTCGGGCTCTTCTCGGCCTGGAACTTTTACAACCGCCTCTATGACTATGGCCATAACTTGAACCCCGACGCGGCGATCAAGGTGGAGCCATTCACGCCGCCGTTTTTTGGGCGCGTCCAGATTGCCAACTTTCACGTGGAGAGCTTTCCGGGTGGCGGCAGCATCGTGCTGGCTGTGGTGGGAGCGCTGTTGCTGGCCGCGTTGGTGGTATCGGTGCGCCAGGCGCTGCACGAGAACGTTGCAGCATAAGCGGCCGGGGCGAGGGATGCTACCGGTGCTGGGAAGGAGAAGTCTTGCGGGGGCCGCCTTCTTGGCGGCGCTTCCCGGATTGTATGCAGTCACGCTCCATGTGGGAACCAAGGACGGACACGCGACCATTGGCGAGGCTCTGGCGGCGGCCGCGCCCGGTGACGTGGTCGTGGTCCACCCCGGCGAGTACCGCGAGCGTGTCGTCATCGACAAGCCGGTGAGCTTAGTGGGCCAAGGCGAACCGCACATCCGCGGAGACGGCTCTGGCGATGTCGTGCTGATCCTGGCCGACGACGTCGAGGTTCGTGGATTCCGTATCAGCGGCTCCGGCGTCCGCATGATGCACAGCGACGCGGGCGTCAAGGTTGCCGGCAAGCGGATCCGCGTGGCGGAGAACGAGCTGTTCGACAACCTGTTCGGCATCTACTTGAAAGGCTCGGTCGAGGCGGTGATTGAGCACAACCGGATCCGCGGCCGGGCCGATATTGAGATCGGGCGGCGCGGGGCGGGGATTCATTTCTATGATGCGCGGCGCAATGTGGTTCGGTTTAATCGGATCTGGGAGGTCCGGGACGGCGTTTATTTTGATCACTCCGATGATAACCGCGTCGAGGACAACGAGTTCAGCCATCTGCGCTACGGCGTTCACTACATGTATTGCGGCGCGAACACCTTTTCACGGAACATTTTCCGCGACAGCATGGCGGGGGTGGTGGTGATGTACACCGAGCGTGTGGTGTTCCGCGACAACCAGATCATCAACAACCGCGCGGGCTACAACGCTTGTGGCCTGTTGATGAAAGACTGTCTCGACTCGGTTGCTGAGCGCAACGTCATCGTCAACAACGTCCGGGGAATCTTCCTGGACAACTCCGACCGGAACCGTTTCCTGCACAATCTGGTCGCCCAGAACGACGTCGCCATAGTGCTGCACGCCAACTCCTTGGAAAACAGCTTCGGCGGCAACGACTTCATCGACAACCTGGCGGTGCTTCACACGGTGGGCCGGGCGGACGCCGACTGGACTCCCGGCGGTCTGGGCAACTATTACTCCGACTACACCGGCTACGACCTGGACGGCGACGGTATCGGCGACGTCGAGTACCGGCTCCAGGACGCTTTCGAGTACCTGGTCGGCAACCGGCCCTTGCTCGGGCTGTTCCTGAACAGCGCCGCGGCGGACGCGCTCGCTTTCGCTGAGAAGAATTTCCCCCTGATTCACGGTAGTGATGAACGCGATACGGCGCCGAGGATGACTCCGGTGAGCGGTGTCAAGATGGTGGCCGCCACGGGGCAGACGGCAGCGGCCGGCAGGCGTTTGCTTCCCGCGGCGGGATGGCTATTGACGCTGGGTTTGAGCGGACTGCTGGCATGGAGGCTGCGCACGTGACGCCGGCGGTGCGAGCGTCCGGCCTGGCGAAGTTCTACGGCGAAGTCCGCGCGCTGAGTGATGTCTCCTTTTGTGTGGAGGCGGGCCAGGTGGTAGCGCTGCTCGGGCCGAACGGCAGCGGTAAGACGACTGCTTTGCGCGCCGTGGCCGGCCTGCTGCGGCTCGATGGCGGATCGGTGCAGATTTTCGACACGGATCTTGGCCGCAATGCGCGCGATGCGCGGCGGCAGTTCGCTTATGTGCCCCAACAGCCGGTGTTCCCTGCGAACGTCACGGTCGCTGAGATGCTCGATTTTCACCGCAAGTTGCGTGGGCTGGGGACCGACGCGGTCGAAAGGGCCATCCAGGAAGCCGACCTGGAGGCCGCGCGGGACCGTTTTCTCGGTGAACTTTCCGGCGGGATGCGGCACCGCCTCTCGTTGGCGATCGCCAATCTGGCCCCGGTCCGCTTGATGATCCTGGATGAGCCGACGGCCAGCCTGGATCCGCAAGCTGTTCTCCGGCTGCGCCGCCAGGCTCTTCGGTGGCGGGATGCCGGACGGGCAATTCTGTTCTCCACCCACGTGCTGAGCGACGCCGAAGAGCTGGCTGACCGGGTTGTCGTGCTGATGGACGGCAAGGTGGTGCGGGACGAAGACGTCGCCCGGCTCCGCGCAGACTTGCGTCAGTCGGCCCTGCTGCGAGTGGACGTCGGCGCACCCACGCCGGACCACGAGCGAGCGGCGCTGGAGGCCGGCGCCACGCATGTGCGCGTGAACTCCACGGCGCTGGTGATCACTGCGCCGGTCGAGCGCCGTTACGCGATCCTGAACTGCCTCAGTCGGATCGGCGAGATCCGCCATTTCGAGACCGAAGAGCCTTCGATCGAGCGGATCTACATGGAGTACGTCCGAGGTGCCGATGATGAGGAAGCTTGACGCCGTAAGGACCGCCGTTGCCGTGGCGGCGCTTCTCGCTTGCCAGGCCGGACGGCCGCGGCCCGTGGAGATCGCCTGGAACGAGGAGAGTTGCAGCCACTGCCGGATGGCCGTTTCCGAACGCGAGTTCGCCGCCGAAGTGGTGGCGCCGGGTGGGCAAGTGGATTACTTTGACGACGTCGGTTGCTTGGCGGCATGGGTGAGCGAGCATCGGCCGCCGGCGGAAGCTGGGATCTACGTGGTCGATTTCGAGACCGGTGAGTGGCTGAACGCTGAATCCGCCCATTACGTGAAGACTGACCGCATACCGACGCCCATGGCCTCCGGACTGGTGGCCTTCGGTGATCCCGAGCGGGCGGCGCGCGCCGCCGAGCGCTTCGAGGGCCGGCGACTCACTTGGCAGGAAGTCATGAGCGAGGCCGGCCGATGAGTCTCAGGACCGTCGCCGTCATTGCCCGGCACGAGCTGCGGATCGTTCTGCGCAACCGCTGGATTGCTCTTTACGCCGCGGTGTTTGCCGGGCTGACGTTCGCCGTCAGCTACTTCGGGCTGGTGTTGATTGAGTTTACAGGCTTTCAGGAGTTTCACCGCACGGCTGTGAGCCTGTTGAACCTGGTCCTTTATCTGGTACCGCTGGCGGCTATGCTCATGGCGGCGCAGAGCTTCCGGCCCGAAGGCGGGGCTACGGAACAGCTCTTCGCCGAGCCGGTGACCGCCGGAGAAATCGTGCTGGGCAAGTTCGCTGGCCTTTCGGCTGCGCACACGCTGGCCATTGTCGGTGGATTCAGCTTCACCGGGGTCCTGATCGCTCTGAAGGTCGGTACCCGGGGACTGTCGAGCTACCTGCTGCTGATCGGCTTTGCCAGCTTGGTAGGAATGGCGTTCCTGGCGATTGCATCGATGCTTGCCATCGCCACCCGCCGGAGCGGCCGGACGTACGCCGCCGTTCTTGTGGTCTGGTTTCTTTCGGTACTGATCTTCGATCTGCTGATCATCGGACTGAGCTTCGTGCTGCCCCACGTCTGGGCGAACCGCGTGGCATTGGCAGGAGCGTTTTTGAACCCGGTGGACGCCACCCGGGTAGCAACGCTTCTGGCGGTCGCCGGCAAGGAAGTCTTCGGCTCGGCGGGGGCCCAACTTGTCCGTGCGCTCGGCGGCGCCACGCCCGCCGTCGTCTTGCTCGCCGCCGCGCTCGCCGGCTGGGTAGTCTGGCCTGTTGCTGCCGCCGTCAGGCTGCTCGGCCGCCAAGACGTCTAATCGGTACGCCCCATCCTGAGTAGCGCCTGAACAGGGTGACCATGCTTCGCGAGACCGGTTGCGTGGTGCGTACTATTCAGTGCTATTCGCTGACGTCGAAGCGGAGTTCTGCGCCTGCCGTTGCAATAAGCGAATGTAAGAGACGACGTAGCGGATCTGCCGGTCGCTTAAAGTGCGCCCCCAACCCGGCATCAACTGTGACTTTCCTTGCTCCCGGCCTCCCAGGCGGATAGCCTCGGCCAGTTCGCGGTCGGAAACGCGGCTACGCATGAACTCATCCACGAGCGACCGGGGTTTCGGATCAAGGTTAAACGCGTTGAATCCATCTCCTTCTCCCAGCTCCCCGTGGCAGACCAAGCAATAACGTTGATAGATCTCGAAGCCGTTGGCTTCTTCGAATTGCATCAGGGTGGTTGGCTCAGTGCTCGACTCTGTGGCCGCTTCGGCCGTCGCAATCTCATCTCCATTGTCGGAAGGCCTCTTCGCTGTTTCCGCGATACTTTGCGCACTTCCAGCGCCACCGCTTCCACACGCAAGCATGAAGGCGGCTCCGCTAATTAGGAAGGCGCGAATGAACATGTTCAGGGTGAAACGGTGGGAAGCAACGAATTCACGCATCATCGGGTGCCTCCTGCGGAACCGCCCGCCGGCGGCAGACTATAAAGGAATGCTGTGATGGCTCTGGCTTCCTCCGGCGTCAGGCCCTGGTTTGGGTCGATCGTCTCCGGAAGGAAACGTTGAGGATTCAGCAACCACTCGTAGATGTACCCGGAATAAAGGCGATTTTTGATGCCGTCCAAGGGAGGTCCTACATAACCGCCTTTCTGACCCACCTGGTGGCACGCTTGGCAACCGTACTTTTCGTAGAACAGCCGCTTGCCGGTTTCCACCATCGACCGGTCAGGGGGCGAGGAGAATATCTCAGTCGGGATCGAGTCGTCTACCAAAACGAACTGGAAGTAGGAGACCACGGTCTGGATTTCCTCCCGCGTCAAACCGAGTATGGGCATACGCTCGGTCATGATCGGCCTGAGGGTGTAAGGCAGATCGAAGTATTTCGCGATCCACTCCGGTTTTGCCATGCTCCCTTCACGCGTCAGATCTGGAGCGATGTCTCCTCCCGTGCCTCGAATCGAGTGGCAACTGAGGCACTGGTACTTTTCAAGGATTCGGTTAAAGGGGCCGGCTGGCGAGTAAGGCGGCGGTTCGGTATTCGGCGGCAGATATTTTGGAGGAATGGAATCCCCGGTCAGGCTGAGCAGGGCGGCCGTGACCTGGCGGGCCTGTTCATCGGAGAAATGGTAATCGGGCATTTTCAGCTCAGAACCGAATATCCGGGGACTCTTCACCTTCGTGTACAACCACTCAACGAGGGACCGCTCGATGCTAAGATCGCCGAAATCTAACTGATCGATGTCCTTGACTCCTATCTCCGAGAGGTCGGGTGCGAATTCACCGCGGGGCTCATGGCCAGTGAGTGCATGGCAGTAGGCGCAGCCGTACTGGCGAAACAGGGCCTCGCCTTCCGCCAGGACAGCGTTGCTTGGCTCAGGGATTCGGGCCAGGATCTTTTCGTCTTCGTCCGGATCGGAATCGTAGTCCACAAGCTCGGAGAGCATGTAGGACACAATTGCGCGGTTGTCTCGTTCGGTCATCCCATATTGGGGCATGATCGAATCCGGGAAGTGCTTTCTCGGATTCTTGAGCCACGATCGGAGCCAGAGCGGGTTGACCTTGGAAGCAATCTTGCCCAGATCCGGCCCCAACTTGCCACCTCTACCTTCCTGAGCATGGCAACTGACACAGCGAAGCTCGCGGTAGCGGGTTTCTCCGTATTCGATCTCCTCGTCGGAGGGATTCAGCAGCATCTGTTCCAACTTCGCATCCTCCGAACCGGCGGTATCCTTTGATTTGAACGTGAGTAGATAACTGGTCAGCGTAGCGACTTCTTTTTCGCTAAGCCGGAAATCCGGCATTTTCGATTCCGGCAGATACTCAAACGGGCTCATCAGCCAGCGATAGAGCCACTCCGGCCGCACCTTGTCGCCGATGTTGCTCAGGTCGGGTCCGGGAAGCCGTTCCATGGAGAAGCCCGGAATCTTGTGGCAAGCGGCACAGTTGGAACGTTCGATAAGTTCCCGGCCGGCGGCGACGGTGTAGGCTTCCGGTGGTCGCCGTTCCCGGTGGCAGGACCCGCATGATCCGCTCACGTAGTAACTCGGAAGCATCGGCGATTCCCAGTGCTTCGTCGCCCCATGTGCGGCGGCGGTGGTTGTCGCCCGTCCTTGGCCGCGGTGGCAGACCGTGCATCCGATTTCCTCCAGCCGGTGGGGGGTGGTTGGGTGTGCCCGGAAGGGTTCTGGAGCATCCCTCAATTCAGGGTTGCCAATGCCGAGGTGGCACGTCGTGCAGCGGTCCACCACTCCGAGCGTTGGATTCCACAACTGGCGCAACCCAGGCTCGACCTGCCGGACGTCTTGCCCTGCTTTGTACCTTTCTGCGGCGAAGCGATTGTACTCTTCCTGGACTTTCCTCCACTCCGGAAATACGTGCCGCACCGGTGATATGGCCAGGGCCAAGAGCATCAAGACGCTCGATACCGCGAATCCGATCCACAGTCGTAGAGGTGCCATCGTATGTCCTTTCGCTCGTTATTGCCAGGGCCAGACCCAGCTCCAGCCGGGTCCCCGGAAGTAGACACCAATCAAAGTAAGAACCGTCGCACAGGAGACAAACCAGATCATAATCCACGAGGGCAGACTCAGCTTGCATACCCGGCCCCACCAGCCCTTTTCGCTCGGATACACGAAGCAGGCGATCATCACCGTACTGAGAGCGAATGAAGTGACCACGACCGGCCATACGCCGAAAATCGCCAAAACGACCAACAGGCCCACCACAACCGATCCAAAGCCAAGCAAAGCCGGCCGGTCCCGCCGTTCCCAAAGCCGCGGCCGTCGAACGTTCACGTGGAAGTACGGAATCACAATCAGAGCGATCACCACTAAGCTAGGCACGAGAACGCCCGCGACGATGGGCGGGAAGTAATGGAGCAGCTCCTGAAGACCGAGAAAGTACCATGGCGCCTTGGCCGGGTTAGGGGTTTTAAGGGGGTTCGCCATCTGCTCAAGCGGCGCATCCACCAGCAGCGAATAGAAGGCCAGGAACGCGACGAGCAGTTGAAAAGCGATCGCCTCGCGGAGCACCAGATGGGGCACCGTCATGACCATCTCTTCCGGCTCCACGTCCACCCGTAAGGAGACGTTGCGCGAAACCAGAGCGACTCTCTTCGGCACCGCTATCGGATCGTTTGACTTTTGCAGTTCGAAATCTCGTTGAGGCATTACCGTACCTCCGTTTCAGAGTGGTCTCGCAAGACCTCCATCTTTCCTGACTCTCCAAAAATGCACCGCCATCAAGACCACAATCGCCAGCGGCAAAACTACACAGTGGAGAACGTAAAAACGAATCAGCGTGTTTTCTCCGATCGAGTTACCTCCAAGCAATAGAAAACGGATCCTGTCTCCAACGATGGGCACCGCGCCGGCCATGTTTGTTCCCACAGTGATTGCCCAATAAGCTAGCTGATCCCACGGAAGAAGATATCCGGTGAAACTTAACAAGAGTGTTAGCACTAGTAGTAATACCCCGACTACCCAATTGAACTCTCTCGGTGGACGGTACGCTCCAGTAAAGAAGACCCGGAGCATATGAAGGAAGACGGCGATCACCATGAGGTGGGCGCTCCACCGGTGCAAATTTCTGAGAAAGACCCCGGAGCTGACGACAAACTCGAGATCCTTCATGTCTTCGTATGCCCGGGGCGTCGAGGGATGGTAATAGAGCATCAGTAGGATGCCGGTAACAGTGAGAATGATGAAGAGCGCAAGCGACAATCCGCCGAGACAAAAGGTTACTCGGAACGGCAGAGCTGACTTCCGAACCTTGACCGGGTGGATGTGGAGGAAGACATTGGAGTAGATAGTGAGAGCACGATCGCGATTCGTGCGGATCCAACCGTGGCGGAATATGGACCGCCAAACAGCAGAGCTCGTCAGACGCGTCAATAGGCGACGGCCAAGGCCGGCCTCGGAGCGGCGCCAGTTCATGCTTGCATCGTTCATGGCTTGTTCCCCCTAGCGATTCCCGGTAGACCCTCACGGGCGCTACACATCCCCTAAACCCTGAGAAAATAATCCGCGTCAACGATGGAAGCGACGTCCACGACCAAGCGGCCGTCGTCCTCGAGAGTAATGAGAAGATGGTCCAACGGGCGTGGCGCCGGGCCTGCCAGCACTCGACCGCTGCTGTCGAACCGGCTTCCGTGACAGGGACACTGGATCTCGCCGGCCTGTTCGTTCCATCTGGTGATGCAGCCGAGATGAGTGCAGATGGCGGAGAGTGCAAAAAACCCGCGAACAGTCCGGACGACGTAAACACGGATGGACGGGTGACTCACCACGGATGTGACCGGGTAGTCTTCAGGTACCCCCACGACATGTTTAGTAGGCGGCTCGAACAGCACGTTGGGTTCCAGATACTGCATGAAGACGACGGTGCCGCCGCTGGCGGTGGCGGCGAGGGCTCCAGCACCGATGCCCATGAAGAACCGGCGCCGCGTGATGCCATGGGGATCGTTACGGTCGTCGAACTTCGCCAGCACTTCACTTTTCATTGCGTGAGCACTCCTTCCGTTTCCAGAAAACTCTCCATAGTTATGCAGCCGACTGGACACCGACGCTCACAGAGGCCGCAGCGGATACACTTGGTTTCGTCTTTGATCATCACCGCCTGGATTTCTTGCGCCAACGCTTGTTCCTGACCAGGAAACCCGAATTCCGTCGCGAGTTCGGCAGCCAGTTCAGGGGATGCGTCCATCCGCTCTGCAGAAATGAGTTCGATGCAGTACTCCGGGCAGACATCCACACACCCGCCGCACAAAATGCATTCGCTCCCCGCCTCTTCGGTCCCTTCGAAAATCGTGTTAACCCAGCAGCGGAGGCAACGGCTGGCTTCGATCCGGGCAGTGGGTTCATCGTAGCCGACCTCGACTTCAGCAATGCCGATGCGGCGATCTATCGGGAGCGAGGGTACCGGCTGCCGGGGATACTGATCATAGTTGTCCAATGGCTCGAACGATCTTCTCGGGAAGACGAATATTTTGTGCTCTGGAGGCGCCGGAGAGTCGCCTGTCAATAGTCGGTGGATCGACGCGGCGGCCTTACGGCCGTCGGCGACGGCGGCAATTACGTTCCGTGGTCCAAAGGCCACGTCGCCGCCGGCGAATACGTCGGGGGCTGAAGTTGCGAGGGTTTCCGGATCGACGGCGATTGTTCCGCGAGGGGTCAGGTCGATTCCCGAATCTTCTCCGAGAAACGAAAGATCAGGTTGCTGCCCGATGGCCAGGATCACCGTGTTGCACTCGACGACCTCTTCGCTGCCCGGGTAGAAAGTCGGGTTGAACCTCCCTTCGGAATCGAAGACCGACTTGACTCGTACGAATTCAACGCCGGTTACTACGCCCCCCTTGCCGAGGATTCGTTTGGGACCCACCAAATCGCGGATCGAGATACCTTCGTGCTCCGCTTCCTCGACTTCCGACTGGAAGGCTGGCATCTGCTCCCGAGGCTCAAGGCAGGCCAGCGTGACCTCCTTGGCTCCGAAGCGCATCGCCGAACGGGCCACGTCCATGGCCGTGCGCATCGTTCCCGCAGGGGAGTAGTCTTCATCGACGGTCTGGTAACGCAGCACGGATCGGGCGACGTCGATGGCTACGTTGCCGCCGCCGATCACGACGACTTTGTCGCCGAGGTCCACGCGATAGTTGAGGTTCGCGTTCAGCAGGTAGTCGATGCCGTTGAAGACGCCGTCCAGGTGGACGCCTTCGATAGAGAGCTCGCGGCTCTTGTGGGCGCCGACGGCGATAAATATGGCTTTGAAGCCTTGCTGGCGCAGATCGTCCAGCGAGAAGTCCCGTCCGAGACGCTTCCCGTAGCAAAAAGCCACCCCGAGGCTTTCGATATAGTCGGCCTGGGCATGAATAATGTAGCGGGGAAGGCGGTACTCGGGGATTCCCAAATAGAGCATCCCTCCCGGGACGTTTGTGCCCTCGAAGATCACGGGGTTGTGGCCGAATAGAGCGAGGTCGTGGGCTGCCGCCAGACCGGCTGGTCCGGCCCCGATGATCGCCACGTCTCCCCGAGGCGAGCCTCCTTCGGTCGAGCGGCGCACGGTGCGCAGTTGATTGACGGTGATGAGTCTGCCCGGTTTG
>CAZGRP010000072.1:13998-19347 GCA_964527995.1 uncultured Cytophagia bacterium | reverse complement strand
CTAATTCCCAGTTCCTCGTTCCTATTTTCCAGACTGCGCTTCCCGAAACCCCAGCAGGCGCAGGGCGTTCGCCACGACGACCAGGGTGCTGCCTTCGTGGAAAACAATGGCGACACCGATGCTGGCAAGGCCGAAGAGAGCGGCCGGAACCAGCAGACCGATGACAGCGAGGGAAGTGACCAGGTTCTGCGCGATAATTCTGCGCGCCGCTCGACTCAGGGCGACGGCAAAAGGAAGCTTGGAAAGGTCATCGGCCATGAGGGCCACGTCGGCTGTCTCCAGGGCAACATCGCTGCCGGCGCTGCCCATGGCCACACCCACCGTGGCGGCCGCCATGGCCGGAGCATCGTTGACACCGTCGCCGACCATGGCCACCTCGCCGTAGGTGGACCGCAGCTGTCTCACCGCTTCCACTTTGTCCTCGGGCAGCAGATTGGCCCGATACTCGTCGATGCCGACTTCACGGGCGATCGCGGCGGCCACTCGTTCATGATCGCCGGTGATCATGATCAGACGGCGCACACCCAGGCGCCGCAATCGTGCCAGGGTTGCGTGCGCTTCCGGGCGCGGCCGATCCGCAAGCGCGATGATCCCGGCCAGACGGCCATCGGCCTGCACCAGCATGGTTGTCTTGCCGGCCTCCTCCAGCTCTGCCACCCGGTCAGTCACCGCGACGGCCACAGGTTCGGCGCCGATCTCTTCCAGCAGCTTGAGATTGCCGACCGCCACATTCTTGCCGTCCACCTCGGCGCGCAGACCGCGGCCGACCACAGCCTTCACCTCACCCACCGCCGGAAGTCGCAGTCTGCGGTCCTCGGCCAGTTTGACGATCGCTCGCGCCAGCGGGTGCTGGGAACGGCTTTCAGCCCCTGCCGCCAGGCGCACCAGGTCGGCTTCAGTATAGTCGTCCAGGGCGATAACGTCGGTGACCTCGAACTGCCCCTGGGTAATCGTCCCGGTCTTGTCAAAGGCGATGGCATCGACTCGGCCAAGGTTTTCCAAGTGCACTCCACCTTTCAGGAGAACGCCGTTTCGCGCCGCCTGAGCCACTCCCGACAGGATCGCCGACGGCGTGGCGATTCCCAGGGCACAGGGCGACGCAGCGACCAGGATGGTCATCGCGCGCAGGAACGCCTCGGCAAAGGGCAGCCAGCCCAGAAGAGGCGGCAACACGATGACGAGGCCGACCACCGACAAAACGATGGGAACGAAGAAGCGCTCGAAATTTTCGGCGAACCGCTGCGACGGTGACTTTTGGGTTTGCGCCTCCTCGACCATCTGCACCACACGCGCCAGCGTCGTGTCCCGGGCCAACCTGGTGACCTCGATCACGAGAGCGCCCTCACCGTTCACCGTACCAGCGAACACCTCCTCTCCAGGGGCCTTCTCCACCGGCACGCTCTCCCCCGTAATGGGACTCTGATCCACGGACGAGGTGCCCTCGACAACCTTGCCATCGATAGGGATGCGCTCTCCCGGCCGGACGATGACGTGATCGCCACGTTGCAGCTCCTCCACGGGCATCTCTGTCTCGCGGCCGTCACGCTGCACGCGCGCACTGCGCGGCGCGATTTCCGCCAGCGACTGGATCGCCCTGCGGGCCTTTCCCATGGCATAGTGCTCGAGGGAATGACCCAGACTGAACAGGAAAAGCAACAGAGCGCCTTCGGACCACTCACCCAGCACAGCAGCACCCAGGGCCGCCACCACCATCAGAAAATCGATGTCGAAACGTAGATGCAGGGCCGCCCGAATCCCGTGCCGGCTGGCATCGTATCCACCGGTCGCATAGGCGGCGAGGTAGAGCACGATCGCGGCAGGTCGCGGCAGGTTGAGCAGCCACTCACCCAGGAACGCCGATGCCAGAAAGAACCCCGACAGCAGCGCCAGCACGAGTTCCCAGTTGCGCTGCACCCAGCTCTGCGGTCGTGGTTCCTCCTCGACTCGATACCCCAGCGCCTTCACCCTGCGGACCACCTCTTCGCGGTGCACGAACTTGGTGTCGTATTCGATGCGCATCTTCTCGGCGGCATAGTTCACCGATACATCGAGGACGCCGTCGATGCGACTCAGAATGTGTTCGATGCTGGTGGCGCAGTCGGCGCAATCCATGTCACGGATGTGCAGAGACTCGTGGTGGTAGCGGTCGGCCACGGCTGCTCCCGCTTCCTCCGCCCATCGCCTCACCTGGGCCAGAGATACCAGATCGGGATTGAAGTGCAAACAGAGGTACGCCTGACCGTTCTTTCGATCGATGTGCACTTTCTCGATCCCGCGCTGGCCGGCGATCTTCTCCTGCAGACGATCGACGCACTGATCGCGCTCATCCTCAACGCCGGGTAACAACACCGGAATATCGAGCTGTAGGGTTTTCTCCATCCACACGCCTCGCAATGATGCAGATTCACGCCTTGTCGAATCGAGGTTGTCGCAGGCAGAATGAGGGCGGGCCGCAGGGGTACCCTCCCGGATTCAGCTCTCCACCAGGGCCTTGACCTGTGGCAGCGCTTCCTCTGCGGCGGCGATTCCCGCCTGCAGGCAATGTTCTGCCTTTGAGAAATCCAGGCCAAAAATCGGCCGGCCAAATCGCGGCCGGATCACCAAGTCCGCATGCTCCAAGTGATGACGTTTATGATGTCGCGAGCAAAGTTCAACAGCACGAAGGAAGGCCTCGAGACCGTTGCGAACCTCGACACGAAATTCCTCCTGGTCCACGTCGACAGCGATCACCTTCTGGGCCCCCATCTCCCGGGCGACATCGGCCGGAACCACATCCACGAAGGCGCCGTCTGCAAGCAGCCGGCCTTGATGGCGAACGGGAGGGAAGAATCCGGGGATCGCCGAACTCGCCTGCAATGCCAGCGTCGCCGGCCCCTGCCGAAAGATCACCCTCTCACCACTCAGCAGGTCGATTGCCACGGCGGCGATCGGAATTCTGCTCTCCTCCAGGTTTCTTCCCAAGGTCAACCGGTTCAGGAACTCGGTCACGGGTTCAGCCGGTACGACACCCCATCCCCAAAGCGTATCGATAAGGAACCGTTCGGTATCGATGAACTCGCGCACGCGATCCAGCAGGGACTCCTTGTCCCCTGGCGCCACATCAGCCCTCGGGGGCGTCGGGATTCCAAGGTTCAGTATATCCGGGGTAATAGGATCCTGCAACGCGGCGGGATTCAGGCCATATGCCCCAGCCACGATCGCTCCCATGCTCGTCCCGGCGATGAGATGGATCGGTACGCCTGCCCGCTCCAGGACCCGCAGCACACCGATGTGGGCAAGACCTCGCACACCACCACCGCCAAGAGCCAGCCCCACGACCACCGGGGGCTCATGCCGCCTGGCGTGACCCGTGATTCTTTTGAGCCAGCCGCTCATACGAACCTGAAATGTACAAAAACTCCGGGGTGAAAGCAAGGTGAGCCTTTCCAAACGCCTCGGCCCGAAAACTCAGACAGCCACAAAACTATGCCTTCTTCACCTTCTGACGCCACTGCTCGAGCAGATAGGGCTTCAGGGCTTCGAATTCTCTGGCGTCTTTCACAACGAGCTCTTCGGCTTGCTCGTTGGTCATGTCACGGGTCTTGAGCGCCATTGAGGCGATGCGACCGTAGTAGAACGGAGCGGTGAGGTCCACCAACTTGTGCACGTTGCCTTTCCAACTGTTGATGATGGCAGCGATCTCATAGACGGTCTTGGCCCAAAGGTCGGCGGGAAACTCGAAGTTGTGGTTTTCGAGGCCGGCGATCTTCTCCAGACCGCGGTACACCTCCGGCGTGAACAGGTCCTTCCAAAGGACACCGAAATGCTCGTACCCCATCTTGAACTCTTCGATGAGTCGGCCTACGGTGATGGGAATCGGCTCCGGCTTCCACGGCATTGAGTCGCCGACCACGGGCAAGTCCTCGAACGCCTGCACCGATTGCCATTTGTCGGCATAATGCCCCATGCCCTCGAACAACGTGGTCAGCACTTGCATGTACATCGGGCCGAGAGAAAAGGCGGGGTCTTTGGCATCATGCACCTTGGCGCCGAGTCGGGCCTGGACTACACGAAACCCCTCGGCCAACGCCGACATGGTAATCCAGATATCGATGCCGAACTGGGCCACGTGTTTGCACCAGACATGCTGGTGCTCGAGGAAATCGATGAAGTGATGCGACAGACCGAAGTCCCCGCCGATCGGCTGGCGCAGGCGCTTGCCAAACAAGGCCGAGGTCAGCGGGTAGATGAGCAGATTTGTGATCGTGCCGTCGTACTTGTACCGCTGGTAGTAGGGGGCGACGTAATCATACTCACCGGACACGATCGGCGCCGCCAGGTTGTGGACCCATTCCGGCGTAATGCTGCGGAGGTCGGCATCCAGAGTGACCAGAACCGTGGCGCCGAGGTCCCTGGCCGCCTGAAAGATTGCCCGAAATGCGGTGCCCTTGCCAGGCGTTCCCCAGTAGGTGATCACTGCCTTGGGCACAGTCAAGGGGATGTCGGTGCTTATGGCAACCTCGCGCGTTTCATCGAGGGAGCCGCCGTCACAAACAAGCAGCGCCGTGCGATGCCGGTCGAAGTACGTGGCCAGCCCTTCCGCTGCCTGCTGAATCACCTTGGCAATGGTTGCCTGGTTGTTGTGGGAAGGAATAGCGACAAGGATTTCTGCCTCGCCAAGACGCAGAACCTGCTGCCGGGCCTTGTCTGACAGAGCGGGTCTGAATTCCATATCCTCACTCCTTTCGATATCGGCCGATACCATGCTTCAACGCCCTCTTCGCGCGCTGGGGCGTGTCGCCCTCGCGCTCCATACGGCGACCCGACAGGAGCGCTGCCCGATTCTGCCCCAGTAAGATCCGCAACGAAGCGTGCCTTGAAGACGAAAAAACCTTTGGAAATAGATTCAGGAGTTACTATCTTTTGGAAAGACGAACCAAACTGCCTGTATCATGACTCGGACTTCGACCTCCACAACGACAACCTCCATTATCAGAGCTTTTGCAAAGGGACTTAAGGGCCTCGTTGGACATCGTCTGAAAAGAATTCTTCTCATTGGCTCTTACGCGCGTGGCGACTACACCGCTGAGTCAGACATTGACATTGTCTTGGTCCTCACCACGACAGACAAGACCCTTCGAGACAAGATCTATGATTATCTTGTTGACTTTGAGCTGGAGAACGATGTCGACATCTCCCTCAAGATACTAGATCGAGGTATGTATCGCAAGTGGAAAGAGCTGGGTGAGCCTTTTGTCCGTGAAGTCGAAAATGAGGGGATCGCACTCTGATGACGCCTGAGTCCCTTGTCCAGCGCAGAATCGAAACGGCTCAGCGCCGGCTTGAAGCTGCACGTTTGCTGCTGGACAA
>CAZGRP010000072.1:0-13898 GCA_964527995.1 uncultured Cytophagia bacterium | reverse complement strand
CTGCTGGACAAGAAGGTGAGCAAGATACTTACTATCGCCCGTGATGCGAGAGAGTTGGGCGACTACTCTGACTTCTTCGAGGCAGGGACAGAAGAGACCATCGAGCAAATAGAAGCAGCCGCGCACTTCATAAAGTCGGTTGTGGACTATCTCCAATCTAGTGGCTTCGACGTGAAGCCCCAGCTCAAGTAGGCCCCGCCTCTTTTCGAATCAGGTGAACCCCCAGCACCGCAACGTGCAGCGCCCTTCCGTCTTCGCTCCATCGTAGCAACCACCGCCTCGCACTCCCTCAGGCACGAACGACTCAGCCCCTCGGGGAGGGGCTGAGTCAGGACATTTTGCACCGATTTAGAGAAGCGGGTGTTGGCGAGTTGCCTACCACTGCGGCCGAAATCGCTTCAAGCGCAGCGAATTCGAAACCACCGAAACCGAACTGGCCGCCATTGCCACAGCCGCGAAGACCGGATTGAGCAGGATGCCGAAGAACGGATAGAGCGCCCCGGCTGCCACCGGAATGAAAGCCGAGTTGTAGAAGAAAGCCCAGAACAGGTTCTCCTTGATGATCCGCATCGTGGTCTTCGAGAGCTGAATGGCCGTCACCACGGCCCGCAGGTCGTCGGAGATGAGGGTGATGTCGGAGGCTTCCATGGCCACGTCGGTGCCGGTGCCGATGGCGATGCCGATATCGGCCTGGGCCAGGGCCGGCGCGTCGTTGATGCCGTCTCCCACCATGGCCACCACCTTGCCTTCCTGCTGTAGCTTCTTCACCTCCAAAGCCTTGTCCTCGGGGAGCACCTCAGCAAGGACCCGGTCGATGCCGAGTTTGCGGGCGATGGCTTCTGCCGTGCGCCGGTTATCGCCGGTGATCATCGCCACCTCGATGCCGAGCTTGTGCAGCCGCTCGACCGCCTCCATGGAGTGCTCCTTGACGGTGTCGGCGACGGCGATCAGGCCGGCAGCCTTGCCATCCAATGCCACAAACATCGGGGTCTTGCCGTCGCTGGCGAGGGCCTCCGCCTTTTGCTCGAGCCCTTGCAGCGGTATGTTTCGCTGGACCATGAGCCTCTGGTTGCCGAGCAGGACTTGGGCCCCATCTACGGATGCCTCGATCCCGTGCCCTGGAACCGCGTTGAAGTCCGACGGATCGGTGAGGATCAGCTCCAGGTCCCGGGCCCGGCGGACAATGGCCTCACCGAGCGGATGCTCCGAAGCCTTCTCAGCGCTGGCAGCCAGTCGCAAGACCGTCTTCTCGTCGAAGCCGTTGGCCGTCACAATGTCGGTCACTTCCGGCTCGCCCTTGGTAAGAGTGCCGGTCTTGTCAAAGACAATGGCGTTGATCCGGTGCGCCGTTTCAAGGCTTTCGCCGCCTTTGATCAGGATGCCGTTCTCAGCGCCTTTGCCGGTGCCGACCATGATGGCCGTCGGTGTGGCCAGGCCAAGGGCACACGGGCAGGCGATGATGAGCACGGCGACGAAGTTCAACAGCGCAAAGGTGAAGGCAGGCGCTGGCCCGAACAGCCACCACACGAAGAAGGTGGCCACCGCGATGACCATGACGATGGGCACAAAGACACCACTGATCTTGTCGGCCAGGCGCTGGATCGGCGCCTTCGATCCCTGGGCCTCCTCCACCAGTTTGATGATCTGCGCCAGGGCGGTATCCTTGCCCACCTTCGTCGCCCTGAACTTGAAGGCACCGGTCTTGTTGATCGTAGCGCCGATGACCTCGTCACCGACGCTCTTCTCCACCGGCATGCTCTCGCCGGTGAGCATCGACTCGTCCAGCGCCGACCGCCCTTCAACGATGACACCGTCCACCGGCACCTTCTCACCGGGGCGAACCACGACGATGTCGCCGACCTCCACATCCTCCACTGGAATGTCGACCTCCTGGCCGTTTCGCACCACCCGCGCCGTCTTCGCCTGCAACCCCATGAGCTTCTTGATCGCTTCACTGGTCTGCCCCTTGGCGATGGCCTCGAGGTAGCGGCCGAGAAGAATCAGCGTGATGATGATGGCGGCGGTATCGAAATACACCTCCGGCTGCTTGCCGGCCGCGCTCGGAAAGAAGCTTGGGAAGAGCGTGGCCATAAAGCTGTACAGGTAAGCGGCAGAGGTGCCGACGGCGATCAGCGTATTCATGTCGGCCGTCTTGTGCTTCAAGGCCGCCCAGAAGCCGCGGTAGAACTGCCAGCCCACCCAGAACTGCACCGGCGTGGTGAGGATCAGAAGCACCCAGAAGTTGTTCATGAAGCTGGGCATCCATGGGAACCACTCCGGAAAACTTCCCAGAAAGACCGGGATGCTCAACACCCCGCCGACGATAATCTTCAGGCGCAAGTTTCGGATCTCCCGCTCCCGCGCCTCCTTCTCGTGGTCGATGGCTTCTGCACCCTCCTCGACCTCGAGAACTTTGTAGCCGGCGTCGCGCACCGCCTGTTTCAGATCACGGATGCTGACCTGAGACGGCAGGTATTCGACGGTGGCCTTTTCGGTAGCAAAGTTGACGTTCGCCGACACAACTCCTGGCGTGTCGCGGAGTGCCTTTTCGATCTTCTGCACGCAGCTCGCGCAACTCATTCCGCTGATCGGCAGCGTCACCTTTTCGACTACCGGGGTGTAGCCTACTTCCTTCACCGTGTCGACCACCTCTTTGGCCGACACGCGTTTCGGATCGATGACCACGGTCGCCTTCTCGGTGCCGAAATTCACCGCCACCTTGATGACGCCATCAAGGCTCTGCAGCCCTTTCTCGATGGTGGCCACACAACTGGCGCAGCTCATGCCCTGAACCGGTACGATCAGGGTGGCGGCCTCCGCCGCCTCGACGTCAGTCTCCTGCACCTGTGTTTCGGTAGCGGTGGCAGCCTCCGAACCGTGCGCCTTCATCGACGACTCCATGGTCTCGGTCGTCTTCCCGTTCAGATAGGCGGCAGGATCAGCGTCGAACTTCTCTTTGCAGGCCTTGGCACAGAAATAGATCGTCTGGCCCTCATATACGCTGGTCGCCGCGGCCGTATCCTCGTCAACTGTCATCCCACAAACTGGATCACGCGGCATGGTTTATCTCTCCTTGGTTATTGTGTCGCTTGAAACCCATTCACACGACAACGATTAAGCCGAAAGTCAATAGAAAAACCCCCATACCATTTTCCAATAACCCACACAAGGAGTCATTTTATTTACTACAACTGAGCGGCATTCCTTGCCAACACCGGAGCCGAACCCCAAGTTTGCAGGTCGGCACGGCTGCAGCTTCACGCCTGAGCGCAGAAGCGGCCGCCGCCACGCTCGTCAGGCAACTTGCCGCTTCGTATTTTGCATTTTGCATTCTGCAGTTGATGTCTTGCCTGTGAAAACCTCGGCCCTTAGCCGGTAACATCCGTCTCAATTTACTCCAGTGAAAGCCGCTCCCCAGCCGCCTGACCGGGGAGCGGCCGTTACCGGAGTTTGTTTACTTATTTGGACGATTCGCAGCGTTTCCGCCTTGCATCATACCACCCTGCATCATGCCCTTCTTCATCTTGCCACCCTTCATCATCCCTTTGCCCATCCCTCCATGCTTCAGGGCTTTGGCTTTTTGCAACTGCTCGGGAGTCAAAGTGGCGCGGGCATCAAGCCGTGCACGAAACTGCGTCAGCCAGAGGTCCGATTGCAGCGCCTGCACTTTCTTCGCCTTCGCTTCTAATTCCGAACGCTTGGCCTGCGGATTTTGCAGCAGTTCGTTCAGTTCCAGCTTAGCGATGCGCAGATCCGCTTGCTTGCGGATCACGGCCTTCTCGGTGGCGAGCTTGATCTGCTTCAGCTTCGCCACCTGTGCATCACTCAATCCCAGCGCATCGGCCTGCTTCAGGTAGAAGCTGACCGAGGAACCATGGCCCATCGTGCCGGCATGCATCTTTCCACCGGCCATCATGCCGCAGCCGCCACCCGTCATGCCGCCACCCATCATACCACCGCCCATCTTCTGGCCGCCCATCATACCACTGCCCTGGTGCATTTGCTGGCCCATGCCCTGGCCATACATCGGAGCGGCCACGGCAAGGGCGAGAACCGCGGTTAGTAGAAATTGCGTCTTCTTCATGTTGCTGCCTCCTTATTAGGATATCGAACCTCTGCCTTCCATCTTGCGTCGTCGAGTTCCTGATGTGCCCTGCCCCACTGCAACTCGCATACCATTCCTCAAAAGGGCATGGTTAGGCAACACTAACTCATTGATTCTGACCACCCTACGTCTCCAAGGTGCAACTCCTGCAAAATCCTCGCTGATCACCTCAGAGAAGAATTGTGCACAGGGCTCTGCCGAATATTCAACAAACACGCAAAAACCAGAACTTCTGTCCCCCCTCTGTCGAGCACAGCCGAACCGACCCTACCGCCGCCCGAGGCTACTTGTTGAACAGCACATCCAACGGCAGCCGACTTCACCCATGCTGCCTTCCGCCGTATGCCCGCCGCAGCAGCGTGATGGGATGAACCACTTCGACCCGGAGGCCGCGCATGCGGATACCGAATTCAAGTTGGACCAGGCAGCCCGGATTGGCCGTGGCGACGATCTCGGCCTCCGTCTCTTGCAGGCTGCGGAGCTTGCGATCGAGTAGCGCCACAGCAGTGTCTGTGTGCGTGATATTGTAAACACCGGCACTGCCACAACACCATGTGGCCTCGGGAAGTTCCAGCAACCGGACCCCGGGCAGGGACCGCAGGATTTCTCTGGGGGCCGAGCTGATCTTCTGACCGTGCACGAGGTGGCAGGCTTCGTGATAGGTGACCCTCTTGTTCAAAGATCGACTCGGAGTTTCGAATCCAACTTGCACCAGGAACTCGTGAATGTCCTTTACTTTGGAGGAGAACTCCGCGGCCTGCGCCGCCCACGTTGGATCGTCGCGGAGGAGTCGGCCGTACTGTTTCAGGAACGACCCGCAGCCAGCGGCGTTGATGATCACCGCATCGAGCTCCAGGTGTGCGAAAGTCGCAATCATGCGGCGAGCCAGGGCGCGAGCTGTCGCCTCGTCACCCAGGTGGCCGTGCAACGAGCCGCAGCAGGCCTGAGGCCTGGGCACGTGGACCTGGCAGCCGTTACGGGCGAGCACCTCCGCCGTGTCGACATTGACACCGGCGTAGACAACGTTCTGCACGCACCCGGTGATCAGCCCGACACGATAGCGGACCGGCCCGCGGGCCGGCAGCACCTCGGGCAGGACCTCATCGGAGAAGGTGGCGGCGATCCGCGGCGCCATCGGTACGAGCCGATGCAGCTTCGGTGCGAGGAGTCGAAGCACCCTTGATCGGACAACAAGGCCCTGTAGTCCGAGCCGCTGTGACCAGCCGATGGCCCGGGCCAGCGCCTTGAGCCGGCCGGGGTGGGTAAAGACGCGGCGCAAGATCAAGTGTTGAAGCAAACCGTTGTCACCGCGACCCTCCGCCCGCGCGTAGAGCTGAGCACGTGCCGCCTCCACCAGTTCACCGTAATTCACGCCGGCAGGGCAGGCTGTTTCACACGCCCGGCAGTCGAGGCAGAAGAACATCTCCTCGGAGAACACCGGACTTTCCCAATCGAGTCGAGCCTCGACAACCGATTTCACCAGGCGGATGCGGCCTCGCGGTGAAGACCGCTCGACGTGCGTCAGGGCGTAGGTGGGGCATACAGGCAAACACAGGCCGCAATGGATACACTGCCGCAACACATCGTCCGGCGGCAGATGGACGCGCCCAATCAGCGGCGGATCGACCCGTTCCAATCTCCTTCTCTCCTTCTGCGTAAGAACCGCTGCCTGTCCACATCGGGCACAAAAAAAGGGCGATCCGTCAGGCCCATTCAGGGTCCAACGGCCGCCCATAATGTAGCACAAAAATTTTCAAATCGCCAGCTACTTGAGCGCTTTCACCCCGGCCAGCACGCGCACCGAAGCAATCGTGTTGTTTTCGAAGCCGAACACCTTGCCGTTCCAACTGCCGACCAGGAGGTCGAGATCTCCGTCACCATCCAGGTCGCCGAGGGTGGGAACCGCCTGATCACCCACATCGCTCAGCCCGGTGCTGAACTGGGTGCTGAGACGCCACTTCGGCGCCTGCGGTGAACCGATGTTCTCGAACGCGATGATCGTGCCCAGACCTTCACCGATGAGCAGGTCCTGGTCCCCATCGCCGTCGAGGTCAGCGAAGACCGGACAGACATTCAGCGGCAGGTTTTCCAGCCCGGCGCCGAAACCGTCGGTCGGCTTCCACACAGGTCGATCCGGCTCACCGAGATTCTGGTAGACGAGCACTTCGGGGCGATACGTTCCAATCATCAGATCGTAGTCGCCGTCGCCGTCCAGATCGGCCAGGGCTGGTGAAAGATTGCGGCCATCATCCTTGACCCCTTCGCTCAACTCAGCGTCCGGTTTCCACTGCGGCGACTCGGTGCTGCCCGTATTCCGGTAGGCCCGGAAGCGGCCGTCACCGATACCGCGAAGCAGATCCAGGTCACCGTCGGCGTCGAGGTCGGCGAGGACGACCCTGGAATTGCCGCCGACGCGCAGCGTTCCGCGGGCCAGAGTATCGTCCCGTTTCCAGCGCGGCAGACTGGCCGAGCCGATGTTCCTGTAGCCACGCACGGCCCCGGTCCCTTCGGCCATCAGCAGATCGAGGTCGCCGTCGCCGTCCAGGTCAGCCAGAAAGGGCGCGGCATGAGAGATCTGGCGCTCGAGTCCACCCACCAGTGCCTGGTTGGGCGTAAACAGCTTCAGCGTGGCGGCAGCTACCTTCCGCGATCGCTTGCCGACCACCGTGTCGGTGTTGACGACGGCGAGGGCATAGGTGTAAGATGCGCCAATCGCCAATCCACTGTCGACGTAGGTTTCCTGGCTCGGGGGCAAGTAGCCTTCGTGGATCGCCACGAACGTCGAATCACCCGCCGGCGCTCGATAAATGATGTACCCGAGATTGGTGGGGTAGCGGATCGGCTCCCACTCGATTCCAATCGACCGAATCGAGCGCGTCACCGCCGCCATGCGTTCCGGAGGGAGAATGGGAGCGGCTGCCAGCTTTTCGTCCAGCCGCATGTCCGCGGTGACGTTCAGCACCGGTTCCACCGGCTCGAAGTAGTCTGCATAGACGCGAATCTGCCGTTCACCCTGCGGCACACCGTCGAGGACAAACCGGCCCGAATCGTCGGCCACGGCGACCAGATCCGACTCACTGCCGTCGGGGTTGAACAGCGATACGCGCGTGGCGGCCAGCGGCTGGCCATGCCGGTCGGTGACCCTGCCTGTTATCGCGTGCGTATAAAGATCCGAGGCAAGCTCGACTTCTTCCTCCAGCTTGCCGGTTTTCGGAATGGAAAGCGTTGTGTCGTAGCTGGCAAATCCGTCCTTCTCCAGCACGAAAGGCAGCTCACCCACCGGCGGATGGACAAACTGAAAAGAGCCCAGCTCATCGCTTTCGGTCTCGATATCTCCGAGCCTGGCCTTGACGCCCACCACCGGGATGCGCGTATGCGGGAAAAACACGCGTGCCTGCACCACGGTTTCGCTCAACGTCACAAACGAGAGCTCCGCAGCCTGGGTGGTGTTCTCAGCTCGGTCGATGGCGGTCAGGAGAACGCGATAGCCGGTTCCGGGGAGAAGGCCGAACAGCGGAACCTGGTGACGGTCGGAGAACGTGCTGTCGCTGAACTCGTGCACGTCTTCAGGGTCTTCGCCGATGAGCTTGATGCGGGCACGGGTGACCTCGTCGCTGCCGAAGATCAGTGCTGCCGCCCGCGGTTGCACCTGGTCGATGCGAAACTCTGAGATCTTCGGTGGAGTCAGATCGAGAACGACCTCGGCGACTGCCTCCTCGCTGAGGTTGCCGGCCTCGTCGCGGAAGCGAACCGAGAGGCTCTTTGCGCCCTCACCTGCGGTCAGTTGCACAGGCATCTGGCTGCGGTATCCAATCCACCCCGTGTCGGCACCGGTGGCGACGAAATCCCCCCTCAGAAGCATCTCGGCCGCACCTTCTGCGCTCAAACCCAGAAGCACCTGGGCGCCGTTGACGAAATCGCGGCCTCCGGCGATGACAATCTGCGGGTTCTGCGGAGGTGTCTGATCGAGAACGATCGTCGCCTGCACCGGCACGGTCTCATTGCCGGCAAAGTCGCGGAACGTGGCCAACACTGTCCGTTCTCCCTCAGGTCCGGTCAGATCGATGGTCATCAGCGAGTCATAAGGTTGCCAGGCCGCGCTCTCCAGGGAGCCTTCCGCCACTTTCATCTCCACGGCCTCCTTGGCGGAGAGTCTCACCTGCACGCGCCGGTCGTTCGTGAATCGGGCGCCCTCATTCACGCGAACCATGGGGTCCAATGGCGGTGTGGTGTCGAGCAGAATGTGACCGGACACCACATCGCTGAGATTGCCGGCCCGGTCGCGAAAGCGGGCGTAGAGCGTCTTCGATCCCTCTTCAGGTGTCAGCGTGAAAGACGACGTCTCACGCAGGGGCAGCCATGCGGCGTCCGTGAATGCCGAGTCCTCGGAAACCTGAACTTCGCTGGCACCTTCGGCAAAGAGCTTGAGAGCCACCTGCCTTTGATTCGTGATCGCCCGTCCCTCATTCACAACCATGGAGGGGTTCTGTGGTGGCTGGCGGTCGAGGGTCACCGTAACCGAAACGGGCTCCTTCATCCAATTCCCGCTGCGATCACGAAAACGCACGAAGATGGTCTTGACGCCGTCGCCGCCCGTCAGCTCCCACGTGCGCGTAGGGCGGTACGGCTCCGGCGGCGTCCAGCTCCTGCCATCCGTGCTGAACTGCATGGAGTCGACGGCGCTCTGAGTGTCGGTAGCCTTGAGGAGCAGTCGGATTTCGGGCTGATGCGTAATTCGCTGTTCCACCGGCACCGCGATGGAGCCCGTGGGCGGCAGGGAGTCAGCGGCTGCGACACCTTGCGCCGCTTCCTGCGTGGGTGGTGATGCGACTTCCGCCTCCTGGCGGGGGGCAGTGTAGGCTAGGCCCGTGGAAGACCAGAGGAACAACCCGATCAGAAGCAGTGCCCCAGCCTTGGGGCCCGAAGCGCGAAGCAGGGATTCTGGCTGTGCCATCGGACGCCTCCGTGTTGTTGATTCCGTCGACTATGCCCGCGGACCTCGATCCGGTCCGACGGCCGACGGCGCTTGCCAAGGATGCGCAGTCGACCGGGAACCGGCCGATCCAGCGGCGAGTCTTCTATCGGCCAGACAGGTTCACTCTCTATGAGCCGTGACCCCGTCTGTGGACATCGGGTTTGAGAACAAGGTTACAGGTGTCATCCTCCCGGTCCATCCCCTACTTGTCGCCTGATGGATCCCTTCTTGGGAACGGATTCGTTCCATGCGGAGAGGTCGGCGTCAGGTCGCTTTTGCTCGCATATGCTCTTGCTTCAGAAGTTGCATCATCTCATCACGACGGTCATAGAGTCGGCGCGGTGGGCGAGCCTCGTGGTTCGCCAGGGCGTACGCGGCAAGTATCGGCAGAGCGATGGAAGTGTCGGAGTAACAGACCACGGCGTCCGGCAGTCGGGCCGGATCGACCTTGCCCCAACTCACTGCCTCAGCGGGAGTGGCGCCGGAAAGGCCGCCGGTGTCGGGCCGGGCATCCGTAATCTGCAAAAAGTAGTCATGGCCCTTTTCCTTTATACCCAACACCTCCTGGATCTGCGGCTCGGTTTGAAGCAGAAAGTTCTTGGGAGATCCACCTCCGAGGATGAGGACAGCGTGCTTGCCGCCCGTCCGTTTGGCGTGCAAAACGATCGCCGCGGTCTCGTTCACGTCGAGCGAGGCATCGAACTGCAGCTTCGAGCCCTCCAGTGCCAGAGCAGCGGCATTCATGCCGATCGAACTGTCCCCCGGCGAAGAGGTATAGATCGGCACGCCGTGTCGGTAGCAGGCGGCCACCAGCGAGCGGTCGCTGCTTCCCAGGGCCTGTGCCCGAGCGTCGACGTACTTACCCAGAAGGTAATGAAACTCCGCGGTGCTCATTGCCTTTTGAAATTCAGCGGACTGCAGTACCTGCCGAAAAAAGTGGTCGGTGGAAAGCAGTACCTCATAATCGAAGAAAATATCGTAGATACGCACGACGCCCGCCTGGCGCAGTTCCACGTCGTCCACGTGGGCGCTGCCGCGGTGCATGCTCATCCCCAGGGCAAAGTGGGTGTCGTGGTAAAGATTGGCTCCCGTCGATACGATCCAGTCGACGAAGCCGTGCTCGATCAATGGAACCAGGCAGGAGATGCCGAGCCCGGCCGGCGTCAGAGCACCGGTAAGGCTGAGCCCCACGACCACATCAGGCTCGAGCATCTTCCGGGTGAACAGCCAGCAGGCGTCGCGCAGCCGGCCGCCGTTGTAGGCCAGAAAGGTGCCATCGACCAGTTCACTGATCGTCGTCTGCGACGTGATCGGCGGGGGCTGGATCGGCCGGCCAGAAAGGTAGGGGGACTTTTGCATCGATCCTCAGAAGCTTGCACCGCGTCGCAAAAGAATGCCTCCCCTGAATTCACCTGGTTAAAACAGAGGGTGACCCGCCCAGTCGAACGCCATGATCAGGAAGGCGAAAAGAAACACCAGGCCAAACAGAGCGGCAACGGCACCGAACTTCAGCGTCTCGATCATCTGCTCGCCATACTCGATGGCAGGTGCGTTGCTCACCGTGATGTCACCCAGCACCTTGACCTGGCATGCCAGGCGGATGTTGGAACGCGAATCGAAATGGAGACCCTCTCTCCACGTTCTGTTGGAGACGTTGGCGCCGGGATCGATCGTAACCCGGTCGGTGCCGCAGAGACCGAGCCCCCGGCAGTTGATCCATTTGTTGATGCCGCCGTAGATCTGAGCACCGCACTTGCGAGCCACTTTTCTCAAGTTCGCGCCTTCTTCCGCCTGCGTTCGAATATCGTCTTCCTGAAAATAGACTTCGGCCATCGGTCCTCCTCGCGGTTGAACACGTGGGGGAAAAGCTTGATTTGAGACTGGCTAGGCCACCCTGCGAGTCAGCGCGCCGCTGCGGCCGCCTTGCTCGAGCAAATCTCCGCGCACCAGAGTCCCGGGTCTCCGTAAACATCGTCGACCCAGAACAGTGCCTTTCGACCAGCGACAGACATCGCTCGTGCCGCTCGCCGAGCTGCACCCGGTTAGCCGTCGCTGCCGTTTTTCATTTGCTTGAGCTGTTTGATGCCCTCCTGGGCCGCACGCGCCATATCGCCTTTCGGATTCAGGTCGATCACCTTCTGCCAGGCTTTCACGGCCTCGTCGGTCTTGTTGGCGTGCGCATACAGCACGCCCAGGTTGTAGAGGGCCAGTTCGTTCTTGGGGTGTCGTTTGAGCAAACCGGTGACCACCTTCAGAGCATCGTCGAAGCGACCCTGGCGGAACTGCGTGTTGGCGAGTGCCATCTCGACCTGGGGCGTGTTGGGGTAGAGCTTCAGGTATTTCTGGTAGTACTCGGCAGCTGTTTCATAGCGGCCGGCGATCTCATACATCTGTGCCAGAGACAGCATCGCCGTGGTGTCGCTCGGATTGGTCTCCAGGGCTGCCTTCAGATCGTTGATCTGGGTCCGCACCTTCTCCATCATCTCCATGTCCGTGCCCTGGCCGCCCTGAACCGAGCTGGTTGTACTGGCCGTGGCCTGCCCCCCCGACGGCTCGATGCCCTGATTCCGCCGCGTCAGCAGCAGGGCAATCAGCACGAAGATCGGGATGATAAGGAGCGGCAGCGCCATCGCCTTCCAGTTACGCCCGGTTGGCGTAGGCTCGAGCGGTTCTACCGGCAGCGGCGAAGCCGGTTCAGCAACCTTCTCGGTCAGATTCTGGCCGCAGCTCGGGCAAAACTTGACCGTCGCCGGTACAGCTTCGCCGCACGAAGGACAGTGCAACTCCAGCGATTCCACTGGGGTACCACATTCCGGACAAAACTTCGCCCCCGGCTTCAGGGGCGCCTCGCAATTCGCACAATTCGCCATCACTTTCATACCTGCGTTAGCATTCTCAATCCTGTCCACTACTTAGCATCCCACGGGACGCGGCGGCCAACCGGGGACCCTGTGAAGCCGCTGTTGGCTTCAATCCCCAGCGCCGGTGGACGGCCGCCAAGTTCCCGCTCGAACAAGTTCACAACGGGGCCAGCCGCAGCATCGCCGCACCAGGCTCGACTGCGGTCACCCGTGCGAGTCTTCGACACCCACCCTGGGCTACGTCCCTCCCCCCCGCTCTCGTATGAACGGTCCTCCTCAGACTCACAAGCCGAGCGGAAGGCTGCCGTCGCCTCAGGCAACCACCACCAGGAAGTCGAGAGCGATGGTGCCGCCGCGCCGCGTCTCAGGCAGCCACCAGGCTCTTGACGTAGGCAAGACCTTCGTCGGTGAAACGGAACCGGCCACGATCTACCTTGACCAGTCGCTTGGCACCGATATTGGCTTTCGCCGCCTGGGCAGCGTTGCGGATTTTCGCACCCGCAGCCTCGAGCAATTTGTTGGCGTCGCGGGTCGTGAAATGATGATCGCCGCTGGCGCTCTGGACGTAGTAGCCTGCCACCAGCAAGCGGTCCACATCTGATACCTTCTCAGGCAGTTTCTTGAGGAGTGTGGCGAACTCTTTCACGCCCTCCCCAGCCGGAGCCGCCGCTTTCTTCGCCGGCTTGGTCGCCCGTGCCGCGGGTTTGGCAGCAGCCTTCTTCGCTGCCCGGCCGGCCGGCTTGGCTGCCGCCTTTTTCGCTGCCCGCTTGGGTGCCGCCGCCTGTTTGGGCGCTGCCGCGGTCTGCTTGGCCGCACGCGTACGCCGCCTGGAGGCTGGAGTTGTGGCCGCAACCGCCATAGAGGCTTCTCTCAGGCTCCTCACGAGCGTCCTCAGCCGACGCTCCTGCTCATTGATGAATGCCTCCGTTCCTTCGATCTCGAACTCCCCGGTCTGCACGTTGATGCGCACTCTCGAGTTTTCCTTGGGCATGCCGAATCCTCCTTGTTAAATGCCTTCCCTATGTGTTCAACGCAAACGTCGGTCACTGCTGTATCATGTCTCACATGGTCGTCGTAGTGCGTGGTTTGCCAAAACGATTCTCTGTGCCGTGGATCAGCCTTCGAATGTTGCTGCGGTGTGTAAAGAGAATCAGAGCTGTTGCAAAGAGACTGAAAATGAACAATACTTTCGGCACGGGATAATCGAACAACCGATTCAACCCGAGCAGGACTATGGGCAAAGCCAGAGCCGCACTAATGGACCCCAAAGAAACATAGCGACTGATCAGCGCCACTGCCAGAAAGATCACAAAGCAAATGAATGCGGCCAGCGGGAAGAGCGCGATGATCATCCCACCCGCAGTGCCCACACCCTTGCCGCCGCGGAAGCCGGCAAACACCGTCCACACATGTCCGAATACGGCGGCAAAGCCGGCAAGCAACTGGGCCATCACCGCGTCCACAGGAACGGGGCCGGCGATCCTCAGCCGCGACACATAGTAAGTTGCCAGGAACCCCTTGAAAACATCCACGGCCATGACGAAAACGCCCGGCTTCCAGCCAAGAACGCGGAATACATTGGTGCCACCCGCGTTGCCACTGCCGTAGTCACGAATGTCAATGCCTCGCAGTACTTTGCCAGTGATGATGCTCGTCGGAAACGAACCTATGAGATAGCTCAGCAGCAAGATCAGGGCAAGGGATGCCACGACCGACTCCACGTTAGGTGGCACGAGACTCACCTGTGAACGCAGCCGCCACGGCACCCGGCCCGGTGTGGGCACCCAAGGCCGGCGATCCATCGACGATCATCACGTCGCGCACCTCGAACTCCTTGCGCAGGCTCTCTGCGAAGCGTTCAGCTTCATTGAGGGCATTGGCGTGAGCAACCGCGAAACGCACCTTCCTCATCTGCAAAACATCACGCCGGATGAAAGCCAGGATGGTTCTCTGGGCT
>CAZGRP010000071.1:0-20277 GCA_964527995.1 uncultured Cytophagia bacterium | reverse complement strand
ATCCGGCTGTGTACACTGCTCGACAAGCCGGCACGGCGCATTGTGCCGGTGCCCATCTCCTTCAGAGGGTTCGAGATACCGGATCAGTTTGTTGTGGGCTATGGTCTCGACTTTCGCCAGCTCTATCGCAACCTCCCCTACATCGGCGTGCTCAAAGACGAGATCAGTGGCCTGAACAGGAGATAAGGGGGCGAGAATGCGGTTTTGTAAAGAAAGCCCTTGACATTGGCGCAGCGAATGCTATATTGACTCATGCGAACCCCGAGAGGTTTCAAGTAGGAAGCTCGATAGAAGGCTCGGCGACGCGGCCCAGTGGAAACCGGAAGACATGTTCTTCCCGGGGGAAATTGAGCCAAAGGAGCCGGGATGAATCAGGCGAAAGCCTGAGGAAGTTGGGCTTCTGAACGGGTCACTTGGGGTTCGCTTTTTTGTGCCCGCTGGTCTGTTGGGTCCCAGGAATCGGGAATCGGAGGCCAGACGCACCGGAATTCACAATCCGTAAAATCCACAGCCCCATCTTCGATCAACCCTCTGCCATCACCCATCACCTATCTTGTTCGGACTTCCCAAAACTCGGCGTATGCGTTCCAGCACCTCGGCGGTGTTCCTGACCGACGCGGGTACTACCAGAATGGTGTCATCACCGGCGACCGTTCCCAGGATGCCGGCGTTCTCCAGCTGGTCCAGGTAGACGGCGACGGCCTGAGCATGTCCTGACAATGTCTTTACGACGATGAGGTGCTCGTTCGACTGAATGCTGGTGACCTCGAGCTGAACGATGCGTCGCAGACGCTCCTGGCTTCCTTCGGTCGGAACGACGTAGCGAAACCCGTCAGCCGTGCGCACGCGCACGATCCCCATCTCCTGGAGGTCGCGCGAAAGGGTGGCCTGGGTCACTTTGAACCCTTCCTCCTCCAGGGCTCGCGCCAGTTCTTCCTGACGGCCGATGACTTGGCGGGAAAGAAGCTCGCGGATTCTCAAGTGACGCTCTCTCTTGTGCATGACAAGACCCCTTGTTCGATCGGCCCCTGGCCGCATTTGCAGCCGCGCCGCTGCGCCAGAATCTCGGAAGGTCTACTCCCGCACCGGCCTGCAGGGCCTTCGGCTCATTCCCTCAGGCTGTGGCCGAAGATATCCACCGCTTCGCTGATCTCCTGCTGCGAAACGATCAAAGGAGGGGCGAAGCGCAATACGCGGTCGCCGATGGCGCTGGTAATGAGGCCGTTGTGCAGCAGAGTGCGATGCAGCACCCTGGCATCCACGGAATGGAATTCGACGGCAACCAGTAGTCCCAGACCGCGCACCTCGGCAGCGATCCTGTTTGCCGCCAGCGTCTTGCTTACCTCTTGTTGCAGTAGCCGTCCCATGGTGGCAGCGTTCTCGATCCAGCCTTCGTCGACCAGAGTTCTGAGCACAACCAGAGCGACTTTCGATACGAACGGCCCGCCACCGAAGGTCGAGCCATGATCACCGGCCTTCATCGCTGCGGCGGCATGTTCCTTGGCCAGCATGGCGCCCATCGGCAAGCCGCCAGCCAGGGCCTTGGCGCTGGTCAGGATATCCGGCTCGATGCCGAAATGCTCGTAGGCAAAAAACCGCCCGGTGCGACCCAGGCCGGTCTGAACTTCATCCAGGATGAGAAGGAGGTTGTGGTCTGTGCATAACTCGCGTACGTGGGCGAGATACCCATCGGGAGGCATGCGCACGCCGGCCTCGCCTTGAATGGGTTCGAGCAGAACGGCACAGGTGCTTTTGCTGATGGCACTGTGCAGTGCATCAATGTCGCCGAAAGGAACGTACTTGAACCCGGGAACCAGCGGTTCGAACGCGCTGCGGTATTTCGGTTGGCCGGTAGCGCTCAGAGCACCCAGGGTGCGCCCATGGAAGGAGTTGATCGCGGTGATGATCTCGAAGTGCGGATGCCCCCAGCGCCGTGCCAGCTTGATGGCCGCCTCATTGGCCTCGGCACCGCTGTTGCAGAAAAACACCTTATCGAATACGGAACGTTGGAGGAGGAATTCGGCCAGGCGAAGCTGTGGCTCGGTGTAGAACAGGTTGGACGTGTGCACCAGTCCGGCGGCAGCCTGCTGGATGGCTGCCACCATCTTGCCGTGAGCATGGCCAAGGCAACAGACGGCAATGCCGGCAAGGAAGTCGAGGTAGCGCTTGCCCTCCACGTCCCACACTTCCACGCCTTTGCCCCGGTCGAGGGCGACCGGGTAGCGGGCGTAGGTCTGCAGGATTGTGCGTTGTTCCAGCTTGATCAGGTCGTCGGTGGTTGACACGTGAACCTCGCTTGCTCAGAAGCACGTATGGGCATTGTGTAGACAGTCAAAGCCCCCGGCGTTCAAGACTCGAAACCCAGCTCGATCGACACGGAAGTCAGATACTCTTGGTGATCTTTGTGCCCTCGTGGTAAGATTCACCCATGATTCGGACCGGCTCACAGAGCCTTGATTGCGGCAACCGCCAGCAGGACCCAGCCCAGCAAGAAGGACAGGCCGCCGATCGGAGTGATCGCCCCGAACCACCGCAATCCGGTTATGCTGAGCAGGTAGAGACTTCCCGAAAAGATGACGATGCCGGCCAGTAGCAGGATGCCGGCCCAGTTCAGCAGACCGGATGGTGACGTCAACCTGATAAGAATTCCGACCAGGATCAAACCGAGGGCGTGCGCCATGTGGTACTGCACCGCGGTGTCATAGATGGCCATCATCTCGGCAGAGAGCTTGTTCCTCAGGCCGTGGGCACCGAACGCCCCGAGGGCGACCGACAAGAACGCGTTCAGGCTACCAAGCAGAACCATCAGCTTTGCCATGTTGAATCTCCTTGTTCTTGCAGCAAGAATTGCGTTCCCACCCCCTCCTCGGTGAAGATTTCCAGAAGCAGGGAGTGCGGAACTCGTCCGTCGATGAGGTGGACTTTCCGAACCCCGGCCTGCAGACTGGCCAGAGCCGCCTGCACTTTGGGCACCATGCCGCCGGCGATCTCGCCGCGGTCGATGGACTGCTGCGCCAGGCTCGGAGTGAGTGTGCTTACTTTCTTGCCTTGCACGCACACGCCCTCGACGTCGGAGAGAAAAACCAACTTCTCGGCTTTCACCGCACAGGCGATCTCGCAGGCGGCAAGGTCCGCATTGATGTTGAGCGTCTCGCCCGCCGGACCCACTCCGACCGGGGCGATGACGGGGACGATTTGATTTTCGAGGAGTACATGCAGAACCGCCGCCTGCACCTGGACGATCTTGCCAACCAGTCCGAGGTCGACATCGCCCGCAGGCCAACGTTCGGCCTGGAGCAGCGAGCCGTCCTTGCCGCTGAGGCCCACCGCCTGGGCGCCATGCCGATTGATGCGAGTGACGATCTCACCGTTGATCTTTCCACTCAGCACCATCTCCGCCACTTCCACGACCTCGGCTGTGGTCACGCGCTGCCCATCGATGAACTGGCTGGGCAGACCCAGGCGCCGGCTCAGTCGGCTGATCTCTTGCCCGCCGCCATGGACGACGATGGGGCGCAACCCCACATGCTCGAGTAGGGCGACGTCTTGGGCGAAAGTCTCTTTGAGCGCATCCTCGGCCTGAGCGGCTCCGCCGTACTTGATGACGACGGTTTTTCCGCGGAACTGGCGCAGATAGGGCAGCGCCTCGACGAGAATGGCGGCTTTTTGCTGCAGGCGCTTCATGATCGATAGCTCGAGTTGATGCGCACGTACTTTTCGCTCAGGTCGCAGGTCCAGTAGGTGGCGCTGGCTGTCCCCATGTGCAAATCGACTGTGATGCGCACCTCCGGGCGGGACAGAATCTCCTTGGCTTCGGCCTCATCGAAAACGCTGCGGAAGGACGGCTGCAAGATCTGCAGATCGTTAAAGAAGATCTCCACCGCGTCAGGCTCGAAGGCGACCGAGGTGCTTCCCATTGCGGCCAGGATGCGGCCCCAGTTGGCATCGGCGCCGTAAAGCGCGGTCTTCACAAGACTCGACGTGGCGATGGCGCGGGCGATTTCGCGCGCGTCCACCGTCTCCCCGGCGCCTTTGACCAGGATTTCAATGGTCTTCGTGGCCCCTTCACCGTCACGGACAATCTGGCGGGCGAGAGAGTCGCACACCTGATGAAGTGCACTGCCGAACGCAGCCAGTGTATCGGGGTGTGCGCCTATCTCCACCCCCGAGAGTCCGTTGGCGAGCAGAAGGACGGTGTCATTGGTGCTCATGTCGCCATCCACTGAGATGCAGTTGAATGACCGATCCACCGCGCGGATAAGGAGGCGGCGGAGGAGAGCAGCCGAAACCTGAGCGTCGGTTGTGATGAACGCCAGCATGGTGGCCATGTCGGGGTGAATCATCCCGGATCCCTTGGCGATGCCGCCGATGTGGAAGCGTCCCCAACCTCCCTCCGCGACCGCGGCGGCGTGTTTGGCAAAGGTGTCGGTGGTCAAGATGGCTTCGGCCGCATCGAGTCCCAGGTCGGGGCTGAGCGCCGCAGCCGCGGCCGGGATGCCGGCTGCGACGGCTGCCATGGGCAACGGTTCGCCGATAACACCCGTGGAGCAAACGAGGATCTGCTCGGCAGGCAGGTTCAGGGCTTCTGCCGTGAGGCGACACATGTTCTGTGCATCGCGAAGGCCCCGTTCCCCAGTGCAGGCATTGGCATTTCCGCTGTTGATTACGATCGCCGAAACCGGGTTTCCGGCCTGTAGACGCTTGCGTGTCACCAAAACGGGCGCCGCCTTCACCCGGTTGCGGGTGAAAACGCCGGCACCCGCGGCCGGCATGTCAGAAACGATGAGGGCCAGGTCCTTGCGCCGGCGTTTGATGCCGCAATGGATGCCGGCAGCCCGAAATCCCGCTGGTGTGGTGACATCCCCCTGAACCGGTTGAACGACGTAGGAATCGAGTTTGACGGCGCTCATAGATCAAGCAGTCCCTCTGTCTGTGGAAAACCGAACTTACGGTTGAAGTTCTGCACAGCCTGGCCGGCAGCACCTTTGAGCAGATTGTCGATGGCACTCATGACGATCACACCACCGGTGCGGGCGTCCCACTTCGCCCCGAGATCGCAGAAATTGGTGTTTGCGACCCCGGCAATAGAGGGCGACTCAGGGCCGAGATAGCGCACAAACGGTTGGCCGTCGTACGCCTCCTGGAAGGCCCTATCGATGGCCTGCTGGTCCAGTCTGCGACACGACGGCAGGAACACGGTGGCAAAGATGCCGCGCCGGATGGGTAGCAGGTGAGGCGTGAACGACACCGCGGCACGGAGGCCTCCGAACAGTTCAAGGCCCATCTCGATCTCGGGCGTGTGCTGATGCTGGGCCACCTTGTAGGCTCTTACCGACTCGTCCACCTCGCAGAAGTGAGTCGCCTGCGACGGCTTGCGGCCAGCGCCGGAGACGCCGGAGAGTGCGTTGATAATGATCGGGCTTCCAGGCGTCAACCACTCCTTCCTGGCCACTGGCAGAATCGCCAGCAGTGCCGCGGTAGGATAACAGCCCGGGTTGGCGATGATGCCGGCTGTGTACGCTCCGTCCGGCAGCCATTCCGGCAGGCCATAGGCCGCCTGATCGAGCAACGCCGACGCCGGATGTTCGAAGCCGTACCATCGCGGAAAGACGGCCGCATCGCGGAAGCGAAAATCGCCGCTCAGGTCGATCACGCACTCGACGCGACCGAGAAGCTCCGGAACCCGCTGTGCCGCCTCGCCGTGAGGGAGTGCCAGAAAGACGGCGTCGAGGCCGGCGACCTCTTCGACTGCGTAGCCACGATAGCGGAGATCGATGCGGCCGCGGAAGCGCGGGAAGAGCTCCGCGAACGCGCGGCCCTGGTGCGTGTGTGAAAAAAGGGCCGTGATCTCGACATGTGGATGCCGCAGCAACACCGCCACCAGCTCGGAGCCGGTGTAGCCGGAAGCACCAACGATAGCAATTCGTACCATGGGGCATGAATATACACGATCCCGTATAAACATGCAAGCAAATTTTTGTCGAATTTCGGCTGGGGGAAGCCGGTGGCGCCGCCGCTTTTCAGCCAATTGGGAGGCGGGAGACCCATTCGGCTTCACCCCGAAATGGATTCAGGCCTCGAACCTGGAGTCGGCCGCAAGCCGACGAGGTGAAGGCGAGTTTGGTTTTTCCTTGCGTCAGGGCAGTGAGTGGCGTATCTTCCCTGGTCACGCACTGCCAATCAAGAGGAGAAAGCATGCCACAGGTAGATCTGCTGATTTTTGACCTAGACGGCACCCTTGTCGATTCGCGCCAGGACCTGACCTTCTGCGTTAACCAGACACTGGTGCGCTATCACCGGCCGCCGCTCTCCCAGGAAACCGTCGTACGGTACGTGGGGGACGGGATCCACAAGCTCATGGAGCGAGCCATTCCAGATGCTGATGCCGACTTCATCGCGGAAGCGGTGGAGGCGTTTCGGAGGTGTTACTCGGAGCATCTCCTCGATCACTCTGTGCTCTATCCGGGGATCCGCGAAGCTTTGTCTCAACTGAAAGACCGGCGCATGGCCGTGGTAACGAACAAGCCGACGGCATTCGCCGAACGCATTCTGGCGGGACTGGACGTACGCCAGCTATTCCCGGTCATCCTCGGCGGCGACGCGGTTCAGGAGATGAAACCGTCACCGCTGCCGCTTCTGGAGGTCATGGAGCGGCTGCACGTTTCCCCGAAGCGAACAGCCATGATCGGTGACAGCAAGGGAGATGTCGTAGCCGGTCGCCAGGCCGGAGTGTGGACCTGCTGGGTTTCCTGGGGATTCCGCGCGCAGGGGGATTTGCAAGGCGTCGAGCCCGACTTTGTGGCGCATGCGCCGGCCGACCTGGTGCGCCTTTTCGGGGAGCAAGAGGGGGAAGGAAGGACGCCGTAGGGTGCCACAACGCACGCCCGGCAGGCGGCAACTTTATTTTGCTTTCAGTACGCGGAATCGCAAAGTGGAGGTGGCTTTCCCTCCGGCGACAAGGTCGGTCACTTGCAGCACGAGCGTGTAAGAGCCGGGCGACAGAGAATGGATATCCAAGGCAAGGTATTCGTAGGAGTCGGGTTTGTCGCCGAAGAGATCGAAGCTGGTGGCGATGGCAGCACCCTTGCGACCGAATGGGCTGATGGACTTGAGTACTCCCGCGAGGCCCTTCTTGCGCTGCCGGCTACGCACCTCGTAGGCGACGCGGTAATGGGTTGCACCATCATGGTCAGGCGTGAGGCCGTAGATCTCGTAGTAGATCATCAGCTTCTGATCCTGTGGGATGGCGCGGAAGGGATAGGGCTCTACCCACAGTCCGTGTTTGATGAAGCCGGGCCGGGTCAGAGCGACCCTGGCGGCCGGTTTTACCTGAGTGGCGAGCTCAATATCACTCAACCCGGGCTTGCGGCGGCCATAATCGGGCAGCGGCAGTGTCAGAAGGAAGTGTCCTCTCTGGTGAGTGGAGGGTGAAATCAGTTCGATGGCGACTCGATAGGTGTCGGGTGCCAGAAAAGTGGTGAATTGTCCCACATAGCTCAGACCGCGGCGCACGGCCAGTGGGTCCAGCGGTTGCTCCTTTTTGTCGCGGAAGACGACGTCGTACGTCGGCGTCATCACGTTGATATAGCTCTGGAGCACCGGGCCGGTGTCGTCGTCAGTGTCGGTGGCGATCTTGAGTTCGCTCAGCGGCAGGCCATAGTAGATCTCCAGCCTCGTCTTTCCGTCGTCGCCTCGAAACGTGGCGGCAGCCACGGTGTAGAGAAGCGGCGAGGCCTGCAACTTGAAGCTGCCGGCGGCTTTTGGAAGCTGCTTCTGCTGGTTTTCGATCTGATCGGTGTAGCTGTCGACTGCCTGGTTCATGCGATGCCGGAGGGCTGACGGCATCCCCTGGAGTTCGGGGTTGTCGGCCAGCAGCCGCAGCTCGGCCCGCACCTTCTGGTAGTTGATGCTCAGGTCGGAGCGGTCGTCGTAGAGCTTCAGTATCTGCCAGAGCCGCCGCGTTGTGGTGGCCTCTTCGACAATGGCCTTCCTGAGATCTGGCTCCAGACGATAGCGTCCGCCGATTTCGATAAAGTCGAAGGTGGCTTCCCCCAGCCGGTGGTAGACCCACGACTCATTGGGCAGGGTGACATCGCCGCCGGGATCGACGTACGAATCGTCGGGTGGGCCGTAGCGCACGTAGATCATCCCGCGGTCATCATACCCCCGTGGATCCACGCTCGAGGGGAAGCGTTTGCGGGCCTCTGCGAGACGACGGAAATGTTCGGCCAGGCGCTCATTTTCCGGTGTTGCCGGTGTTGGGTCCCGTCGTTGCCAGAAGCGAGCGAGGAAGGTGTTTTTATCGGGGATATCTCGCCACTTCGCCTCTTCTTCGGATGTCATGATGTCACGCAGGTCCCAGTAGAGGCGGGTCAGCAAGGAGTCCGAGAGCGGAAACCGCAGCGCCTCGTAGAACTGTGCCGTGGCTTCGGCGGTGCGGTTCTGGAGAGCGGCCTCCCGAGCCAGCTCGATATGGTAGGCCGCCGAATCGCCAGCGGTGCGGCTCTGCAGTGTCAGGAGGGAAACGCAAGTCAGTAGCAACAGACTGTTCATCTTACCTCCGTCGTTGTTCCAGGGGAGTCCAAAGAACACGCTCTGCTATCTCTGACTGCGCGATCGCTGTCGTTGCCAGGCTCCGTTCAAATCTACCACCTTCTCACCCGGCCGGTTCCCCGCCGTTCCCAGGCAGAAAAGAAGTTTATTCAATGGATTGCGCTTGCTCCTGCGATGACAACGCACTGCCACGAGGGCACGTCGGGTCTGTCGGGTCTGACGGACCGGGTGCACGGATGGAGGGAAGTCTGGGCATGCCAGCGTCTCTGCGAAGGAGATTCTGCTTGCATCTTCCGGCGGCGGTGGTTATTTTGTGCCTGATCTTTCCACATAGTTCTTGAACCGCATTCGAGGGAGGAGGAAAGTTGACAACAGATCACCACGACTGGGCGTTGATTTTGGGGGCATCGAGCGGTTTCGGGGGAGCTACGGCGATTCAGCTAGCCAGGACCGGATTCCACATCTTCGGCGTCCATCTCGATCGCAAGGCCACCATGGCCAATGTTGAGCGTATCGTCGGCGGAATCGAAGCTCAGGGAAGGCAGGCGGTTTTCTTCAACATGAATGCCTCCGACGCCGAGAAACGCAGCGAAGCGCTTCAGAGGATGAAAGAGAAGGCAGAAGAAACGGGCGGCCAGGTGCGAGTGCTGATGCACTCTCTGGCCTTCGGCACATTGAAGCCGTTCATAAGCGAGAACCCAAAGGGCGCGGTGACTCCAGCCCAGATGGACATGACGCTTGATGTCATGGCCCACAGCCTGGTGTACTGGGTGCAGGGTCTGTTGCAGCACGGGCTCATGAGGGAAGGAGGGCGCATCTACGCCATGACCAGCTCCGGCGGCTCGCGCGTGTGGCCGACCTATGGAGCTGTGTCGGCGGCGAAGGCGGCGCTCGAATCGCATATCCGCCAGCTCGCCCTGGAACTGGCACCGCGGGGCATCACGGCCAACGCCATTCTGGCCGGTGTCACCGATACGCCGGCGCTCCGCAAGATTCCGGGCAACGAGAAGATGCTCGAACTCGCCAGCGAACGCAATCCCAGCGGCCGGCTGACGCGTCCGGAAGATATCGCCAGGGCCATTTCGGTGCTCTGCCACAGCGACACCTACTGGATGACCGGAAATGTCATCCACGTGGACGGCGGTGAGGACATTGTCGGCTGAAAAGCGGAATACCTGTTGACTTTGGTGCGCAGGATTGGTAAGATATATAAAGCCATGTGTCGGTAGATTGGATTGTGATTCAAAATAGGCCCACAGGCTATGGGCCCGCAAAGGCCCGCCGTCTGGGCCAGGCTCTGAACGAGCCGATCACACGACCAAATCGCAAAACTGGCGCTGGTTTTGCGATTTTTTTTTGCTTGGATTGAATCGCTCGGCCGCCGATGCCGTGGAAGCTGAGACCTGTGTTGCAAGTCGCTGCACTGACACAAACGGGGCCTCCGCAGCCAAGAGTGGGGATTCGTCATGCCACCGGCAGAGAGCGCCGACAAACATGGAGGTCATGGCAAATGGTTGGAACTCTGGTAAGGAAAGGCGAATCGATCGATACTGCTTTGCGGCGCTTTCGGCAAAAAGTGCAGCGGGCTGGCATTCGGAAGGCTGTGAGGCGAGCCAGCTACTACATGAAGCCCAGCGAGAAAAAGAAAATCGCCAAGCGCCGTGCTGCCCGCCGTCACCGGCGGCACTAATCACTTCATAACCGCACGTTCGGCTCTTCGGAAAACGATATCTGTCTACGAGGCACCCCAGGCGAGACGAATGCAATTGGCAAACGCAAGCTGTTTTCAGTATGAACACGCAGTGGGAAACGCAGACGTTTCTCCGCACGGTACTGACTTGTTCCGCTTTGACCTTTCGTTGACCACAGTTTTTGGACGAAGTCTAGTCTTTGCTCGACAAAGTTTTCGCGCAAGATTGCTGTTCCAGACAGGGTGACTCAACCTCTGTAGCAATCCAGCTAGAGCCATTTGAGAAAGCTTCGCCGCGACGGCCGACTCCATCAGAGTTGGCCGTTCGCGCATAGGCCGCTCGCCCTGCCGGCTCGATGCCCCAGCCCCCTTTCCACAAGTTTTTTTCAATCCTGCCACAACCTTTTCGATCTTTGTCCCGTCTATTACGTCGGTCCCACTCGCAAGGGCCATTTGAGCACCGGGCGAACAAAGGTCTGTGCACTGCAACGAGTGACCTTCAACGCGCCGATTCCACAAACTCGAATCTTGGAGCACCTGCGCCGCCACTGCAACGAGGAGGAAAGTTGATGGGCCGGTCAACAAGGATTCGAAGTTGTGCCGCTGTCGTACTGTTTATTCTGCCCGCGATGGTATGGGGACAGCCACAGGGGATCCGCCGCTCCGGAGCCGACTTCTCGGCGAACGGGAAGGAGAAGGTGTTGCAGGCAATCCGTGTCCGACGTGCGGAGGTCCGGATTGACGGCATCCTCGATGACCCGGCCTGGCAGCGTGCTCCCAAAGTGGATGAGTTCATCCAGAACGAGCCCAAAGACGGCGCCCCAGCAAGCGAGCAAACGGTCGCTCAGGTTGCCTACGATGACAACGCCATCTATGTCGCCGTGCGTGCCTACGAGTCCGACCCGAAGTTGATTCGTGGCTTGTTGACCCGTCGCGATGCGGACTCCCCGAGCGACTGGATTTATATCGGCTTTGATACCGACCTGGACCGCCGCACGGCCTACGTGTTCGGCGTCAATGCGGCTGGTGTGAAGCAGGACGCGTACTGGTCCAACGATACAGACAGCGACCCCAACTGGAATGCTGTATGGGATGTGGCCATAGGGGTCGATTCCCTGGGTTGGAGCGCCGAGTTCGCCATTCCGTTCAGCCAGCTCCGGTTCCCTACAAGCTCAAAAATGACCTGGGGGTTCCAGGTGGCGCGGCAAATCAACCACCTGAACGAAGTAGACTTCTGGAGTCCGGTACCGAGAGACGCAGCCCAAATGGTCTCCCTGTTCGGACTGCTGGAGGGCTTGGAAGGAATCCCGTCGCCGCGCCGCCTGCAGGTGGTGCCCTACAGCGTCAGCTCGGCGGACTACATGCCGGTTGAACAGGGCAATCCGTTTCGCAGTGGACCGAATTACCGCCTCTCCGGTGGCGTTGACGTGAAGTATAGCCCGACCAGCAACCTCACCCTCGATGCCACTTTGAACCCGGACTTCGGACAGGTCGAAGCCGATCCTTCCGTCCTTAATTTGACGGCCTTCGAGACGTTCTTCGAGGAGAAAAGGCCGTTCTTCATCGAGGGCAGCAACATCTTCCGTTTTGGCATCGGCGTCGGCGACGGCGATCTCGGGAATGAGTCGCTTTTCTACTCCCGCCGGATCGGTCGCTCGCCACAAGTCTATCCGAGTGTTCCCGGAGGGGCCTACACCGATCGTCCCATGTCCACGACGATTCTGGGTGCAACCAAGCTGTCTGGCCGAACGGCGAGCGGCTGGTCTGTGGGAATGCTGGAAGCGGTGACGGCGAAGGAGTATGAAGTGGTAGATCTGAGCGGCCAACGCTGGAAGGAGCCCATCGAGCCGGCAGCCAACTACGCGGTGGCCCGGCTGCGCAAAGACCTCAACGAAGGGCGTACAACCTTCGGCGCCATCGTCACAAACGCATATCGTGACGTGTCGCACGCCAACTTCAGCAAGCTTCATCGCGCCGCCTGGAGCGGTGGCCTCGACTTCAACCATCGCTGGCGTGGCAACACCTACTTTCTTCAGGCCACATTAGCCGGAAGCTATATCACGGGCAAGAAAGAGGCCTTACAAAGGACGCAGACCTCCTCCGTCCACTATTTCCAGCGGCCGGACGCCAGCCACCTGCGGTACGATCCGAATCGGACGTCTCTTTCGGGTTTCGGGGGGAGTTTCATGTTTGGAAAAATGTCGGGTGGTCATTGGCGCTTTGGCCTGGGGGGCGTCACACGCAGCCCTGGCTTCGAGGTCAACGATCTCGGGTTCCTGCGGGAGGCGGATTACGCCCTCGGGTTCTTGTGGATCGGCTATCGCGAATACAAACCGGGACCTGTGCTGCGGGATTATGGAATCAATTTCAACGCGTGGGACGGGTGGACCTATGGAGGTGAGCCGATTGCCAGGGGCGGCAACATCAACGTCAACTTCCGCCTGTTGAACTACTGGTCCGGTGGTTTTGGGGTAAACTTGGAATTGCAGGGGCTGAGCACGTCCATGTTGCGAGGTGGACCTGGCGTATTGCGGCCCCGCCGGATCAACACGTGGTTCTACTTCAGCAGCGACAGTCGCAAACCGTTTCAGCTTAGACTCAATGGTGGCTTCACCCGCAACGATCCGGGCTTCTGGCAGTACCGGATCCAGCCGGGATTCACCCTGCGGCCTACCAGTCAACTCAAATTCTCACTGTCGGCCGGCATCATGCCGGGAACCGATGACCTGCAGTACGTGGATACGGTCGAGGATGAGGCCGGGACGCATTACGTGCTCGCCCGGCTAAAGCGCACGACCGTTTTCTTCACGACCCGCCTGAACTATACCCTCACCCCAAACCTATCGGTGCAATTCTACGGCATGCCGTTCTTGAGTGCCGGGCGCTACTTGAATTTCAAAGAAGTGATCGCGCCGCGTGCTGAGCGGTATGAAGATCGCTTTCAGCCTTTCTCTTATAGCAGCTCGCCCGATTTCAACTTCAAACAGTTCCGCTCGAACCTGGTGATTCGGTGGGAGTACGACCCCGGCTCGGTCGTCTTTCTGGTGTGGTCGCAAGAGCGCACCGATTTTCGCGAGGACAGCAGCTTCAACTTCGGGCGCGACTTTGGCCGGCTGTTCGGAGCCGAGGGCGACAACGTACTCCTGGTCAAGGTGACGCGCTGGCTGAATCTGTAACGACCAGCCCCAACTCCTAATACCCGGTATTCGACATCAGGCAGACTTGTCACTCACCTCGGCGGCCTGCCGCGCTGCCTCCAGGAATGCCCGGCCCGTGATCTGCTGGAGCTGCATCGTCAGCTGTTGAATCCGAGCCAGCCGGGAGGTATCCTCATCGCCGCGCTGCTGAGCCTGGCGCATCTCCTCGCGCAGCCGGGCAATTTCCTCCTCTACCGGCCGGCGGTACAGGGCCGCCAGGCAGTCCGCTGCCCACTGCATCGGATTGGCGATCTCGCGCTCCTGGTTCAGCTCGGCAGTAAGCAGGCGAGTGGTGGCCTCGTCGGGAAACTGGTGCACCAGGCGGCTGGGGTCGGGATAGAGTTGATGCTGGAAATGGTCGTAGAGCGCCGCAAGCACAGCCCGCATCTGCGGCCGCCGGAGGAGGTCGAAATCGAGGTACTGGAACACAAAGGCGGCCGCCTGCCAGTCGTGCAGAAGGAGTTGCACCAGCTCTTCTTCGGCGGCGTCGGCACGGCTTCGTTTGGCGGGCTGCGCCTCCGGTGCCTTGGGCTGCCGTGCACGAAGACGCGACTTGCCGCGGATTCCTTCCATATCTTCCCACAAAACCCTCTCGTCGAGCTTCAATTTCTCGGCGAGCTCCCGCACGAGCAGTGCGCGGCGGATGCCGTCGTCGATTCGGGCCAGCGTCTCTAGAATCGAGTGCACCATTTCGGTGCGCACTTTGGCGCCGGCGTCCTTCTTCAGGCTCAGGAGGTCGAGCTTGAAGTCGAGAAGGGGCAGGGCCTGAGCAACAAGCCGGCTGAGACCGTCGCTGCCCGCCTCCTTCACGTAACTGTCGGGGTCATGCCCTTCGGGAAGCTGGACCACCGACACCTCGAGACCCTGGGCCAGGAGGATGTCGGCGCCGCGGAGGGTGGCGGCCGAACCTGCGGCATCGCTGTCGTAAAGCAGGGTGATGTTGCTGGTGTAGCGCCGGATGAGCCTGGCATGTTCTTCAGCAAGGGAAGTGCCGCAGGTGGCGACGACATTCCTGACGCCGCTCATCGCCAGGCTGATCACGTCGGTGTAGCCTTCCACAAAAATCGCCCGGTCGGCCTCGCGCACGGCGTCGCGTGCCTGCACCAGACCGTAGAGCACCCGGCGTTTTTCGTAGACGGGTGTCTCAGGGGAGTTGATGTACTTGGGGCTCTCTTCGTCGGCCTCATCCAGCTTGCGACCGCCGAAAGCAACCACCCGGCCGGAAAGATCGCGGATCTCGAACATCAGGCGATGCCGGAAGGCGTCATAGTAGCCACCCCCTTGCCTCTCTTTCAGCAGCCCGGCACGAACCATCAGTTGCAGATCCACCGCGTGTGCGCGGGCATGGCGCGTCAGGTTGTCCCATCCCGGCGGAGCGTAGCCGATCCCGAAGGTCTCGATGGCCTCCTCTCCGAAGCCGCGGCTGTGCAGGTAGTCGCGGGCCTCCTTCCCGGCGTCGCTGCGAAGCTGCGCCGCAAAGAACTTGGCGGCGAACTGGTTGGCGAAATAGAGCGCCTCCTTCTCGCGAGCCTTGCTGGCCGTCTCTTCGCCTGCCGTATCCTCGGGAATGGGAATTCCGGCCCGCCTGGCCAGGTGCCGCACCGCCTCGGGGAACGTCATCGCTTCCTGGCGCATGACGAAGGTGTAGACGTTTCCGCCGGCGCCGCATCCGAAGCAGTGAAAGATCTGGCGGTCCGGGTTCACGCTGAAAGAAGGGGTTTTTTCCGGGTGGAAGGGGCAGAGTCCGAAGAAGTTCTTGCCTCGCTTCTTCAGAGTGAGATAGTCCGAGATCAGGTCAACGATGTCGGTGGCCTCCCGGACCTGGTCGACGACGGATTCTGGAATGCCGGGCATAGTTCTCGCTTGTAGATGCCTGGAGCGCTGGAGTAAAGGAGCGGCCCTCTTGTTCCAACCTTACTGAACCGCAGAGAGTGTCGCCTGTAGCCTGAAATATTCGTGAATGTTACCACATCTGCAAGTGAAGTTCTTGCACGATGAGCAGAAAAACTCACGAAAGGATGCAAAGGCTCGCAGCTTGAAACAACTTCAAGAACTGATCGCATGCTGGCGCGTCCCCCTGTCCTCCCGCTCTGCGGGCTCGTTGGGCTTGGGGAGGACGCGGCTCGCCAGCGTTACGAAGCCGTACCCTCCACCCGCCGAGCCTGCCACTCCACCACGCCCTGATCCCATTCGAATACGGCGTAGTCGCCGTCGTGGGTGTAGCCGACGTTGACCACCAGTTTTCCGTCCCTGGTGCGATGGGAGCCGGCGCGGTGCAGGTGGCCGCACAGGTGAAGGTCCGGCTGCACCAGCTTGAAGGCCTCGGTGAAGCAGCGCTGGCCGCCATGGGTGTTGACCGGCGTCAGGTCGGCCATGCCGATCGGGCAGCCATGTGTGATGAAGATGTCGATCTCGTGGCTGGCAAGCCGCCGGGCGATGGCCAGCACCTCCTCATCGGTGATATAGAACGGCTTGCGGTGCGATTTGGCCCAGATGCCGTTGATGCCGGCGATTTTCAGACCGAGGGTCTCGCGCACTTCTCCGTTTTCCAAAAGAATGGGCGCGCCGTCGCGATTACGAAGCGTCGGCAGGAGCTCCAGATGGTCATGGTTGCCGAACACCGTCAGCACCGGCTGCTGCGACAGGATGGGCTCGAAGTCCTGAACGTCAACTTCGCCGGCATCGCCCCAGTCGCCGGGGGAAAGGAGCAAGTCGGGTTTCTCACGTTCGAGGACCTGAAGCACCGGCTCCAGCCGGCCGTGCATGTCCGAGACAGCGACGATTTTCATGGATACCAACTTCGGGTGGGAGATCGTGAAGCGACAAACTGACCGTCAGCTCTGTTGAATCACTCGAGGACCCCATCCCTACCTGAGATTCGGATCTCTGCTCCGGATGTGCCTCTACAAGGCGCGGCGGTGCCTGCCGAGTATTTCCCGGGAAATGTCGGCTCGATCCTACTCGTCCTCTTCCGTTTCCGTCTGCGGCCGCTGGTAGAGCTTTCGCCGGATGAACATCTCCACGATGTCGGTGTCCAGCTTTCCTCTTTGGGCCTCTTCGCGAAGAATGTCGAGCGTTTTTTCCAAAGGGATCGCCTTCTTGTACGGCCGATCCGGCGAGCTGAGGGCATCGTAGATATCGGCGATGCACATGATACGCGACTGGATGGGGATTTCATCGCCCTTGAGGCCCCGGGGATAGCCGCTGCCGTCGAGGAATTCGTGGTGTGCCGCAGCATACCTGGGGATGTTCTCCAGGTCCTTGGTGAAGGGAATCTTGTTGAGGATGCTGAGCGTGTGGTCGACGTGCGACTGAATCTCGCGGTATTCGGCCTCGGTGAGATTCCCTTTGCGCACGGAGAGGTTCTCGTACTCCAGGGCCGTGAGATAGTAGCGGCGCACGCCCTGGCTATCGACGTAGGTTCGTTCGGCGATCGACTTGAGGCGGTCCATCTGCTCGTCGCTCATCCAACCCGGTATGTTGACCTGTTTGATGAACTCGTAATCGTCGTCCAGGGCGCGGGTTTGTTCCTGGACCAGGGCATCGATTCTGTTCAGGATTTCCGAAGAGTTCTCGCCTTTGCGTGCAAGCTGCAGTTTCTCGTCCGCCGCCTGGGCGATGATGGTCTTCTTGATGGCCTCGAAACGGGAGGCGATGGCCTCCATCTCGGCGTCGTTGAGTTTGGTCGATTTCTCGAGCACGCTCTCGCGAACACCAATCTTGCCGATGTCGTGCAGCCAGGCTGCCATGCGCAGCTCCTCAAGCTGTGCCGGGCTGAATTGAAGTTTCCCAAGACGGCCGTCGGTCTCTTCGTTGATCGCCTGGGCCATGCGCATCGAGTACTTTGCGACGCGACCCGAGTGACCAGCGGTGTGCGGGCTTCGGGCGTCGATGGCTTTGGCCGAATAGCGCACCAGCGAGCGGAACAGGTTTTTGATCTCCTCGATGAGCTTGGCATTGCGAATGGCCACGGCAGCCTGCGACGCCAGCGACAACACCAGGCTCTCAAACTCTTTGTCGAACGGGATGACCTCGCCAGCGGGGTTGAGGGAGTTGATGAGCTGCAAGACGCCGATGATTTCGTCTTCATGGTCGCGCATCGGCACGACCAGCATTGACCGGGTGCGGTAGCCGTGTTGTTTGTCGAAGTCTTTGTACCAGCGAAACGGTGCCGTGGGCGGGATCTGATAGACATCTTCGATGTTGAGCACCTCGCCGGTGACGGCGACATAGCCGGAGATGCTCTCCTTGGTCAGCGGCAGGTAGAACGGCTTGAAAGCCGGTCCGGCGTCCTGGCGTTTCTGCAGCGATTCGGTCTGCGCCACGAGAAAGTTGAGCTTGCCATCCTCCTTGATGTAGAGGCTGCCGCCGTCGGCATTGGTGAATCCTCTCGCCTCCTTGACGATCAGCTCGAGGAGTTGGTTGAGATTGTGCTCGCTGGAAAGAGCGATGCCGATGGCGTTGAGCTTGGCGATCTGCTCCTGGAGTCTTTCAAGGCTGCCGTTGCGGGTTCCCATGGTGGACCTCATCGGTTGTCAGACGTTGAAGGTACCCCGGCACGACACGCGAACAGCCGTCGCAGGTTTTGAGCTTGAGACAACGATCCGTCAGGTCACCAGGAGGGCTCAGGCCCTCAGAAGACTCGGCACTGCACACGAGCGTTCGAAAGCCTGAGAAAGTTGAACAGGGTCGATGATCGGCCTCACGCTGCGCGTCGGTCGGACTTGAAGAATATATGAAACAGCGTAGGCGGAGTCAAGGGAATTTCCGGGGTCCCTGGTTTCAGTCGACTAATTTCAAATTAACCCGACGTTCGGCCACCTGGCCACTCGTCAGGTCCTTCACCCGAACGAGTAGTTCGGCTTTGCCTGTACCCAGACGGCTGAAATCCAGGCTGATGTGCTCAATGGCCGTGGTTTCGTCGCCTTGTCTTTCTGCCGTGATCGTCAACGACTCCTGTTGGCGCTTGCCCAAAACCGCAGCCACAACACCACCCTTTTTCAATCGAACTTCGTGCGACACCTGATAGGAGGCCTTGCCATCATCGTTCAACAGGAGGTTGTAGATCTCGTAGTACAGAAACAGCGGCCGTCTCCGCGACACCGTGTAATAGGGGTAGGGCACCACCTGTAATCCGTTCTTGACAAAGCGATCCCCCGACTTCTGCTCAGCGATCCGGTAGGCAAGCTGAAGATCGCTGAGCATGAGTGTATCCATGCCAAAGGAGTCTATCGTGAGGGCATTCTTGTAGATGCCCACCTTCTCGCTCTCCAGGTCCTGCATTTGGATGGCCAGCGTATACCGGCCGGGCTTGACGACCAGGTTTTCCTGATCGATGGAAGATCCGGACTCGGTTTCGGCGGGGCTCTTCGCCGACATGCGTACCTGCTTGCTGCGCTTCCACACCTCTCGACCCAGGTCATCCAGCAGGACCATCTCGACCACGGTGGTGTTGCGAAAGCCCTCCGCCAGCGGTTGGAACTTGAGATCCCGAAAGCGAACGCGGGTGTAGACTTCCAGCCGCGTGCGATCAACTCCCTCCCGGAAGCGTGCGTAGGCATAGTCAAAGGGCAGATGACCGGTCTTATAGGCGAACCTTGTGACAACGGCTGGTGCCTCATTCTTGGCGACCTCTCTTTCCGCCCACATTCGACCCAACGCCCACTCAAAATCGAAGTCCGTTACCAATCGTGCGTACGCCGGACTGATGTCCATCCGCTCGCTGTACATTTGTCTTGCCACAGCCAGTGGGTTCCCTTCCATCACGGCTTTGCGGAGGTCAGGAACTTCGCGGTAGATTCCGCCATATTCCACAAAGTCGAATACCAGGCCCCGGGCGATCGTGTCGTAGCTCCACGATTCATTCCCTTTGGTTTGCAGGGAGCCCATGGGCCGAACCCACTTGTCATCCGGCTCGCCAAAGCGGATGTAGATCCGGCCGCGGTCATCAAACCCGGTCTTTGTTGGTGCTGCGTAATTCTTGCGCGCGTACGCCACGCGGCGCTCATGTTCCTGCCGCCTTTCATTCACCTGCGTTGTCGGCGTCGGATCTTGGTCCTTCCAATAGCGCTGAATCCATCGTGCACGTTCTTTGGGTGATGTGATCGCGTCGAGCTCTTCGCGTTCCTCATCCGTCAAGATCAATCGGAAAGCTTCCATATCGCGTGAGGAGGCGGGAAACAGCAGATTCGAGCCTTGGCTCAGCAGTTCATCGCCGCGCGGATCCCAGGGGAAAACGTGCGGACCGTAAAACTTGCGCGCCAATCGTACCAGAGCCCAATGCTCCAGTCGCCCTTCATTCATCTCCGTATTCCAGTCCGGGTCAAGGTCGTGCCAGATTTCGTTGGATATCTCCCCTTGCCGTTCGATGGGAAGCGACTGGAATTCTTGCCATTTCTCCGGACTCATCAAGTATCGCAGGTCATCGTAGAGCGCCCGCTCGGTCGGTGGCAGCAAGGCGAAAGCCTGTTCAAAGGTCTCCTGCGCTTTCTCGTACTGTTGATCCGCCAGATAGATCACCGCCATGTCCAGCAGCGGCTGCGGATCGTTTCCCACGTATTTCAACCCTTGGCGGTAGCTTTTGATTGCTTCGCCATACTCCTGGGACTCGAAGTACTGCCACCCGATGGCGAAATATGCATCGGATGGATCCTCACCGCCCAGTTTGATTGCGCGCTTCCACTCGCGGCGCGCTTCGTATTCGCGTCCAGCAGCGTAGTAGGCCCTGCCCAGATTGATGCGTGCCTCCAGATACCATCGATCAATGGAAAGAGCCTTTTTGAACTGGTAGGAGGCTTGCAAATTCTTGTTCCCCCACCAATCGAAGTGTAGAAGCGT
>CAZGRP010000070.1:5532-20466 GCA_964527995.1 uncultured Cytophagia bacterium | reverse complement strand
CTACTCCGTCGCCACCCTTCGCTGCTCGAGCACTTCCCGGAAGAACCGCACCACCTCGCGCTTGAACAGTTCTGACTGGAAGACATCGTGGTGATCCCGGCCGGGGACGAGCACCCTACGCAGATTGGCGGGTGAGCCGTGGGCGTGCAGTTTCTCGAGCTGGTCGGGTGGCACAAGGTGGTCAAGATCGCCGTGAAGAAGGAGCACTGGACAAGCGACCCGCCGGATTGCCTCGACCGGATTGACCTCGATCATGTTGACGCCAGTGTACTTCATCCAGAAGCGTTGAATCAGCCAGCGGAACGGGAAGTTGGGTAGCTTTCGCCACTTCAGCAACTGGCTGGTGAGATCATTGAAGTCTGCAAAACCGGCGCTGCTGGCGACCGCTTTCACGCGTTGATCCCCGGAGGCCTCGAGCAACGCCGCAGCCGCGCCCATGGAGTGGCCGAGAAGCCCGATTCGATCGCTGTCCACATCGTGTCGCCGCACGACAGCGTCCACAGCCCGGCGAATATCGTCGGCGTAGCGGGAGATCGAAACAAACTGCGCCGCGTCACTTTCGCCGTGGCCGCGAACGCTGATGAGCAGGGCATGAAAACCCGCGTCGTAGAGGACCTGGGCGACGGGCAAAAGCTGCTCGGCGCTGGCGCCCCAGCCGTGAATGAGAACCACTGCCGGGCGCTTGCCTTCCGACGCCGCCGGAACGAACCAGCCCCGCAAACTCGGCCCGGTGTCATCGATGGTGACGTCCTCGTGCGGCAGGCCGAACTCCTCGGGACTGTTTGTTGTCCGCCTCCGAGGCGGCTGCAGGGTGGAATGAGCGATGTACCAGCTCATGCCAGCAACGAAAGTGGCAACGACCAGCAGAATCGGGACAAAGAGTAGAAGCCAGAACATTTTCTTCCTCGAAGCAACTGGAGATCCTCGAATTCGTGGTCTGAAGGGGAGACCTCGCACGACAAGCCGGCCGCAAGGCCTCGCCGAAGCGTGCAACCGATCGAGACGCAGAGGCTCTTCGCATCAGAAAGTATACGGACATGTTCCGTCTCATGCAAGAGCTACATTACGCCACGATGTCGACCGCGCGTGGCTGTTGTCGGGCGCTGGCCGTCGCACCGCGAACCCTCCATCGGGTGAGGGATTTTTTCGCTGTTCCTCTTTGTTCCGTACCTTGTCCGTGCAGCGGGCTGCCTGGCTATGCCACTCGGCGTGCGACAGAGGGCCGACAGCCGGCAACCCGACAAATTTTTTGCTCGCCACTGAAACAAAGCTTGCATTTTTTCGAAGAACATCTTAGTTTCGCAGGTGACCAGTGAGTCACTTTCTGACCTGCAAGCCAGATGATGACCAACGAGCGGTGAAGTACCCATGGAGCCCGTCCCTTCCCTATCCCGCAAAGAGAGAGAAAAACTGATGCGCCGGCAAGAGATCATCAACGCGGCGCGTCAGGTGTTTGCCACTCGAGGCTTCGAGCATGCCACGCTCGACGAAATCGCCGAACTGGCCGAGTTTGGCAAAGGGACCTTGTACAATTACTTCGAAAACAAGGAAACGCTTTTCCTTTCCACTTTCGAAGACAGTTTTGATCGCTACCAGTCTGCGGTCATCGCCGCCACTGATGCGGTTGAGGGCTGCCTGGAGAAGCTGCGAGCGTATGTCCGTGCCGCCGTGGACTATTTCAACGAGAATCGCAACTTCTACAACATCCTCATCGCCGAACGGAGCAAGATCACCGGCCAGTTGAGCAACGATATCAAGGAGGCCATTCTGCAGAAGGGCGAGGAGCAGACCGCATATCTGGCGGGTCTGCTGTCGGAGGGTGTCGCCGCCGGCGTGCTGCGGCCGGTTGACGCGGAGACAATGGCCAACGCCTTGCTCGGCCTGCTGCGTACTTTCCTTTTCTGCGCCCTGGTCGAGTGCCGCCAGCCCGTCAGCAAGGACCTCACCGAAACGATCCTCGACCTTTTCCTGCACGGCGTGGCGGTGAAATCCGGGTCAGGGAATTCGAACCAATGAGACGCAAGTCTAGGTGGCATCCGACTACTGGACGGAAAACAAGGAGTCGTTCATGAGATTGCGGAAGCAGTTTGCCACGGCCGCATTTCTTTTTGCGATGATCAGCGTGCTTCAGGCGCAGACGGACGGCAAGGTGCTCCGTCTCGATTTGCGCACGGCGCTACGAATCGCCCTTGAGAACAACCGTACCGTGCAGATGGCCCGCGAAGACCTTCGCGGCGCCGACGCCCGGGTCCGCGAGGCATGGGCCGGGGCCCTGCCGCAGATCCGCGTCCAGGGGCTCTACACCCGCAACATCCGCCGGCCCGTCATCTTTTTCCCCAACTTCGCGGCCCTTGATAGTGTCGGCAGCATCGAACAAGCCCCTTTGCGACCGATCACAATCGGTTCGAAAAACTCCTACGTTGCTGGCTTGACGCTGGAGCAGCCGCTCTATCTGGCTGGTAAGGTCGGCAAGGCCATCAAGATATCCCGTCTTTTCAGCCAGTTTACCCAATGGGGCTACGAAGCGGCGGAACAGGACGTGCAACGCAACGTGAAAGAAGCATTTTATCGGTCACTGCTGGCGCGCGAGATGGTGGAGATCAACCGCCAGTCCATGGAACAAGCCGAGGCGCACCTGCGCAACACGCGCAAGCTCTTCGCTCAGGGGCAGGTATCGGAGTTCGACACGCTGCGGGCGTGGGTCGACTATGCCAACACTCTGCCTGTCGTGCTGCAGGCGGAAAACAACTTCGAGGTGGCCAAGAACAATCTGAAGAACCTGCTCGTTGTCCCCCTCGATCGCAAGATCGAGCTGGTTGGCGACCTTGCTTACAGACCTCGGTCGTTGCCCAGTTATGAAGAGGTGCGCAACCTGGCCCTGCAGCGCCGGCCCGAACTGCAGCAGATGCAGTTCCAGCTGCGTATGCTGAAGCAGAATATCGGCCTGGTGGCGGCGGATCGCTACCCGCAACTCTACCTCTCCGGAAACTTGCAATCGCAGGCGCAATCCAACCGCTTCGACACGGGGACCGGATTCGTGACCACGCTCAGTGCCACGGTGCGGCTACAGTTCCCTGTCTTCGATGGTTTTCGGATTTCTTCCCTGGTGCAGCAGGCGAAAGTCAACTACACCAAAGCTCAGCGCCAGTACGACCAACTCCGCGATGCCGTCTCCCTGGAGGTGAAATCGATCCTGTTGACCATCCGGCAGACCGAGCAGAGCTTGATCGCCCAGGAAAACAATATCCGTCAGGCGAGACGGGCGCTTGAGATCGCTGAGGTGCGGTATCGAGAGGGGGCCGCCACCCAACTCGAAGTCGGCGATGCCCGCCTGGCTCTCAACCTGGCGCAGCGCAACTATGCGCAAACGGTATTCAACTACGAATTGGCCCTGGCGCAACTGGAACGGGCCATAGGCCAACCGATTGTTGAACAGAGCAGATGAGGAAAGCGTGATGCGGATCGGGAAATTGACTCTTGTGTCAGCACTGTCTGTCGCCTTTCTGGCTGTCTCCTGCGGCCGGGGAGAGAAGGCAGCCACCAACGGCACCGACGGCACGGATGGTACGCACGTCCGGGTAGCCAACGTCGAAGTGATGGAACTGCTGCCGCGATCTTTCGAGGAGTACATACGCGTCTCGGGGACCGTGAAGGCGGGGGCCCAAGCGACCGTAAGCGCCGAGGAGGCCGGCGTGATCGAAGCATTTCTGCGCGACCGCGGTGGTGCGGTGAAGGCAGGGCAGGTGGTCGTACGCCTGCGCAGCGAGCTGCTCACCGCCAGCTTTCACGAGGCTGAGGCCGCATACAAGCTGGCCGAGGCCACAGCCATCCGGCAGGAGAATCTCTACGCCGACAAATCGATTTCGGAGCAGCAATACCTGAACGCCAAGTACAACCGCGACATGGCCAAAGCCCGTTTGGATCAACTCCGCGCCCGTCTCGCCAGAACAGAGATTCGCAGTCCCATCACGGGGCTGGTCGATACGCGGCTGGCCGAACGCGGTGAATTTGTCGCGCCTGGCAAGCCGCTGTTCACCGTCGTGGACGTCGATACCGTGAAGGTCGAGGCCGGCATACCCGAGCGCTACGTTCCTCATTTGCGCAAGGGGGCCTCTGCCATCGTCACGTTCGATGTCTACCCGGATACGGCTTTCGTCGGCCGCATCCGATTCATCGGTGCCAGTATCGATCCGCGCAACCGTACCTTCCCAGTCGAGGTCGAGCTCAGCAATCTCGACCACCTCATCAAACCGGAAATGTTGGCCCGGTTGAAGATCCTCAAGCGGCGCTGGCAGAAGGTCCTCGTGGTGCCGCGCGATGCCGTCATCGAACGGGAGGGGGAATCGGCCGTCTTCGTGGCCAAGGGCGAAATCGCCGAAAAACGGATTGTCCGAACCGGGCCGGCCGAGGGCGACCAGGTCGTTCTGCTGTCAGGGGTGGCGCCGGGGGAGCAACTGATCGTCGTCGGGCACCGCGATCTCACCAACGGCGAGAGGATTCGGGTGCTCCGGGAAAAACGATAGGATGAGTGAGAAGTGCGGGGCGTCGGGTTGCGGATTGCGGATTTTCGATTGCGGGAGGCGGCGCCCGGCGACAACCGTGGTGCTTCCGGCCCAACGGAAGACAGCTGCCACCGGATCCAGTCTGATACGAGACACTTACTTGATACCTGGTACCCAATACCAACATTGAGCAAGAAACCACCTACCCACGGATATTCTCGATGAAGAGGATCACAGACTTCGCCATCGACCATAAATCGGTCATCTTCGTGCTGGTCGTCATTGGCAGCATCATGGGTTTGATCTCCTACGCCACCCTGCCACGGGAGGCGTCACCATCGATTACCATCCCTGTGGTGATCGTCTCCACGCCGTATTTCGGTGTCGCCCCAAGCGACATCGAGACGCTGGTGACGCAGCCCATCGAGAAAAAGCTCAAGGAAATCGCCGACATCAAGGAGATCAACTCCACTTCGAGCGAGGGCTTCTCCAACATCCAGATCGAGTTCGACCCGGACATCAGCATCGATGACGCGCTGCAGAAGGTGCGCGAGAAAGTCGATCTCGCCAAGCCCGATCTCCCTGCAGACGCCGAGGAGCCGGTGCTCACGGAGATCAACTTCTCGCGCTTTCCGATCATGCTCGTCAATATCTCGGGCGACGTCGGCCTGGAGCGCCTGAAAAAGATCGCCGAGGATTTCGAGGACCGCTTCGAAGCAATCCCGGGGGTGCTGGATGTCACCATCGCCGGGGCCCTGGAGCGGGAGGTCAAGGTCGATGTTGATCCCGAGCGCCTCGAGCACTACGACGTGGCCTTCCGTGACGTCATCGATGCCATCCGCAAGGAAAATCTGAACGTCCCCGGCGGGTCCATCGACATCGGTAAGCTCAGCTACTTGGTGCGTGTGCCTGGCGAATTCGAGAAGGTCCGCCCCATTGAGAAGCTGGTCATCAAAACCCGGCAGGGGAAGCCGATTTATGTCCGGGACGTAGCCGACGTGGTCTTCGGATTCAAGGAGCGCACCAGCCTGGCACGCCAGGACGGCAAGGACGTCATCACCCTGAGCGTGCAGAAGCGCGCCGGGGAGAACCTCATCCGAATCAGCGATCAGATCAAGAGCGTCATCGCCGAAGTGCAACCGACGCTGCCTCCCGGCACTTCGGTTTCTGTGCTCTCCGACCAGTCCAAAGACATCCGCCGCCTGGTGAACGAGCTGGAGAACAATATCCTCTCGGGACTCATTCTGGTGATCGCCGTCCTCTTCGCCTTTCTCGGTTTCCGGACTTCGCTGTTCGTAGCCATCGCCATCCCGCTGAGCATGCTGCTGTCCTTCATCGTTATCCAGGCGTTGGGCATGACGCTCAACATGGTCGTTCTCTTCAGTCTGATCCTCGCCCTCGGCATGCTGGTGGACAACGCCATTGTCATAGTCGAAAACATCTACCGCCACCGTGAAGAGGGGTTCGGGCCGAATATCGGTGCCCGACGTGGAACACATGAGGTCTCTGCGGCAGTAACCGCCTCAACGGTCACCACCCTTTGCGCCTTCGCTCCGATGCTGTTCTGGCCGGGGATCGTCGGCGAGTTCATGAAGTATCTGCCGCTGACGCTCATCATCACGCTGACCATGTCCCTGCTCGTAGCCGTCGCTATCAACCCTGTTTTCTGCGCCTCGTTCCTGCGAGCACGGAAGCCTGAGAACCATCGGCCGAAGAAACAGAGCCCCTTGGAGAGAGTTCTGCAGCGCTACGAAAGACTGCTGCGTTGGGCCCTGCACAAAGAGGCCAACGTGCGCTCGAGTTTCTTGCGCAACTGGGGGGGAATCATCGCTTTCCACGTCGGCGTGGCGCTGGCCATCCTGGGTGTGCTGCTGCGTATGGAAGGGAGCCAGCGCTTCGGAGGCATGGTCATGGGGCTCGGCATCTTGTTGGTCGTCGTCCCCTTCGCGGTGCACACTGTCGAGCTGCTGGTGAGGCTGGTCGCCGGCCGCTGGCTGCGGCGCAATCTGCTTCTGACCGAGAATCGCGCCAAGCTGGTGTGGGGCATGTTGATCCTCCTGGTCTTCATCACTGCCAGCTACGGAGTTCTCGGCAGGGGTGTGGAGTTTTTTCCCGACATCGACCCTGACCGCGTCTATATCGATGTGACCGCGCCTACCGGGACCCGCCTCGAGGAAACCGATCGCATCGCCCGCCAGATCGAGTCGGTTTTGCCGCGCAATCACCCGAATATCGAGACGTATACCGTCAATGTCGGCGTCGCGGGTGGTGGTGGCGGTTTCGCCGATCAGGGGCCAAGCGCCAGTGCGTCCAACCATGCCCGCATTACGGTCGACTTCGTGGATCGCAAGCACCGGGTGGAGTCGACCAAGAAGACCATGCGCTACCTGCGCGCTCTGATCGACCGCATCCCTGGAGCCACGATCGAGGTGGTCAAACCGCGCAATGGCCCGCAAACCGGTCCGCCGATTCAGATCGAGGTCGCCGGTGACAACTACAACGTGCTCGGCGATCTGGCACGGAAGATCCGCTACGCCATCCGGGATATCCCCGGTCTTGTCGATCTGAAGGACAACTTCGACAAGGGCAAACCAGAACTGCGAGTGCACATCGACCGAGAGAAGGCGGCCCTTCTTGGACTCGACACTCAGAAAGTGGCCAACACGATTCGCACCGCTATCTACGGCACCGAGGCCTCGAAGTATCGTGTCGACGAAGACGAATACGACATCACGGTGCGCTTGAATGAGGCCAGCAGGAAGTCGATCGACGGCCTGCAACAGCTGGTCATTTTTCACGAAGGAGACCAGATCCCGCTTGTCTCCATCGCCGACCTCGAAGTCGCCAGTGGGTTTACGGCGATCCATCGAAAAGACCTGAAACGCGTCATCACCATCACGGCCAACGCCGAGGGCCGACTGGCGAACGATGTGCTGAAGGATGTGCAGGCACGCCTGGCCAATGTGCCGCTGCCCTCCGGCTACACCGTCGACTACGCCGGGCAGAAGGAAGAACAGACGGAAAGCCGCAACTTTCTTAGCCGGGCCTTTGTCGTCGCCCTGTTTCTCATCTTCCTTGTCCTGGTTTATGAGTTCAACTCGGTGCTCCTGCCCGTCATCATTCTGGTGACGGTGCCGTTCTCGATGATCGGCGTTTTGTTCGGTCTGATCGTCACCCGACTGCCCTTCGGTATCATCATGACCGGCATCGGCGTCATCAGCCTGGCCGGCGTGGTGGTGAACAATGCCATCGTGTTGCTCGACTACACCAAGCAACTGCGCGAGCGCGGCCTCACTAAGGAGGAGGCCATCGTCAAGGCGGGCAAGACTCGTTTGCGGCCGGTCGTGCTGACGGCCATCACCACGATTCTGGGGCTCATCCCACTGACCATCGGAATCAACTTCGACTTCTTCTCCTTTTCGTTGGAGATCGGCGGCGAGAGTTCACAGTGGTGGGGCCCCATGGGCGTAGCGGTGATCTTCGGTTTGACCATCTCCACCTTTCTCACCCTGGTGTTCGTGCCATCGGTCTATGACGTTCTCGACGATCTGGCACTGTGGTTTCGGTCGCGCTTTCAGTTCGCCGAAGCGGAGCCTGAGACCGATCCAACGCTGCAGGCCGAAGAGGTCAACCTTGTGAAGGATGAGAGCGCGTAGAAGGCTACAGTGAAGTCTACATTTTGCCTTTTCCGTTTTGCATTTTATCCCCCTTCTTCCATCGATTTGCCGTTGCAATCACCGCTCAAGACGCGTATATTCTTGCCGGGCTGAAACAAGGCTGCGACTTATCCAACATACAGGAGGAGATTCCATGTCGTTCGTTGAAGATCTTGAGCCGAAGGCGCTTTGGAAGCACTTCGATGAGATTCTGAAACTCCCTCGGGGGTCGAAAAACGAAGAACGCATCCGCCAGTACGTGATCAGCGTTGCCGAGCGCAATGGACTTTCTTACAAGGTGGACGCTGTCGGCAACGTGGTCGTCCGCAAGCCGGCTTCTCCAGGCCATGAGTCGGCGCCGATCACCATTCTGCAGGCCCACCTCGATATGGTCAACGACAAGAATTCCGACGTCCAACATGACTTCGACAAGGATCCCATCATCCCGCAGCTCGATGGCGAGTACCTGAAAGCCAGCGGCACCACGCTCGGATCGGACAATGGGATCGGCGTCGCCGCCATGCTTTCCATCATGGAGGCGCAGGACCTCGTCCACGGCCCTCTGGAGCTGCTGTTCACCATCGATGAGGAGACCGGCCTGACCGGTGCCAGCGGTCTGGCTTCCGACATGCTCGAGGGTCGACAACTGCTGAATCTCGACACCGAGGAAGAGGGGGCACTCTACGTCGGCTGTGCCGGCGGCGCCGACAGCACCCTCACCCTGCCGCTGGCGACGACGGCCCCGCCGGCGGACCACGCAGGCCTGGAGCTCAAGCTGTCGGGTCTCAAAGGCGGCCACTCAGGCGTCGACATCCACCTGCAGCGGGGCAACGCCACCAAGTTGCTGGCCCGCGCCCTCTACGCCACTCGTCTCGATATCCCTTTCCTGCTCGCCGACCTGCACGGCGGCAACAAACACAACGCCATTCCGCGCGAAGCCTTCGCCACCGTCTGGGTTCCCGGCGACCGGCAGCAGGCGTTTCGCCAGAAGCTCGCTGCTGAATTTGCCGCGATCCAGGAGGAGTTCCGTCCAGCCGACCCGGAGATGAAACTTGACGTGGACCAGGCACCGACGCCCGACCAGGTGTGGGACGCCGAGACCACCGAAACGGTGCTGCGGCTGATCACCGCTCTGCCGCACGGGGTCATGTCGATGAGCTACGACATCCCGGACCTGGTGGAGACAAGCACCAATCTCGCCACGGTGGCGGTCCGCGACGGCAGTCTGGTCATCGGCATGAGCAGCCGTAGTTCGGTGGCCTCGGCGCTGCAGGCATTGCGGCAGCGTATCCGCGCCATCGCCGGCCTGGCGGGAGCCGCAGTCGAGGAGGGCAACGGCTATCCGGGATGGAAGCCCAACCTGGACTCGCATGTGCTGCACGTGACCAGGGAAGTCCACAAGAGAGTTGTCGGGAAGGAACCCGCCGTCAAGGCCATCCATGCCGGACTGGAATGCGGCATCATCGGCGAAAAGTTTCCGGGGATGGATATGGTCTCCCTCGGCCCACAGATCGAGTTTCCACATTCGCCGGATGAGCGGGTGAAGATCAAGTCGGTGGAAGATTTCTACAGGTTGCTGGTGGCGACGCTGGAAGAACTGGCATAAATTGCAGTCCAGGGCGTATTGCCTGGAACCATGACGTTCAGGTGAGGATCGAGGGGCCCTGGTACACTCCCATGCAACTGAATCAACAGAACGTGGAAGGCGAGCTGGCCGACTGCCTGGAAACTCCCTTTTACACCCCCGGCCCGCTCACCACCGACAGCGCGCCGGGATACGACCGGATTACCCCGGCGATCGGTGCAGCGAGGGGAGCCGCACAGGAAAGTCTAACAACGAGACGATGATCAAAAGCCGACGGCGTTTCGGGCTTCCCTTCGAACGCCTTCTTCCGAAGCCGGTGATTCGGCCTGGCGAATTCCGAAGCTGGCACGACTACTACTCTCGTTACCAGTATCTTCTGGCGGTCGACTACATCCTCCCACTTCTGGAGAAGTGGCGGGTGCCGGTGGCCGGCGCCCGCATCCTCGATGTCGGTTGCGGCGATGGCGGCTTTGCCAGGGCTCTGGTCGACCGCGGCGCTGAAGTCGTCGGCATCGACATCAAGTCCTTCGCATGGGAGACGCATGCCAGCGATCGACTGCAGTTCATGGTCGGCGACATCTGCCAGGCCGAAACCGTGCGCCGAATCGAAGGCAAATTCGACATTGCCATCGCTCGAGACGTAATCGAGCATATCTTCGATAAGACCGCCTTTTTCGCCAACGTGCTGTCGCTGCTCGACAGGCATGGGGCTCTATTCTTCTCCTTTCCTCCTTTCTATTCGCCCTTTGGCGCCCACCAGCAGGTTTTCTTGAGATCAAAACTGAAGGCCGTGCCGTTCCTGCATTGGTTGCCAGACCGGCCCTACGTCTGGCTGGTGAGTCGTTTCGAAAAGGGCACGGACCACTGGGCAGAGATGCTGGATATCCGCCAGACACGCACGAGTATCCGACTCTTCAAGTCCCTGGCGCGCCGGTTCGGCCTGCGGGTGGTGGGCGCCAGGTACTTCCTGTTCCGGCCGACCTTTCGCATACGCTACGGCTTGCCGCCGCTGCGGGCGTTTTGGGGAGTCGTACCCTTGCTGAACGAAATCTCGGTCACCGGTGTCTATTTCCTTCTGGCGCGTTCGGAAGAGTAGGGGCCCTGCCGTCACAATCGGACTTAGCTGGGGCTTCATGGAACAGGTGTCTCACAAAACAGGAGGGCTGAAATGAAGCACAGGAGATCCGCTGTCACGCTGCTCTTCGGTCTGGTGTTCTCACTGCTGGCTGCCACGGCCCAGGGCCAGCAGCCGGTGGTCCTTCGAGCTGAACGCATGCTCGATGTGAGCACGGGTAAGATCGTCAACAACGCTGTGGTGGTGATCGAGAAAGACCGCATCAAGAGCGTTGGAGCGGGCAAGGTGCCCAAGGATGCCACCACGATCGATCTGGGCGATGTGACCCTGCTCCCGGGTCTTACGGACATGCACGTCCACCTCACCGGCGATCTCGAGGGCGATTGGGTCCACCGGGTCGTCACCGAAGGGCCGGCGGACTGGGCGTTGAGGGGGGCGAAGAACGCCAAGATAACACTCGAAGCCGGTTTCACCACGGTGCGCGACGTTGGCGCCAGGGGATTCGCGAACGTGGCATTGATGAAGGCCACGGCCCAGGGCCTGATCGAGGGGCCGCGAATTTTTCCCTCCGGCTATGCCCTCAGCATCACCGGCGGCCACTGCGATGTCACCGGCTACGCCCCGGGCATCCTTGAACTCGGACCGAAGGAAGGCGTGGCTGACGGTGTCGATGAGGTCGTCAAGGCGGTGCGCTACCAGATCAAGCACGGCGCCAAGGTCATCAAGGTCTGTGCAACTGCTGGAGTGCTGTCGTTCGAAGGGCCGGTCGGGGCCCAGCAGTACTCGGAAGAGGAATTGCGGGCCATCGTCGAAGAGGCGGCTCGCCACGGGCTCAAGGTGGCCGCTCACGCCCACGGCACCGAGGGCATCATTGCGGCGGTGCGGGCCGGAGTTGCCTCCATCGAGCACGGCTCGATGCTCAACGATGAGGCCATCGCGCTGATGAAAGAGAAGGGGACGTATCTGGTGCCGACCACCTATCTGGCCGATGCCATCAACCTGGAGGTGTTGCCGCCACCGGTGCGTGCCAAAGCTGAGAAGGTCCTGCCCGTCGCCAAAGAGAGCATCCGGCGCGCCATCCGTGCCGGCGTGAAGATCGCCTTTGGCACGGATGCCGCTGTCTTCCCGCATGGTCAGAATGCCCGCGAATTTGGCGCCCTGGTCGAGCGGGGGATGACGCCGATCGACGCCATCCGTGCGGCCACGCTCAATGCCGCCGATCTGCTGGGAGTCGACGATCGTGGCGTCATCGCGCCCGGCAAGCTGGCTGACATCATCGCTGTGCCGGGAAATCCCCTGGAGGACATCCACGTACTGGAGCGCGTGAGTTTTGTGATGAAAGGCGGGAAGGTCTTCAAGAGGCCGTGAGACGACGTGGGCGTAGCGCAGGCATACGGCCTGCGTCACGGTTTGCCGGGGGCTGTCTCAAAAGGTTAGAAAGAGTGTTGATTTGTCGTTCCTGCGAAAGCAGGAGTCCATAAAAATCAATAAGGTATAGATTCCCGCCTGCGCGGGAATGACAGAAAAAGTAAGCTTTTGGGACAGCCCCGCTACGTTGGGTTGGAGGACTGGGACTGTGGTTCCCAGTGCAATCTTATGGAGCGGTGAAACACCCCCTGTCACTCCTGCTGATCCACCTCCTACTCCGCCAGCGCCCGCACCTCGGCCGTGGTCACTCGCAGCCGGTAAGACACCTCACGGGCGATCCCCAGCAGCATACGGCTGGCGATGGCCGGCTCGCTTTGTGTGAGACGTTCAAAGTCTTCCTTGGCCATGAACAACACCTCGGTGTCCGCCTCGGCCCGCACGGTAGCAGAGCGTGGCTGGTCTTCGAGGATGGCCATATCGCCGAAGAACACCCCCTCTGCAAACGTTGCCAGCCGGCGCGCCCTGCCATCGCCGGTGAGGCCGGCCACAACGCTCACATAACCCGCGAGAATAAAGTAGATCCCATCGCCGGGCTCTCCTTCCTCGAAGATGATGTCCCCTTTGTGGAAGGACCTGGGCTGCAGGTACTTCTGAACCACCTCCAACTCATCCTCACTCAGATCCTGGAAAACAATGAGGCTGCGCAGGACGAGGGTTTCGCGGCGCTTGCGCGCTTCTGTCCGTTCGAGCTCGATGAGGGTGTCTTCCGCCCACTCCAGCGCATGGTCCGTGTCTGGGAAGATGTGCTCGGTGCCCACCACTTTGATCACGCCGATGTCCTCCATGAACCTGCGCAACCGCTCCTTGTCCGGGTCGCCGGGCACATCGAGATAGCTGAGCAACAGGTAGTTGCCCTTCTCCTGCACGCGGTCCACCATCTGGCGGATGAGTTGAGCACCGGTCAGGTCGATGGTGTTGACGCGCTTCAGGTCGAGGATGATGCACAGGCCGTCGAGGTCGTGCTCGATCTCCGACAGCAGCTTGTCGCAGGTTCCGAAAAAGAGCGAGCCGCTCAGCTCGTACACCGTGATCCGGTGGCCTTGCGCCTCCAGAATCTGCATCGCCTCGCGGTCGCGCACCTTTTTCGAATGCACCACGTCGCCCTTGTACTTGCGGCGCACGATCGTCTTGCCGATCTGATCCTTGACAAAAAGAAAGGAGGCGATCACCAGACCGATGCCCACCGCGATCATGATGTCGACGCTGACCGTGATGATCATCACCGCCATAACGATCAACAGGTTCTCGAAGGCCGACTTTTTCTTGAACAGATTGATGCTTTCGTAGTCGACCATCTTCGTGGCGGTGACCATGAGGATGCCGGCGAGTACGGCCATCGGGATCCACTGCACCAGCGGGCCGAGGAACAGAACCACCGCCAGAACCGCCAGCCCCTTGAAAACTCCGGACATCGGTGTGCGTCCCCCGGCGTTGACGTTCACCATGGTGACGATGGTCGATCCGGCTGCCGGCAGGCCGCCGAACATTGCCGAGGCCAGGTTGCCGATTCCCTGGCCCACCAGCTCCTTGTTGCTGTTGTGCTTGGTCTTGGTGACCATGTCCGACACTACGCTGGTCAGAAGCGTGTCGATGGCCGCCAGAATGCCCAGAGTCACTCCCGGCACTGCCAGCACGGCCAGTTTTTCCGCTGGGATGACGCCGATGAGACGAACGAAGGCAAAGGCCTGCTTTGGCGTCGGCAAGCCGCTCGGGATCGGGCCGATAACCAGGGGGTTGTCCTGCAGGCGAATAAGATCGGGGTCGACCACGGCGCCGATGACAAAGTAGGTGGCGATGCCTGCCACCAGACCAATCAGCGCTGCCGGAATCGCCCGGATCAGGCGTTCCGAGACCAACATCGACAGAATAGTGACGGCTCCCACCACAATTGAGGCCGGGCCAAAATCGGCCTGCCCGGTGACTATCGAGGCCAGTGGTGCGGACTTGCTCACACCGAAGAACGGCCGTACCTGCGACAAAAAGATGATCACAGCGATGCCGTTCATGAAGCCAGCCACCACCGGGTAGGGGATGTATTTGATCAGCCGGCCGCCGCCGATGGTACCCATCAGGATCTGGAAAAGGCCCCCGAGAACGATGGTCACCGACACCAGGAGAAGGACAATCTCGACATGGCTGACTCCCAGATCGGCCAGCTCTGGATCCTTCATGAGATTGACAATGACTGAGGTGACGATCACCGACATCGGGGCGGTGGGACCGGAGATCTGCGACGGGGTGCCGCCAAAGAGGCTGGCGAAGGCACCGGCGATGATGGAGGCGTACAATCCGGCGAGGGCACCCTGGGCCACGTATTCAGGGCCGAGGGGCGCGAAGGCCGCCACTCCGAAGGCGATGGACAGGGGCAGCGCGATCACCGAGGTGGTCACCCCGCCGAAGAAGTCGCCGCGCAGGTTGCTGAAGAGTTTCATCTTCCTCCCTCTCTGGCGCTTGTGAGACGATGATGTGCAGCGTCAAGTGGTTATTTATTATAGTTGTGATCGGGGCGGACTGCGGAAAGCAGTGCGGCAACGGTGATCGGAATGATTCTCAAGGTTGCCCTTGACCCGGGAGAACTGGGCGGTTATATTACGGAGGCCGATCATCCACCGTCAGGGGCCAGAGGCCTGCCGCCGGGAGTTGGCGGTTGCGGATTCGCAGGTCGCTTCGATCAGAATAAAAACGCCG
>CAZGRP010000070.1:0-5432 GCA_964527995.1 uncultured Cytophagia bacterium | reverse complement strand
CCGGGAGTTGGCGGTTGCGGATTCGCAGGTCGCTTCGATCAGAATAAAAACGCCGTATTTCTGGTTTGGATATGGAGGAGTAAGTGAAAATCCACGCAACCGACAACATCGCGATTCCTGAGAGCGAAATCCAATTCGATTTCATTCGCGCCTCCGGACCCGGTGGGCAGAACGTCAACAAGGTCGCCACCGCCGTACAGCTCCGCTTCGACGTGGCCCATTCTGCAGCTCTTCCCGACGATGTGCGCGAGCGTCTGATTCGCCTGGCTGGAAGAAAGGTGTCCGAGGCCGGCGTTTTGATTATCACGGCGCGACGGTATCGCAGCCAGGAGCAGAATCGCCAGGATGCTCTGAATCGCTTTGTTGCATTGATCCGCAAGGCATCCGAGGTCCCGAAGCCACGGCGGAAAACCAGGCCGTCGCAGGCCGCGAAAAAGCGCCGTCTCGAAGAGAAGCGTCGCCGCAGCAGGATCAAGCAGGCGCGGAGGTCCGACCCCCTCACCGAAGAGTAGACCCAACGATGCCGCTCCTCTCAAACCGGCGTAACCAGAACCAGATGGGACGAGAACTGCCTGCCACAGATCGGCACGGAGAAGTAGCATGACTCATCAAGGGACCCCCTTGTGATTCCGTGCCCGTCCGCCGCAGCTCTTCTTGCTGCTTGACTGATAGAAGGGAGGAATCGTGCACAGAGCTATCGAGGAACCAGATCATCGGCACCTGCAGTGGAAGAAGGCCGTTTGCGGTATCTGCCCCGCCGGCTGCTGGGTAGAAGTCGGCCTCGACGGCCGCAGGCTGGTGGACATCCGCCAGGACCCCAGTCATATGCTGGGAATGATATGTCGCCGCGGCGAACATGCCCCCGAGATCGTCTACTCCAAGCACCGGCTGAAATACCCGATGAGACGCGTCGGACCCAAAGGTGGCTATGACTTCGAGCGCATCACCTGGGACGAGGCTTACGATCTGATCGTCAAGAAGCTGCAGCAGATCAAGCAGGAGTCAGGTCCGGAGGCGGTGGCCGTCTACACCGGTCGCGGTGCTTTCGAGCTCTCCCTCTGCGACATGTACCAGCCCCAGGGTGTGGCCGTGTCGTCGGCTTCCAACATTCTCTTCCCCTTCGGGTCACCAAACACCATGGGCGTGGGGGCGCTCTGCTATGTCTCCTTCGCCATGATCGCCCCACATGTCACCATGGGCCGGATGCTGGTCAACATGTTCACGGACATGGAGAATGCTGAGATGCTGGTGGTTTGGGGGGCCAATCCGGCCACCGATTCACCGCCGCTGGACATGTTTCGCCTGGAGGCGGCAGCCCGGCGCGGCGCCGACATCGTCGTCATCGACCCGCGGCGCACGGAGACAGCCACTCGCACCAACGCCCAGTGGGTGCCGATTCGACCCGGCACCGATGGTGCCCTGGCGCTCAGCATGATCGAGGTGATGATTGACGAGGAGCTGTACGATGAGGATTTCGCCGAAAACTGGTGCCACGGCTTTGAAGAGCTGAAAACCTACGTGCAGCACTTCCGGCCCGAGGTCGCCGAAACGATTACGGGTGTGCCCGCCGACACCATCCGTGACCTGGCGCACCGCATCTGCCATGCCACCGGCGCCTGCCCGGTGATGTACACCGGACTCGAGTACTCCAACAGCGGTATCCAGGCCATCCGCGCCGTACTGACGCTGTTCGCCCTGGCCGGCCATCTCGACGTGCCGGGCGGGATCGGCCTGGCCATGCTGAACAGCCACTTCCCGATCAATCGTTCCTGCAACCAGGCCAATCCCAATCTCGACCGGGCCGTAGCCCGCGACCGGTTCCCGATCTACAGCCACTATCGCGGCGAATCCCATGCCAGCGGTCTGGTCACCTCGGTGCTCAAAGGCGAGCCGTACCGCATCCGCGCTCTGATCGTCCATGGAGCCTCGCTGCTCACCTCGTGGCCGCAAACGCCGCTGTGGCGCGAGACCCTTTCGAAGCTCGACTTCCTGGTCTGCATCGACCGCCAGCTCACCGCAGACGCCGCCTACGCCGATGTCGTTCTGCCGGCTACCACCATGTTCGAGATCGACTCCTACATGGTCTATGGCCCGATCTTCCGGCTGCGCGAGAAGGTGATCGAGCCGGTGGGCGAGGCCCGAAACGACTATCTGATTATGGCGGAGCTTGCTCAGCGGCTGGGCTACGGAGATCTCTATCCCCAGACCGAAGAGGAGATGATCCGCTTCGCCCTGCGGGGCTCCGGATACACGCTCGAGGATGTGAAAGCGGCCGGCGGCTGGGTGAAGATTCCTGCCCCGATGATGGAGTACAAAAAGTGGCAGAAGGGCGGACTAAGGCCTGACGGCAAGCCGGGATTCGAAACGCCCACGGGCAAGTTTGAGATCTGGTCGACTGTTCTCGAGGAGTTCGGGTACGAGCCGCTGCCCAAGTACACCGAGCCCAGGGAAGGCCCCATGGCCAGCCCGGAGCTAGCAACGGACTTCCCACTTGTGTTCAATTCCGGAGCCCGGCCTCATACCGACTTTCGATCCCAGCATCATGGCATCCGCGGCCTGGCGAAGGACAATCCGGAGCCGACGGTGGAGCTGAACATCGAGGATGCCCGGGAGCGCGGCATCCAGACCGGCGACCTGGTGGAGGTGCGCACGCCACGCGGGGCGGTGCCTTTCCGGGCTCGGGTCACCGGCGATATCGTGCGCGGCGCCATCGAATGCAACATGGGAGGTGGCACGCCGGTGGGGCCGAAGGCCTGGCAGAAGTGGAACGTCAACGAGCTGACGGACATCCAGAACTTCGACGAGATTTCGGGCTTTCCGGTGTACAAGGCTCTTCTCTGCGACGTCGTCAAGATCGAGCGAGGAACCGAAGCGAGGCGCCGCTCCGCAGGCGGGAATGCCGAGATGTGCGGGCCGGTACTCGTGCAACCGCAGGCGGCCGCAAGGAAACCGCAGCGTCGCATCTACCTGGACAACAACGCCACCACCAGGGTGGCCGATGCCGTGCGCCAGGCGATGTTGCCCTTTCTGGACGCAACGCACGGCAACCCTTCCAGCATCCATGGAGTCGGACGGGATGCTCGCGAGGCCGTCGAAAAGGCGCGACGCCAGGTGGCCCAGCTGATCAATGCCCGGCCGCGGCGCATCGTCTTCACCGGCGGTGGCTCCGAGGCCGACAACCTGGCGCTCAAGGGGGTGGCGTTTGCCTATCGCGACCGGGGCAATCACATCATCACCAGCACCATCGAGCACCCGGCCATCCTCAAGGCCTCCAACTTCCTCGAAAGAATCGGATACCGAATCACCTACCTGGAAGTCGACCGCTATGGTTTGATTCACCCCGACCAGTTGAGGGAGGCGATCACTGATGACACGATTCTGGTTTCCCTGATGATGGCCAACAACGAAGTCGGCACCATCCAGCCGATCAAGGATTTGTGCGCCATCGCCCATGAGAGGGGGGTGTTGTTCCACAGCGACGCGGTTCAGGGAGTGGGCAAGATCAAGGTGGACGTGCAGGAGCTGGACGTGGACCTGCTGAGCATCTCGGGTCACAAGTTTCATGCGCCGAAAGGGGTGGGAGCGCTGTACGTCAAAAAGGGAGTGAAGCTCGAGCCGCTGGTTCATGGTGGTAAGCAGGAAGGCGGGCTGCGTGCCGGAACCGAGAACGTGCCGGCGATTGCAGGCATCGGCAAGGCGGCCGAACTGGCCGTGCAGGCACTTGCCGAGTCGGAAAAGATGCGGCAGCTGCGCGACAGGCTGCAAGAGGGAATCACCAGGCTCATTCCCGATGCCCGTCTGAACGGCCACCCGGAGCGGCGCCTGCCCAACACGCTCAACATGACCTTTCCCGGCCTGCGCGGAGAATCACTCGTGGTCGCCATGGACCAGCACGGTATCTGTCTCTCCTCCGGTTCGGCCTGCAAGGCGGGCTCGCCCGAGCCGACGCATGTGCTCATCGCCATGGGAATGACGGCCGAGGATGCACACTGCGCCGTGCGCTTCTCGCTTTCGCACCAGACGACCGAGGCCGACATCGACGAGACTGTGTCGGCGCTGGCGAGCGTGCTCGAAGAGATGGAGACGACGGTTCGGTTCCTGCCGTGCAAGTAAGAGGGATCCCGTCGGCACCGCCTTCCGCTTCGTCCGCAGCCGGGAAACAGAACCACCCTCGCCCCTTACTTGTCATTCCCTATCACGAGGTCCAGCATCCAGATGTCGTAGCTACCGCTGCGGTTGGACGAGAAGACGATTTTCTTGCCGTCTGATGACCAGCTTGGGTGGATATCGTCGCCGGCATCATCGGTCAGGCGGTGCAGCTTCCCGGTATCCAACGAGTAGAGCCAGATGTCGCTGCTGCCATTTTTGTTGGCCCGCGTCGATGAGAAAGCGACATATTTGCCGTCCGGAGAGAAAGACGGGAAGTCGTCGGCGCTCTCGCTGAAGGTGATTTGCGTGGCAGGCGTTCCGGAAACCGGCACCTCCCAGATGTCGGGATTACCACTGCGGTCGGAGGCAAAGGCGATGTTTCTGCCGTCCGGCGACCAGCTCGGCGCCAGGTCCGACGAGGCGCTCATCGTGAGCCGCCGCGGCGTCGGGCCATTCAATCCCACCACCCAGATATCCCAATTGCCAGATTCGAAGGAGCTGTAGGCGATCCGATCGCCCGATGGTGACCAGCTCGGGATCTCACGGATGCCACTGCCTGTGAAGGTCAATTGCGAGGTTTCACCGCCGAAGGGCGAGAGCACCATGATATCGCCGCGGTTCTGACCGTGGTAAGAGACATAAGCGAGGAGTGTGCCGTCCGGTGACCACCTTGGATTGATTTCGTTGTGCGGCATGTAGGTCACCTGGATCAACGTATCCCCTCGCGGCGTGGTGAGCCAGATATCGTCGTTTCCCGCTTTTCGTGAATAGAAGGCGATCCATCGGCCGTCCGGTGACAGACTCGGGGCAAATTCTCGTCCCGGGTCTGTTGTGATTTGGGTCAGTGTGGCCTGAATGCGGCTGGCCGCCTGGTTTGTCTTCCCAAAGGAGGTGGGGGAGGAATCTCGACTGCAGCCCGAGACGAAGCCGAAGACGCAGATCATGAGGAACGGCACAGTGTACTTCATCACGCAACACTCGCTCTGATGAACCGGCAGGTCCTGTCCATTCTCTACCATGTCGCAGTCCGACGGGCAAGAGGGCAACCTTCATGCCGGGTGTGGCGCACTCGCGTTCAACTTTTGGTAACCGCGTAAGACTCTTTCCGGCAAGGGGGTTGGCGCAGGCAGAAAACATGCCTTTGCTGTAACGGGGCGGAGGTACGCAGTATTCCGCAGTGCAGGTGGTTGATTTTAGACCGGGCGATGGAAGATGGGCTCGGGATGCTGCCTTGGATTGCGGATGGCGGTGTCCTGGTCGACTGGCGTGGATCGTTTGCCCAA
>CAZGRP010000069.1:0-20716 GCA_964527995.1 uncultured Cytophagia bacterium | reverse complement strand
AGTTCCCCGTCCAACTGGCGTCCATGGATGCAATCCATGGACGAGGTGTAGGCAGGACGAGGTGTGAAAACCACCCCGGTCAGGGATCGCGGACTCAAATCACCGCTAATGACAACACAGGAGCAACCGTCATGAAAATGAAGGGAACATGGGCACTGGCGATCGGCCTTATGGTGTGGATGGTCCAAAGCGCGCAGCCCCAGACAAAAGAGATAACCCTCACCAGTCTCCGCGTCAACGCCGAAAGGATCCAGCAGCGCATCCAGGAGCTGTCCAGGTTCGGCCGCAACCCGGAAGGCGGTGTCAGCCGGGTGGCGTTCAGCGATGCCGATGTCCAGGGACGAAAATACATCATTTCGTTGATGCGCCAGGCCGGGCTGGAGGTCCGCATCGACGCTGCCGGCAACATCATCGGTCGCCGCCGGGGGAGCGATCCGCGGAAGCCGGTGATCGCCTTCGGCTCGCACGCCGACTCGGTGCCCCACGGCGGCAACTACGACGGCGACGTCGGCGTCATCTCGGCCATCGAATGTGTCCAGGTGCTCCAGGAAAACCAGGTCATCACGCGCCACCCGCTGGAGGTGCTGGTCTTCTCCGACGAAGAGGGAGGCCTTGTCGGCAGCCGTGCCATCATCGGCGACCTGACGCCCGACGCCCTTGAAGTGGTGAGCCACAGTGGCAAGACCATCCGCGACGGCATCCGCTACATCGGCGGCAACCCAGACCGGCTCGATGAAGCCCAACGGCGGAAAGCGGACTTCGAGGCCTTCCTCGAGCTGCACGTTGAACAGGGCGGCATCCTCGATTCGAGAGGCATCGACATCGGCGTCGTCGAGGGCATCGTCGGTATCAAGTGGTGGGATGTCACAATCGAAGGTTTTGCCAACCACGCCGGTACAACACCGATGGACCAACGCAAAGACGCCCTCCTGGCCGCCGCCCGTCTGATTATCGCTGTCAACAAGGTGGTCACCAGCGTTCCAGGCCGCCAGGTCGGCACGGTCGGTCGCATCAAGGCAGAGCCTGGAGCGCCGAACGTCATCCCTGGCCGAGTGGTCATGAGTCTCGAGCTGCGCGATCTATCGGCAGCCAAGATTGACTCTCTGTTCAACATGATTCAAGCGGAGGCCGCCAAAATTGCCCGGCAGAGCGGCACGCGCATCACCTTCAAGCTTCTCGACGTCACGGCCGTGCCCGCACCCACCGACCCGCGCCTGCGCCGCCTCATCGCTGAGTCGGCAAAAGACCTGGGCCTCAGCTATCTGCTCATGCCCAGCGGCGCCGGACACGATGCCCAGGACATGGCCCGCATCGCACCGACCGGAATGATCTTCGTCCCCAGCGTCGGTGGCATCAGCCATTCGCCCAAGGAGTACACGCGCCCCGAGGCCATGGCCAACGGCGCCAACGTCCTGCTGCAGACGATCCTAAAAATTGACCGAGCCGGCCTTGACTGAAAAGAATCTGCAGTAGGGAGCAAAACCAAAGAACCTTTGGCGGGGCCAGGGCGTTGGATGGGAGGGCGTCCCAGTGTATGGAGGAAATCAAAGTGATTTCAGGGTCTACGAAGCGCTTCTCTCGACATCAGTTCCTTCTTCTCGCACTCGTAATCGCAGGTAGCGGTAACAGCTTGCCGGTGCAGGCCCAGACGACTACCGCCCACGATTCCATTTTCACCGTCATCCTGGCCGGAGGGACGATTTACGACGGTACGGGCAGCGACTCGGTGATCGCCGACATCGGCATCCGCGGCGGGCGCATCGCCGCCATCGGCGACCTCAGGGGCAAACGCGCCGGGTTACGCCTCGATGTTGGCGGTCTCGCTTTGGTGCCCGGCTTCATTGATATCCACAGCCACGCCGCTCGGTCGCGGCCGGAACAATCCGGCATCTTTCGCCGCCCCCTGGCCGAGAACTATCTGCGCCAGGGAGTCACCACCGTGATCAGCGGCCCGGACGGATTTTCGCCGTACCCGATTGGCGAGTACCTGGCACGCCTGGAAGCCCTGCCCGCAGCCATCAACTTCGGCACCTTTGTCGGCCACAACACGATCCGCCAGCGGGTGCTCGGCAACCAGAATCGCGCGCCAACCGCCACCGAGCTTGAGCTGATGAAAGCGATGGTGGACTCGGCCATGCTTGATGGTGCCTTCGGCCTGTCCTCCGGGCTCAAGTACATCCCTGGAGCCTACGCCACCACTGAAGAGGTGATCGAGCTGGCCAAAGTGGCAGCGAGACATGGCGGCATCTACATCAGCCACATGCGCGATGAGGGTCTGGGGCTGCTGAAGAGCGTCGCCGAGACCATCCGTATCGGCAAAGAGGGCGGCTTGCCGACGCAGATCACCCATCACAAAGTGATTGGCGCCAAGATGTGGGGCAAGAGCGTGGAGACCCTGGCCATGGTCGAGCGCGCCCGCGCCCGTGGCATCGACGTAACCATCGACCAATACCCGTACACCGCCTCGAGCACCGGTCTGGCGATTCTGTTCCCGGCCTGGAGCCTGGAGGGCGATTCGGCGGCGCTGAACACCCGTCTACACGACCCCGAGACACGGGCGCGGATCAAGAAAGCCATTCTGTTCAATTTGATCGAGGACCGCGGTGGCAACGATCCGGCCAATGTCGTGGTCGCGCACTGCCGCTGGGACCCCTCGCTGGACGGCAAGAGCCTGGCAGACATCCTGAAAGATCGCGGCCAGCCGGTGACCATGGACAACGCCGCGGAACTGGCGATGGAACTGCAGGAGAAGGGCGGCTTCCAGGGCATCTTCCACGCCATGGCCGAAGAGGACGTCGAGCGAATCATGAAATATCCCTACACCATGATCGCCTCGGACGGAGGCATCGTCGAGCCTGGAGTCGGGGTACCGCATCCGCGCAACTACGGCACCTTCGCGCGAGTGCTCGGCCGGTATGTCCGCGAGAAAAGACTCCTCTCTTTCAGCGAAGCGATCCGCAAGATGACCAGCCTGCCGGCCTGGCGCATCGGCTTGAAGGACCGTGGCATCCTCAAAGTCGGGGCCGTGGCCGACATCGCCGTCCTTGACCCGGCCTCGATTATCGACCGCGCCACCTTTGCGAATCCGCATCAGTATGCGGTCGGAGTGCGTCACGTGTTCGTAGCCGGCAGGGCGGTGCTCCTCAACGGCCAGGTCACGGGGGTGCGGCCGGGGAAAGTGTTGCGATTGAAAACGAGATAACCGAGACCGGAGGTTTTGCTTTGGTTTATTTGCGTTTTGGCTGCCGGTTGCTGGCAGCGGCAGCCTTTAGCATTTTCTCTTCTAAACTCTACGCCCAGGCTCCGCCGGCGAGCCCGACCCACGATCAGCTCACACCGACCACACGTGTCGTAATCGCCACCCGCGTGCAGACTCCGCCGGCTGTGGACGGCGATGTGCTGAAAGACCCGGCGTGGGCCCGCGCCAAACCAACCACCGGCTTCTGGCAGACCAGACCGGACGCGGGCCAGCCCGCCTCGGAGCGAACCGAGGTCCGCATTGTCTACACAACCGAGGCGATCTACTTCGGCGTCATCTGCTACGATCGCCGGCCGGAAGCCATCATCGTTTCCGATAGCCGCCGTGACGCTCCCCTGGACGAAACCGACAGCTTCCAAATCATTCTCGACACCTACCACGACCGCCTGAACGGCTTTGTGTTTGGCACCAACCCCGCCGGCATCGAGTACGACGGACAGGTCACCAACGAAGGGGTTGGAACCAGTTTCGGCGGCAGACGCCAGCGCGGTGGCTCTGGGGGTGGCTTCAACATCAACTGGGATGCCTCGTGGGAGGTGCGCACCCAGGTCGGTGACTTCGGCTGGAGTGCCGAGTTCGCCATTCCGTTTCGAACCCTGCGCTACGGCAGGGGCGCGTCCCAGACCTGGGGTGTCAACTTCCAGCGCAACATTCGTCGCCGCAAGGAAACCGCTTTCTGGGCGCCGCTGCCACGCCAGTTCGATCTCTACCGTCTGTCTATGGCTGGTCTGCTCACTGGGATTGAGATTCGCAACCAGCGCAATCTGAAGCTCACGCCCTACGTTCTCGGCGAGGTCCGCCGCGACTTCACCCAACAGAGCCGTCCAGACTGGCAGCGAAACGCAGGGTTCGACCTGAAATACGGCATCACGCCGAGCCTGACCCTGGACGCCACCTACAACACCGACTTCGCCCAGGTGGAAGTCGACGAGCAGCAGATCAACCTGAACCGGTTCAATCTGTTTTTCCCTGAGAAGCGTCCTTTCTTCCTGGAGAATGCCGGACTGTTCGCTGTCGGCAGCCCTGGCGAGGTCGAGATGTTCTTCAGCCGGCGCATCGGCATCGCACCGGACGGCGGGGCCGTACCTATCGTCGGTGGCATCCGTGTCTCCGGAAAGGTGGGACCGGCCAGCGTCGGCCTGCTCAACATGCAGACCGAAGCCGTGGCAGGAGTGATTCAGGCGAACAATTTCACCGTCGTCCGCGTCCGCCAGGAGCTCCCGAATCGTTCCGCCGTCGGAATGATTTTTGTGAACCGGCAGGGCACCGGGCGCCAGGCAGCCGACAACGACTACAACCGTACCTTCGCTGCCGATGGCCGCTGGGGAATCGGGAAGTTCGGGCTGGTATCGGGTTTCCTGGCACGGACCTGGACGCCCGGCATGCGCGGCGATCAGCACGCGCTCAAGCTCGCCGGCAGGTACGACTCGCAGGGGTGGATGCTGGTGGCAGGATACACGGAGGTCGCCGACAACTTCAACCCCGAAGTGGGATTCCTGCAACGAAAAGGGTTCCGCAAACCCGAGTTCCTGATCATGCGGCGTATTCGGCCGCGGCGCTTTTTCGGGCTGCAGGAGCTTCGGCCGCATGTCTCCTTCCGTGGCTTCTGGAACTTCCAGGGCTTCCAGGAGACAGGATTCCTGCACTTTCATAACCATTTCGAATGGAAGAACGGCTACGAGCTGCACACCGGCGTCAACTTCACGCGCGAAGGCGTGACCGAGCCGTTCGAGATCTTCCCGGGCGTGGTGGTGCCGGCCGGAACTTATGACCACATGGAGACGCAGCTCGTGGGCTTCACCAACCAGGGAGCCTGGTTGAGCTTCCGCGTTCATGCCAACATCGGCGGCTTCTTTGGCGGCCATCGGATCTCGGCGATCCCCACCATGAGAATGCGCCTGGGAGACACCTTCAACACCGAACTGAGCTGGAACCGGAACGATATCCACCTGCCATGGGGGAGTTTCGTCACCAACCTGGTGCGAGCTCGCATCTCATACTCGTTTACGCCGCGGATTTTCGTCCAAGGGTTGCTGCAGTACAACGACCGTGTCGACGTCTGGTCGACCAATCTGCGTTTCGGATGGCTGCACGCGGCCAATACAGGCCTCTTCGTTGTCTTCAACGAGACACGCGACCTGGAGGGCATCGTGCTGCCGACCCGCAATCGAAGCCTGATCGTCAAATACAGTCACATCTTTGATTTGCTCAACTGACATGAAAACAAGAACTTTCATCATGAGGTAATAGATAAGACCACGGAACCGACATTTCGTTTCCAGAAGGAGTTGTGGGCCTCGATCCGCTGCATCGGTGTTCGGCCCCGCTCGCAGTCGACGCTCAACCTTCGAAACAGATGAAACAACCTCCGCGAAGCGACCCCTCGTCGTTTCACTTCAGTCCCCTGGCCGCCTCGGCGCGGCCCCGTCGTGGCTCTCGAAACGAAGCCCTGGCACAACAATACTCTCCAGTTGGATTCTCTGTCATTTGCAGGTGTGGGGGAAGACATCATCCTACCACAAGAGGAGGAAACGGCTATGATCTTCTCCAAAGCTGCCGTCCGCGTTCTGGTAGCGACGCTCTTTGGCCTCGCCCTGGCGGCCGGTTCTTTCGGGCAGACACCTGATGTGCCGCCGGGGGCGCTGAGTCCGCGCATCGCCAACTACCGTATGGATGTCCGCCTGGACGTGGACAAGAGGCTCATCTACGGCAAGGAGATCCTCACCTGGCGCAATGCAACACCCCATCCCGCTACGGAGCTGCAGTTTCATCTCTATTACAACGCCTGGCGGAATGACAAAAGCTCTTTCCTGACCTCGGTGCGGTACCGCGGCTTCAAGCTGTCGGGCTACCGGGACGAGGACTGGGCTTACAGCGACGTAAAGTCGATGAAAATCCTGGCCGAGCATGGCCGCCAGGAAGCGGACCTCACCGCTGCCATGGAGTACATCCAGCCGGATGACGGCAACAAGGACGATCGCACCGTGATGCGGGTGGTGCTGCCACAGCCGGTGGCGCCAGGCGATACCATCAGCCTGGAGATCGTTTGGGAGTCGAAGGTGCCGCGCACGTTTGCTCGCACGGGCGTACGCGGAAACTACTTTTTCCTGGCCCAATGGTTTCCCAAGATCGGTGTCTTTGAAGACGACGGCACCTGGAACACCCACCAGTTCATCCAGACCGAATTCTTCGCCGACTACGGGGTCTACGATGTCAGCCTCACCGTGCCCAGCGGCTGGGTCGTTGGCGCCACCGGCGTGGAGGTCGATAAGAAGGACAACGGCGACGGCACTACGACACACCGCTATCGCCAGGAGGACGTGCACGATTTCGCCTGGACGACGAGCCCTTACTTCCGGGTATACACGAAACGTTTCGAGGCCGCTGGGCTGCCGCCGGTGGAGATGCGCCTGCTGCTGATGCCGGACCACGCCGGCAAGCAGGAGCGCTACTTCCGGGCTGCCGCAGCGTCGCTGGAACACTATGGCACCTGGTTCGGCCCCTATCCCTACGGCCATCTGACCATCGTCGATCCGGCCTATGGGTCGCGCACGGGCGGCATGGAGTATCCCACCTTGTTCACCGGCGGCACTCACTGGCTCTCGCCGCCGGAAACGCGGTCGCCCGAAGGCGTGACCGTGCACGAGTGTGGCCACCAGTTCTGGTATGGCATCGTCGGCAACAACGAGTTCGAGTACGCCTGGCTGGACGAAGGTTTCAACACCTACTCGACCACGCGAACCCTGGAGGCGACCTACCCGCCGCCGGTGCTCTCCCGCCGCTACTTTGAGGGCTTCATCCCGGTGGTCTATTCGAGTGTCCGCCTGCCTGAGCGCACCGTCGGCGCCGACCGCTACGACGACTTCCGCTCCGACCTGAAGCGGGACCGCATGTCCACCCTGTCGTGGAAATACGGTCCGGGCGGCTATCGGGTCAATTCGTACGACAAGCCGGGGATGATGCTGCGCACGCTCGAAAACCTGCTCGGCTGGAAGACGTTCCAGAAGGTCATGTCCACCTATTTCGACCGCTGGAAGTTTCGTCACCCGCGGCCCCAGGATTTCTTCCAGGTGGTCAACGATGTCACCGGCAAGGACATGAGCTGGTTCTTCGAAGAAACGTACAACAGCTCAAATCTCGTCGATTACGCCGTCGGCGCGGTGAAATCCGAGCTGGTACGGCCGCCGAAAGGCTACATCGAAAGCGGTGACACACTGACTTTCCAGTCGGCTACGAACGGAGAGAACGGCGAGTCCGAGAAGGAATTCGACAGCACGGTTTTCATTCGCCGCTGGGGCGAGGCCCGCCTGCCGGTCGATGTGCGGGTGACGTTCGCCGACAGCGAGCAGGTGACCGAGCACTGGGACGGCAAAGACCGCTGGGCCCGTTTCCACTATGTGCGCCCGGCCAAGGTACAGACGGTCGAGGTCGACCCCGACAACAAAATCGTGCTCGATGTGAACCACACCAACAATTCCTGGACGCGAACTCCCCATTCCACCGCAGCAGCCCGCAAGTGGGCCTCTAAATGGATGATCTGGGTACAGAGTGTGCTCGAATTCTTTGGCTTCTTCGCCTGAGGAGGACGACGATGACCATTCGCGAAGCTTTTGGCGGGGGGCTCCGACGCGTTCACGGCGCCAAGAGGTATTTGTTTCTGGTCTATGCCATCAACCTCGTCATTGCCCTGGCCCTGGGAGCGGTGCTGGCCAATGCGATCCGCACCTCCCTCGGCTCCAGCCTGGCGGCCGACAACCTGCGCCGCGGGTTCGACGGCTTGTGGTTCCAGGGTTTTTCGGCGCATGCCCGTGGACTCTCCTCCACCTTCGACCCCAGCGTGGTCGGAATCGGGGCAGTGTTCAATGGGCTCGACTCGTTCCTGCGTGGGGATCTGTTCGGCGGCTACGTCGGCATCGTCGCTGTGGGATTGCTCTATCTGCTGATGTGGACCTTCTTTTCGGCCGGCTTCATCTCGGTGTACAGACAGGAATCCGGAGAGCGCTCCTTCTGGGCAGAGGGAGCCCGCTTTTTCCCGCGCTTCCTGATTCTGGCGATCCTGGCCGGCATTCTCTACTATGTGATTTTTCATTTCGTGTTTCGCTGGCTGTCGAGCGGCGTCGAGGCGCTCACCCGCAACGTCGTGGATGAGCGCATCGCCTTTGCATACACGCTGATCAAGTACCTCATCGTCTGGCTGCTGGTGTATGCGGTGAACCTGACCTTCGACTACGGCAAGATCCTCACCGTGGTGCGCGACCATGGTAACGCCTTGACTGCACCGCTGAAGGCCCTGGGCTTTGTTCTCGGCAACCTGGGCCGAACCGCAGGCCTGTACGTTTCGGTGGGCCTGGTGTGGATCGTTCTGATGTTCGTCTACTGGCTCATCGCTCCGGGGGCAGGCCAGGCCTCGGCCCTGGCGATATTCGGAGCCTTCCTCCTGGGCCAACTCTACATCGTGAGCCGCATCTGGACCAGGTGCCTGTTCTACGGCAGCCAGACGGCGCTCTATGAGGGGCTGGCCACAGCGCCCCGCGTCGAGTGACCCGAGAGCCTTGTTAGAGGCGACTCTCGGAAAAAGGACGACGGGGCTTGGAAGCCGCGCGCCGTGCGTCCAGCCGGCCGCGGTTTCCCTGCTCCACAAACCGACGACCATCCGGAGAAAGAACGATGACAGCAGGATTCATGAGACTCGGGCACATGCATCGGCGACTGTACCTCGGTTGCGTTTTGCTCGCCCTGCTCTGGGCCACGCCTGCCGGGGCGCAGTCCTTCACGCTCGAGGCCGTGCTGAGTGCCCCCTACCCTACGGATCTCGTCGCCGCCCCCAAAGCGGACCGGATCGCCTGGGTATTCAACCAGCGCGGAGTGCGCAACATCTGGACGGCAGCGGCACCAGATTTCGAGCCCGTCCAGCTTACACGCTACAGCGAGGACGACGGCCAGACGCTCGGCAGCCTGCATTTGACAGCCGACGGCTCGATCCTGGTCTATGTGCGTGGCGGGAACGCCAATCGTTCCGGCGAATACCCGAATCCGACCAGCAATCCCAAAGGCGCGGAACAGGCCGTCTGGGCCATCCGCACATCAGGTGGGAAACCGTGGAAATTGGGTGTCGGCAACCACCCGGTCCTGTCTCCCTCGGGAAAGACCGTGTTGTTTACACGGCGCGGCAAGATCTACACAGTACCGGTCGAACCCGACTCCGCCTCTGGCGAAGTCACGAAGGCCAGGCTTCTGTTCAAGGCACGCGGCCGCAACGGCTCGGCTCGCTGGTCGCCCGACGGCACGCGTGTCGCTTTCGCCAGCAATCGGGGGGACCACAGTTTTATCGGGATTTATGACCTGCAGGCCGAAAAGATTCTGTGGATCGCCCCGAGTGTCGATCGCGACATGCTGCCGGTCTGGTCGCCGGATGGTAGCCGCATCGCCTACATCCGCACGCCTGGAGCACGCAAGCACGAGCTGCGCAACATCACCGGTGGAGTGCGCTTTGCCATCTGGGTTGCCGATGCCATCAGCGGCACGGCCCGAGAGATCTGGCGTTCGCCCGCGGACGATGGAGGCTTTGCGCAATACTACCCCGCCGAGCCGCTGCGCTGGACCGCAACCAACCGGTTGATTTTCTACTCGGAGCACCAGGGGTGGATGCATATCTACGCGATCCCCCCGGATGGTGGCAAGGTGGTGGATCTGACGCCGGGCGAGAGCGAGGCCGAACACAGCAGTGTCACAGCAGACGGCAGCATGCTTTTCTACAGCAGCAATGAGCGCGACATCGACCGCCGGCACCTGTGGAAGGTGAACACGACCGGCGGCACTCCGGTGCAGCTCACCAAGGGGACCGACATCGAGACCAACCCCGTTTGCCTGGCAAGCCGCAAGTATGTCGCGTTTCGCGGCGCCAGCGCCCGCAGACCTCCCGCCATCATGATCATGCCGACCACCGGTGGCAAGGCCAGGGTCGTCGCCCCCGCGAAGCTGCCGGCGCAGTTCCCTGAGAAGGCCCTGGTGGTGCCGCAGCAGGTGATCTTCACGGCTTCGGATGGCCTGAAGATTCACGGCCAGCTCTTCCTGCCCAAAGGAGCCCGGGCCGGCGATGCTCGGCCGGCGGTGATTTTCATGCACGGTGGGCCGATCCGGCAGATGCTGCTCGGCTGGCACTACAGCGGCTATTATGCCAACGCCTACGCCATGAACCAGTATCTGGCCGGCAAAGGCTATGTGGTCCTTTCGGTGAACTACCGATCCGGCATTGGATACGGTCGCGCCTTCCGGCGTGCAAAACACCAGGGTCCGCGCGGCGCCTCGGAGTATCGCGACATCATCGCCGCCGGGCTCTATCTACGCGGGCGTCCAGAAGTCGATCCCAACAGAATCGGCCTTTGGGGCGGCTCCTACGGTGGCTACCTGACGGCCATGGGTCTGGCACGCGATTCCGATCTCTTTGCCGCCGGTGTCGATCTACACGGAGTGCACGACTGGGCCTTCCGGGCCACGGACTTCTCTCCGGGCGGCGGCTGGGGATTGCAGGGAAAGAAGCTGCTCAAGCTCGCGTACGAGTCGTCGCCGGTGGCTAATCTCGATTACTGGAGTTCGCCGGTTCTTTTCATTCACGGTGACGATGACCGCAACGTTCTTTTCGCCCAGACAACCGATCTCGTGCAGCGATTGCGCGGCCGCAAGGTGCATGTCGAGACGCTGATCTTCCCGGATGAGGTGCATGGGTTCTTGCGATATGCAAGTTGGTTGCGGGCGTATCGAGCCACGGCAGACTTCTTCGATCGGTTTCTGAAGGAAGCGAAGGGCCGGTGAAAGCGGCGCAGGACAGTGGTGCTCATTCACCATCACCCTGTCGTCCCGAGCGCAAGCGAGGGACCTCTGGCTCGAATCTGCCGGTAGCTCTTACAGTACTGGCTCCCGAACCGAACCTTTTGGCCGAGTGGCACGGGTCTTCCAGCGGGGACTTTCGCTTCTGCCAGGCTGAAAGATAGAGATTCCTCACTTCGCTACGCTCGTTCGGAATGACAAACCTAGAAAAGGATGGGCGAAGGACAAGGAGCAAGTGGACCGCGCTACAGCCGCAAGACAATCGGCTTCTGACGTGTACGCTACCAGTAGCCATTTCCCAGGTTCTAATTTCCAGTACCTCGCTGCGGTTCGGTATTGAACGAACCTCAATCCCTCGGAAGAGAACCACCATGAAACGACTTTCCCAAACTCTCCTCTTGGCAGTCGCTCTTGCGGTGGGCGCCGGGTGCGGTCGCCAACCCGAAACCATCGGGCCGCGCCAGGATTACGCCGCAGTCGCCCGGGAACTGGAACCGATCATCCAGCACGAGATGACGGCCAAGCAACTTCCGGCGTTATCCATCGCTCTGGTGGACGATCAGGAGATCGTCTGGGCCAAAGGCTTCGGCATGGCCGATCCGGATGCCGACATCCCAGCCACGGCACAGACGGTCTACCGTGTCGGCTCGGTGTCGAAACTGTTCACGGACATCGCGGTCATGCAACTCGTCGAGCGCGGCCTCATCGATCTCGACGCGCCGGTGACGGAATACCTACCCGACTTCCACCCGAACAATCCGTTCAACAAGCCGATCACCCTGCGCGAGCTGATGTCGCACCGCTCCGGCCTGGTGCGCGAACCACCGGTGGGTCACTATTTCGATCCGACGGAACCATCGCTGGCGAAAACGGTCGAAAGCCTGAACCAGACCAGGCTCGTCTATGAGCCGGGGACGAGGACCAAGTACTCCAATGCCGGCGTCAGTGTCGTCGGTTACGTATTGGAGCGCAGTCAGGGCAAGCCGTTTGCCACATATCTCAAGCGCGCCGTTCTAGACCCGCTTGGGATGGAGTCGAGCTCGTTCGCACCGGATCAGCCGGTCGTGCAGCATCTTGCCAAAGCCTACATGTGGACCTACGACGGCCGCGTGTTCCAGGCGCCGACCTTTCAGCTTGGCACGGCTCCGGCCGGGAGCATGTACTCTACGGTACTCGACCTGGGACGATTCATCAGCGCCCTGCTCAATGGCGGCCGCGGCATCCGAGGTCGCGTTCTCAAGCCGGAAACACTCGAAGAGATGTGGACGCCGCAGTTCGCCCGGGAAGGACAGAGGGCGGGCTTCGGGCTCGGATTCGCAATCAGCGACTTCGCCGGCTACCGTCGTATCGGCCACGCCGGTGCAATCTACGGATTCGCTACCCAGCTTTTCGCACTCCCTGAGTTGAAGCTTGGCGTGGTGACGGTCACCACAAAGGACGTCGCCAATTCGGTGGTGAGGCGCCTTGCAGAGCATGCTCTACGCCTGATGCTGGCGAAGCGCCGGAAGCGGGCGTCGCCGAGATGGACATTCACCACCGCGATCGACCCGAAGCTTGCCCACCACCTCGACGGCCGTTACGGCAGCCCCCGGGACACCCTGCTCCTAACCGAAAGAAACGGCCGGCTGTTTATGACGCGGGGCTCGTTCCGCGCCGAGGTGAAGGCCGTCGGCGACACCCTGGTTGTCGATGACCGCCTGGCGTTCGGCCCTCGGATCGTTCCCGTCGGGCAAGGCCTGGTTGTGGGCGGGGTCCGCTACCGCCGACTCCCGAACGCCCGGCCTGCGCCAGCACCAGAGCGTTGGCGAGGCCTGATTGGGGAGTACGGCTGGGACCACGACACGCTCTACATCCTCGAAGACCACGGCCGCCTCTTCGTCCTTATCGAGTGGTTCTTCTACTATCCACTGACGGAATTGTCCAAGGATGTCTTCGCCTTCCCGGACTACGGCCTGTATCAGGGGGAGAAACTGACCTTCACGCGAGACGCCGCGGGCCGCGCTACCCAGGCAAAGGTCGGCTACGTCGTCTTCAAGCGCCGCGCCGTCGGCACGGAGACCGGGGTCACCTTTCGCATTCAGCCGATCCGGCCGGTCGGCGAGCTGCGAAAAAGCGCGCTGGCAGCGCAACCGCCGCGCCAGAAGGGAGAGTTCCGGAAGCCGGATCTCGTCGAGCTTGCCGGTATGGACTCGACAATCCACTTTGACATCCGCTATGCGACCACCAACAACTTCATGGGAGCGGTGTTCTATCAGCAAGCCAGAGCCTTTCTGCAGCGGCCAGCCGCCGAGGCCTTGCTGCGAGCCCATCGATGGTTAAGAAAACGAGGCTACGGCCTGCTCATCCACGACGCCTACCGGCCATGGTACGTCACCAAGATGTTTTGGGACGCTACTCCTGACAGCCTGAGAATCTTCGTAGCAAACCCCGCCCACGGCTCCCGCCACAACCGCGGCTGTGCCGTCGACCTGACGCTCTATGACCTGAAGACCGGCAGGCCGGTGGAGATGACGGGCGGCTACGACGAGTTCTCGCCGCGCTCCTACCCGGACTACCCAGGCGGCACGTCCCTGCAGCGCTGGCACCGCGAACTTCTGCGGGATGCCATGGAGATGCAGGGCTTTCGCGTGTATGACTTCGAGTGGTGGCATTTCGACTACAAGGACTGGAGCAGCTATCCTATTCTGAATCTGACGTTCGAGGAGATTTCCTCCTCGGGCTCGCAATGACCCCTTCATGTGTGGGCAGGCATTTCATGGATGCCGCCGGGTTGAGCTCAGAAATTTGCACTTTGATCCGTGCCCCGAATTCCTTATCATGAGGGCAACCATCCCAAGAGGAGGGAGCCATGAAGCCTCTACGTTTGATGCCCGCCTTGTTTCTGATCATTGTTCTGTCAGTCTCTCCCCTGTTCGGCCAGGGAACCCGGCTGCTGCGAGAGCCCACGGTCAGCCGTGACCGCGTCGCCTTCGTCTATGCCAACGACATCTGGGTGGCGCCGCGCGACGGCGGCGAAGCCCGCCGAATCACCACGGCCGATGGCAGGGAAACCAGTCCGCACTTCTCGCCCGACGGCTCTCTGATCGCCTTCACAGGCCAGTACGACGGCAACACCGATGTCTACGTCGTACCGACGCTGGGGGGCGAACCGAGGCGACTGACCTATCATCCCGGCGTCGATCTGGCGCGCGGCTGGACCCGCGACGGCAAGAAGGTCCTCTTCGTCTCGGGGCGAGTCAGCGTGCCGAGACCGTACGGCCGACTGTGGACGGTCCCGGTCGCCGGTGGCATGCCGCAGCCGCTACCCATGCCCATGGCCAATCGCGGCACCTATTCGCCCGACGGCAAGAGGATGGCCTACGTCCCCGTTCCGGAGGCCTTCAACGCCTGGCGCCATTATCGCGGCGGCCGAACCACCCCGATCTGGCTCATCGATCTCGCCGATTTCTCCGTCGATAAGGTGCCGAGAGAGAACAGCAACGATACCTATCCGATGTGGATCGGCAACACCATCTATTTTCTGTCCGACCGCAACGGCACCATGAATCTCTTCTCGTACGACCTGACCAGCGGCCAGGTGAAGCAGCTTACGCGCCACAAGCGATTCGACATCAAAACCGCGTCGGCCGGGGACGGCGTCATCGTCTACGAGCAGGCGGGGTACATCCACCTCTTCGACCCCAAGACGGAAACATCGCGGCAGCTCGAGATCGAAGTCCGCGGCGATCTTCCCTGGGCCCGACCGCATTTCGTCAAGGTGGCAAAGATGATCCGCAACGCCGACCTGTCGCCCCATGGGGTCAGGGCGGTATTCGAGGCGCGCGGCGACATCTTCACCGTGCCGGCCAAGAAGGGCGACGCCCGCAACCTCACCCAAACTCCAGGGGTGAACGACCGCTATCCGGCCTGGTCCCCGGACGGCAGCCGCATCGCCTGGTTCTCCGACCAGGGCGGCGAGTACCATCTGGTGATCGGCGATCAGAAGGGACTCGAAAAGCCCCGCACCATCGCCTTGAAGAATCCCTCGTTCTACTACACACCACGCTGGTCGCCGGACTCGAAGAAGATCCTGTTCACTGATAAGCACCTGAACCTCTGGTACCTCGACGTGGCCGGCGGCAAAGCGATCAAGGTGGATACGGACACCTACAGCCATCCTCAGCGGACGCTCGACCCGGTGTGGTCGCCGGATTCCCGCTGGATCGCCTACGCCAAGCGACTGGACAACCACATGCACGCCATCTTCCTCTACTCGCTGGACAGGCAGAAGAGCTACCAGCTCAGCGATGGCCTCTCCGACGCTGTCTCGCCCGCTTTCGATGCCGGCGGCAAGTATCTCTACTTTCTGGCGAGCACCGACTACGCCCTCAACACAGGCTGGCTCGACATGACCTCCTACGACCGGCCGGTGAAGCGCGGAATCTACCTGACCGTGCTCAGTGCTGAGGAGCCTTCCCCGCTCCTGCCCGAGAGCGATGAGGAGAAGCCGGAAGAGGCACAGGAGAAGGCCAAGCAGCCTGAGAAGAAAGAGGCGAAGGGGAAGAAAGCCGAGAAGAAGAAGGCGGTCACCGTTCGCATTGACCTGGAGGGCATCAGGCAGCGTATCCTCGCCCTCAAGGTGCCCCTGCGCGAGTATGTCGACCTGCAGGCTGGTGCAGAGGGCTTCCTCTTCTACGGCGAGCGCATCGAGAACGAGCGGGGCTTTCGCCTGCACCGCTACGATCTCAAAAAAAGAAAAGCGGAGACCTTCCTCGACGGCATCAACTTCTACAGGGTCTCCGCCAACGGCAAGAAGCTTCTCTACCGGGCAAAGAACAAATGGGGGATCGTCGAAACCTCGAAGAAGGCCAAGGTCGGCGACGGCAGCCTGAAAACGGCGCAACTAGAGATGAAGGTCGATCCGCGGGCCGAGTGGCAGCAGATCTACCTCGAGGCGTGGCGCATCAACCGCGACTTTTTCTACGACCAGCACATGCACGGGGAGAATTGGAAGGCGATATACGACAAGTATCAGCCGTTCCTCAAGTACGTCGGCCACCGCTCTGACTTGACCTACATCCTCGCCCAGCTTATCGGCGAACTGACGGTGGGTCATGCCTACGTCGGAGGCGGCGACGCGCCGACTCCCAAGCGCGTGCCTGTCGGACTTCTGGGGGCCGACCTCGCCGTAGAGAACGGCCGTTATCGCATCAAACGCATCTACACCGGCGAGAACTGGAACCCGGATCTGCGTGCTCCGCTGACCGCCCCCGGCATCCGCGTCTCGGTCGGCGACTACCTCCTGGAGGTGAATGGTCGCGAGCTGGCGCCTCCCACCAATCTCTACAGCGCCTTCGAAGGTACGGCTGAGAAACAAACCGTTCTGCGCATCAACAGCAAACCGTCGCTGGAAGGCTCGTGGACGGTCACGGTGGTGCCGGTGAAGAGCGAGACCGCCTTGCGCACCCGCGCCTGGGTGGAGCAGAACCGCCGCAAGGTGGAAGAGATGTCGGGCGGCCGCCTGGGCTATGTCTATCTTCCCAACACCGCCCGCAGCGGCTACACGTACTTCAACCGCTACTACTTCACCCAGCAGGACAAACAGGGGATGGTCATCGACGAGCGCTTCAACGGTGGCGGTTCGGCGGCTGACTACATGGTCGACCTGATGAACCGGCCGTTGCTCAACTACTGGGCCACGCGCGACGGCAAGACCTTCCAGACGCCCACCGCGGCGGTATTCGGCCCCAAGGTGATGATCATCAACCAGTTTGCCGGCTCCGGCGGCGACGCGTTGCCGTACTACTTCCGCAAGCGCAAGATCGGTCCGCTGGTCGGCAAGAGAACGTGGGGTGGCCTGATCGGCATCTACGACTACCCGGTCCTGATCGACGGCGGCTTCATCACCGCCCCGCGGGTGGCGTTCTACAACACCGACGGCAAGTGGGATGTCGAGAACATCGGCATCGAGCCCGACATCGAAGTCGAACAGGCACCGGCGCTGGTGATCCAGGGGCGCGATCCTCAACTCGAACGTGCCGTGCAGGAAGCGCTCAAGCTTCTGCAGCAGTCTCCGCCCAAACGCGCGCCACGGCCCGCCCCCATCGACCGCACAGCGTGGAAGAGAAGTTCGTAAAGCGATGACTGGAGATACCTGCAGATGATTCAGCCGTTCGCGGATCTGGAGCTTACTGAAAGCGAGATGTTGGCGATGGGAGAGGCTGCACTGCGTGCCGTCGTCTCCTACATCGCTGAATTGCCGGACTCACCGGCCTCAAACCTCGCGCATGCCGCCGAGATCGCCGCCGGCATGCGCGAACCACCCCCTGAAACCGGCACGGAATTCGACACCCTGCTCAAGGGGCTGATGGAACAAGTGATTCCGATCTCCCTCAACGCAGCTCATCCCGGCTACCTCGCCTACATCCCCGGCGGTGGCCTTTTCGCTTCGGCCATCGCCGACCTGGTGGCCTCGGCCACCAATCGCTACGTCGGCGTCTGGTACGCTGCACCGGCGGCGGCGAAGCTCGAGGCCAACGTGCTGGCCTGGTTCGCGAAGTGGATGGGGTATCCGGACACCGCGCGCGGCATCATGACCACCGGCGGCTCGCTGGCCCACTTCAGTGCAGTGGTGTCGGCGCGCAAGCATCTCCTCGGCGATGACCTGTCTCGTGGCACCCTGTACGCCTCGAATCAGACTCACCACTCACTCATGAAGTCGGCCATGCTGGCCGGCATCCCAGAGAAGAACATCCGCCTTCTTGAGGTCGACGACCGCTTTCGCGCCGTCCCGGAACGGTTCGAGCAGGCCATTCAGGCCGACCTCGAGAACGGCTTGCGACCCTTCCTGATTGTCGGCAATGCCGGAACCACCAACACCGGCACCGTGGATCCGCTGCCTGACCTGGCTGAGATCGCCCAGAAGTTTTCGCTGTGGTATCACGTCGATGCGGCCTACGGCGGCTTCTTCAACCTTTGCCAGGAGGGCCAAAAGAGGCTCGACGGCCTTCGTCTCTCCGACTCGATGGTGCTCGATCCACACAAAGGGCTGTTTGTGCCGTACGGCTGCGGCAGCCTGCTGGTGAAAAACGGCGAGCGACTACGGCGGGCGCATGTGCTGACGGCTGACTATATGCAGGACCAGTACACTCCCGAAGGCGAAGTGAATTTCGCCGAATATTCGCCCGAACTGTCGCGCTCGTTTCGTGGCCTGCGTGTATGGTTGCCGCTGAAGCTGTACGGCGTCGATGCCTTTCGCCGGAATCTGGAGGAGAAGCTGCACCTCACGCGGTGGATGTACGAACGCTTCTTGGAGGAGCCCGGCTTCGAGTGCTTCACCGAGCCGGACCTTTCGGTGATCGCCTTTCGTTACAGGCCGAAGGGCGGTGACGTCAACGAGTTCAACCGGCGCCTGCTCGACGAGGTCAACCAACGCCGGAGGTTCTATCTGTCGAGCACGCGGCTTCGTGGCGAGTTCGCCATCCGCGTCTGCATACTGAGCTTCCGGACGCATCAGCCACAGGTCGAGGAGGCCTTCGAGATCATCCAGGAGGCAGCCCATCGGCTGGAAATCGGCCGGGCGAATTGACCCGGGAGGCCGGGACCAGGCTGATTCCGGTGGTCCCGCGGCAACCACCTTCGGCCTCATGCAGTTCGTCACCATATTTAACTCGGAGGGATCATGCGACGCGTTCTGATTCTGGCAAGCCTCGTGGTTCTGAGCGCCTGCGCCAGGCCCGACTATGATCTGATCATCCGCAACGGCACGGTCTACGACGGCAGCGGTGCCGATCCGGTGGTCGCCGATGTGGCCGTCAACGGCGACACGATCGCGGCGATCGGCGCCCTGGCCGATGCCCGCGGCCGGAAGGAAATCGATGCCAGCGGGCTGGCGGTATCACCCGGGTTCATCAATATGCTGAGCTGGGCCACCGAGACGCTCCTCATCGACGGCCGCTCGCAGAGCGACATCCGCCAGGGCGTCACCCTGGAAGTCTTCGGAGAGGGCTGGTCCATGGGACCGCTGAACGACCGCATGAAAAAGGAAGAGCTGGAACGCCAGGGCGATCTGAAGTACGACATCCAATGGACGACCCTGGCCGAATATCTCGACTACCTGGTGAAGCACGGCATCTCGCCCAATGTCGCCTCCTTCATCGGAGCCACCACGGTGCGAGTCTACGTCCTCGGGTATGAGGATCGGCCGCCGACGCCCGAGGAGTTGGAGCAGATGCGCCAGCTCGTTCGTCAGGCCATGGAACAGGGTGCCCTTGGTGTCGCCTCGGCCCTCATCTACGCACCAGGGTTTTATGCCCGGACGAACGAGCTGATCGAACTCAGCAAAGTCGCCGCTGAGTATGGTGGCATGTACATCTCCCACATGCGCAGCGAGGGGAACCAGCTCCTCGAAGCGGTCGACGAGCTGATCAGCATCGCCCGCCAGGCCCACGTCCCGGCCGAGATTTACCATCTGAAGGCGGCAGGCAGGTCCAACTGGAACAAACTGGATCAGGTCATCCAGAAGGTCGAGGCCGCCCGTGAACAGGGGCTGAGGATCACCGCTGACATGTACACCTACACCGCCGGGGCAACCGGCCTCAGTGCCGCCATGCCGCCCTGGGTGCAGGAGGGAGGCTTCGACGCCTGGGTCAACCGCCTCAAGGACCCGGCCATTCGCAAAAAGGTGATCCGGGAGATGCGCACTCCGACCAACAAGTGGGAAAACCTGTTTCTGGCCTCGGGCCCGGAAAACATGCTCCTCGTCGGCTTCAAATCGGAAAAACTCAAGCCGCTGACCGGCAAGACGCTGGCTGAGGTGGCAGCCATGCGCGGCACTTCTCCGGCTGAAACAGCAATGGATCTGGTCATCGAGGACGACAGCCGCGTGGAGACGGTCTATTTCCTGATGTCCGAGGACAACATCAAGAAAAAGATCGCTCTGCCGTGGGTGAGCTTCTGCTCCGATGCCCAGTCGCTGGCACCGGAGGGTGTGTTCCTGAAGTTCAACCCTCACCCGCGGGCCTACGGCAACTTCGCCCGGCTGCTGGGAAAGTATGTGCGTGATGAAGGCGTGATCCCGCTGCAGGAGGCGATCCGCCGGCTGACTTCGTTTCCGGCCAGCAACCTGGGGATCCGGCGCCGCGGCCTCCTCAAGCCCGGCTACTACGCCGATATCGTCGTGTTCGATCCCCAGAAGATCCAGGACCACGCCACATATGAGAAGCCGCATCAGTACGCCACCGGCGTCATCGACGTGTTCGTGAACGGCACCCAGGTGCTGAAGGACGGCGAGCATACCGGCGCCACGCCCGGCCGCGTGGTACATGGACCCGGATGGCGGCCGGCTGGTCGGGAATTGGCATCTCGGAACTAGCAGGCTGTCAGGTATCCGACATCAGGTGTCGGATATCGGGATGAAGTTGGGTCCTTCTTCGGGTTGGACCGTCGTTTCATGGCTGATGGCAGGCATGAAGAAGGAGAGCGACTTGCAAACCCAAACAGAGGAGGGAAGGCCATGCGCCGTGAATTTCTGTACCTCGTGATTTTGACTCTCATGATTAGCACGCCATCGTCAGCCCAAAAGAAACTCAAGATCTACATCTCTGCGGACATGGAAGGCGTGGTAGGCGTGGTTACGGGGGAGCAACTCGG
>CAZGRP010000068.1:0-20751 GCA_964527995.1 uncultured Cytophagia bacterium | reverse complement strand
GTTCGATTGGCGTTCATAAGCGGCTCCGGTCGCGCACATAGGCGGTGAGCGCGGCCGTCATCTCGTAGCGCGCGAAGGGCGTGATCAGATAAATGCCATTGAACAGCTCAAGGATGGCGTCCAGGACGTCCCTGCAAATGGCAAGGCCCTCCCGGCGTGCCTGTTCTCCGCCGTCATGCAGCGCCATGCGCTTGCGGATGGCTTCCGGGATCTCGATCCCCGGCACTTCGTGATGGAGAAACTCGGCATTGCGGGCGCTCACCAGTGGCATCACACCGACGAACACGGGAATCTCGAATTCCGCCAGGACATCGTGGAGGGTCTGGGCCTGCTTTGGATCGTAGATGGGTTGGGTCATGATGAAGTCGGCCCCGGCCGCGACCTTCTTGCGCAGCCTGCTGAGCTGCGGCTCCAGACGGGGTACGTGTGGGTTGAAGGCCACTCCGACCGTAAAGTTGGTGCGTTCATCCAGATTGCGGCCCGAGAAGGAGATGCCGGCGTTGAGCTGCTTGATCTGCTCCACCAGCTTGATCGAGTTGAGATCATAGACCGAAGTTGCGCCCGGCAGGTCGCCCCATTTGGCCGGGTCGCCGGTAAGGGCCAGGACATGGTCGATGCCCAGGGCATAGAGACCCATCAGCTCCGACTGCAGGCCGATGAGGTTCTTGTCGCGGCACGAGACATGGATGATCGGCCGCAGCCCGACCTTCTCCTTGACCAGGTAACCGAGCGCAACATTGCTCATGCGCGTTACGGCCAGGGAGTTGTCGGCCATGGTGATGGCGTCGGCACCGGACTTTTGCAGGGCCCGGGCACCCTGAATGATGACTTCATACTTCAGACTCCGCGGTGGATCGAGTTCGACGATGACGGTCTTATGCGAATTCACTTGCTGCAACAACGGAGACTCGGCCGGCTCGTGCGGTCGCGGCGAGGGCGTAGCCTTGAACTGGACGACCACCTTTTTTTCCGTCACCGGTTCCAGGCCCTCGAGCGCTTCGGCGATGGCGCGTACATGATCGGGGGTGGTGCCGCAGCAACCGCCGATTAGCCGCACTCCCTGCTGCCGCAGTTTCAAGGCGCTTTCGGCGAAGTAATCCGGAGAGGAGAGGTACATGTAGCGGCCGTCGACGTAGGCGGGAAGGCCGGCGTTGGGCATGGCCGATATGTAGAGGCCTTCTTCTAAAGGAACCTGCTCCAAAACCCGCAGCATCCCCGCCGGCCCTTTCATGCAGTTCAAACCGACCACGTCGGCCCCCGCCGCCCGCAGGCGCTCGAAGGCCTGCACCACATGGACTCCATCGCGGGAAAAGCCGTCATCGTCGAGGTTGAGCTGGCAGATCGCCGGCAGGTCGGTGGTCTCCTTTTCGACCTCCAGCGCCAGGAGAAGATCCTCGAGATAGCCGAAGGTCTCGAACAGCACCGCATCGACTCCGGCCGAGGCCAGCGCGGCGATTTGCTCGGTAAGCGCCTCGCGCATCTCGGCAGGACTCCATTCCTCGACCTGGCGGCCGCGCAGCGGTCCAACTGAGCCGAGGACAAAGACGTTTGCGCCTGCCGCTTCGCGCGCAAGACGGGCGCCGCGCTCGTTCAATTCCGCGACATCGTGCTCCAGCCCGTAGCGACTGAGCTTGATGCGGTTGGCAGTGAAGGTATTTGTTTCAATGGCCTGAGCCCCGGCCGCCACGTAGGCCCGGTGAATTTCGAGGATGATTTCCGGATGGGTGCGATTCAGCTCGTCGTAGCTCTGGGCGATGGGGACGCCTTTGCTGTAGATCATGGTGCCCATGGCTCCATCGCCAACGATCAGATCGTGTGCGATGCGCTCCAAGAATTCTTGCGCCATTGGGTGTCTCCTGGAAGAAGCGACTGCCCGGATCATGGAATGTCAGAGAAGTCGGGGAGGGTGGTCCTCACCGAAATATAGGCCGCGTTTGATGGATTCGCAAGCGAAATCTCCGTAACGAACGACGACGGAGATCTTTTCCGTTGCATTTTCAGCTACGATTTTCTTACATTTGCTTGTCCTCACCTCGGGCCTGGGTCCTCAGTGCGACTGCCGACGCGAACGAATCTGGATCACTATGGTGGATCTGCCGAATCATCAGCGACAGTACATGGGGAAGCTCGAAGAGATCGTGGACACGTTGGAGCGGCGGCCTGCGCCACCGCCTCTCGTTGTGCGAAAGCCCTACGACGAAGCCCTACGACGCCGGCTGATGAACATCACCCTGCCCGAGCTTTTCGGCGAACGGGAAGTGCATTCGAAAGAGGCGGCGCGTGCCCTGTTCGCCAGCTTGTTTCTGTGGAATGACTGCCTGCCAGAGGCCCACGAGCTGTCGCAGACAGTGAACAGCAGCGTCGGTAGCTACTGTCACGCCATCGTGCACCGTCGCGAGCCGGATTTGAGCAACAGCCAGTACTGGTTCCGGCGCATCGGGCCGCACCCGGTTCTTGATCATCTCTACGTGGCCGCGGTGGAGATTCTGGAGAAGTGCGACACGGACTGGTGTGCCGCTGCAACCGCAGATCTCGAACAACGCGGCAAGTGGGAACCCGCGCTTTTCATCGATTGGTGCCAGATGGCGCTCGAATCGCAGGACCCTGCCCTTCTCAACATCCTCGAGAGCATTCAGCTCGAAGAGATCCGATTGTTGATCGAATTCTGCTATCGCGACGCCATCCGATGACCGACCGCCGGTTTGCCCTGGGACTCGACTCTTTCAGCCTGCATCTGCATTACGACCTTGACAAGTTCAATGTGTTCGACCTTCTGGACCTGGTCGATCGCTGGGGGCTGGACGGCGTGCAGATCAACCTCAACGGTCCTCACAATCGACATCTCTCGGGCGACACGCCGGCGCATTATCGACACCTTCGCCGCCGGCTCAGCATGCGCCACTACTTTGTCGAGCTGGCCAGTGCCGGCACCGACCCCGATCGTCTGGCTCCGGTGCTCGAGCTGTGCCGCTATCTTGGCGGGGATCTGGTACGGACGGTGATCGCGGCTGGAGGCGAGATCGACAAGGAATGGTCGGCCGCTCCAAACAACCTGCGCCGGCTGGCGGATATCGCCGCCAGGTTGGGCGTGCGCGTGGCCGTCGAGAACCACGAAGACGTGAGCGCTCCTCAGCTCGTCGAACTCGTGCAGTGGGTGGGCAGTGAATGGATCGGCGTTCTGTTCGACACCGGCAATTCGCTGGTGCTCTGGGAAGATCCGCAGCAGGCGGCCTGGACCCTGGCCCCCTTCACGATCGGCGTGCATCTCAAGGACCAGGTCATCGTCCAGGCGGAAGACGGCCTGCGGTCGGCCGGCACCCGCCTGGGCTGGGGGATCATCGACCTGGCGGCCATCGTCGACATTCTCAGGCGGCGCTCTCCGTGCGACCGCATGCTGGTGCAGCTCTGCTACGGCTACTCGCAGCTGTTGGGGCCGCCTGCTGCGCCGGCAAAGGCACTCCCGGCAGCGGACTTCTGGAAGCCACGCCCGGGACCGTACGATCCGGCCGAGGTACTTCTTCCCGAGCACTTTCATCCAGAGATTGACAAGGAGAGCCTGCTGCGGGACGAAATGGCCCACCTCGAGGCCAGTATCCGTTACGCACGCCGGCTACTGTTTGGAACAACCAAAGACACTGGCTAAGGATGACAACCTGTGATCAAGCTTATTGCCTTCGACATCGACGGAACGCTTTTGAACTCCCGTAGCGAGATTCTGCAGAGCACGAAAAAGGCTGTGGCTGAGCTTCGGGCTCGCGGCATACCGATGGTGCTCGTCACCGGTCGCTGTGTGAACAGCGCCGCACCCATCGCCCGGGAGCTGGGACTCAAAGGCTACATGGTCACCTATGACGGCGCCTACGTCTGCGATGCCGACGAGAAGCCGCTCTATGCCGTCACCTTGGGGGTCGAGCGCAGCCGCTGGGTCGCCGAATTGAGTGACGCTGCCGGATGTCACCCCATCTTCTACCGCGGGCCACGGCCCTACTACCTCTACCACCGCCGATCCCTGAGCGATCCGTTCGTGCGCCGGTTTGTCGAGGTCGAAAAGGAGAAATTCTATCTTACCGAGGAGGACGCCCTGGCGCTGGAGACCGAAGACGCAATGGAGATTGATCCGCTGGTCATCTGGGTGCTCGGCCGAAACGAGAATGTGACGGAGTTTCACTCGCGCTTTCGGACGAGCATGGACGGCACCTGCGACGCCTTCGTCTCCCGGGTTTGGGAGCAGTTCTATCCGGAATTTGCCGACGCCTACAGCCAGGTCACCATCCGCCCGCACGGAGTAGACAAGTTCAAGGGGTTGAGCCGGGTGATGGCACAGTTGGGTGTCGCACCCGAGGAGACGATGGCCTTTGGGGATTGGTTCAACGATGAGCCCATGCTCGATGGCGTGGGATATCCGGTCATCATGGGGAACGCCGTGGCCGAGATGCGCAAGGCAAACTACTATCTGACCGACAGCAACGATCGAGACGGCATCTACAAGGCTCTTGCCCACTTTGGACTCTTGTCAGCCTAACCAGGACGGGAGGGAACCGGAAATGAGTCCTCGAATGATGAAAGCAGTAGTTTTCGAGCACAAAAGGTCGCTGGCGATCAAAGAAGTGCCGGTGCCTGCGCTGGGCCCACTGGATGTGCTGGTCCACCCCAAAGCGGTGGGTGTGTGCGCCACCGATGTGCACATCTTCCGTGGCGAGTTCCTGCCGACCTATCCCTTGATTCCAGGTCACGAGGCGGCAGGGGTCGTTGTTGAAACCGGCAGCGAGGTGTCGGATCTGGAGCCAGGCCAGCAGGTGATGATCGACCCGTCCGTCTTCTGCGAGGCGTGCTATTTCTGCCGCCGTAACCTGCAAAACCACTGCCTGAACTGGAACGGCATCGGCGTGACCCGGAACGGCTGCTTTGCCGAGTATGTTCAGGTTCCGGCCAAGAACTGCTACCCCTTTTCAGGCCTGTCGTTCAACCAGGCGGCCATGGCCGAGCCGCTGGCCTGCGTGGTCTACGGTCAGGAGCGAGCCCGCATCCCGCTCGGTGCCGATGTGCTGATCTTTGGTGCCGGTCCTATTGGTTGCCTGCATCTTCTGGCGAGTAAAGTGAACGGAGCAGCCCGCGTCGCCATGGTGGACCTCCGGCGGGACAAGCTCGAGGTCGCCGAGCGCCTGGGGGCAGACATCACGCTGCTCGCCGGCCCGCAGACGGCTGAGGTTCTGCGCGATGCCGCACCGTACGGCTTCGACGTCGTTATTGATGCCACCGGCGTGGCCGAGGTCGTCGAGCAGGCCATAGAGTTCGTCAAGCCCACGGGCCGTCTTCTGGTTTTCGGGGTCTGCCACCCTGAGGAAACCATGTCCGTGCGCCCCTTCGACATCTACAAGCGCGACATCGAGATCATCGGTTCGTTTGCCATTCGCAAAACCTATGCGCCGGCCACCGAGCTGCTCAAGAGCGGTGCCGTCGACGTGGAGCCACTGATTGGTGAGGTGCTGCCGCTGGACGAATTCCGCAAGGCTCTGGATCTGGTCGAAAGCGGCCGTGCGAAGATGAAGGTTCACGTGGCGCTCGATTGAGTACCCTTGTTGTGGCGCGGGCTTCCAACCTGCGGATGCTTTGCTCGGGCCCATCGATTCCGGTTGATGGAGATTATCCTGGCGGCGGAGGCAATCATGAAACGCGTGAAGACGATCTTTTTCGATCTGGACAACACCCTTTTCGATCACAACGCCGCCGAGCGTGCCGCACACAGGATTCTCTTTCAGCGCTACCGCAGGCGCCTGCCGCCTGAAGTCGACTTCGAGAGGTGGTTGCACACCTACTCGGAAGAGAACCTTCGGCTGTGGAAGCAGATGTCGCAGGGGGTCGTTTCCCCCTCTGATCTGCGCGTGCAGCGCTTCACCCACACGCTGCGGCGTCTTGGAGGCTCGGCTTTGCTCGCCGAGGAACTCGCCGTGGAGTATGTCGCCATCTACTCCTCCCAGAAGTTCACCTGCCCGAATGTCGTGCCGGCGCTCGAGTACCTGGGGGGCCGGTACGAGCTTGGGATTCTTTCCAACGGCTTTGCCGAAATCCAGGGGGACAAGCTGGCGTTGCTGGGCATCAGCGACTATTTTCGCTATGTGATCTATTCCGACTCGGTTGGTGCCATGAAACCGCAGCCCGAGATCTTCGATGCGGCCCTGGCCGCCTGTGGCCACCGGCCGGCGGAGCTGGTCTATGTGGGCGATTCGTACGAGGACGACGTGCTCGGAGCAAAGCGGGCAGGCTGGCATGCCATCTTCTACAACCCAACAAGGCGCGTCATCGAGGACGGCATCGCAGACGCCGAAGTCGCAGATCTTTTCGAACTGAAAGAGATCTTCTAAACCACCACATTTCCCTCTGGCTGTTCCACTGGAGTAGGAGGTGCGCATGCGGCTGTTATTCTCGGAAGCCAAATCAGACTACGAGAACTACATTTTCCCCTATGCGATCTGGGCTTTCCCAGAAGGAGGGGAGATGCCGTTTCAGTTCTTCTCTCACGGTTTCTTGCCCTCCTCGCCCAATCTCGATCGCTTCTACCTCTGCCGCAGCGTCCGAGTCGCTCTGGCCGACTTCACTCCAACGTCGGAGAATCGCCGCATTCTGAGGCGGTGTGCCGGGATCGAGGCGCGCCTGCTGCCGCGGGGCGAGTTCCGTTATGACGACGAGTGGCGCTCCTTCTGCAAAGAGTACGCTGACATTCGATTCGGGCGCGACGTGATGACCTTCGAGAGGCTGGACCGGCTTTTCGGCTCGGCCATTACTTCGCACGTACTCCTTTACCGCGATCTGCGAACGGGCCGCGATGTAGGCGTGGTGACGCTTTACCACGCTCCGCCGGAGATGGCCTACTATTACTACGCCTTCTATGACCTGACCTACTACCGTCGCAACCTTGGCATGTACATGATGACGGCGGCCGTGCAGCGCTTTCACGAGGCTGGCCTTCGCCATCTTTACCTGGGAAGCTGCTATACGCGGAACGCGCTCTACAAGACTCAGTTTCGCGGCGCCGAATTCTTCACAGGGTTCCGCTGGTCAAGGGATCTGCGTGAGCTCAAGTATCTGATTGAGCGCGACCAGAGGCCGCTGTCCCGGCATCTGCTGGAGACGGAGGGGTATTTGCAGCGGTTCTATGGCATGTCTGCTGAAGAGCTGGCGCGGGATTGCGGGCTTGGCGCTGGTCTCCAGGAATCCGGCGCCAAGGACTCGAAGGGCAAGGGATAAAAAAAGCCGGAGGCATGTGCCTCCGGCTTTCAGCCCGAAGGTTTCTCTTACTTCACCTCGACCGGGATCTCCTTGCCACGGGCCTTCTCGGTCTTGGGCAGATGAATGGTGAGCACGCCGTTCTTGTATTCGGCTTTGATCTTATCGCGGTCGATGTCATCCGTCAGCGTGAAAGTGCGGGTAAAGCTGCCGTAGGCGCGTTCACTACGATAGAACTGCTCCCCCTCCTCCACATGCTCCTGCTTCTTCTCACCACGCAGCGTCAGCGTGTTGCCTTCGATGCTGAGATGGAAGTCCTTCTTGTCGAGCCCGGGCATTTCGGCATGAACCAGATACTCATCGGCGGTCTCACGCACTTCGATCCTTGGCTGGAACCTCATGACTTCAGTCGTGCGAGGGAACAGCCTGGGGAAAACATCCCAATCGAAGATATCCTCCTCAAAGATTTCGGGCAACAGAGAACGGGTTGGACGCCACTTCACCAACATGGTTGATCACCCTCCTTCAGTGTATGATGGTTTGGGTTTTTCATTGTTTTCGCCCGCAGTTTGAGCAAAGCCTGTGCCACTCGCACATCGGGGCTCTCTTCGGCCGATTTGCCCCGATCCTTCTGTCGGTTTGACATCCCTTGTGGGAGATTTTTTCAGAGGCCGAGCAAAGTGACAAGCTTGGCAGAGCAGGATGGCACTGCGTTGACATGGACGGGCGCACTGGCACTGCAGGCGGCGGAGCGTTACTCCCGGCGGGCCATGCAAGGGAGGGCGCCGGCGGTTATGCAAGAGCTGCGCACGAGGGTAGGCGCAGGGACACCGCACGTGTCCCCACGCCATCTACTTCCTGTCTCTGTGGAACTCTGAAAGAGAGGCTACTCCTTTTTCTTGGCTTTGCTCAGTGCCACGATGCCGGGCAGGTCCTTGCCGGCGAGAAACTCCAGGGAGGCGCCCCCTCCTGTGGAGACGTGGGAAACGGCGTCGGCAAGTCCGGCTTTATCCAGCGCGGCGATGGAATCCCCGCCTCCAACCACGGTAAACGCCCCGTGGCGGGTGGCCTGTGCCACGGCCTTGGCTACTTCAATGGTGCCGGTGGCAAAATGAGGGTTCTCAAAGATCCCCATGGGGCCGTTCCAGAAGATTGTTTTCGATTTCAAGATCATCTGACGGAAAGCCTCAATCGTCTTTGGCCCAATGTCGACGCCCCTCCAGCCCGCTGGAATGCTCTGCTCCGGATGGACTTTGAAGTCGGCGTCGTTCGAGCTGCTGGCGATGACGTGATCGACCGGGAGCACCATCTCCACAGGCTTCCGCGGATGATGGAAGGCAGCGACGCGCAACATGTTGTAGGCCGTCGCCACGCGGTCCTCTTCGATCAGCGAGTCTCCGATTGCAATGCCCTTCGCTTTCAGGAAAGTATAGCACATGCCGCCGCCGATGAGGATGCCGTTGACACGCGTGATCAGGTTGTGGATGACATCGATCTTGCCGGAGACCTTTGCGCCTCCGAGTGCCACAACGAAAGGCGTTTCATACCCTTCCAGCAGTTTGCTCAGGTTTTCGATTTCCTTCTTGATCAGATACCCGGCCGCACATTCCTTGATGAACTTCGTGACCCCAACGGTCGATGCGTGTGCCCTGTGCACGGTGCCAAAGGCATCGTTGATATAGAGATCGCCCAGCGAGGCGAGCTGCTTCGAGAACTCGGGGTCGTTGTCGGTCTCCTCTTTATAAAAGCGAGTGTTCTCCAGCAGGAGAACCTCACCCTCGTTCAGTTCGGCCACCATCTTCTCGACCTCGGGTCCCACACAGTCGGGGGCAAAGCGTACCTCGCTGCCAAGCAGCTCACCGAGCCGTTCGGCGACCGGTTTCAGGCTCAATTCGGGAAGGCGCTGCCCTTTCGGGCGGCCGAGGTGTGACATCAGGATCAGTTTGCCCCCCTCTTGCATGACTTTTTGGATCGAAGGCAAGGCGGCTCGGATACGCGTATCGTCGCCAACGCTGCCATCCTGGATTGGCACGTTGAAGTCGACGCGCATGAGCACTCGCTTGCCTCGTAGCTCTACATCGTCGATGGTCAATTTATCCATCAGGGCATGTCCTCCGATTGCGTATCCAGCACCAAATCTGATTCGCGACGAAAATGCGGCGGTCGAACCGCCTTTCTTGTCATGGGACCAGGGCGGGCGTCTGCTCTACGCCATCGCCTCAGCCAGTTCCGCAAAGGGGAGATTGAAGAGCCGGGCAACGCCGTGGTGGGTGCAAGCTCCGCCATAAGTCAGTACCGCGTACTGCAGGCTCGGGTCGGCAGCGATTGCCTGCCGTGCCCCCTGATTGGCAATCGCCATCACGTAAGGAAGGAGCACATTGTTGAGGGCCTGGGAGGCACTCCTCGGCACGGCGGCGGGGATATTGGGAACACAATAATGCAGAACTCCTTCTTCGAGGAAGATCGGGTCGGAGTGGGTGGTCGGTCTGCTCGTTTCCACACACCCTCCCTGGTCGATGCAGACATCCAGAACGACCGCACCCTCTTTCATGCGGCCGACAGTCTCCCGCGCCACCAGCTTGGGAATCTTCTCTCTCGAATCAAAGATGGCACCCACGAGCACATCGCAGAAGCTTGCCGCACGTTCGATTTCGAAAGGATTCGACAGCATCGTTATGATCCGCCGTCCGAACTGCTGATCGACTTCCCGAAGCCGGTCGAAGTTCCGGCCCAACATCATGACCTGCGCGCCGAGCCCCAGGAAGGCACGGGCAGCGTTGGTGCCGACCACGCCCGAGCCCAGGATGACAACGTTTGCCGGCGGGACCCCAGTGCCGCCGCTGAGGACGATGCCACGCCCGCCCTGGCCTCGCTCGAGAAAGTGACCCGCAATCTGAGGCAGCATGCCGCCGGCCAGCTCGCTCATGGCAACCAGGACCGGCCGTTTGCCGGCCTCTTTGCGGATGATCTCGGTACCGATCGAGATGACTTTTTTCTCCAGCAGAGTACGGAAGGCCTCCTCGGTGCGGAATGCGAGCTGCAGGAAAGAGAGCAGGATCTGCCCGTCGCGGAGCAGGGCCGCTTCTTGCTCGGTAGGCGGCAGCAACTTGACAACGAGATCGGAATCCTGGTAGACTTCGGCAGCGGTCGTCGCGATCTGGGCGCCGACGGCGAAGTAGGCTTCGTCGCTGAAGCCAGAAGGCAGTCCTGCTTCTTCCTCGAGCGTCAGTTGATGGCCGGCGCGCACCAGGCTGTAGACGCCGGCTGGGGTCAGCGGCACCCGCGCCTCCTCAATGGAGGTCTCCTTCGGTACTCCTATACGCATGTGGATCCAGGCTCCCTCTCGAAGGGTTGCTGAGCCATCATTAGACAATCCAACCGGTTGCGAGTCCCTAAATTAAATGAATTTGCCATAAAGTCAAGAGAAAACTCCCGGCTTCACTCGTACCGTCACGGCAAAAAAAAGCCTGACCCCGTAGAACGGGGCCAGGCCGTAGGGAGGACCAATATGCAGGCTTTTAGGACTTGAGATTTGAGACGGATGACTTGAGACGTTGGGTTCCCGCGATAGGCTCACCTCCTCCATACTGGTGCGACAAACCCGTTCTCCAAGGTTGCGAACGGGACGAAAACTCTTGTGCACCTCCTCGCAACCTCTGCCGTCACGGCTACAAGAACCATGCCGCTTCAAGGACGTGCCTGTCGTTGTTCAGCTAACGCTTTGAGGTCTAAACAGTTACCATCGTTTTCGAAGACGGCGGCGGACAGCCAGAGGCGCGCCGGCATTCTCAAAAATGCGAAAGTTGGGATTTTTTTCCCAAATTTGAAAATGCTGCCAGCAGCCGGGGTGGTGGTGCCAACCTCCAGAAAGCCGGTTCGACAAAGCTGTTTAAATTTTGTCACGAATCTTGACTCTTCTACCCTCCTTTTATATTTTTGGCTGTCCGAAGATCGTTGATCAACGAATTGCTCGAAGCAACCGGACTTCCATCCTCCCTGCACTGCAACTCGCACTACAGCCCTTTGCAAGCCATCCGCCGTTACGGTGGATGGCTTCGCTTTTTCCCGTCAGACGAGGGGCGCCTTGTCCCCTCCGGCCTGCGTTTCCAGATCCCTCCTGACCGCGATTTCTCCTTGCATCGTACAGGCTTGCTGGTTATATTGTGCGGGTTTTGGATTCAGGCCTTGTGGTTGTCGATCATGGACCGCGCTGGGGCCCTTAGCTCAGTTGGTTAGAGCGGCGGACTCATAATCCGTTGGTCGCAGGTTCGAGTCCTGCAGGGCCCACAAAGAGGCGACGTGGGGAGCGAGAGTGTGGGAGTCGTAGCATGCGGTGACAGGGGGCAGGTCTCTTGCATGATCTCGTGTGCCACCGTTCGAGCGCTACCGGCGCGGCCGATGGGTCCTGAATCGACGAGGTGGTGGCAAAGTTGTGGTGGAAGACGAAAGGGCCGCGTGATGCGCTTTTTGCTTGAGATGAGCGTTTTGGCCGGTCGAACGACCGAGGCATTGGGAGTCTGGCCATGAGGACCATTGTTTCGCTGTTTGCCAAATCTCCATTCGGTCCGTTGCAGCAGCACATGAGCACCGTGAACCAGTGTGTCCATCTACTCGAGCCGATGTTCGAGGCGCTGCTGGGTGGTGACCGCCAGAAGGTCGAAGAGGTTGCCGAGGAGATCGGCGACCTGGAGTCCGAGGCCGACCGAATCAAGAACGATCTGCGCAATCATTTGCCTAAGACGACGTTCTTGCCGATCGATCGCCGCGATTTGCTCGAAATCCTCGACTTGCAGGACTCCATGGCGGATACCACTGAGGACGTGGCACGGATGCTGTTCCTTCGCCCCATGAAGATGCCGGAGGAACTGTGGGAAGATTTTCGCCGGCTGCTGGCGGAGGTGCTGCGTACCTGCGACACTGCTGCCCGCATCGCCCGGCAACTCGATGAGCTGGTGGAAAGCGGCTTCGGCGGTCCCGAGGCAGAGCGCGTCTACGAAATGATCCAGGATCTGGATGTGGAGGAAACTCTCACCGATGACATCGGTCTGGCTTTGGCCAAGAAACTCTTTGCCCTGGAAGGAAAAATTAGCGACATCGATGTGCTGATCTGGTCCAAGCTCTTCGATGAAATCAGCCGGATTGCCAACTTTGCTGAGCAGATGGGAAATCGTCTGAGAATGACGCTGGCGAAGTAGCTGAACGAGATCGGGAGGGATTGAACGGATGTGGTTTGTGAACCCAGTGGGGTTGCTTCTTCGCGAGGAGTTCCATGGGCGTTGAGACGATCCTACTGTTGATCGCTCTCGCCTTTGGGCTCTACATGGCGTGGAACATCGGCGCCAACGACGTTGCCAACGCGATGGGAACGTCGGTTGGCTCGGGTGCTCTGACACTTCGCCGGGCCGTCGTCGTTGCCGCGGTTCTCGAGTTCACTGGGGCTGTCCTTGTCGGAAGCCATGTCTCCGAGACGGTCCGAGCTGGCATTGTGGCCCCGGAGGTCTTTGCCGGCAACCCACGAGCCTTCGCCTACGGCATGATGGGTGCCCTGCTGGCTGCCGGTGTCTGGCTGCAGATCGCTTCCTATTTCGGCTGGCCGGTCTCAACCACCCATTCGATTGTGGGATCTGTGATTGGCTTCGGGGCAGTTGTCGGCGGTCTCGAGGCAGTGCGCTGGGCCAAGGTCTCGTCCATCGTAGCGAGCTGGGTCATCTCTCCGGTGCTCAGCGCGGCCATCGCCTTTGTGATTTTCACTATCATTCGGCGCTGGATCATTTATGCCGGAAATCCGGTGCAGGCGGCTAAACGTGGCACGCCCATCATCGTGTTCTTTGTCGTCGCGGTCCTCACCCTGGTGATGGTGTTCAAAGGGCTGAAAAACCTCCGTCTCGACCTATCGCTCACGCATGCCCTCGTCGTCGCCACCCTCGTCGGTCTACTGGGCGCTCTCGTGAGCCATTTGCTGGTGCAGCGTGTGCCGGGCTTCGATGGTGAGAACCGGGTGGTGCGGTTCCAACCCGAGGAGGTTCTCGACGGATTGCAACAGGTGGGGCAACGGCTTCACAAGCTGAGTGAAAGAGCCATCGGGGATGCCCAGTTGCGGATCGAGAGCATCGCCGGCCAGATCGAATTGCTGACTGAGGATGTCAAACGCGGTGTCGAGGTGGAACGCAGCTCGAGAGAGTATCGGGCTGTAGAGCGTATCTTCGTCTACCTGCAGATCCTCAGCGCCGCTTTCGTGGCCTTCGCCCATGGTGCCAACGATGTGGCCAATGCCGTGGGGCCGCTGGCCGCCGTTGTGAGCGTGCTCGACACCGGCATCGTTGGACTCAAAGCCGCCGTGCCTCTGTGGATTCTGGCGCTGGGCGGCGTCGGCATCGTCGTCGGTCTGGCCACCTGGGGCTGGCGGGTGATTGAAACCATCGGCAAGCGGATCACCGCGCTGACACCGACCCGCGGGTTTTCGGCAGAGTTCGGTGCGGCCACGACGATCGTTATGGCCTCAAAGCTGGGCCTACCGATTTCCACCACCCATACACTCGTAGGTGCCGTGCTCGGTGTGGGCCTGGCTCGCGGCATCGGAGCCCTGAACCTGCGGACTGTTCGCGACATCGTCTTTTCCTGGATCGTCACCATCCCGGCCGGTGCCCTGTTCGCCATCCTCTTCTACTATATCCTTCTGTGGATTTTCGGTTGAGCCGGCCCGAGAAGATTCTGACTGCCCTGCTGGTTTCTTCATGGTTGAGCAACCTCGAATTGTCTTTCCGCACCAGGGGACACCGTTCCGGCCGGACGAAGTTGGCGGCAAGGCGGCGGCGCTTGAGAAGCTGACCCACCACGACTTCCGCGTCCCCCCTTTTTTTGTAATCACAACCCAGGCCTATTTCGATCACCTCAAGCGTCCCGGCGTGGACCAGGCGCTTACCCGCTGGCAGACTGCAAATGCCGAAGAGTCCCGCATGCAGGCGGCGTCGGACCTTGCCAGACTGCTCGTGTCCGAACCCTTATCTCCGGATTTGTCTTCGTGCCTGCCGGAAGCGATCTCTCGGCTTGATGCAGGCCGTCCGCTCGCGGTGCGCTCGTCGGCGACGGTGGAGGATCTACAAGAGCACTCTTTCGCCGGAATCTTCGCCAGCGAGCTTGGCGTGGTTGGCGCGGAACAAGTGGAGGCGGCGATCCGCGAAGTCTGGGCATCGCTGTGGAAGCCATCGGCGCTGTCCTATTTCAGGCGTACCGGGATCGAACCCCTCAAGGTCGGGATGGCGGTTATCGTTCAAGAGCTGATCGAGGCGCGGGCCGCCGGGGTGGCTTTCGGCGGCTCTTCCGGAACCAGGACCGTGCGCATCGAGAGCATCCGCGGACTGGGACGCCCTCTGGTCGAGGGAGAGGTGGTGCCCGATCGCTTTGTAGTCGATGTCGGCCGCCGGCAAGTTCGCGAGCGTCAAACGGGCCGTGAACCCAAGAAGCTCGTCGTCAATCCTCGAGGTGGCGTTCGCTGGGTAAAGGTCCATGATGCCGCTGCCGCTGAAGCCAGCATCGAGGATGCCGCAGTCGTGCGAGTGGCCGAATGGGCCGTGGCGGTGGAGAACGCGCTCGGTTTCGCGGCCGATATCGAGTGGGTCGTCGACGAAGCGGGAGAGATCTTTCTAGTGCAGGCCCGTCCCATCACGGCGAGACTGCAGCGGGCCAGGCCCGCACGCATCTGGACGGGCTATTTCTTTCTCGAACGGTTCCCGACGCCGGTCACTCCGCTCGGCTGGGATCTGCTGCGCGGACCCGTCGAGCGGCGCGCTTTCCGCGATCCACTGCGCCTCCTTGGCCATCGCCACCTGGCCGAAGCGGAATTGACGCGCCTCTTCTGGGGAAGACCGTATACCGACTTGCGTGTCTTCCGTGCTCTCTATGGCTGGGTGCCGCGGCGATTTCTGTCTCAGGACAAGGTTGATCTTCTGGATGATGACGATCGCTACCGCCTCGGGCTTTTGGGCCTGGTCATGTTTGCGTTCCGCTGCCTGGGTTTCGACGGCAACTGGTTTTGGCCGCTTCATCTCTGGCTCTGGAAGCGCTTCGTGCCACGTTACACCCGAGCCGTGGCGGAATTGCAGGCACAGCCGCTATCCGACCTTTCGTGGAACGCCCTCTTTGTGAAGTTGCAGCGCGCGGTCGATCTGAGTGACGACTACTTGCGATTACATCGCTGGAGCCTTACCTACGCCGACCTGTTTTTCCAGATGGTGCGCTGGAGCGCGCGCCGCTGGCTTGGCTGGTCGGCGGTGCAGGCCGCCGAGCTGATGATGGAACCGGCGGGAGATCGCACGGCGGAGATCAATCTGGAACTGGCCGAGATCGCCCGCCAGGCGAAACGGCACCGCAAGGTCTGGTCGAGGCTGAAAAAAGGCGAACGAATCGACCATCCACTGTCGCAGCGGTTGGAGGAGTTCTTCCGGCGTTATGGTCACCGTTCCAACAGCCTTGACCCAGGCGTGCCGAACTGGCGAGATGACCCCAACTACGTTTACCAGATCATCGATGGCCTGCTTAGGCAGAGCGACGGCGAGGCCTCGATCGAAGGGCGCCGGCACGCCATCGATCTGCAGGCCGACCTCAAGGCCCGGTTTCTTCACGGTCTGCCGTGGCTGTTGCGGCCGCTGGGCGCCGGCCTTCTGCGAGTGGCTCGTACCTTCGTGCTGCTGCGTGAGAATCAACGTTTCTACTGGCAGATGTCGATTGCCCAGTTGAGACGCATCTGCGTCGAGATCGGCCGCCGGCTGGTGGAAAAGGGCCTCATGGAGACCCCCGAAGACGTATTTGATCTGCACCTGGAGGAGCTGCAGGCGGCTTTCCATAGCCCGACCACCGACCTGCGCAAGGTCATAGCCGATCGACAGAGGAAACGACGCCAGGATGCTCGAATCAGGCCGGCGCAGCGCCTGCTCGAATTCGAGCAGGGTCGCATTGAGACCGCAGCTCCGGCGCATGCGGGTGAGCGTCTCTGCGGCCTGGCGATCAGCCCGGGCCGATCATGCGGCCCGGCACGCCTTGTCTCCGACCCGCGAGCCTTGCACCGTGTGCGCCGCGGTGATGTGCTGGTGAGCCGCAGCCTCGATCCGGGATGGACCCCCGTGCTGGGGATCGTCTCCGGGGTGGTGCTGGAAGTGGGAGGAATGTTGTCGCACGGATCAATTCTGGCGCGCGAGTTTGGTGTTCCCGGTGTGTCCAACATTCCGGGGCTGTTGGATCGCATCTCGGACGGCCAGGCGGTGTATGTGGATGGAGACCGCGGTGAAGTCATTGTTGATCGAGAGGAGGAAACATGAGCGCTAGAAAGTTCCAGCGGTGGCTGTGTGCCTGGGTGATCGTCGGCCTGGCCGCTTCGGCCGTGGCCCAGCAACGGTTCGAATTCTTCCCGGGCGGGACCTACGACAAGACGGTGCCCACACCCGAGCAGGTTCTCGGCTACAGCATCGGCACCCGGCATACGCCCCACCACAAGCTGGAACTGTGGTTGCGAGCCCTGGCGCAGAACTCGGACCGGGTCAGGCTCGAGACCTACGGGGAGTCGTTCGAGGGCAGAGGCCTTTTCTATCTGATCATCAGTTCCCGCCAGAATCTGCAGCGCCTGAATGAAATCAAGAACGGCCTGGCACAGCTGGCGGACCCGCGGCGACTGCAATCACCCCGCGATGCCGAATCGCTGATCGCGAACCTGCCGGCAGTGGTGTGGCTGGCCTACACCATCCACGGTAACGAAGCCTCCGGCACCGAGGCGGCCATCCAGCTCAGCTACCAGCTCGCGGCCGGAACGGACTCCCTCACCAGCAAAATTCTCGACAGCCTGGTGGTGATCATCGACCCGCTGCAGAACCCTGACGGCCACGAGCGCTTCGTCCACTGGGTGGCAGCAATGACGGGCGTCACACCGGATGCGTATCCGGCAGCGATGGAGCACAACGAGCCGTGGCCAGGCGGCCGCACCAATCACTACTTTTTCGATCTGAACCGCGACTGGTTCTTGCTGACCCAGCCCGAGAGTGAGGGGAAGGTGGCGGCGTTTCTGCAGTGGAATCCCCAGGTGCTCGTCGATCTGCACGAAATGGGCTCGAACAACACCTATTTCTTCGCACCGCCGATGCCACCGCTCAACCAGAATGTGCCGCAGTCGAGCCGCAAATGGTGGGAGATCTATGGCAAGGCGAATGCCGCTGCCTTTGAGTCGTTCGGGTGGCCGTACTACGTGCGCGAAAGTTTTGACGAGTTCTATCCCGGTTACGGAGTTTCCTGGCCGACGCTGACCGGCGCCATCGGCATGACCTATGAGCAGGCCTCGAGCCGGGGACTGACCATCCGCCGGAAGGACGACACCATTCTCACGCTTCGAGATGGCGTACATCATCATTTCACCACGTCGTTTGCCACGTGCCTGACCACAGCCCAGCGGCGGTCGCAGCGCCTGCGCGACTATTATGAATTTCGGCGCACAGCCATCGAGGAGGGCAAGTCCGGCTCCATGCGCGAGATTCTGCTTCTGCCCGGTGAAGACTCGTTCACGACAGACAAGCTGGTGGGCGTCCTGCTGCGCCAGGGAATTGAAGTGCGTCGCGCCAGGGAGGCCTTTCGGGCGCGGAACGTGCATCCTTACATCCCCGGCCACAAGCGGCAGGAATTCCCTCCGGGCACTTACCTGGTGTCGATGGCGCAGCCCCAAATGCGGCTGGCCAAGGCCATCCTTGAGCCAAACGCGCAACTGTCGCCGGAGTTTGTCGAGGCCGAGCGCCGGCGGAAGGAGCAGAAGGAACGAAGTCGGTTTTATGACATCACCGCCTGGTCGCTGCCGCTGACTATGGGCGTCGAGGCCTACTGGAGCGCCAGGCAACTCCAGGTGATGGCCGAGCCTGTTGAGGCAGTGCCTGCGCGCCCCGGCCAGGTGATCGGCGGGAAGGCCGACTATGCCTACATCTTCCGCTATCGGTCCAACGCGGACGTCAAGGCCCTCGCCCGTCTGCTCCAGGAAGGCGACCGGGTGTACGTGGCGGCGAAATCGTTCCGCCTGCAGAACACCCGTTTTCCACCCGGATCGTTGATTCTGTGGGTGAACGACAACCGACCTGATCTTTTCGACCGGCTCACGACGCTGGCGCAGGAGACCGGCGCCGATTTTTATGCCTGCAACAGCGGCTGGGTCAGCGACGGCATCAGTCTGGGATCTCCGAGCGTCCACTACCTGAGGCCGCCGAAGATCGCCGTCGCAGCCGATATGCCAACCAGCCCCTATTCGGTCGGAGCCATCCGCTACCTCTTCGACCAGCACTACGGTGTGCAGGCATCGTTCGTGCGCACGGCAAGCCTGGCCAGCCTCGACCTGAGCGAATTCGATGTCCTCGTTCTTCCCGATGCCCGCAGTGGATCAACTTCCTACAAATCGGTGTTGGGTAAAGAGGGGATCGAGAGCCTGACCCAGTGGATCCGAGGCGGTGGTGTTCTCGTCGCCATCAAGGAAGCAGCTCGCTTCGCCACCGATCCCGACCTGGGATGGAGCAGTGCGGTGGTCGGCAAGAAACGCAAGAAAGACAGCACCGCAGTCGAAGAAGAGCCGCTGCCTCGCACCCCTGGAGCCATTCTTCGCGTCAAGCTGCTGCCGCATCATTTTCTCGGCTTCGGTTATGATCAGGAGACATTCGTTCTGGTGAACTCGCGCCTGGTTTTCCAGCCGAGTCGTCACGGCAAAAACGTCGGCATCTTCAGCCCCAGCGACTCGCTGTGGATCAGCGGGTTTGCCTGGGACGAGGCGCTGAAAGCGCTGGCCGGCAGTGCTTATCTCATCGATGAAAAGGTGGGCAAGGGTCGGGTGATTCTGTTTGCCGATGATCCGAACTTCCGTGCTTCCTGGGATCGACTCACCAGGCTGTTCTTCAACGCCGTCTTTTTTGCTCCGAACCTGTGAGCCGGAAGGTGGCCGCTGTGATGACAACCTTGGGAGGGATGGAAGAAAACGACGCGGAGGGTGTTAAAACTAAAGGGGAGCGTGCCGAACAGCCCCGGCACGGCAGGCTCTGCTTGTGAATCGACAAACCGCATATTCGGAGGCTTTTCATGTTACGTCATCGTACTTTTCTGGTCGCCGTCTTGGCCGCGGCGGCCGCAACGTTTGCACCAACGCAAGCCCGGACGCAGTGGCAGGTCGGGCCGCACCTGCTGATCGCGTTTCCGCAGTCCGATTTTGCCAACGTGTCGAACGTGGGCGGCGGCCTGGGCGTCAATGTGACCCATCCTCTTTGGGGTCTGAGCTGGCTGGGCCTGCGTGGCGACTTCGGCTACATATCCTTCGGATCGGATCAGCGAGGGGCTGACCTCGGTGGCTTTTTCGTCCTGGTCCAAAGCCGGAATGAGTCCTTCCGTCTCTCCGTTGGGCCTCAGCTCATGGTCAAGAAGAAGCGGTTTCAAGTCTACGGCAACACCAACGTCGGCGTCTTCAATTATCGCACGGTCCTGACGATCCCGTCGTACTACACCTATCCCTTGACCCAGACCACCGACAGCCTGACCAGGTTGGGATGGGGTGTCGGAGGCGGCGTCATGTACAGTCTCGGCTTCGGTCCCTGGCTGGACGCCGGGCTGCAGTACCTCACCATCCGGAACGCGGTCTCCTCCGAGGTCAACGGCACCAAGTTCCGCAGCGACGCCAACGAGTTCAATCTCACTCTGGGAGTCGTTTTCTTTCTCAAGTGAGGGCGACCGGGGCGCCTCCCGACTGCATCAATCTCCATGAGATGGCTGCGGTGACCATCGGAGGGCGGGGTAAGCAAAGACAGGATTGATGCGTGAATTGCGTCCCGGCCGGGCCGGGGGCTAAGCCGGCGACACTGACAACGACGGAGCCGCTTTTCACTTGCGAATAGCCGATCATTTCATTTTATTGTACCGTTCTCGCGAAGGCTGCCTGCGGTGATCCCTCGGGACCGCGTATCGAATGTGGAGAAAGTCCAGGAGGAAATCAGATGCCACTTCGAGTGGGAATGGTCGGTATAGACGGTCACCTGACTTATGTCCTAGACGGCATCCCCAAACTCCGGGATGCCCGCTTGGTTGCTTATGCCAAGGGGCAGCCGTCCGATGAGCTGGAACCCTTGCGTCGGCATCCGGCGGTGACACGCAAGACACGGTTCTACGACGACTATCGCGAGATGTTTGCGAAAGAGGAGCTGGACGTCGTGGGCGTCTGTATGCCGTACTACCGGAACGCCGAGGTCTCCACCGAGGCTGCGGAGCGTGGTATGCACGTCGTCAGCGAGAAGCCGATCGCCACGACCTACGAACAGCTCGACCGTTTGCAGCAGGCTGTACGCCGAGGCGGGGTGCGGCTGACCGCCATGTTCGGCATGAGGCTGTTGCCGGCCTTCCAGGCAGTCAAACGGATCGTCGAGAGCGGCACCATCGGCGAGCCGGTCATGGCCACCGGACAGAAATCGTACAAGTTTGGTTCCCGGCCGGAGTGGTACAAGAAGCGAAGCACCTACGGCGGCACGCTGCTGT
>CAZGRP010000067.1:12855-21094 GCA_964527995.1 uncultured Cytophagia bacterium | reverse complement strand
GAACGGACTCAGGTTGGAAGAAAGCAGGGCAGGGCCGCCAGCCTTGTACTTGTTGCTGTCCAAGGTCTGCCGGCGGCGGCGCTGGCGATGGTCGGCCGAGATTGTACTTGCGGAAGCGTGTTTTGTTGATCCGAAAAGTTGGCCCCAACAGGCGCTTCGATGCGGTGAGATCGGCGGGCGTGGATCTCCCCCGTGTCGCCTGCGGGCGCCAGCCCACCCATATAATCGGACCATTTCCGCTGCCCGCAGGTCTCGCCAGGCGACCACGAAGGCGCCGGCGGTCTACGTGGAGCCGATGGCGAAAACGCGTCAGAGGGTCCCGTTCACCAACAGCCACCTACACCAGGGTGTCCTGGTGGACCTGAGGCGACTCACTGAGCGCCTGGCCCTGTCCCCATGCTGGTCATGCCATTGGGAGAACCAGAATCAAAACTCAGAAGAGAAGACGAAAACCGGGCATCACTCCCCCCGACGGACGGCCGTCGATGCAACCTCGGCCGTCCACCTCACTCCTCTGCCTCTGAAGCGGAGACCATCTCAAGGAACCGGTTCAAGAGACGGCCGCTACGGCCCGCTCCGCCTGGAGCGCCGTCCCCGGCCGGACCCTCTTTTGCCGAAGCCCACCCTGGGGCTCGGTGGCGCAGATTGCCGCCCGCCGCCGCTACAATTCTTTGCGGATACCGTACTTCTTCATCTTGTAACGCAGGTTCGGCTCGGAAAGAGCGAGAGCCTTTGCGGTCCTCGCCTGGTTCCATCCGAACCGCTGAAGCGTGCGCCGAATAAGAAATCTTTCTACTTCGGCCGTGGCCTCGCCCAGCTTCTTGCCGAGAAACGACTCCAGAGGGTCCTTCTTCAACGTAAACGGCAGATACTCAGGCGACAGCTCGCCCTCCGACGACATCAGCACCAGGTTGCGAACCGTGTCACCCAACTCCCGCACGTTCCCGGGCCACTCGTAATGCATCATCGACTCGAACAGCTCCGAAGGCACGGTCGGCAGCGGCCTCTCGTTCTCGGCGCAGTAGCGCTCGAGGAAATGTTCGAACAGAACCGCGATGTCGGGCAGGCGGTCGCGCAACGGCGGCACATAGACGGCAATCCCGCCAAACAGCACGTAGAGGTCGCGCCGCAGCTCGCCGCTTTCGATGAGCTTGCTCGGATCCTTCTCCATCGAAGCGATGACGCGGCTGTGCATCTCGACGGTCTCGTCTCCACGGCGGAAGGTCCCTGAGCTGAGGATGCTGTACAGGATCTTCTGATCCTCCGCCGACAGCGCTTCGAGGTTCGACAGGTAGAGCGTGCCCTTGCCTGCTTTCTCGAAGGCGCCCACCTTGCGGCGCACGCCGCTGCCGCTCTCTTCGACCTCACCGAGCAGATCGGCCCATGTCTGCGAGATGCCCAGCTCACGGCAGTCCACCGAAACGAACGGCTGATGCGCCCGCTCGCTGCGCTCGTGAATAATCCGAGCCATCACAGACTTTCCGACACCTGATTCGCCGACAATCAGAACCCTGTCGTCGGTGCGCGCCGCAGCGCTGACCATCCGACGCACTTTCTTGATCGCCGGGCTCAGACCCACCAATTCCGGTGCGTCCTTTCCGCGCTTCGTGTTAGTGTTCATGGACCCTCCTTGAATGTGGTAAGACAAACCCTGATCTTGCACGTTTGCGATATAGTAAATAAAAGAAAATGTACAGGCTCACGGTCAGCATGAGCACTGCAATGAGATTGAGACGTACGAAGAGACTCAACGGCAGCGACTGCACGGCGCCCACCAGAAGTAGGGTAGCGATTCCGACCACGTGCACACGCCGACGCAGATAGTCGCGCAAGAATTCCAACAGAGAGAAGGACAGGGCGTCGCCTCTTCGCGTAACCCGAATCCGTTTCAGCCCGCCGTAGCCATGGAGCATGTCCTCGTAATACTGGCCGAAAGGCGACAGGCAGAAGCAGAGTTTACGAAACAAAACAACGGCCAGCATCATCATAGTTAAGGTCAAGAAATACTGGTCAACCTCGAACAGCCGGAAACCAAACACGGCTCCAGCTAAGCTCACCCCGTCCAGGATGCTCCGAAAAAGATAGACGACGACCAGCGAGGTGATGTACTCACCCATCGTTCGGTCGCTACGCACCAGGTTGACGAAATAAAGAAACACAGCCGCCAGAGTAACCAAGTTGAAATCGAAAAGATGTCGGTAGTACCTGGGCAGGCTGGCGTAGAAAATGTGCGTCGGTTTCAGATCGCTTCCGAACAGAAGGAGGAAGATAGCGGCCACCAGTCCGATGGAAATCGCCAGAAGCTGGGGCGTCTTGAGCCGGGGCAAAGAGTACTTCAGAGACAGAAACACGAGTGCGAGGGTCAGCAGGAAAGCCATCGTCGAGACCGCCTCGATGTAGGCGACAATGGCCAGACGCTGGTTCCCGATGATTGCACCCTTCCCCACGAAAATCAACAAGAAACTAGACGCGACCGCCAGATAGCTCAGAGTGAAAAGGAAAAAGATATCGCGATTGTACTTCTCCTGCTGCCAGATGAAAAAGGATAACAGGAACACCAGAAAATAGAGCGACACGTTCACCCATGACAACCAGGGGATCGGCCGGTGGGGCACATTGGAAAGAAGAATCAAAAGAAGGTTGTACCCCATCCACACGTTGGTCAGTCGGAACAAAACCCGCAGCAAGTTTTTCGGGTCGTAATACGATTGCCCGAACAATATCCGGGCCAGGGTGAGTTGGTTTTTCATCGTGTGTGGAAGGTCGCGATGCACGAACGGCTCGACGATGTGTCTACGATTCATACCACGTGGACTCAAGACGACCGGGAAGCGTTCTCAAGGCTTTCCGGTGCTGTCCGGCGGCGGGATGGGTATGCTGGTCAGCACAACCGTTGTATCCGAAATCGATGCCGTCATCTCGAGTCCTTGTTGGCTGCTGGGCTGTAACGGCTGCTCGCCGCAAGAGGCGAGAATACCAACAACTCCGAACACGAACAGGCCAAAGAACAGCGCTCGTAGAGCTTTCATGTCCTACCTCCTTTGATCTTGGTAGGATATTGTTCGGGCACTTCCAAGATAAGGAGGCAGAATATAAAAGTCAAGAGCGACGTTCAGCCGTCAAAGGTAGCGTCAGCTCTGTTTATCCAGACATGACGTTATCTCCTTAAAAATCAAACGGCGATGCCTAGCCTGTTCAGGCGCAATCCCATCGAAAAAATTCCTTAACGGTCAATTGCGTGTCCTACAGCAGAGTGAAATAGCGCCAGATGTCGGCTGGTGTCGCTCTCCCGTCTCAATCTGAAGAGCGCAACAGAGAATGGTCTCATACATCCAAGCCTCAATTTTAGCTAAATTTGTGTCGATTGTCAACTGTTAATTTGAAAAAGATGAAAAAAACTAGACAGGCGGCCCGGGCGCAGATCCCCTTCAGAATTGCGCTGTTTGGAGACTGCCTGGCGGCGAGTGTTCAGGCGAGGAGGTTGAGCGTAAGGCCGATGACGTCGGCGGTAGCGCCTTCGAAAGCCCGGCGGCGGGTGTCGGTTTGTGACTCCCCGAAGTACGCCGGTTTCTTCTGGGCCAGTTCCTGGCGTTCGGCAGCGACGGTCCGTGCGGCCTGAGCGGCAGTGGCGCGGTCTGCCGCTGACGGATCCTTCGGCGCCAGGGCGGCACGCTGGATGGTCTCCATCTTGCGGATGGTCGCCTCGGGGTCACCGGGAATGGGGCTCGTATCCACCTTCACCTCGCCCCCCACGGCATAGCGCTTGCCGTCGGGGCCGATCTGGTAGGTGAACATGGCAGCGCCCTGGGCATACTGTCCGGCGGCCGCTTTATGCGCTGCCTCGTGCTGGCGCACCTCCTGATCTCGCTTTCGCAGCTCCTGGACCTGCCGCTGTTCCTCTGGGGTCAGCTCCTTGCCGTCGGCGCTGCCCTGTGCTTTGCCAGCCCCAGGGGCCGGCCGCGGACCCCGACCGGACGAAAGCTCGACAACGTCACCCTTCCCTTTTTGCGTGCCTGTGCCGGCCACCGGTGCGCCGGCCTGAACCAACGCTGAAACTCCCCGGGTAGCAATCCGCCTTTCTCCGACAGACTGCTGAGCCGTGAGTTCCTGCCGTCGCTGCATGGCAGCCGGGAATGCGGCCACCGGCAAGGTTTCCCCGACGCCTGTCATCTCCATCTTCCTGCGATGACGTCACCTACGAATTCCTACGTCTCGTATTATCGGCAGCCAGCCTCCCCTTCCTGAGCTGAGGCTGGTAGCACAAATCGGCCGGAAAAACAGCACGCCACGGTGTTTGCGCCGCAACGGCACCGGCGACCGCGTCCTTGTCGCTCTGCAACAGAATCCATCAGGCTGCGCTGCGGTGGCGCAGCCGATCGAGGGCGACGGCGGCCACGATGATGCTGCCGGTGACGATCTCCTGTACCCAGTTCGGCAGCCCCATTTGCGAGCAACCGGAGCGGATGACAGTCATGATCAACGCCCCAACCAGACTGCCGAGGATGGAGCCCTCGCCACCTGCCAGGCTACCGCCGCCGATGACAACGGCGGCGATGACGTCCAGCTCCAGACCCACCGCCACGGTCGGATCGCCGACGGTCAGGCGCGAAAACTGCATCAAACCGGCCAGGCCGGCGAAGGCGGCACTCAGGGTATAGACGATGACCTTGACTCGATCCACGGCCACGCCGCACAAACGCGCCGTCAGCTCGTTGGACCCCAGGGCGAAGGTGTGCCGGCCGAGGCGAGTGAAGCGCAGCAGGCCAGCCACGACCAGGGCCAGGACGATCATCATCCACACCCCTGCCGGCAGCAGCATCCATGCCTGCTCCGGCCGTAAGGCAGCGAGAAGATTGTTCAGCCAGGTTTCCGGTGCGTCGATCTTCTGCTCGTGAGCCAGCCCTTTTGCAGCGCCGCGCACGACCAGCAGCGTACCCAGGGTGACAATAAACGGCACGACCCGGAAGCGCGTGATCAGCAAGCCATTCACCACTCCACACACGGCCCCGACAGCGATTCCGCCCAAGGCCGCAACGAGTGGTGAGACGCCGGCCTGTAGCAGCGCGGCGATCACGACCGTGCTCAAGGCAATGATGGAGCCGACGGACAAATCGATGCCGCCGGCGATGATGACAAGAGTCATACCCAGAGCTGCGGTACCGACGATGGTCGTCTGGCGAGCGATCGTCTGCAGGTTTCGTATGCTCGAAAAGCTGGCCGGGCCCACTACGGAGAACAGGCCGTAGACCAGAAGGAGCCCGAGCACCGGAGCAAGCCGATTCAGCCAGACCGCCCACTCTCCGGGCACGCTGAAGCCGGCTGTTTCTACCGCGACAGCAGCGCCTTCCGGTGGTCCCTTGCGATTGAACACCTTATCCTTCGGCAACAACTCTCTTTCAAGCTGTGAGTCATCCATGGCCAACGCACGAGGTGGATGAGCCGCAACCTGACAACATCACGACCGGCAGGGTCTCCGCTCCAGGTCAGGCCGCTGCGGCACCGCCAGAGCTTAGGCTCGCATTTCTCCGGCACCGCCTGTGGCCTCCAGCATCACCTGGCGTTCATCGATCTCATTCACCGGCCGTGCCGGCCCCAGTCTGCCCCGGCACATCACCGCGATGCGATCGCAGATACCGAGTAGTTCAGGCAGATAACTGCTGACTACCAGCACCGCTCTTGGAGGCCGCCCTGTCTTCACATCCCCAGCAGCCAGCTCGTCGATGACGCGATAAATCTCGGCCTTGCTGCCTACATCGATGCCGCGGGTGGGTTCATCCAACAACAGAACGTCGACATCGTGGTGGAGCAGCCGCGCCAAAGCAACTTTCTGTTGATTCCCACCGGAAAGTTCACTCAGCCGCTGCCGCGGCTCCTGACAACGGATGTCGAGCCGCTCGATCCAGCGCCTGGCGGCCCGATCCTGACGCGCCGGCATCACCAGGCCGAGCGGACCCATCTCGTGAAGTTTCGACAGGGTGACATTGTCGGCGACGGTGAGCGAGGACGCCAGGCCTTCGCCGCCGCGGTCCTCACTCAGATACCCCATCCCCTGCATCCAGCGGCGTGCCGGCGAAGCCGGTCCCAGGTAGACACCCAGGCGAATCCGGCCCCGGCGTACAGGGTCCAGTCCGAACAGTGTCCTGAGAAGCTCGGTTCGGCCCGCTCCTACCAGCCCGGCGATCCCCAACACTTCACCCCGATGCAGGGTCAGGCTGGCCGACTGAGGTTTGGCAGCGCCCGCCAGGTTATCGACCTCGAGAACGACCTCGCCCCTCCTGCGGTTTGATCGCGGATAGAGCTGCTCGACGCGGCGACCGATCATGAGGGTGACAATGTCATCGGCGGAAGCCTCTGCGGCCCGGCCACTACCGACGGTGCGCCCGTCTCGCAGAACTGTAAAGCGGTCGGCGACCTGTCGGACCTCCTCGATGAAGTGGGAGATGTAAACAATGGCGTGCCCTTGCTGCCGCAGCCGGCCAATGAGGGCGAACAGACGCTCCACGTCCTGGCGGGAGAGGCTGCTGGTCGGCTCATCGAGCACCAAGACCCGGCAGCCGATGGCCAGAGCGCGAGCGATCTCGACGAGCTGCTGTGCCGCCACCGACAGCGAACCCACCCGCACCTGCGGCCGGATCTCCGGATGATCGAGCTGACCGAGGGCCTCAGTGGCCCGGCGGCGCACCTCACGGCGGTCCACCAGACCGAAGCGCGTCGGCTCCATGCCCAGCAGGATGTTTTCCTCAACCGAGAGGTGAGGCGCCAGTGACAGCTCCTGGTAGATCATCGCCACGCCGGCCCGTCGGGCCTCCAGGGGATTCCGTGGCTGGTAGGACGCACCGTCGAGCCACATCGTTCCGGCATCCGGCTGAACGGCCCCGGACAGCACTTTCATCAGCGTACTCTTGCCGGCGCCGTTCTCACCCACCAGAGCGTGGACCTCACCGGCTCGAACCATGAAGTCGACCCCGTCCAGTGCCACGGTCGCGCCGAAGCGCTTCCGCACTCCGCGCATCTCGAGCCTGGGAGCTTTCCTGGGCACCTCGGTCCCTCTCAATTGTCGATGCTAAGCTATTGGATTATTGGAGAATTGGAGTAGTGGAGGTGCGTGTTTTGATGCGCTTACTCCGCTACTCCATCACTCCAATAATACATTGGTTTTTCAAGGATTACGTACAAGACAACTCGACAACTGGCCTCATGTCGCATGAATGATCCAACCTAATCCAGCCACCGGGCGAGATCGGGCTGCAGCAACTCCTTGATCTCCGGCTCCTCCATCTTCTCCCGCGTGACAAGAGTGACGCCGGTGTCGATGCGTTTTTCCACCGGCTTGCCCTGCAGATGCTCCACCATGGTTTTAACCCCCAGGTAGCCCATGCGCATCGGGTTCTGCACGACCAGGGCATCAATCTGGCCGTCGCGTAGTGCCTCCACCAGCTTGACCGAGCTGTCGAAGCCGATGAAGTGGACCTTGCCGGCGAGACCGGCATCCTGCAGCGCCCGCAGCATGCCAAAGGTCGTGGATTCGTTCGGGCAAAAGATTCCATCGATGGAAAGGTCTCCTGCCGCGCTCTTGAAAGGTGCCAGCAGGTTCTCGCTCGCCTGGTAGGCGCTTTCCGTCGTGGCGCCACCGTACTGGTTGGAGCTGACCACCTCAATCTCAGGGTGGGCCGCCAGGGCGTCAAGAAAGCCCCTTTCGCGGTTCATGGTGCTGGCAGATCCTTCCTGATAGCGCAGCATGACGACCTTGCCGCCTCCGCTCAGAAGCCGGGCCATCTCCTCTCCGGCGAGCTGACCACCCCGGTAGTTGTCGGTGGCCACGAAGCTGACGTAGGCATTGCTCTTGAGCCCGGAATCGATGATGACGACGGGAATGCCACTGCGCACGGCACTGGAAACCGGGGCGCGCAGGGCGATGTCGTCCAGCGGCGCCAGCACGATGCCCGACACTCCACGAGTGATGAAGTCCTCGACCACGGCGATCTGGGCCTCGCGGTCGTCCTCCTTGAGTGGGCCTTTCCAGATGATGTCGACGTTCAGCTCGCGCGCCGCCTTCACCGCGCCAGCATGGATGGACTTCCAGAATTCATGCGTCGTTCCCTTCGGAATCACGGCGATGGTCATCCGCCCGGATGTATCGCCTTTGTCACGGTTCCCGCAGGACCACAGGCCTGTCACGGCCAGTATTCCAACGAAAAACACGAACGATCTCGGTATGCTCATGGTCTGTTCTCTCCGG
>CAZGRP010000067.1:7105-12755 GCA_964527995.1 uncultured Cytophagia bacterium | reverse complement strand
TATTCCAACGAAAAACACGAACGATCTCGGTATGCTCATGGTCTGTTCTCTCCGGGTAACGTAACGTCTCAGAGCAGATTCAATGAGCTGTCATTCTTCGGATTGCTGGAGGAGTGGAGCAATGGAGTGGCGCGCTCTGAAAGTGTTCCTCCATCATTCCAACACTCCATCATCTCCGTTTTGCTGTATGAATCATTCCTGCTACGACTTCAATACCTGCCATACAAGTGAACTGCTATTGGGGGGATTACTGGAGCAATGGAGTGGCGCGCCCCGAGAGTCACTCCAACAATCCGACAATCCATCAGCTCCGTTTCGCTGTATGAATCATTTCTGCTACGACCTCAATACCTGCCATACAGCGGCCCGAAATTGGCACAGGCCCGGAAGTCGGCCCCTTGCGGGTCCATGGTGCCGAAGGCGGTCCAGGCGCCCGGCCGGAAGATCCACTCGTCAGGGACGTTATGCATGTAAACGGGAATGCGCAGCATGGAGGCCAGGGTGATCAGGTTGCTGCCGATGTGGCCATAGCTGAGGACGCAGTGGTTGGCGCCCCAGTTGGACATCACCGAGTAGACATCCCGGAACGGTCCGCTGCCGGTCAGAATAGGCGCAAACCAGGTCGTCGGCCAGGTGGGGTTGGTGCGTTCTTCGAGGGTCCGATCCACTTCTTCAGGAAGCTCGATGGTGTATCCCTCTGCGATCTGCAAGGCCGGACCGAGTCCGTGCACCAGGTTCAGACGGAACATAGTCACCGGCATGCCGCCGCGCGTCAGGAATCCCGACGAGAACCCACCACCTCTGAAGTACTCCACCATTGCCGGGTACCAGGTGGTCGCATCCAGACATTCTCGAGCTTCCTGCGGAGTGATTTCCCAAAACGGCTTCATGGCGGGCTGACCGTCGATCGACTGCCGCCCTGTGCCGTCCAGCGCGGCCGAGCCCGAGTTGATGAGATGCAGGATGCCGCCCTCGGCGCGACCTTCCAGCTCGTAACCCGTCACCCTCTTCACTGAGGCAGGGCTCCAATACGTCCGAACGTCGGCGAAGACTTGCGCCGTGTTGGTCAGCAGGTGGCCGAACAGCATGCAGATGCCGTTAAGGGCATCGTTCTCGGTGGCGACCAGGAACGGCTCGCGGATGCCGTTCCAATCGAAGGAGGAGTTCAAGATCGCCTCCATGAAATCGCCGTTCGGGAAATGATCGGTCCACTGCCGCTGCCCCTGGAAGCCAGAGACGATGGCGTTGCGGCCGAGTGCTTCCTCGGCATAGCCCAACTCGGCCAGGCGTGGATTCCCCACCATGAGATCGCGGGCTATGAGCGTCATCTTCGCCACGGTCTGCCAGTCCCGGTCCTTCTGGGCCCGACTTCTGCGGATCTCCGGAGGATTGTAGTCCTTACCCTCCTTGCAATTCTCTTTCACCCAACTCAAGGCCCGGGCGAGCTCTTCGGGATCGTAGATCTCTTCGTCTATACGGCGGGTAAACTCGGACATATCGATTGTTTCCACCCGCATTCCCAGGTAGCTCTCGAAAAGGGCATGGTCGACGATCGACCCGGCGATGCCCATGGAAACGCCGCCCATGGCCAGGTACGACTTCCCCCACATGGTGGCCACGGCCAGGCCGGCTCGCGCAAACTGCAGGATCTTCTCCTGCACGTCGGCCGGCATTGAGGTATCCCCGGCGTCCTGGACCTCCCTGCCGTAGATGCTGAAGGCTGGCAGCCCCATCTGATTGTGGGCCGCCATCACCGCTGCCAGGTAGACGGCGCCGGGCCGTTCGGTGCCGTTGAATCCCCAGACCGCTTTGGGGATGTGCGGGTCCATGTCCATGGTCTCGGCACCGTAGCACCAACAGGGGGTCACCGTGATCGACACCCCGACACCCTCCCGGGCGAACTTCTCGGCGGCCTGAGCGGCTTCGGCCACGCCGCCGATGCAGGTGTCGACGATGACGCACTCCACCGGCAGGCCGTTCGAATGGTGCAGATTCTTTGTCAGCAAATCGGCCACGGACTGGGCCATCGCCATCGTCTGTCCTTCCAGCGACTCGCGCACCCCCTGCCGCCGGCCATCGATGACCGGACGAATACCAATCTTGGGCATCGACCCGATGAGTCGGTTCTGTGGTGGATTCACTTTCATCATCACCCTCTTTGGCTTCAGTCTGAGCGCGCTGCGGACGTGCCGAATCCTGTTGGGCAAAACCGAGGCAGACAGTCCGAAGCGCTCTTAGACCTGGTGTTCCAAGGAGAAAAGACAGCCAAGGGATTCGGAGCAACTCGTTTTGCAGGCGCCGGTTCCGCGCAGCCGATAGCGACGAAGCCCGCGTCTTCCGACTTGAATGACACCGCGCCCGAATTCCACTGGCCGGGCCGATGTCTCCATCAATCCTGGCAATTCCGGCAGCGCAGAGATGACACGCTCTTGCCAGGTGAGCGCCATCTCCGAGGACAAAGACCGCTCACCCTTTCCTGAGCCGCCGCAGCACCTTCATGACATTATTCTGGCCACGCCCGAAATGATCGTAGAGACGGCGGTATTCGCCATAGAGCGTGTCGTAGACCCTCCGGTTCTTGGGAACAGGCTGAAAGACTCGCGCCGGAGGTAGGGCCATGTGTGCGACCGCCTGCGACAGACTCTCGTATCCGCCGCCGTGTTCACCTGCCGCCACCGCGCCGAGCATGGCGGCGCCTAGTGCCGAGACCTGCTCCGCTCCGGCGACTGCCAGCTCGCGGCCGGTGACGTCGGCGTAGATTTGCAGCAGGAGCGCGTTCCGCGTCAGCCCACCACCGGTGACGATGGAGTGAACCGGCAGGTCCTGATCGGTAAACGATTCGATGATCCTGCGGGTGCCGAAGGCCGTGGCCTCGATCAGGGCGCGGTAGATCTCCTCGGGCCGGGTTGCCAGGGTGCAGCCGAGGAGCAGGCCGCTGAGCTCGGCATCGACCAGGGTGGAGCGGTTGCCGTTCCACCAGTCGAGGGCCAGCAGGCCGCTCTCGCCGGGACGAAGCGCGGCCGCTTTCTGGGCCAGCATATCGTGCAGCGATTGACCCTTCTGCTCCGCCTCCCGGCAATAGGCCGCCGGCAAACCGTTCTCAACGAACCAGGCGAAGATATCGCCGACGGCCGGCTGGCCGGCTTCGTAACCGAACAACCCCGGCACAATGCCGTCCTCGACCACCCCAGAGATCCCTTCCGCCAACACCTCGCGATCCGCCATCAACATGTGGCAGGTCGATGTGCCCATGATCATGAACATCACACCGGGCCCGCTGACGCCACCCCCCAGGACGGCGGCATGGGCGTCGATGATGGCAGCCGCGACCGGCGTGCCTTCAGGCAGTCCCAGGCGCTCGGCCCACGCCAAAGTGAGACCGCCGGCCCGCTCGCCGGGCGCCAGGATCGTGCCGGCCACCTTTTTCGAATAGAGGTCCTCGAACTCCGGCTGGAGCGCCGCCAGAAAATCGGCTGATGGGTAGCCGTCGACCTTGTGCCAGGTGGCCTTGTAGCCGGCGGCGCAGGAGTTGCGCGTCAGGCATCCGGTCAACTGCCAGACCACCCAGTCGGCTCCTTCGACAATGCGGTCAGCGGCGGCGTAGATCTCTGCGTCCTCCTCGAGGATTTGCAGCGCCTTGGGTATCAGCCACTCCGACGAGATCTTGCCGCCGTAGCGCGCCAGCCATCGTTCACCCCGCTGCGCAGCCAATTCGTTGATGCGGTCGGCCTGTGGCTGGGAGGCGTGGTGCTTCCACAACTTGGCCCAGGCGTGCGGGCGCTGCCGAAAGGAATCCAGGCTGCAGAGGGGCACGCCGTCGGCTGTAGCCGGCAACACGGTGCAGGCCGTGAAATCGATGCCCATTCCGACCACCGATTCCGGGTCGATGCCGCTCTGGCGCACGACTTCACGAACCGTTGCCTCCAAGGCCGTCAGCCAGTCTGCCGGGTTCTGCAACGCCCAATCCGGGGGCAGAGGATTGCCGCCGCCCGGCAGGGTGGTGTCGATGACGCCGTCGTCGTATGGCTGCACGGCAGTGGCCGCCGTCTCGCCGGTGGCGACGTCCACGAGAACAGCACGGGCGGATTCTGTGCCGAAATCAAGACCGAGGGTGTATCGGGGCATGGGCTATGTCTGGGTGTTGTTTGGTCAGTGGTCAGTCGTCAGTCGTCAGTAGTCAGTGGTCAGTGGTCGATCCCGCAACCTCTGCGTGATGTCTGAAGTCCCTTTCCACCGGACTCAGAGCGACGCGCGGGACAAAGGCCTCTCGTCAATCGACTGCCCCGCATCACGAACTAAGGATCCAAGTCAACGAGAGCGCCTTCAGGCGGACGCGGCAACGTCGTAGACTGTCTGAATGGGCAGCCGCTACCTCTGGTCTCCACGCACTTCGCACGAACTCGGCTAAACGAGATGCGTAAGCCGGCCCCACGGTACGGCCACTCCCCGGTCGCGGCACCATGTCCTCTCTGATGGCTCTGCGCCTGGACCGTCGCGCCAGATCGACCATGACCCGCTTCGGAAAGTCAACCGCCTCCGGAGCTGTCGGAATTCGTGAAACAGGGACACTGAGGAAAGCGGCAAGCCGTTCTTGGTCCGCGAGTAACCTCAATCCCCAAAGAGCATCAACTGGTCGGCCTTTTCTGGACGAGTACGTGGGATGACAGCATCGGCCAGGCTGAGACCGCCTTCAAGGAGCTCTCTAATTTCCATGAACGAGCTTGCCGGACGTACAGACGTTCCCTCGGCGCCTGGCTGTAATAGCAAAACTTCATCGAGACCGATACCGTCATCGCGTAACAAGTCAGCCGAATGTGTACTGACCAGGATTTGCCTGCCCGACCGGCGCTGAGTGCGGGCAAACATCTGCGGAATAAACCGTACGACTTCGGGATGAAGTGACAGCTCGGGCTCCTCCAAGAGTAAGGGCCCTTTGCCATCCAATGTGGCCCAAAGAAGGCCAAGAAGCCTGAGAGTGCCGTCGGAAAACTGCTCTTCGGTCTGCCAGGCGCCCTGCGGTCGCCAATGCTCGTATTTCCCGCGCAGGTGAGGTGTGCCTCGATCATCGCGCCAGAGTTCAAGCTCTTTGAGTTGAGGGACAGCTACCCGCAAGGCATCGACAATGCGACGCAACCTGGCGCTCTGGGTTCGGGCCTGCGTGCGAGCGATCTGCTCCAGAAAATCCCCGCCGAAAGGATCGTTTTGCCGACCGACTGAGCGGTCCGGTTCGCGAACAAGCTGGGGAACGATGTGAAGGTAACGCACAGAACCAAAGAACTCCGCCACTTCCCGAAACTCCTGGTTGGCGTAGACCTGTTCAAGATAGGTTTGGGTGAGGCGCTCCGGGTCCCTTTCATCTTTCTCATCAGGGCGCTCCAAAATAACGGTCTCGCCCCGGGCAACAACTTCCTTCTTGATGATGGCCCTTTGTCGGTTGTCCTGGGTGAAACGAATCTCATATTCCCAGGCAGAGAGGGCTTCACCATTGCCGATCCGTACGCGCACTACAATCTCTGGGTGGCGCCGAGCAGCCAGGCAACGTAGCCGCGACACCCCACCACGCTTCCGCACCGCCTCCTGGAAGCCACCGCCCACGGCAACGACATCCTTCAAGAACCGGAAGACATCCAGAAAATTGGACTTACCGGAA
>CAZGRP010000067.1:0-7005 GCA_964527995.1 uncultured Cytophagia bacterium | reverse complement strand
CGACCTGAGCAAAATTTCGCCAGTTTTCCAGGTGAAGGTGTGTGAACCGAAGCACTTTGCTCATGGATGATTACCATCAGGTTTGTCAGCAGCGTTCCCGCATCTCCAGCCGCCTTCGCGAGGTTAAGATACTCGAAGGCAGATCGAAAGTCAAGAATATCATGAACTCACACGAGGAGCCGGAACCGTTCTCCGGGCCCGGGCACCCAGTTCGCCCGCGAGGTGCGCAATGCACTCTCCATCCAGTCTATCCTGCTCGTCCCGTCGAAATCCGCAACGTCCGCAGACGATTGATGGCGGCAGCGATTTCGTACTTCCGCGGCCGGGCGAAATTCCCCGGATGATGGTCCTCGCGACGAAATGGGTCCAGGGCGTCCAGCCCCTCGTGGTCGAAAAAAGCTTCCAGGTCTTCCAATACCTGGCGCAGGGGGCGCCTGCCATCCATAAGACGTTCGGCCGCCATGTGCAGGGCATACCCCACCGCCCGCGTCTGGCTCAGGTCCACCAGTTGCTCCACAGCCCGCAGGTCGATGGTTTGCCGCCCGAAAAGGAGCAGGTCCGTCGCCTTTGCCTCGATCTTCACCTCACGCCGCCCGCGAGAGGCATCGAAGCTCTCGGGCAACGGGATGCGGCCGACGCGTGTCGGCATCGGACTCATCGCTTCCACCTGCCGGTTCGTCGGGTGGGTTTGGGCGATCCGCTTGGCCTCGGCCGTCACCTCCGCGGGCAGGTAGTCGCGCATCATGATCACCGTGTCGGCGACATCGAAGTAGTCTCCCGAGCCTCCCATCACCAGCACGGTAGAAATCCCCAGTTGCTCATACAGTTCGCGGACGCGGTCCAGAAACGGCGTGATCGGCTCGTGCCGCTTGTGAACCAGCGCCTGCATGCGGGCGTCGCGGATCATGAAATTGGTCGCCGAGGTATCTTCATCCAAAAGAAGCAAGGTGGCACCGACCTCCAGCGCCTCCATGATGTTGGCCGCCTGGCTGGTGCTGCCGCTGGCGTCCTCGGTGGAGAAAGCGCTGGTGTCGCGGCCGAGAGGCAAATTGCTGATGAAGGGGCTGATGTCGACCCGCTTCACAAAGCGGCCGTCCTCAGCGCGAATCTTGACCGCGCCGTGGCAGGTGACCACATACTCGCGGCCATCGCCTGGGATGTGAGGGTAAACACCGCGTTCCAGCGCCCGCAGCAAGGTGGACTTGCCGTGGTAGCCGCCGCCAACGATCAGGGTGACTCCCTTCGGGATGCCCATTCCCGTAAGAGATTCCACTTCCCCACCATCGCTCCGAATCGGGTTGACCAGGCGCACGGTGACGCGCAGGGTCACGGGTGACTCGAACGCCACGGCCTGACCGTGTGGCAGCGGCCGGTCGCTGACGCCGCTCGCGCGCGGCAAGATGGCGCCATCGGCGACAAAGGCCACCAAACCGAGCTCCTCCAACTGCGCCCGGATATGCTCCTGGTTCTCCACGCAGTCGACAAACTCACGCGCCTGCGCCTGCGGCAGATTCCGCCACACCAGGCTGCGCTCAACGATCTGCGGAAGTTCCTGGCACAACATCGCTTCGGCGTGCCGGCCGAGCACGGTGCGCCCGGCGGCCGGCAGGCCGACCTCCAGCCGCGCCTCCACCCACTCGTCGGTGACAAGCACGGCGGTCCTCTCCAGCACCTCCTGCTGCCCGGCGTCGACGGCGATCAGACCGCTCTTGCCGGTGCCGCGCCGCCCGCGCACCACTGTGCGCACGGCTTCTTGCACCTGTCGGGCCAGAAAATCGGCCAGCGCCAGGCGCCGCACCTTGCTGGCGGAAAGATCGTTCGGGAGCTGTGCGACTCTTTGCGGCACCCGGGCGCGCACTTTCGAAGGTGACGCAAAGGGGTCGCCCTGGACGTGGTCTATGAAAAGCAGGAACTCGCCGAAACCGTAGACGCCTTCGATTTCTTTGTAGGCCTTGTATCCGCGGCCGTCGATGCGACCGAGGAGGCGGCGCAGGTCTTCTGAACTTCGCATCGCTGAATCACTGCCTCATGAGCCCGAAGGGAGAAAAACCTGCTGACTGAATCCGCCACGCATCAGGCGCCACCCCCTGCATGTTTCTTTACCACATCGATCAGCTCCTGATGCGGCCGGCAATTCCGCAGGGCGAAGGACTGCATCACTCCGTCGATTTCCGCTTCCGACATGCCACGAAAGCATTTGGCCCAGGTGGGTTGGAGAAGACTGGCCACATAACCTGCCAGAGTCGATTCGGTGAGATAGCGCTCGTTGGATCGCGGGTCGATATCCGGGTCGGCCGCAGCCTCTTCCACCAACCGGGCGAGCCGGCGAACCAGCTCCTCGGCCTGCGTCACCGGCAGCCAGTGCATCCAGAAGTCGGTATTGAGCCGACGCTTCGCCTCGAGGATCGGCGCTACCGTCTGCATGTAGTCCGACTCCGGATCGAGCTCGACCCACCCCATGATGCCCACGTCTTTGTAGGTCCACAGCGTCCAGTGCGCACCGAACTCCTCGAAGATATCGAGCTGGTCGTCGAGCGCACGCAAGCGATCTTGTCGCTCCTCGGCCGGGCCGTTGTAGACCGAGCCGAACTCACCCACCCACAACGGCACGTTGTGCTCCTGGGCGTACTGGGTCCCTTCCTGGTCCAGGAACTCCGCCAACTGCCTGTCGCGGTCCCAATACTCTCCCTCGAACTCACCCGGGTACGGTCCCGGGCCGAATCCGACGCCGGTGTAGTTGTGGCTGCTGTAGACCAGGTTATCGGCGAAGGGTGGGTCCAGGCCCTTGAAGCGGCGGGAGAAGATGTCGCCTTCGAGGAAGATGATGTGCTTTGGGTCGATGGCGCGGATCGCGCTGACGGTCCGGCGATAGAGCCGGTTGATGGCATCCCAGTTCGGCTCGTATTGCAGCCGAAAGCGACCGTTCACAGCGCCGCTGTCGGGCTCGTTCACCAGGTTGTAGCCGGCGACAGTTGGGTTTCCTTTGTATCTGCGAGCCAGCTCTTCCCACAGGGCGACGAAGCGGTCCTGGAAGTGCGGGTGTTGCCACAAGAGCGCGTGCCGGCTGTCGTTGTCGCAATGCCAGCCGGTGTTCTGCCACCCCTGGGCGGCGTGCAGATCGAGGATGGCGTATAGGCCGTGCCTGGCACACCACTCGATCACCCGGTCCAGGCGCTCGAACCCGGCCTCCAGGTAGCGGAACGGTTCGGCGTCGCTCTCGAAGTGGCGGTAGTTGAGCGGCAGACGCACCGTGTTGGCCCCACACTCCTTGATGAAGGCGATGTCCTCCTCGGCCAGAAAATAGTCGAGCAGGCGCTCGAACAGGAACTCTGCTTTCTCTGTACCGAGTACCGCTGCCGCAGCGGCCCGCAGCCCGCTCTCCGAGCCAGGATAGCCGTTGATGAAGTTCTCCATGTTCATCCAACCGCCGACGCCGACCCCGCGCAGACGAACCTCTTCCCCCTGCGAGTTGACAATCTGGTTACCTTTGACTTGTAGTAAGCTCATTCTCCAAGGTCTCCGCTTTCCGTGGGCGCTGTATTCGCGAGGCGTGAAATCACCAAGAACTGAGGCTCAAATTGCCGCCCCCAGGAACATTTTAGCCATTTGGACCTACTTCGTCGCCATTGTGAGTCCAGAGTTTGCCAGATCAACGTCCGAGCCTCAACAGGCCCAGAGATCCTTCAGTCGTCTCCCCAACCCCACCCAGTTCCTCCGACTCCTTCAGGATGACACGGTGGGGGGAATCACCTCCTAGGCCATCAGAGAAGATGGGTCCGACGAACCGAGCATTTCCAAAGAATCCGGCGGCTGCATGAAGATCCAGCTACCGACGAAATGGCTCGTTCTCTTCATTTGGCTAAATTGTCATCCCGTACTCTGCTTCTTGTAAGTCTTTGCGTTCTCTGTGCCTTTGTGGTTATCGAGCAACCGAATTCGATCCCAATTTCGCTCATTCTAAGCGAACGACAAACTGGTACGCTCCTGCGCCCGCATCGAGTACCACGCGCCCACCCTCCAGCCGGACCTTCCGCACGCCCTCTGCCGCGTTCAGCGGCGCGCCGCCCTCCTTCACACTGTCGATCGATCCCGCCGGCAGGCAGATCGTCGCCCGCGTGTTCGCCGGAAGCTCTATGGACCAATGGAAGGCATCCGGCTCCAGGCGCCACTCGCTGGTGATGCGGCCACAGAGGGAATCGTAGCTCGCTTTCACCCAGGTCAGCTCACTGTTAGGCTTTGGCAGCCGCGGGTGGAGAATCACGTGTTGGAATCCCGGACCATCGTCAGCCACATCGATGCCGGCGAGATAGCGAAACAGCCACTCGACCACCGCTCCGAAGGCGAAATGGTTGTGCGAGTTCATGTCCGGGGCAGCGACGTCGCTGTCCCAGCGCTCCCAGATCGTGGTGGCGCCTTTCGAGATCATGTACCCCCAGGACGGATAGTCTCGATTCAGCAACAGCCGCAGGGCGACGTCGTCATACCCCATTTCTGACAGCGCCGGCAGGAGCCATTTGGTGCCATGGAAGCCGGTGGATAAATAGCCGCCGCGGCTTTCGATGTCGCGCACCAAGTCCTCGGCCACTGACCGACGCGCCTCCTCTGGAACGATGCCAAATCCCAGGGCCAAGGCGTTGAGGGTCTGGGTGGCGTTCTGGTACCGATCGCTTACGAGATACCGGTCGTTGAAAGCCTGGCGCACGCGGTCGGCAACCTGCTGAAACCGGGCCGCCTCCGCTTTTCGTCCCAGGATCCCGGCGATCCTGGCCACAAGTTGTGCGGAGTAGAAAAAATAGAGCGTGGCAAACTGGACCTTGTCGGTGTCGCTGCCGGCCGGCACCCAGTCGCCGTAGTCGTTGCCACGGTCGTTCGCCCACAAGCCCTCCGGGTTGCGCTGAGCCACATAGTCCACGTGGCGGGCCATGGCATCGAAGGTGCGCTCGAGCACACGCCGGTCGCCGTACTGCTGATAGAGCGTCCACGGCACGATGATGCCGGCGTCGGCCCAGCCCGGTGCGCCGTGCGGCGGGATCGCCTCGACATCGACATAGGGAGCGATGTCGGGAAAAGCACCCTCTGGCGTCTGGGCATCAACCATGTCCTGGATGCACTTGGTGAGAAAAGCCGCCATCTCCATGTTGAAGCACGCCGTGCGCGCAAAGATCTGGGCGTCGCCGGTCCAGCCGAGGCGCTCGTCACGCTGCGGGCAGTCGGTCAGCACGCTCATCATGTTGCCACGCTGGCTCCACAGGGTGTTCTGGTACAGGCGATTGACCATGTCGCTCGAACAGGCGAAGGTTCCGCTGGTGGGCGCATCGGTGTGGAAGACCAGCCCCGTGATCGCCTCCAGGTCCGGCTTTCCCGGGTATCCGGTCACTTCAACGTAACGGAAGCCGTGGTAGGTGAAGTGGGGGACAAAGATCTCCTCGCCCTCGCCTTTCAGAATGTAGACGTCTGTCGCTGACGCTTTGCGAAGATTCTCCGTGTCAAGGCTGCCGTCCGGGCGCAGCAGTTCCGCGTGGCGCAGGCGGACCTCCGTTCCGGCAGGTCCCTGCACCCTCAGCCGGCAGCAGCCCACGATGTTCTGTCCCAAGTCAAAAACGTACACACCGGGCGCCGCTTCGTGCATCGAAACCGGCTTGATTTCCTGTGTCGCCCGAATCGGCGGCATCATCTGGGCATCCAGGCGCACCTGCCGCACTTCGAACAGATCCACCGCTCGCCACGACGTGTCGTCGAACTCAGGCTCGTCCCACCCGGGCATCTCCAGGCGAGCGTCGTACAGCTCTCCTTCGTAGATCTCCGAATAGCGGATCGGGCCGGTGGTCCCTCTCCACGAGCCGTCCGAGACGATACGCTGCGTCGTTCCATCGTCGAATTCAATTTCGAGCTGCAAAAGGAGCCGCGGCGGCGGCTCGCCGAAGCAGTTGCGTTTCAGCTCCCAGGTCAACGGCCCGGCGTACCAGCCGACGCCGAGGACGGCGCCAAGGACGTTCTCGCCATCCAAAATCTGGCCGGTGATATCATAGGTTTGATAAAGCACGCGACGGCGGTAATCCGTCCAGCCGGGAGCCAGCAAGTCGGTCCCGACCCGGTCGCCGTTGAGGTGCAGCTCGTACACCCCCAGCGCGGTCGCGTACACCCTCGCACGGCGCACGGCCTTGCTGACTTCGAACGTCTTGCGCAGATACGGGCACGGAGGTGGCACAGCCTCCTCCCGCATGCCGATCCACTGCGCCGACCAGTCCTCCGGATGCAACAACCCCATCTCCCACCAGTGGCTGTCGCTCCACGGCGACGGCTGATCCTGCCCGTCCCAGGTGCGCACCTTCCAAAAGTAGCGTCGCCGCGACCGCAGCGGTGGACCGGCATACTCGACGTGGACCGATTGATTCGAGACAACCTTGCCGCTGTCCCAGACGTCCGCTTCGTTGCGGCCGAGTTTTTCTGACGAAGTGGCCACCAGCACCTGGTAGGCGGATTGCACCGCTCCCCGCCGCGGGTCATTTACCTGCCAGGAGAGTCTCGGCCGTACCTCATCGATGCCGAGGGGGTCGTGGAGATATTCGCAGAGAAGATGCTGTGGGGGTAACGGACTCGTGGGGGTGGGTGATGCTGTCATCGGCTCGCTTCGTTCGGATGAGTTGGCCTGATCGCGACACCGGCGTCGTTCTTTTCCGCGGCAGCGATTTCGCTTGAATATAAGGTGGAGATGCAGCAATTGCCAGAAAAAAACAATGGAGACAGCCAGGCAGTCTGCCGTGTCCCAGAAGCCAATTCGACGTGGTCCGGAGCTGCGGCGGACGGCAGAGCCCTGAACAGCGAACCTCAGGGAATCGGCCGCGGCCCTTCAACACCAAGCCACTGCACGGTTCCCGCATCTGTTCCGTCACGTAGGAACCGCAGGGAGCTCAACAAAGCAACGAATTTAACACACCATTGGTCGTGCGCCCTCTGTGATCGAAGTGCCGCCGCAAGCCTCACACACGCGGCAGATGGCAGACT
>CAZGRP010000066.1:0-21377 GCA_964527995.1 uncultured Cytophagia bacterium | reverse complement strand
CCAGAGCCGTGAGCACAACATCGCCCTCCTGCAAGGCCCGCAGATAAATCGGGGTGGCGGCGGGCGGATCGAGCTGAGTGAAGGCTTCGAGAACGGCAATCCGGATGAGCGTCTCCTGGTTTTCGTCGTAGAGGCGCACCAGCAAGGGAGCGGCATCCGGAGCTCCGGTCTCGCCCAGAGCAGCGGCGAGACGCGCCCGAACGCGACGATGCGGATAGGACAGATAACGTTCGGCCAGCGGCAAGAACTCCTTTCCGAGTCCGCGTCCCGCAGCGACCAGCGCTTCGGCCACCTCCTGCCATGGGTGTATCTCCGCCTGCGGCGACAGGATCTCCCGCAGCTTCCGTCGAAACTGCCGGCGCAACCCGCGCGGCATCTCTCCCTTCCGCCGTGCTCGCATGCCGCTGCGGCCGAGAGCCTCGATGGCGGCCAGACGCACACTCAGGTTGGCATCGCGCACTGTCAGGCGCGGCAGGACGTCCTTGAGCGGAAATCGTCCGAGGGCGCGAGCAGCGTCCACCCGCACCCGCCAATCCGTGTCGCTGCGAAGCAACTGTGCCAGAGGTTCGACCGCCGCCGAATCGGCCAGCGCGCCGAGTCCACGGACAGCAAACATGCGCACAAGCGGGTTCTCGTCCCCAATCGCCCGCAGCAGTTCCTGACCGGCGGGTGGAAAGCCGATTCGCCAGAGAGCATAGGCCGAACGCCAGCGCACCCCGTCGTTCTTGTCCTGCAATCGAGCGATCAGGGCGGTGCTGGCCAGGGAATCTTTCTTGCCGCGCAGGGCCAGTCTGGCGATCGACAGCGCCGCCTGAGCCCGAACGACCGCGTCGCTGTCTCGAAGCAGGCCGCGAAGAACTGCCAGGGCGCTATCTGCTCCCACCTTGCCGAGTGCATCGAGCAGTTCCAGCCTGACGGTCGAATCCGGCTCCATGCCGAGCCTTTCCAGGAGCACCGCTTGGGCACGGGCAAGACCCAGTTGGCCCAGTCCGAAAGCCGCCCAGGCACGTACCTCGGCGTCGTCGTCCGATAGCAAGTCGACCTGCAGGTTGTACGAGGTCGTGTCCTGCAATTTCGCCAGGGCCTGGGCAGCCCGGGCGCGCACGGCCTTGCGCCGGCTGGCAACAAAACCGGCGAAATCGCTGGCAGCGGCACGGCCGTCCTCGAGACGAAGAATCCGCTCGAACGTCTCATCCGGCGAGCCGCACCCGGAAACAACCAGCGCCAGAAGAACAACTGCCCAGCCACGCAAAAGAGATTGTTTGCTCATGACGCCCCCAATATAACAACAGCCTGAAAAGCAGTCAACGTGTGAGCGCGAAAAAGGTTGCTTGTGCCGGAGCGATATCGTAAATTATGCCCGCCCGTAGGCGGAGAGAAGCCATGGACCGATTGAGAATCGGCGTCATCGGGGTGGGCCATCTGGGGAGACGGCATGCCCAGATATTCGCCCATATGAAAACGGCCGAGCTGGCAGGCGTCTTCGACACCGACCAGCACAAAGCCCGCCGGACCGCAACAGAGTGTGCCACGGCCGCATTCGCCGACCTGCCATCTCTGCTGGCAGCGACGGATGCAGTGAGCGTTGTGGTCCCGACCCAGGCTCACTATGAAGTGGCCGCAGCGGCTCTCGAACAAGGCGCCCATGTGTTCCTGGAGAAGCCGATCGCCGCAACCTTATCCCAGGCGGATCAGTTGATTCGGAAAGCCATGGCGGCCGGCCGGGTTTTACAGATCGGCCACATCGAGCGCTTCAATCCGGCGTTGCGCGCCCTCGACGGCATGACCTTGAAGCCGATGTTCATCGAATCGCATCGCCTGGCCCCCTTTGAGCCACGCGGCACCGACGTGGCCGTGGTGCTGGACCTCATGATACACGACATCGATCTCATCCTTCATCTGGTGCCGAGCGCCATCCAGCGGATTGACGCCAACGGCGTCGCGGTGGTCTCCTCGCAGATCGATATCGCCAACGCCCGCATTCAGTTCGAGAACGGCTGTGTAGCCAATGTCACCTCCAGCCGCATTTCCCAGAAGAAGATGCGCAAGATGCGGCTGTTCGAACGCAACGCCTATATCGCCATCGACTTTCTGCAAGGGCTCAGTGAGATCTTCCGACTCGTGGACGGCGATCAACCCCCGGAAGCCATGCCGGTGGTGCTCGGCAAGATCGATCAAGGGGAGAAGCACCGTCAGATCGTCTACGAGCGACCGGAGCCGCCGCAGGGCAATCCGCTCGAGCTCGAACTGGCAAGCTTTGTCGATGCCGTCCGCAGCGGAACGCGTCCTGCGGTTTCCGGCGAAGAGGCCCGCCGGGCGTTGGAGGTGGCGCTGGCCATCAGCGAAAAGATTCGCCAGCAGCGACCGGCAGAAGGATGAGCACGATCTCCAGCCAGCGACTCAGCAAGGCGGCGCCGGAGACCGAACCGGAGTGGCGCCACGACAGGCAAGCAAGCCCTCCGCGAACCACGGATTTCCGCGAGAGGCTCTTCAACCTTCGCGGCTACACGCCGATCCCGCTCGTCGTTGCCGTCCTCATCCTGGCCCACCCGAACTGGGGCAGTTTCGCCGCCGGGAGCGTGATCGCCGTGCTCGGAGAGGCGATCCGGTTCTGGGGCGTCAGCGTAGCCGGAGGCGCCACCCGCACCACCAGCGGTGTCGGCGGCGATATCCTCATCACCAACGGCCCCTTCGCCTTCGTTCGCAACCCTCTCTACCTCGGCAACTTCATCATCACGCTCGGCCTGTCCATTCTGGCCTGGGCCTGGATGCCCTGGCTGTTGTTGATCGTTGTCGGCCTGTTCAGCGTGCAGTATTCCTTGATCATCTCGCTCGAGGAACAGCATCTGCGACAAAGGTTCGGATCGGCCTATGAACATTATCTTCAGCACGTGCCGCGGATTCTGCCCCGAATCACGCCCTACGAGCGCCGAGGCACCGCTCCCCACAACTACAGGGCGGCGCTTCGCAGCGAGCGCAGCACCCTGCTCAGCCTGGTGCTGTTCACCGCCGCTGTGCTGATCCGGTGGCATTTGCGATGACCGAACACACTGCCAGAATCATGATCGTAGCCGGGGAAGCTTCCGGCGACCGCCACGCGGCTTCACTGGTCCGGGCCCTGCAGGCCAGGCTGCCGGGCGCCACGATCTTCGGCATCGGCGGCGACCTCATGCGCGCAGCCGGGGTCGATCTGCTCTATCACACCGACCAGACCGCAATCCTCGGTTTCACCGAGGTGGTGCGACACCTGCCATTCATCCGCCGGATGATGCGCGATCTTCTCCGCCGGGTCGCCGAAGAGCCGCCTCACCTCCTGATCCTGGTCGACTATCCGGGTTTCAATCTGCGGCTGGCGAAGCGAGCGCGCCGATACGGGGTCAAGATTTTCTATTACATCGCGCCGCAGGTCTGGGCCTGGGGCGCGAAGCGGGCCCGCCGTATGGCCCGATGGATTGACCGCCTGGCTGTGGTGTTTGATTTTGAAGAGAAGTTGTTCCGCTCCGCTGGCCTCGACGCACACTTTGTCGGTCATCCGTTGCTCGAAGATCTGCGGGTGAACCGTTCGCGCCAGGAGTTCCTCGACGAAATCGGCGCCGACGACGGCACGCCCCTGCTTGGTCTGCTGCCGGGCAGTCGCGTCCAGGAAGTGTCGCGCCTTCTCCCCGAAATGGTGCAAACCTGGAAGCTGATGGAGCAGAAGCTGCCCGAGTTGCGAGCTGTTGTCGCCGCTGCGCCAGGCGTTCCAGGCAAGATCTACTCGCCGGCCGGCCCGTCAGAGCGCGTTGCCGTGCTTTCCGGCCGCACCTACGAGGTGATGCGCTATTGCGATGCCCTTGTCGTTGCCTCGGGCACGGCCACCCTGGAGGCCGCCTGTCTGGGCACGCCCTTCGTCGTCGTCTACAAAGTGTCGCCCCTTTCCTATCAGATCGGCAAACGGCTGATACGTATCGCCGATATCGGCCTGGTGAACGTCGTCGCTGGCCGCCGGATCGTGCCGGAATTCATACAGCACGCCTTTCGCGCCGAAACGCTCGCACCCGTGCTCCTTGGGCTGATGACGGACGAGGATGAACGCCGTCGAATGAAGCATGAACTCGACCGGGTTCGATCCCGGCTCGGCGCTCCTGGAGCTTCGCAGCGCGCCGCAGAACTGGCCGCCCAACTGCTGTTGCCGGGCGCCGTTCCGGCTGCGGATCCGGCCACCGTGGAGAGTTGAATGGCGGCGAGATCGAAGAAGCAGCAACTTCTTTTCTGGCTGGCATCCCACTTCGGTTGGGTCCTGGTCCTCCTCTGGGGTCGACTGACGCGGACCGAGATCGTCGGAGGAAATCATCTGGCAGCGCTCCGGGCCCAAGGGCAGCCTTTTCTGCTCTGTATCTGGCACGGGCGGATTTTTCTGCCGATGTACCTGCACCGCAAAGACGGCCTCTACGCCATGGTCAGTCAGCACCGCGATGGCGAGATGATCGCCCGGACGCTGCACAAGCTCGGCTACCAGACGGTCCGTGGTTCCAGCAGTCACGGCGGCAGGCAGGCGTTTCACGCCATGGTGCAGGCCTTGAACCGGGGAGCCAGCGGCGCCATCATGCCCGACGGGCCGCGCGGGCCGCGGCACTATTTCAAGCCCGGAGCCCTGCGGATTGCGCAGCGAACAGGGGCTTACCTGCTGCCCTTCTCCTTTAGCGCCGACCGAGCCATTCGCTTCAAGAGCTGGGACCGCTTCATGCTCTGGCGCCCGTTCTCGAGGACGATCGCAATGTACGGCCGGCCCATTGCCGTGCCCCAGCGCCTGGACAAAGAACAGTTTGAAACGCTCCGAGCCTTCATCGAAGAGCACATGATCCGTATGGAAGAGCAGGCGGACAGCTATTTTCATCACGACCGGCTCGATTGGGATTCCCGTTCGCCCGCAGCCCGGCGATCGTAGCCGCCTGCCATCCTCTTGCGTTCTCCATGCCCATGAGAATCTTCCCCTTCGTGTCCGCGGCGTTGTGGCCTCTCTCGCTGGTCTACGAGGCGGTCATCCGCGCGCGCAACTGGTTGTTCGACCGGGGTGTCTTGCCTGCGGAGCGGCCGCCATGTCATGTCATCAGCGTGGGCAATCTCACGATAGGAGGTGCTGGCAAGACGCCGGCCGTGATCTACCTGGCTCGACGACTTCGCGCCGAGGGCAAGGCGGTTGTGGTGATCAGCCGTGGTTACCGCCGCCACAGCCGTGGCTTTTGTCTGGTCTCCGATGGCCACCGTGTTCTCGTCTCCGCGCGCGAAGCAGGTGATGAACCATTCCTCCTGGCTCGCCGGCTCAACGGTGTGCCCGTCCTGGTCGATAAAGATAGAGGACGCGCAGCCCGGATTGCCGTACGGCGATTCGGGGCTGAGGTGGTCGTTCTGGATGACGGTTTCCAGCATCGGAGAATGGCCCGAGACGAAGACCACGTTTTGATCTCTACACAGACCGGGTTCGGAAACAACCGATTGTTGCCGGCCGGGCCCCTCAGAGAGCCGAAATCCAGTCTGGCGCGAGCAACACATGTGTGGATCACCAAGGTCTCGGATCCGAACGTGGCCACCGGGTTGGTCTCCGAGGTCGGCAAGGTTACCCAGGCCCGCATCCGGCTGGCGCGACACCGGCCCGTAGCGTTTCGAATGTTTCCGCAGGGGCACGAGCTCCCCCTGGCGGCGCTGCAAGGGAAAAGGGCCTTCTGCTTCGCCGGCATCGCCGAGCCGCAGCTTTTTTTCAAAACGGTGGTCCAGCTTGGGGTGCGCGTGGCTGGCAAGCAGATCTTCCGTGACCACGTGGTTTATTCCACCGGGCGCGTCCGGCGAATCTATGGGCGCGCCGAGGCCTCACAGGCCGAGGTCTTGTTGACCACAGAGAAGGACGCCGTGAAATTCCCGGTGCCGCAGGACGGAGAGCCGCCGCTGTACTGCCTGGTCATCGATTTTGATCCTGTGGCAGATGCCGGGACGGCGGACTCGGGAAGGGCTGTGCAGCCGGCAGGAGCGGAGCACACAGAGCCCTCCCGAAAAAGCTCTTGAAAAAACCAGGGTGATTTTGTATTTTGCTTAACACAAGCATTTCTGCCGGGGTGATCTGACCGAGCTGAACAACAGCGAAGGGAGTCAAAACCGTGAGCAGCAAGGGGAACCGTCACTTGATCCTCGTTGTGGATGATGACAAAAACATCTGCAAGATGATCGAGATCAATCTCCGAAAGGAGAAGCTTTACGATATCAAGTCCGTTACCAGTGGCGAAGCCTGCCTGAAGTTCATCCGCGAACAGATACCTGACCTGGTCCTCCTCGACATCCAGATGCCTGGAATTGACGGCATCGAAACCCTGAAGCGCATTCGGGACGAGGATCCGCGCATCCCGGTCGTGATGATGTCGGCTCACGGTACCATCGAGAAAGCAGTGGAGTCGATGAAGCTTGGCGCCTACGATTTCATCACCAAGCCCTTCGCCAGTGACCGGTTGCGCGTCACCGTACACAACTCGCTCATGAACAGCCTGCTCCGGAACGAAGTGGAGAATCTGCGCTCGGAGTTGAAGGAAAAGTATGAGTTCAAGAACCTGATCGGCCAGAGCGGCGTGATGCGCGAAGTCTTCCGCGCGGTGGACAAAGTCGTCGACAGCAACGTCAGCGTGCTCATCCAGGGCGAAAGCGGGACGGGCAAAGAGCTGATTGCCAGGGCGATCCATTACCACAGCAAGCTGCGGTCCAGCAAGCCGTTCGTGGCCGTCAATTGCAGCGCCCTGCCGGAATCGCTGCTTGAAAGCGAGCTGTTCGGCCACGAGAAGGGCGCGTTCACGGGCGCGGTCGGGCGTCGCATCGGCAAGTTCGAAGTCGCCAACGGCGGCACGATTTTTCTCGACGAAATCGGCCTGATGTCGCCGGCCGTGCAGGCCAAGATGCTCCGCTTTCTGCAAGAGCGCGAATTCGAGCGTGTTGGTGGCAACGAATTAGTGAAGGTCGACGTCCGCGTCATCTCCGCGAGCAACAAGGATCTGGAGGAGGCCGTCAAGAAGGGCGAATTCCGTGAAGACCTCTATTATCGAATTGCGGTCTTCCCGATCAAGCTGCCGCCGCTGCGCGACAGAAAAGAGGATATTCCGCTGCTGGTTGCTCACTTTATCGACAAGTATGCCCGGCAGGAGAACAAGGAAATCGAAGGCGTCACCCCCGATGCCCTCGAGTTGCTGATGGCCTACCATTGGCCTGGAAACGTCCGCGAGCTCGAGAACGCCATCGAGCGCGCCATCGTCCTGGCTTCCACCAAAGAAATCACGCCCAAGGACTTGCCCTCTTCGGTTCGTGCTCTCGGGCAGAAGAAGATCTACGAGGCGGACAACACGCTGTCGAGTTGGATCGAAAAACTCGAAGAAGAAGCTCTGCGGCAGGCGTTGCTCGAATGTGAGGGCAACATCTCCCAGACAGCCAAGAAGCTCGGCATCGGCCGTGCGACAATCTATCGAAAAGCGAAGAAGTACGGCCTGCCGATGGTCAAGTGATCTCCTGCAACGTCAAACAGCACAGGGCACCGGGAGCTCTTCCGGTGCCCTTTTTTATGACCTCGCCGTCAGTTTCACGCTGAGACATTTGTTTCAGCGAAACACAAGTCCTCTTTTCGCTGCGCCAGGCGGTAGAAAACAGCAGCAGCTATCAGCATAAAAACCAAGCCCCCGCATCTCCACTCAAGGCCCCACCCCATGGTATAGTCTTTGCAGTCTGCGGGCCACATCACGGTTCACCTCCTAACGGGGATTCGCCACCTATGAACAACCTGGTCGCAGCCGACGGTCTCTCAACGCTGGTTCGCAGTATCTGTGCAGGCAACTACGACCGCAGACAGCTACTCGACTTCGTTAATCTCGTCCAGAAAATCTCGCTGAGCTATTTGCGGTACCAGGAAATCCTTGGAAAGCACATCCGCTGGGAGCGCCGCGCCCCCAATGACGAGCTCGAGGACCTGGCCATCGACTGCATCGCTGGCCTGTTCATGCGCGATGACGGCGGTCAATTCGTGCAGTTTCAGCGCTACTTCGGCCCGCGCCTGCACCAGATCGAGCAGCTGGCGGAGGGCGAGATCCTGATCATGCTGCGCCGCTTGGTCATCAAAAAGACCAAACAGGAGTTGTCGCGCATCTTCAAGGAGCGTGACCCTGAAGGAGCGAAGATCGTCCGCAACATACGGGTGGCGATCAAGAACTCGAATGATCTCGGTTGCTTCCGGTCGATGGGGCGGGACTACATTTACCTGAAGAAAACGAGCCGGGTGGCTGCCCACGCGGCCTCTCGCGCTAACGGCGGCCTGACGAAAAGCAGCGACAACGGACGCCATACGGCCGGCGCTACGGACGGGCCGTCGCCGATCTCGCATCTGCGCACCGATCTTCCAGCCATTCCGGAGCGAGCACTGCGGTCGCTCTACCTCAGCATTTATCGACCGAAAGAACCCGTCGCTGCGGCGGTCCGCAAGATGCTGGCAGCAGTGGCAGAGGATGCGCGGTACAAGAACTACCTGGCGATCGACCAGATCGCCCGCATCATGCGGTCCACCAACTTCGAGCTTGCCAGACATCGCTTGCTGAATCAGTTCGTAGAGCCCTCTCCCCTGGACCATCTCCGCCTCAAGGAAATTGAGGAGGCGAAAGAAAAGGTGGCCGAGCGCATCCGGCGAAAAATCTTCAACCAGTACGTGCGCAGCGCAAAGCTGACGCCCGAACGAGGTGAGATCTACTACCGGGCGCTCTGCGATCTCCTCGATGATATCAGCCAGGGCAGGAGAACCGACTCTTATTTTCACCATCTGCGCCGTTATCTCCCAGACCTGACCCAGAAGGCATACCGGACTCAGGAAAGAACGATTTTCGAATACCTTGGCAAGCTCGTAAAACGCTGGTTTCGGGAGCTCCTCATCCAGTTGTTGTAGGCCCACCGAACCTACCCATCCAGCTCTCCCCCGCGTCATTTTTTTTTCCGTAAACTCAGAAACTTGACCGTATATCATAACAGCATTTGTCGAACGATTCCGGACTCTGAAACTAGCCGATCGATGTTTGCCCAGGAGTTCTGAACTGATGCAGGTAGATCCGACAGATACCGCCCACGTTCGCTGCCCCGACGAAGGAGAACTGGAGCTTTGGGTCCTGACCGCGGCGGCGCGAGGTGTTTCCTCTTCTTCTCTGGCAGACCATGTTACGCTATGCCATCGATGCCTGGCCATCTACGCTGGTCTCTTGGATTTCTATGGCATTCTGGCGAACGAGCTGGACAAACCCATCTCGCAACCCGTGCTCCGTTTCGTGCACCGGTTGATGCATCCAGCCTCGACTTCCATGAAAGTGCACTAGCCCACGCGATATAGAACACAAAGCGGGTAGGCGCACTCCACTTCTCGTGGGTGGAACAGGATAAGACCGCTCCGTCCGCATCTCCCACTTCGCCCCATCCTCCGATTTTTCGTGACAATTCGCTAACAAGAATTCCCTTGACAACCTGTAGTATTTTAAATATATTGACTTCACCCAACACGATACAGCCGTGAACGACGACAAGTGGGTGAAGCCGCATGGATGACTCTAAAATCCTCGTCGCCGATGCCGATCCCAAAAACATAGAGATTCTTCGGGAGAGCCTGGAGACGAACGGCTTTAGCGTCGTGACGGCGCAAAACGGGCTCGATGTTTGGGAGAAGCTCCACAGTGACAACCCAGACTTGATCCTCTCCGAAGTCAACCTTCCCAAGATGGACGGCTTTGAGCTGCTTGAGCGGATGAAAGATGACCCTCAGGTGGCAAGCATTCCGCTGCTGTTCTTGACCAACCGCCGTGACATCCAAGACCGGGTTCGCGGCCTGCGCAGCGGCGTCAAAGATTACATGATCAAGCCTCTCCATGTCAAAGAGGTAGTGGCTCGCATCAAGATGATCCTCCGCCGCATGGAGCGTATCCGAGCCGAGGAGATGGAGGCCAGCCGCAAGCTGGTCGGTCGCCTGGAAGAATTCAGTGTGATCGATCTGGTGGAGAGCTTTGGGGTCGAGCAGAAGACGGGCGTCCTCACGGTGCACAATGAGAACAACCGAACCGGGGAGATCTACTTTCGAAATGGTGCCGTCATCAATGCCACACTGGGGAATTTCCGTGGCGAGAAAGCGATCTACCAAATGCTGCCGTGGGAAAAGGGTCGCTTCGTCATGACGTTCAAAGAGGTCGATGTCCCCGATGAGATTACGGTCAGCAACCTCGGGCTTCTGCTGGAAGGATTCAAGAGGATCGAAAAACGCCAGGAGCTTCTCAAACACCTGCCGAGTCCGGAAACCCGCTTCGTGATGACCGAAACCTTCCGCAGGGTGTTGGCAAAAAAAGAGGTCACCACCGATGTGGCGCGGTTTGTGGCACTTCTCAACGGCCGCCGGACGGTACTCCAAATCGTGGACGAAAGCACCTACGAGGACCTCAAGACCCTGGAACGGATCGTCCGCCTGTATGGCCAGGGATTTATCAAGCCGGTCGATGCCGAGACCGAAGAGGGCCGTCGTGAGGCGGCTGAGACGGAGGCACCTGAAAGCCGCGCTGTAGCCGAACCGGAGGAGCCAGTCGTAGCGGCCGCCGAACCGCGTGAAGAAGAGCTTCCGGAGTCTGCCGACGACGGCCGGGGTGAGCCGGCAGCGGTTGAAGAGTCGACACCTCAATCGGCCGGGGCGGAAGCTGCCCCAGCCAGCGCCTCCGAGGATGAGATGGCGCCGGAGCCGCTGGCCACCGAAAAGTTGACAGAGCCTTCGCCCATTCCCATCGAGCTGCGTGGCGTCGTGCGCAAGCTGGCCCAGCAGGTTGGCCAGCCGGTTGGCAGTCTGGTCGTTCTCGGAACAGATGATGCCGGACGGAGCCAGTTCGTGCAGCAGTTTTCCGGCGGCAATCTGACGTCGAAACGGCTCCCGGGTGAGGCGAGCCAGCAGATCGAGTTTTCTCATTTACTCGTCTCGGAGGACACTCGCCTCGAGCTTTTCGGCATCTCCACAGAGCATCAGTTTACGGCTTTGCTCGATCGCTTGCTGCCACGGCTTCTGGGGTCGATTATTCTGCTCGATGTCGGTGCCCCCGAACTCTTCAGCTATCAAGGCTACCTGGTGAGGTCGCTCTACGATTCGTTTCCCACGCGTTTTGCGATCGCTGTCACCAACACCCGCCGGGCTGAACTGCTATCGCTCGACTATATCCGAGATGCCGCGGGCATTCCGGAAGCCGTTCCGCTGCGCTACTGCAATCTAGACTCCACCATTTCCATCGTGGACATGGTTGAGCTCCTGCTCACTCCAGAGGAAGCCCCATCTCTCGCAGCAGGCGAGACCGGAAATCATCAGTTCGCCTCCGAGAACAGTCCCAGTCGCAACTCGTCGTAGCAGGTGGTGTCACGATGCAGCGCAGAAAAGTGCTCGTCGCCGATCATCATGAAGATGAGGCCAGGATTCTCCGCAAAGCGTTGGTCGACGCTGGCTATGAAGTCTGGTGTGCCGCTGAAGGAGAGCAGGCCCTACAGCTCTGCGAGACCGTTCATCCTCAACTGATCTACCTGGACGCCAGGTTGCCCCTGGTCGACGGCCCCCACCTGATCCGCGAAATCCGCGACCGCTTCAAAAGTCCACCCGTTCTGGTTGTGCTGGCGGCAGAGGCCGACGACGTGGAGGAACGCGTCCACTACCTCAGCCTCGACATCGATGACTTTCTACGCAAGCCGTTCGACCTGAACGAGTTCACCGCCCGCGTCGAGCTTCTTTTCTGCGAGGCTGCGATTCTGCAGGCCGGCTGTAAGCCGCATCGCAAAGGATTTGCTGGAAATCTCGCCGAGATGAACCTCGTCGACCTCCTGCAGACACTTGAAGTAGGAAAGAAAAGCGGCGTGTTGCGATTGAGTGCCGACGGCAGGCAGGGTCAAGTCTTTCTTCGCGAAGGAGACGTCATTGACGCCGCGGTAGACGACCTGCAGTCCATCAATGCCCTGAACCGGCTTTTCACCTGGTCGGAGGGCGATTTTTTCGTCGACATCCAGCCGGTCGAGCGCACTCCAACCATCACGGAACCCAGCCGCACTCTGCGGACCGAGGGCATGAGACGGCTCGACCAGTGGCAAACGCTGCAGCGCCAACTGCCGCCCCTGCGAACGGTCGTGGTCCGAAATGATTCGGTCGACGTCTCCCAGCTCGAAGCCGAGCACCGGTCTCTGTGGACGCTGCTGTCCGGGCCCAAACGGCTGATCGACCTGATCTATGAGAGCGACCTTGACGACCTGGTGGCTCTGCGGAAGCTGGTGGACCTGTACCAGCGCGGTGCTCTGCAGCCTGCCGGCATGGACACGCCACCCGCCAACGGTTCCATCACTGCGGCATTGCATCACATCGACCCTGGCACGCCGGCCCGGGGAGGGAAGCTTCGTACCCTGTTCTCATCTCTCTTCGGCAAGCCGGGGCAGACGACGTCCATCCTGCCGGGGAGACGACAGTACCCCGAACACCCTCATCTGTATGACCGCCGCACCCACTCCTTCCGCCGCGACGAACACGCAAAGGAGAAGAACACCGTCTACCTGAGTCGCAGCGAGTTGTTGCTCATCCGAGAACGATTGCTCCAGGAATAGGTATGCGCATCGGTGAAATCGCCATCGTCAGCCCAGACAGAGAGGCCAAGGATCGCTTCATTCAGACCGCCTGCCAGGACATAGAGATGAACGGAGAGGAGATCAGTTTTGGGCGACTGCAGATCGACGAGCAACTGACGCTCCATCTGTACGGCATCACGGCCACAGCAGATAGTGGATCCTACTCGTGGGATCTGCTGTTCAAGAAGATGCTGGGCTACGTCATGGTCTTCGATTGGTTCGCGGAAGACGGGCTGGATCGGGTGACTGACCTGCTCGACCTCCTGACGGCTCGCTATGAAGCGCCGCTGGTGATCGCCGCCGATGTGAACGACAAGGCGTTGCCCGTAGCCGAAGCCTTTGTGAACGGCGGCATACCTCTGGGGAGGGAGGCCTCTCTGGTCTTTTGCCGAGGAAGCGATCGGAAAAGTGTGCGCCGGGTGCTGGCGACGCTGATCGACACGGTTCTTGCAAGATTGGGTTGACCGACGGAGGGTTTGCAGCCGTGCTTGTCGACGCGGGCCTCTAGATGTGACGCAGCATGCCGCCGGCTCCGATGGCAGGAGATCTCAGGCGGCTTTTTTGTGGCATTGAACGACAAGGACGAGGAAGATCATGCCTGAAAAGATTCTTGACAACATCCTACAAAGCATCGGCCGGACTCCGCTGATCCGGCTGAATCGGGTCACGGAAGGGATCGAAGCGACCGTTCTGGCCAAGGTGGAGTTGTTCAACCCCGGGGGCAGCGTCAAGGATCGGATCGCCGTTCAGATCATCGAAGCTGCTGAACGAGAGGGACTGCTGCGCCCGGGTGGTACCATCGTCGAAGCGACCTCTGGCAACACCGGCGCCGGTCTGGCCGTGGCGGCCGCCCTCAAGGGGTACAAGGCCGTTTTCACCATGCCGGACAAAATGAGCCAGGAGAAAATCCGCCTGCTCAAGGCGTTCGGCGCCGACGTCATCGTTTGCCCCACGGCGGTGCCACCGGATTCCCCGGAGAGCTACTACGAAGTCGCCAAGAAAATCGCCCGCGAGACCGACGGAGCCCTGCTGGCCAACCAATACTTCAATCCGGAGAACCCGAAGGCGCACTACCTGACCACCGGCCCCGAAATCTGGGAGCAAACCGGCGGCCGCATCGACTATTTCGTCGCCGGAATCGGCACCGGCGGCACCATCAGCGGCGTGGGTAAGTTTCTCAAGGAGAAAAACCCGGACGTCAAAATCATCGGTGCCGACCCGCAGGGGTCCATCCTGCGTGACTATTTCTACACCAAGCAGGTCACGACGGCGCAACCATACAAGGTCGAGGGAATCGGCGAGGACATCCTTCCGGGCACCCTCGATTTCAGCGTCATCGACGAGATCTATACCATCGGCGACAAGGAATCCTTCAACCTCGCCCGCCGCCTGGCGCGCGAGGAAGGAATGCTGGTGGGTGGGTCGAGCGGCACGGCTGCGTCTGCGGCGCTGCAGGTGGCCCGATCGCTCACCAAAGACAAGATCGTGGTGGTCCTCTTCCCCGATGCCGGCGACCGCTATCTCTCCAAATTCTACTCCGATGAATGGATGAAGGAGAACCGCTTCTTCGACATCGAGCGAGTGAGCATGCGCCAGGTCGTCGACGCCAAGGGCCAGGAACTGCCACGCCTGGTTTCGGTAGCACCATCCGACCCGGTGCGCAAGGCTCTCGAACTGATGGAGCAATACCACATTTCGCAACTGCCGGTGCTCAAAGAAGGCCGGTCTGTCGGCTCGCTCGAAGAAAGCGCGGTGATGGGGCGCGTGCTTGAAGACGGCAGTCTCATGGCTGCACCGGTGGAAAAGGTGATGGACGAGAGCCTGCCGATACTCGATGCGGAGGAGCCCATCGACCATGCCAAAACGCTGCTGGCACAGCGCCTGCCAGCCGTACTCGTGCACGAGCTCGGTCAGCTCATCGGCATTGTCACCAAGTCCGATCTGCTGGATTTCATCGCTGGATAACAGCGGCCGCTCTGCCAGGCCGGCACAGGCTCGATCCGCCGGACATCCATAACAACCTGATGACGGGAGGAACTCTTGGCATTCGCAACCGATGCAGTGCACGCCGGACAGTCCCCCGAGGAGCAAACAGGGGCCGTCGTCGTGCCGATCTTTCAAACATCCACGTACGCCCAGCTCGGTCCCGGCGAACACAAGGGATATGAGTACGGGCGCACCGCCAATCCCACCCGCGAAGCGCTGGAGAAAAACGTCGCGGCCCTCGAGGGGGCAAAGTACGGGTTCGCCTTTTCATCGGGGATGGCGGCGATCTCGGCTGTCGTCGGACTGCTCAAGGAGGGCGATCATGCCGTGGTGACCGAAAACGTCTACGGCGGCACGTACCGCTACTTTGAGCAGATCATGACATCCTACGGATTGCGGTTCTCCTGGGTCGACACCTCGGATCTGGGAGCCGTGGAGGCGGCGATCGGCCCGCAGACGCGAATGCTCTTCGTCGAGACTCCGACGAACCCGATGCTGAAACTGTCCGACCTGCGGGCGCTGTCGGAGCTGACTCGCAAACGGCGGATCTTGCACGTGGTCGACAACACGTTCCTGAGCCCCTACTTTCAGCGACCGCTCGCACTGGGGGCGGACATCGTCGTGCACAGCAGCACCAAGTACCTCAACGGCCACAGCGACGTCGTCGGCGGCCTGGTTCTGGTGAACGACGAGGAGTTGGCCGAACGTCTCGGGTTCCTGCAAAATGCCGTCGGCGCGGTCCCCAGCCCGTTCGACTGCTGGCTGGTGTTGCGAGCCACGAAGACGCTACACCTGCGTATGAGACAGCACAACCTGAATGCGCTCAAGATCGCCGAATTTCTCGCCCGACACCCCCAGGTGGAAAGAGTCTACTACCCTGGGTTGCCAGACCACCCGCAGCACGAGCTTGCTCGTCGCCAGCAGATCGACCCTTACGGCGAGCCAGGCTTCGGCGGTATGATCTCGATCGAACTGGGTTCGTTGGAACGAGCTGTACGGTTGCTCAAATCCGTTCGCATCTTTCTGCTCGCCGAAAGCCTCGGCGGCGTCGAGAGCCTGATCTGTCATCCCGCATCGATGACGCACGCATCGATTCCCACGGCAGAACGCCAGAAATATGGCCTCACGGACGGGCTGGTTCGACTCTCTGTGGGCGTAGAGGACGTCGATGACTTGATCGGCGACCTGGAGGAGGCGCTTGATTCTCTATGAGTCGACAAGACCGCAGCTCTGAAGTGCCGCAGAGATCGGGCAGATTCTTGCTTCGTTGGCGACTCGCCCATTCAGCCGGGTGGTTCCTCGCAAGTCGGCGGCAGGTGCTCTGCGATTCGGAACCGATGGGGGCGAAGGAATCGATGCCTTGCCGGCGCCGGAGGGGTCGGAATCGAACGTCCCAACCCCTCCTTGCCCGAGGCCGCCTCCTTCTATGGATCTTGCTGCTGGTAGCTTTCGGCTCTCCTCCCTCGGCCACGGAGAGCTTTCCGCAGGACAAAGCCGACGATGTCGCCTGGCATACTCTGGAGGGCGGCCCCTTCGTCGTGAATTTCCCCGAGGCGGACCATCGCACGGCTGAGAAGGTGCTGGCATCGTTGCAGGCTGTCTATCCCCAGCTCGCGGCGTCCTTCGGTGCCCAACTCAGGCCTCCCACCCGGGTCTACATCGCGCCTTCCCAGGATGTCTTCGACGGTTTCACGGGCGGCGTGGTGCCACATTGGGGTGAGGCGGTGGCCGACTTACGGCGGCGCCTGATCGTGTTGAAGTCCCCCCGATGGTCGCAACCGACGCGCCAGCTCCACATTCTCGTTGTGCATGAGCTGACACATCTGCTTCTGGCAGAAGCTCTGGACGGCGCCCAGGCGCCACGCTGGTTCAACGAAGGCCTGGCGATCTACTATGCCAAGGACCCCAGCTACGCTGCGGCCACACTGGTCTCGCGCGCCTTGCTGTCGGGCGAAGTCATCCCTCTCGAGCGCATCGACGATCTGCTCAACTTCCACCAGGCCAAAGCCCAGCTCGCCTACCAGGAAAGCTACCTGGCCGTTCGTTTCATCATCGAGCGCTGGGGACCTGAAGGCCTGCGAAGGCTCGTCGGGGCGATGCGCCGCAGCCCCGACCTGGACACCTCCTTCAAGGCCGCTCTCGGGATCGACTTCGTCGACTTTCAGACCGACTGGTACGACTTCATCCGCAAACACTACCGCTGGAATTTCCTTCTCGAATTTGACACGTACATCTGGTTTCTCATTTTGTTTTTGTTTATCGCTGCCTTCATCGCCATTCGCTACCGGAATCGCCGTACCTTGCAGCGCTGGCAGCGGGAGGAGCGGCTTTCCGGCACCTTCGAATAGGGACCAGCGGAACGCTGACGGACGGGTGCAATCCAACGGTGAAACCAATCTGGTGGAACGGATACGCTTTCGACATCGGCTCGAGTACACCGGAGTGACCGCACTCGGCCTTCTGGCCCGGCGTCTGCCTCTGAACGCAGCGCTCTGGCTAGGCGACCGTGTCGGTGACTTCGTCTTCTCCGTGTTGCGGACCCGACAACAGGTTGTGCTGCAGAACCTGCACGCTTCGTTTCCGGAATGGCCCCACTCCCTCATCGTTCGCACCGCACGCCAGAACTACCGGCAGTTCGGGCGACTCGCCGTGGAGTACTTGAGGTTGCCGGGCCTGCCGCCGGAACAGATCGAGAACTACGTCGAAATCGTCAACCGCGCCATGCTCGATACCACGCTGGCCGAGGGCCGCGGAGCCGTTTTCGTTTCGGCGCACTTCGGCAACTGGGAGTACATGGGCGCCGCCCTGGCCATGGCCGGACTGCCGATGTGGTACCTCTATCAAGAGCAGGCGAATCCGCTTGTGAGCGCCCTCATCACCCGCCACCGCAAACATATGCACATGCGCACCATACCCAGGGGGGTGGCAGTCCGCCGCGTCCTGCGCGCTTTGCGAGCCGGCGAATGTGTCGCCTTTCTGGCCGATCAAGACGCCGGCCGCGAGGGCATCTTCCTCGACTTTCTGGGACGGCCTGCCTCTTTCGCCCGCGGTCCGGCTGTATTCGCCCTCAAGACAGGCGCGCCCGTCATCTTCGCGGCTGCGGTGCGGTCGCACGGAGGACGCCATCGGGCGTTTTTCGAACGTCTCGATGTCACCATGGAAGGTGGCGTCACCGAAGAGAACATCCGCAAGATTGTCACGGCCTATGCTCGCCGCATGGAGACCTTCATTCGCCGCCACCCCGACCACTGGTTCTGGATGCACCGGCGGTGGAAGACCCAGCCCCTCGACCACGCGGCTGCTGAAACCGTGGAGGTGGCGGCATGACGGCGCGACGAGTTGCGGTCATCCAGACCGCCTACATCGGCGACGTGGTCCTGGCAACGCCACTGGCCGAGGCAGTGAAACAGACCCTCCCCGGCGCCGAGGTCACTTTTGTCGTCATCCCAGCGACTGCCAATCTTGTGGAGCACCATCGCTTCGTCGACCGCGTCCTGGTGTTCGACAAGCGTGGCAACCATCGCGGCTTGCGGGGTCTGCGTCGTTTCGCCCGGAACCTGCGCGGGTTCGATGTCGCCCTGATCCCGCATCGCTCCATACGCAGTGCCGCTCTGGCGTTTTGGGCCCGAATTCCAATGCGCGTCGGCTTCGACATCAGCGCCGGCTCCTTTCTGTTTAGCCACACCACTCCCTATCGACCAGGGCACGAACTCGAGCGCAATCTCAGTCTGCTGTCGGCGATCGGCCTGCAGCCGCTCGCGGCGACACCCCGCATCGATCCGGATGGCGGCGACTGCGCCGTCGTCACCGCAATCCTCGGTCGGAACGGCCGTGGCCCGCGGGTGGCCATGGCCCCCGGCTCGATCTGGCCTACGAAGCGCTGGCCCGCAGAGCACTTCGTGTCCCTGGCACGGATGCTGCAGCGCCGCCTGGGCGCCTCGATCGTACTCGTGGGCAGCGCCCAGGACCGCGCACTTTGCCGACAGATCCTGGCTGGCGCCGGCGAGGAGACCGTAGACGCCTCGGGCCGGCTGACCTTACGCCAGTCGGCAGAGTTGCTGCGGCGCTGCCAGGTGGCGGTTACCAACGACAGCGCTCCGGCGCATCTGGCGGCGGCCATGGGCACGCCCGTGGTTGCGCTTTTCGGGCCAACGACCCCTGCCTTCGGTTTCTCGCCCTTCGGAGAGGGGCATCGCATTCTCGAGCGACCGCTTCCATGTCGACCTTGCAGCAGGCATGGCGGCAGGCACTGCCCTATCGGCACGTTCGAATGCATGCGGTCGATCTCACCGGCTGAGGTCGCTGGTGTGGTGGAAGAAATGCTGGCCCCGCGGAAGTTGGAACAAACAGCTCTGTCGCACTCGACAGCCAGAGGACATCCCCGGGGTCGGACGTTGGAACTTCGCACGGCCCGAGCGGGTTGACGGAACAGGTGACGAAGCGTGGCTACGCAGATCCAAATCGATGTTGACCTCTCCGACCTGGAGGCACTGCATAAGGCCTTCGAAAAGGCCGCCAGAGTACTGGCCGCGGGCGGCATCGTCGCCTACCCGACGGAAACCGTCTACGGCTTGGGCGTAGATGCAACCAAAAGAGAGGCTGTTGGCCGGCTGGCTGCCATCAAGGGCCGCGGCGAGCACAAGCCGTTTTCCGTGCTCGTGGCCAACAACCTCGAGGCCGGTATGCTGGCCCGCAGGATCACCAAAACGGCGGCGCTGCTCATGGACCATTTCTGGCCGGGACCACTCACCCTGGTGGTCGCCGCCTCATCGCGGATCGACACATCGTTGTTGGGCGGAAGGTCGACGGTGGGGCTGCGCCTCTCGCCTCACCCCGTCAGCCGCCTGTTGCGGCTGTTCAGCGATTCTCCGATCACGGCGACCAGCGCCAATATCTCCGGAAACCCTCCGGCACGAACTGCACCGGACGTGGAGCGGCTGCTCGGCGATCGGGTGGATCTCATTCTCGATGCCGGCGAAGCGCCGGGTGGCATGCCGTCGACTGTGGTTGATGTTACGGCCGAAAAGGCTGTGGTTCTGAGAAGAGGAGCGATTCCGGTGGAAGAGTTGGAACGTGTCGTCGGCAAGGTGAAGGTCTATGAGAGACGGTAAGTACGTCATCCTTTTTGTGTGTTCCGGGAATAGTTGTCGCAGTCCGATGGCTGAGGGCCTATTGGAATCCATGTTGCCTGACGATATCAAGGACAAAGTCATTGTGGAGTCTGCTGGCACGCTCGGCATCGAGGGTCAACCAGCCACGCCGCTGGCCATCACTGTGTCAGAGGAATTCGGCATCGACATCAGCCAACACCGCTCGCGCGGCCTCGATCGAGACCTGGTCGAGGAAGCCGATCTCATTCTGGTGATGGCGCCGGAGCACCGGGATTTCATTCGGCGCTTCTACCCGAGCGTGCAGGACAATGTGTTCCTGCTGCGCCAGTTCGGGCGCGACCCGAGCGATCCCGTCGACCCGATTATCGAGGACCCCATCGGTGGTGACCAGGAAGTCTACCGTGGATGCATCCAGCTCATCCATGATGAGCTGGACCGAGTCCTGCCCACCCTTCGTGACCTCGTTGTCGAGCGCCTGAGCTGGGCTTCCTGACCCGAAACCATGAGTGCCGCGGACGCAGGCGCTCAGCCCGAGAGACGATGCCCAAGGAGGTGCGGCCCTTGAATCGACACGTCAGCCGAATTCTGGTCGTGCGGACCGACCGTCTCGGGGATGTGATCCTGTCCACCCCGGTGTTGACGGCGCTCCGCTCGCAATTCCCTCACGTGCGCCTGGCCATCCTGGTCAATCCGCGCACCAGGGACCTGGTCTACGCCCATCCTCATGTCGACGTCATCCTGGTGGACGACCAGCCCAGGCATCATCATGGGGTTCGCGGATTCTGGCGCCTGGTGAGCGCCCTGAAACGTCATCGCTTTGACGCCGCCGTGCTTCTTCACCCAACGCTGCGACTGGCTCTGGCGACCTTTTTCGCCCGCATCCCCATTCGAATCGGCACCGCCTACCGGTTCTATTCGCCGTTGTTCAACCAGCGGGTGCGCCATCACCGCAAAGAGTCCGGCCGCCACGAGGTCATCTGCAATCTCGAACTGCTGGCACCGCTGGGGATTCGCGAGGCTGATCCGCAGTTTCATCTGAATATCTCCAGCGAGGCTTTCCGCAAAGTGGATCTGCTGCTGGCGGGGTTGGGGGTCGACTCCGGTGAGCCCTTCGTCGTCCTGCATCCCGGAAGCGGCGGCTCGGCCCGCAATTGGCGGCCTGAAGCGTTTGCAGCACTCGCCCGCCGCCTCACCGGTGAGATCGGCATCGACGTCGTCGTCAGCGGCTCGGCTGCCGAAGCAGAGCTGGTGCAACGGGTGGTTGCCGCTGCGGGGAATCGGCCAATCTCGGTCGCCGGCCGGCTCAACGTTATCGAGCTGGCGGCTTTGCTGCAGCGCTGCCAGGTCGTGGTAGCCAACAGCACCGGCCCCTTGCATCTGGCGGTCGCTGTCGGAACCGAGGTCGTGGGGCTGTACGCGCCGCTGCCAGCCATTCGCCCGGAGCGCTGGGGCCCGTTCGGAAGACCCGACTCGGTGATCATGTCCAAAACAGAGGACTGCACCGCTTGCAAACGGAGCCGATCACCGTACTGCCTGTGCATGGATCGCATCTCAGTGGATGCGGTGCTGGAGGCTGTGCTGTATCGGCTCAGTCTTCGGGAGCAGGCGGCAGTGTAGGACGAC
>CAZGRP010000065.1:0-21469 GCA_964527995.1 uncultured Cytophagia bacterium | reverse complement strand
ATTCCCAATTCCCATTTCCTGGTTCCCGATCTGCGGTTTCCGCGCCATCGGGGCCGAAAGCGGCATTCGTGCGGACGTAAAGCGGATTGAGGCGAGCATGCGAACGGACAACGGTGAATTGCTGCGGCATTTGCAAGAGCTGAGTTCAGCGCTCGATCTGAACCAGCCCGATGTGGCCATCATCCTTGCCGCGGGTCACGGTAAGCGTATCAAGTCGGAGACCTCCAAGATGCTCCACCTGGTGTGGGGAGTTCCGACCGTGGTGCGGGTCGCCGAGGCAGCACGCCGTGGCCTGGGGAGCAACAATCAGATCCTGGTGGTTGGCATCAAGGCACGCGAGGTTGCCGACGCCGTCGGCCCGGCCGAGAACCGCGCCTTTGTCTATCAGCCGGAGCAGAACGGCACCGGGGATGCCACGCGGATCGCTCTGGAGCGCATCCCGGCTGGCGACTACCGCGGCAACGTGTTCATCTTTCCAGGCGACATGGGGCTTCTCGACGCGGACTCGGTGCGGGAGTTCAAAGAGAGTTTTGTCGCCAACCCGTGCGACATGATGGTCCTGACCGGTAGTTACGAGGGCGACCCCTACTTGAACTACTACGGACGTATCGTACGCGTGCCGGAAAAGGACGTGGAGGGACGGTCGGCTGGAGATGACTTTGGCAAAGTGATCGAGATCAAAGAGCACCGGGACATCCTGGCGCTTTCCGACCATTCCCCCTATGAGGTCGTCTTCAACGGTCGCCGCTACCACTTCAGCAAGGAGGATCTTCTGAACACGCGTGAGTTCAACACCGGCGTCTATGCCTTTCGCGCCGTGCCGCTCAGTCGCCACATCCGCGAACTCGATGCCGACAATGTCCAGGGTGAGCTCTACGTCACCGACCTTATCGCCCTATTCAACCGTCACAACCTGTCGGTGAAAGCCTCGCCGGCGCGCGACAACCGCCGCGTCCTTGGGTTCAACGTCAAGAGTGTGCTCAAGGAAATGGAAGCCATCGCCCGCGAGGACGTGTACAACCGACTCAAAGACCTGATCAGCATCGAGGACAAAGACGATTTCTTTATTGCCGATGAGGTCGTCGAGCAGATCATTGAGTTGGATCGAGAACACGCCCCTCTCGACATCGTGATCGGCAAGGGCGTACATATCGGACCCAACGTCCGCCTCAGCAAGGGAGTCGTTTTGAAGAACCAGGCGGTCCTCGACGGCAACATCGAGCTCGGGGAGCGGGTCGTCATCCACGAATCAGTACACTTGAGCACTTATCCGCATCAGCGGCTGGTCGTGGGGCGCAATTCGGAGATCCTGCAGGGAGACATCGTCAAAGGAAACCTGACCATCGGCGAGAACTGCCGAATCGAATCGAGCGTTAACATGACGGGCAGCGACGAGTTCCCCACGCGCATCGGGGACAACGTGCTGATCAAAGGCACCTCGTACATTTTTGGCAGCATCATCGAGGATGATGTCTGGGTCGAGCATTCGGTGCTCAAATGCAAATACGTCGAGCGCACCGTGCGCAAGGACGGCACGATTCAGCCGGTCCGCTACGTGATTCCCCTGCCGGAAGGCCTGGACTCGATCCACGATCTATCCCGAAGCCCGGGAGGCAAGCCGTGAAAACCGTAATCCTGGGCGACATCGCCTATGCCCGCAGCGGCGACAAGGGCGATGGCAGCAACGTCGGCATCGCAGCCTACGACCGCCAGACCTATGAATTTCTGCGCCGCGTGCTTACCCCCGAACGAGTGAAGGCCCACTTCCACGAAATCTGCAAGGGCGAGGTAGAGCGGTTTGAGGTACCCAACCTGCTGGCCCTGAACTTCCTGTTGCACGATTCCCTCGGCGGCGGCGGATCGGAAAGTCTGCGTACCGACGCTCAGGGAAAGGCACACGGGCTTGGCCTTCTATATATGGAAGTGGAAATTCCCGATGATCTAATCTTGCCACGGAGACGGCGATGAGCGGCCTGCAGTTCGTCCGTTACGACATCGACAATTACATCGCTACGGTGATCCTCAGGCGACCACCCGTCAATGCCCTGAACCGGGCGCTGGTCGGTGACCTGAACCAGGCCATACAGACAGCCCGCAGCGACATCGATGCCCGCAAGGTCCGTGTTGTCGTCATCGCCGCCGAGGGCAAGCACTTTTGTGCCGGCGCCGATTTGAAGGAGCGGCGGGAGATGAGCGCGAGCGAGGTGGAGCGCACGGTTCGCAATCTGCGCAACATGGTCAACGACCTTGGGCGGCTGCCGGTGCCGACCATCGCCGCGGTGCAGGGGAGCGCCATCGGCGGTGGCTGCGAGCTGGCCCTGGCCGCCGACCTGCGGGTGCTGGCAGATACGGCCCAGATGGGGTTGCGGGAGACGGCCCTGGCCATCATCCCGGGCGCCGGCGGCACGCAGCGCCTTCCCAGGCTGATCGGTTACACCAACGCCCTCTATTGGATCGCTACGGCGCGCGTTTTCAACGCCGATGAAGTCTTTAACTTCGGACTGGCGCTGCGCGTCGTTCCGGAGAGCGACCTGCAGATCACCGTGCGCCAGATCGCCGCCCACATTGCTACCAATGGGCCACTGGCCGTTCAGCAGGCCAAGCGGGCCATGCAGCTCGGGTTGAACACCGATCTCGAGACCGGCCTGGCCATCGAGTGGGAATGTTACCGGGCCACCATCGGCACCAAGGATCGCCTCGAGGGGCTGGCGGCGTTTGCCGAAAAGCGGTCTCCGAATTTTCGTGGCGAATAGGGGCGGAGCAGGTGAGGCGGACGACTGGAGTAGTAAAAGAGTGGAGGGTTGGAGCAACGGAGTTCTGGAGCCTCATCAGGAACGGCAGCGCAAGCAGGCGGGATTCCGGGGAGTGCCCACTCCAGGGCTCCATCACCCCCTTGTCTCAGTCATACGTTTCTCGGCACGGTGACTCGACACAGAGGCCAAGAACAGAATAGGGACGAAGCCTATGTACCTCAATGAAGAACAGCGCATGCTGCAAGAGATGGTGCGGGAGTTTGTGCGGAACGAACTCGAGCCGAAGGCGGCAGAGTTCGACGAGAGGAGCGAGTTTCCCGCAGAAATCGTTCAGAAGATGGGCGAGTTGGGTCTTCTTGGCGTACCGTTCCCGGAGGAATACGGCGGCGCCGGCATGGATACCCTCAGCCTGGCGGTGGCGATCGAGGAGGTGGCTAAGGGATGCGGTTCCACCTGTCTGACTATGGCGGCTCATATTTCCTTGTGCGCCACGCCGATCTATCTGTTCGGCACCGAAGAGCAGAAGCGCCGGTACCTGACACCGTTGGCCCAGGGCCGTGCCATCGGCTCCTTCTGTCTCACGGAACCGCAGTCGGGCTCCGACGCCGGGGCCGCCAAGACCACGGCGGTTCGCAAAGGCGATGAATATGTTCTGAACGGCACCAAGGTGTTCGTCACCAACGGTGGCGTGGCCGAAACGTATGTGGTCTTCGCCAAGACGGCTCCGGAACTGGGCTCCAGAGGGATGAGCGCTTTCATCGTCGAGCGCGGGTTTCCGGGCATCCACATCGGCAAGAAGGAGGACAAGCTCGGCCTGCGAGCCTCGGACACGCGGGAGATCGTCTTCGAAAACTGCCGGGTCCCCAAGGAGAATCTTCTTGGCGAGGAAAACCAGGGCTTCTTGATCGCCATGGAGACCCTCGACGGCGGTCGCATCGGTATCGGTGCCATGGCCACCGGGCTGGCCCAGATCGCCCTGGAGAAATCGGTGGCCTATGCGCAGGAGCGCCAGGCCTTCGGCCGCCCTATTGCTGACTTCCAGGCGATCCGCTGGAAGATTGCCGACATGGCGACCCACATCCATGCTGCCCGCCTGATGGTGCATCACGCCGCGCGTCTGCGCGACGACGGCCGGAAATACAAGAAAGAAGCCGCCATGGCCAAGCTTTTCGCCTCCGAAATGGCCATGCGCGCCACCACCGAAGCGATTCAAATCTTCGGCGGCTACGGCTATATCAAAGACTATCCAGTGGAGCGCTACTGGCGCGACGTCAAGCTGACCGAAATCGGTGAAGGTACCTCCGAGGTGCAACGCCTGGTGATTTCGCGCGAGATCATTGCCGAGCTGACACGTGGGTGATCCCGAGACGCGGGCGGGTCGGCCGGCTGGTGATTGTTGACGTCCGCGGGCCGCGGCAGAGAACCCACCCTGGAGAGAAGCGAAGTAGGAAGGGAGATGCTGATGAAATTCGGTGACTTTGAACTTTTTGTCGTGTCCGATGGCCGGTTTCGACTTGACGGTGGCGCCATGTTCGGCGTCGTCCCTCGGGTTCTTTGGGAAAAGAGCGATCCGCCGGATCACCGCAATCGCATCCTCCTCGGCCTCAATTGTTTGCTGATCGACACCGGCAGCCACAAGGTGCTCGTGGATACTGGCATCGGTGACAAGTTCACCGAGAAGTTTGCGACGATTTACGGCATCGACAAGAGCCAGAATCTTCTCGGTAGTCTTGAGAAAGTCGGCGTCACGGCTGCGGAGATCACCCATGTCGTGCTGACGCATCTGCATTTCGATCATTGTGGCGGCAACACGCGCCGGCACGATGACGGCCGGCTGTATCCGACCTTTCCCAATGCCCGTTACTGTGTCCAGCGCGGCGAACTGGAGGTCGCCATGAACCCCGATCCGCGCAGCAAGGCCAGCTATCTTCCTGAAAACTGGCAGCCGTTGCAGGAGGCGGATCAGCTCGTGCTGATCGAGGGCAATCAGACGATCGTGCCCGGGGTCGAGACCCTGGTGACCGGCGGGCACACCCGCGACCACCAGGTCGTGATCGTGCGCAGCAATGGGCAGACCGCCTGCTTCCTGGCCGATCTCTGCCCGACAACCTCGCACGTGCGCCTGCCGTATGTGATGAGCTACGACCTCTACCCGAAGCAGACGATGGAGGCGAAGCAGAAGGTGCTGCGACAGGCGTTGGAGGAGCACTGGCTGCTCATTTTCGAACACGCCCCACGCGTCGTCGCTGGCTATCTCAAGGAGGTCGACGAGAAATTGCAGGTGGACAAAGTAGAATTAAATCCTTAAATTGAGCTGAAAGGAGTGGCCATGTCTGGACCTAGAGATGCTGTCATCCTGAGTGCCTGTCGTACTCCCATCGGCTCCTTCCAGGGGGCGCTGAGCCCGCTGCCGGCCACGCGTCTCGGCAGCCTTGTCATTTCGGCAGCGGTGCAACGCGCTCACATTCGCCCCGACAACGTCGACGAAGTCTACATGGGTTGCGTCCTGCCAGCAGGTCTCGGCCAGGCGCCGGCACGTCAGGCGGCCATCGGTGCCGGGCTGCCGGTGCGTGTGCCCTGCACCACGATCAATAAGGTCTGCGGCTCGGGGCTGAAGGCCGTAATGCTGGCGGCCCAGGCGATCCAACTCGGCGATGCTGACATCGTGGTGGCCGGAGGCATGGAGAGCATGTCGAACGCGCCTTACCTGTTGGAGAAGGCCCGTAGCGGCTATCGTCTCGGCCACGGCCAGTTGATCGATAGCATGATCAAGGATGGGCTGTGGGACGTGTACAACGACTTCCACATGGGCAACGCCGCCGAGCTGTGCGCCAGGGAGTGCAACGTGCCCCGGTCAGCGCAAGACGAGTTCGCCATCACCAGCTACCGCCGTGCTCTGGAAGCCCAGGAGAAAGGCTATTTTTCGGAAGAGATCGTGCCCGTCGAGGTGCCGCAACGCAAAGGCGATCCGCTGGTGATAGAGGAGGATGAGGAGCCCAAGCGGGTGAACTTCGACAAGATTCCGAACCTGCGGCCGGCGTTCGACAAGGACGGCACGGTGACCGCCGCCAACGCCTCGAGCATCAACGACGGCGCCGCCGCCCTGGTGGTGGCCGCGCGAGAAGTCGCCGAGCGTCTGGGGCTGCAGCCGCTGGCCACGATTGTGGCACAATCTTCGGCCGCCCGCGCCCCGGAATGGTTCACTCTGGCGCCGGCCGATGCCATCGACCTCGTTCTGGCCCGGGCACATCTGAACCTGTCGGATGTCGACCTGTTCGAGATCAACGAGGCCTTTGCGGTGGTGAATCTGGCAGTGGCCAAGGAATTGAAGATCCCAATGGAGAAGATGAACGTGCACGGTGGCGCGGTTGCCCTGGGACATCCGATCGGCGCCAGCGGAGCCCGCATCTTGACCACCCTGCTCTACGCCATGAAGCGGCACGACAAGCAGCGCGGTGTGGCAGCGATCTGCATCGGCGGGGGCGAGGCCGCTGCCGTGGTGGTGGAGCGCTAAGCGTGGGCGCCGGAGCTGATTGTCGTGTGGCGGCCCGCCTCGATGGCTTGGACTCGTTTTGCTTTGCGTGAACCACCGTTCATTTCGTCGCCTCGATGAGGATTGAGATCGATTCTTCTGTACTTCCGGCTCGACAGTCGAGAACAGGAGGTCATCAACCGGCAGGTCAGTGACGATATCGTACTCGACATCGGGGAGGGGGACAAGATTGTGGGGATCGAAATTCTTGATGCGTCGAAGCACCTGAATCTCGATCAGCTGTTTCCTGTTGAGTATGAGGTGTCGCCTGAGCAGAGATAGTGTCTGGGTATGGGCGGATGTGGGAGTGGGTGCACGCGATCGTAGTGTGGCTTGTGCAAGCCCCTGGAGGGGCCATGAAGGGGAAATCCACGATCCGAGCGATGCTTCTGAGCATCCTGGCATTCGGGGTGCTGATGTGGGCTTCGGCCTGCAGCCATCCCACCGAGCCGCAAGGGGAGGGGCTGCTTGAGATCCACCTCCAGGGAGGCTTTCAGCACGACACGGTTCGCGTGGAGCTGGATGCGGAGCTTGTGCTATATGATGAGAATGTCACGACCGATCCTGTCGTGGGTGTGGCAAAGGTCCTCCGCCGAATCGTGCCTCAGGGCGATCATCGTCTCGCGGTCTTTGTGCTCAGCCGCGGAATCGAGGATGAAATGAAATTCCAGGTTGGCGACACCACGGCCGTGGCGGTCGCTCTGGATCGCAACGAGAACCGACTGCGATTCCGGATTCTCGACTACCTGCCAGTGTACATGTGAGGCCGTGGCGCAGTGGATACTTGGCGTGAGATGCAGAAAGGAACCTGAACGTGGAGATTCGTGAAGTCACCGTCATCGGTGCGGGGACCATGGGCAACGGCATCGCCCACGTCTTTGCTCTGGCGGGGCGCAAAGTGAATCTGGTCGATGTCAGGCAGGAGTACCTCGACCGGGCCATGGCGACCATCGAAAAGAATCTGCAACGGCAGATCAAGAAAGGCAGCGTGACCGAGGAGCAATCCCGGCAAGCACTCGGCCGCATCAGCACGCATCTGGAGCTGGAGGCCGCCGTCCGCTCCGATCTGGTGGTCGAGGCGGTCAGCGAGGATCTGGGAGTGAAGCGGCAGGTGTTCGAGAAACTCGATTCGGTCTGTCCGGCTCCCACCATTCTGGCCTCCAACACATCGTCGATTTCGATCACCGCTCTGGCCTCGGCGACCCGCAGGCCGGCCCAGGTGATCGGCATGCACTTCTTCAATCCGGTGCCGGTGATGGCGCTGGTCGAAGTGATCCGCGGCCTGGCGACTTCAGATGAAACCTTCGAGGCCGTGATGCAGGTCGCCCGGGAGCTAGGCAAGACGCCGGTGGAGGTCAACGACTTCCCAGGCTTCGTGTCGAATCGCGTCCTCATGCCGATGATCAACGAGGCCGTCTATTGCCTGATGGAGGGGGTGGCCGAAGCGGACGCCATCGACACGGTGATGAAGCTGGGCATGGCGCATCCTATTGGGCCGTTGGCCCTTGCCGACCTCATCGGCCTGGACGTGTGCCTGCACATCATGGAGGTTCTGCACCGCGATCTCGGCGACGACAAGTACCGGCCCTGCCCCCTGCTGCGCAAGATGGTGGCTGCCGGCCGGTTGGGCCGTAAGACTGGACAGGGATTCTATAGCTACCCGAGCTGACCCCGGACGGGGTCGATTCGTATGGCGGTGCAGCTCGACCCGGAGTTCAAAGAAAGGATCTGAAACGAAATGAGAGATAACCAACGATGCATCTAGGACTGACGGAAGAACAACGCATGATTCAGCGCACGGCCCGGGAGTTCGCCGAAACGGAACTGGCCCGCGACGTGGCTGAACGTGACCGCGACGAGCGGTTTCCCGAGGATCATGTCAGCAAGCTTGCCGAGCTCGGCTTCATGGGAATGATGGTGGCGGAAAAGTACGGCGGTGCCGGGCTCGATACCATCAGCTACGTGATTGCCGTAGAGGAGCTGTCACGAGTGGATGCCTCGACCGGCGTGATCGTTTCGGTGAACAACTCCCTGGTCTGCCACGGCATCGAGAACTTCGGCACCGAGGAGCAGAAGCAGAAGTACCTGGTGCCGCTGGCGCGCGGCGAGAAGCTCGGTGCTTACTGTCTATCGGAGCCGGGATCGGGATCCGACGCCAGCGGACTGCAGACCATGGCCGTGGATCGCGGTGATCACTACGTACTGAACGGCGCCAAAAACTTCATCACCAACGGCGTCCATGCCGAGACCTACATCGTGTTCGCCACGGTCGACCGCTCGCTCGGGCACAAAGGGGTGACGGCGTTTCTGGTGGAGCGCGGCTTCCCTGGTTTCCGGGTCGGGAAAAAAGAGGAGAAATTGGGCATACGCAGCTCCGACACCGCTTCTCTGGTTTTCGAAGACTGTGTTGTGCCCAAGGAAAATCGGCTCGGTGAGGTGGGCGAAGGTTTTCACATCGCCCTGAACATCCTCGACGGCGGCCGCATCGGCATCGCTGCCCAGGCCGTCGGCATTGCCCAGGGAGCGCTCGACGCTTCCGTCAAGTATGCCAAGGAGCGCGAACAGTTCGGCCGGCCGCTCGGCAAGTTCCAGGCGATCCAATTCATGCTGGCCGACATGGAGACGCGCATCCAGGCCAGTCGGTTGCTGACATACGATGCCGCCTGGAGAAAGGACCAGGACCTGCCGTACGGGCCGGCGGCCAGCAAGGCGAAGCTGGCTGCGTCGGAGACCGCCGTCTGGTGTAGCATCAAAGCGGTGCAGATCTACGGCGGCTACGGCTATCTGAAGGACTATCCGGTAGAGCGCTACATGCGCGACGCGAAAATCACCGAGATCTACGAGGGCACATCCGAGATTCAGCGCCTGGTGATTGCCCGGTCGCTCCTGCACGGCTAGCGCAACTGATGCGCGGACGCCGGCTCGTTGTCGGACGCCTGGCGGCCGCGGCGGCACAACCCTTGCGCGATCTCAACCCCGGCTGGCGCCCCGGCAAGCGTCGCGCTTCGAATCAAACGGAGGAACAAACAATGTCCGAATTCCCAGAGAATGGCAAGATTTGGTTCAATGGCAAGCTTGTAGATTGGAAAGAGGCGACGGTCCATGTGATGGCCCACGTGATTCATTATGGTTCCAGTGTCTTCGAAGGGTTCCGCTGTTACGAGCACTCCAAGGGTCCGGCGCTGTTCCGTCTCCAGGATCATATCGACCGGCTGTTCAATTCGGCGAAGATCTACCGGATCTCGATCCCGTACACGAAGGAGGAGATCGCCCAGGCCTGCAAGGATGTGGTGAAAGCCAACGGACTTCGCTCCGCCTACATTCGCCCCGTCGTCTACCGAGGTTACGGCAGCCTTGGCGTCGATCCCAAAGACTGCCCCATCGAAGTGGCGGTGGCAGCGCTGATATGGGGCAAGTATCTCGGCGACGAGGCCATCAATGTCGGTGTGGACGTGTGTGTTTCCACCTGGAACCGGATGGCTCCCAATACGTTTCCGAGTGTTGCCAAGGCAGGCGCCAACTACATGAACTCGCAGCTCGTGAAACTCGAGGCCAAGGTCAACGGCTACGTCGAGGGGATCTGCCTCGATACCTTTGGGCATGTCAGTGAAGGGAGCGGCGAGAATATCTTTGTGGTGACAAAGGGCAAACTTTACACGCCCCCGTTCAGCGCTTCGATTCTGCCGGGAATCACGCGTGACTGTGTCTTGCGGATCGCCCGCGACCTGGGCTTCGAAGTGATCGAGACCCACATCCCGCGGGAAATGTTGTACATTGCGGACGAGGTGTTTTTCACCGGCAGTGCTGCCGAGGTGACGCCGATCCGCTCCATCGACCGCATCCCCGTGGGCCAGGGCCGCCGCGGTCCGATCACCGAGAAGATTCAGCAGCGCCTGTTCCATATCATGAGCGGGGAAATCGATGACCCGTACGGATGGCTTACGTTCATCAACTAGACTGCTGAGGGATCGGGTCTTTCAGCGAGGTCGCTCCGTGCGCCGTTGCGGGCAAGGTGAGTGAGAGAAGATGAGTAGTCGACGAAGGGCCAGGGAATTGGCGTTGCGTGCCGCCTATGCGCTGGAGCTTTCCGGCAATCCGCTGCACGTGATCGTGGAGGACACCATCGTCAGCCGGGGAGAAAACCCGAAGGTTGCGGAGTTCGCCATCGATCTCGTCAAGACCATGTACGAGCACCGCGAAGAGCTGGACCGCATGATCCGCGAGCGGGCCACAAACTGGGATTTTGAACGGATCGCGGTGCTCGACCGACTTATTCTGCGACTGGCGATCTCCGAATTCCTCTTCTTCCAGGACATCCCACCGAAGGTGACGATCGACGAGGCCATCGAGATCGCCAAAAAATACAGCACCGAGAAGAGCGGTAAGTTCATCAACGGCATCCTGGATGCCATACTGGCCGAGCTGCGTGCCAGTGGTCGGCTGCAGAAATCGGGAAGAGGGTTGAACGATGGCGCGGAGATTTCCGAATGAACTTCGCTGCTGGCCTAAAGGTATAAGCAAAAGGACATTCCGGCGTAGGATTGTCGGCTGACAATCCTATTCTTTTTATGAATAAGCACAGGAGCGTGGCAGAGGAAAGAGGAATGATCGGAAAACTGGTTACAAAGGTTTTCGGAAGCAAACACGAGCGGGATGTCAAGCGCATCATGCCCCTCGTCGAGCAGATTAACGCCTACTACGAGGAGTTGCATTCGCTCAGCGACGAGGAGCTGCGGGCGAAAACCGACGAGTTCAGAGCTCGGATCCACGAGGCTACGGCGGAGATCCGTGCTGAGATCGAAGAACTCAAGCAGCGCCTGCACGCCGATGTGGCCGACGTCGATGAGTCGGGAAACGGCTACGACGAGGCCACGATGCATGAGTCGCTGCGAGACCGCATCGCCGAGCTCGAAGATGAGGAGCTGGAGATCATCCGCGAGAAGCTCGACGAGCTCCTGCCAGAGGCTTTCGCCGTGGTCAAGGAGACGTGCCGCCGCCTCGTCGGGCAGAAGTGGAAAGTCGTTGGCCATGAGATCGAGTGGGATATGGTGCCGTACGACGTGCAGCTTATCGGTGCGGTCGTGCTGCACGAGGGCAAGATCGCCGAGATGGCCACCGGCGAGGGCAAGACGCTCGTGGCCACGATGCCGCTCTATCTCAACGCGCTGGCCGGCAAGGGCGCGCATCTGGTCACGGTCAACGACTACCTGGCCCGCCGTGACGCGGAGTGGATGGGCAAGATCTACGAGTTTCTCGGCATGAAGGTCGCCTACATTCAGAACGACATGACACCGGCCGAGCGCAAGGTGGCCTACGACGCCGACATCACCTACGGCACCAACAACGAATTCGGGTTCGACTACCTGCGCGACAATATGGCCATCCGCCTGGAGGACCAGGTGCAGCGGGGCCATTACTACGCCATCATCGATGAGGTCGATTCGGTCCTGATCGACGAGGCGCGCACGCCGCTGATCATCTCCGGTCCGGTGGAGCAGTCCATCGAGCAGTACGATCTGATGAAACCGGCTGTCGAACGGCTCGTCAAGAGCCAGACGCTGCTGGTCAATCGCCTGGTGGCCGAAGCCGAGAAGCTCCTGCAGGACCCGGAGACCGAGTATGAGGCCGGCATCAAAATTCTGCAGGCGCATCGCGGTGCTCCCAAGAACAAGCGGCTGATGAAACTGTTGCAGGAGGTCGGCGTCAAGAAGCTGATGCGCCGGGTCGAGAACGACTACCTGCGCGACAAGCGCATGGAAGAGCTGGACGAGGAGCTCTACTTCGCCATCGATGAGAAGGCGCACACCATCGACCTGACCGAGAAGGGCCGGGAGTTCCTGTCGCCGAACGATCCCAACATGTTCGTGATCCCCGACCTGGCCGAACGTTTGGCAGACATCGAGAAAGACGAAACTCTGACGGCGGAGGAGAAGATCCGCGAGCGCGAGAAGGCGCAGCGCGAGTTTGCCGAAAAGAGCGACCAGCTTCACAGCATCCACCAGTTGCTGCGCGCCTACTCCCTGTTCGAGCGCGACGTCGAGTACGTGGTCACCGATGGCAAGGTGCTCATCGTCGACGAGTTCACCGGCCGGCTGATGCCCGGACGGCGCTACAGCGACGGCTTGCACCAGGCCCTCGAGGCCAAGGAAGGCGTCACCGTCGAAGGCGAGACGCAGACTCTGGCGACGATCACTCTGCAGAACTATTTCCGCATGTACCACAAGCTGGCGGGTATGACCGGCACCGCCGAAACCGAGGCGGCTGAGTTCTGGGAGATCTACAAGCTCGACGTGGTCGTCATCCCTACCAATGAACCGGTGCGCCGAATCGACTACGACGACCTGATCTACCGCACCAAGCGGGAAAAATACAAAGCCGTCATCGACGAAATCGCAGAGCTGCACGAGAAGCGGAGACCTGTGCTGGTGGGTACGGTGTCGGTGGAAGTTTCGGAGACCTTGAGCCGCATGCTCAAGCGCCGCGGCGTTCCGCACAACGTCCTCAACGCCAAGTATCACGCCAAGGAGGCCGAAATCGTCAGCCGCGCCGGGCAGCCGGGGGCAGTCACCATTGCGACCAACATGGCCGGCCGCGGCACCGATATCAAGCTCGGTCCGGGAGTGGTGAAACACGAGAATTGTGCCCTGGTCGAACCGAAGCCGGACGTGGAGCCCTGCCCCTACCTGCACGAATACAACTGCCTGGCAAACGTACCGTGCGGCCTTCACATCATCGGTACCGAGCGCCACGAAGCCCGGCGCATCGACCGGCAGTTGCGCGGCCGTTCCGGGCGCCAGGGCGACCCTGGATCGTCGCGCTTCTATCTCTCTCTGGAAGACGACCTGATGCGTCTGTTCGGCTCGGAGCGCATCGCCGGGGTGATGGACCGGCTGGGTGTGCAGGAAGGCGAGGTGATCATGCACCCGATGGTCACCAAGTCGATCGAGCGGGCTCAGAAGCGCGTCGAGGCCCACAACTTTGAGATCCGCAAGCAACTGCTCGAATACGACGACGTCATGAACCAGCAGCGCGAGGTCATCTACGACCTGCGCGCTCATGCCCTCCAGGGGCAGAACCTGCGCTCGGACATCCTCGACATGATGGACGAGGTGATCGAGAGCAAGATCCAGCAGTTCACCGACAGCAAGTCGTACGCCGACCAGTGGGACTGGGACGGTCTGCGCAACGCTTTCCGCAAGAGCATGCTGCTGGAGCTACCCTTCTCTCGGGAAGAGATCCTGGAAATGACCCAGCAGGATCTGTTCGAGCGGGTGCAACAAGTCGCGCGCGAGCAGTATCGCCAGAAAGAAGAGGCGCTGGGCGAAAAGCTGATGCGGCAGCTTGAACGCTATGCCATGCTGCGCGTCATCGACGAGCGCTGGCGCGAGCACCTCTACGAGATGGATCAGCTCAAAGAGGGCATCGGGCTGCGCGCCTACGGCCAGAAGAACCCGCTGATCGAATACAAGAGCGAAGGCTTCCGGCTGTTCACCGAGATGCTGGGGATGATCAACGAGCAGGTCGTTGAGATGATCTTTAAGGCGCAGCTTCAGGCCGAGCCGGAGCCGATCACGCGGCGGACGCCGGCCCAGATGCGCCTGGTGCATGAGTCGGCCGGCCCGTTCGGTGGCGTGACCGCGCCGCCGCGCCGCCGCCGCGCCCCTGTTGCCGCCAGCGGTCCCGGAGCTGAAAAGGCTGGCAAGCCGCAGCCGGTGACCGTCGGCGTCAAAGTCGGCCGCAACGACCCGTGTCCGTGTGGCAGCGGTAAAAAATATAAGAAATGTCACGGCCGCATGGCCTAAAGGTTCCTGCGGCCGGCGTCGATGGCAGCGGTGAGAAGGCGGGCGGCGACTTGCAGCAGAGGTCGTGGCTCGCTGCAGTGCGGAGGGAATAGGACCGTGGCTGCCGCTGTTACGGCACAGCATAATGAGGACGACGAGCAGGTGAAAAGACCCGACAAGAAGAAATTGTAAAATGATTTGCATTTGCAGGCGATTTTGCTACATTACTGCCCATTATCGGGCAGTCCGAGCCCCGGTTGTGAGGCGATTGTAGGAGGGTAGAGATGAACGAACGAGTCATGGAGATCCTCGTCTATATTATGAACGAGATCCGCCAGAAGAAAAGAGGGTTAGGGGAGCTTGCCGTCCTGTCGCGCGATCTCATGCAGCGCGGATACACCGAAAGCGAGATCAATTCCGCCTTTTCGTGGTTGCTCGAGCGCATGCGCAACGGCATCGATGAGGTGATGGACAGCGAAGACAGCGCCTTCCAGCAGTCGACGAGGTATCTCCACGAAGTCGAGCGCATGGTGATTTCGCCCGAGGCTTTCGGCTACCTGTTGCAGTTGCGGGAGTTGGGCCTCATCACCCACGCCGAGATGGAAACGGTGATCGAACGCGCCATGATGCTCGGCTCTCCCAAGGTGACTGTCGGCGATATCAAGGCGATGGTGGCGTCGATGCTTTTCGAGACCGACGGTTTTACCGATGGCAACTACTTCTTGTGGGACAGCGATCCAGAGATTCAGTAGGGTGACGATGGGTGTCGGCCGCAGCCGGCCGACGGGGATGATCCTTTTACTTGAGATGAGACAGCATGGCAAAGTCACTGGTCATCGTTGAATCGGTAGCGAAAACAAAGACGATCAGCAAGTTTCTCGGCCGCGGATTCGAGGTGCGCTCGTCGGTGGGTCACGTCAAGGACCTGCCCAAGCATCGCCTCGGTGTGAAGGTCGAAGATGGTTTCGATCCGGAGTACATCACCATCCGTGGCAAGGGGAAGATCCTCAATGAGCTGCGCAAGTCGGCCGCACAGTCCGACAGGGTCTACATCGCCACCGACCCGGATCGCGAAGGGGAGGCCATCGCCAAACACATTGCCGAGGAGATTGCTGCGCGCAACCGCAACATCCACCGGGTTCTCTTCAACGAAATCACCGAGACCGCGGTAAAGCACGCCATCCAACACCCCACCGAGATCGACGAAGACAAGGTCGAGGCTCAACGGGCACGGCGTGTGGTCGACCGCCTGGTGGGGTACCAGGTGAGCCCGATCCTGTGGCGCACGATCTACCGCGGGCTGAGCGCTGGTCGCGTGCAGTCGGTGGCCTTGCGCCTCATCTGCGAGCGCGAAGACGAGATCGACGCGTTCGTGCCCGAAGAGTACTGGTCGATCACGGCCATGCTCCAGGGTTTCCGCACCGAGCCGTTCCCCTCGAAACTGATCCAGATCGACGGCAAGCGGGTCAAGCTTGGCGAGGAGAGCGAGGCTCTGGCGGTTGTCGAGGATCTGCGCAAGCAGCGCTACACGGTCAAAAGTATCCAGAAGAAGACCGTCCGCCGCAACCCGCCGGCACCTTTCACCACCAGCACCATGCAGCAGGCGGCGGCTCAGCGCCTGGGCTTCACTGCCAAGCGCACCATGGCGACGGCGCAGCAGCTCTACGAAGGGATCGAGCTGGGCTCGAAGGGGCCCACCGGTCTGATCACCTACATGCGTACCGACTCGACGCGCGTTGCCAACGAGGCACTGGAGGCAGTGCGCGAGTACATCTACACCAACTACGGCAAGGAGTATCTGCCCAAGACGGCCCGGCGTTACAAGGCCAAGAGCGGCGCTCAGGACGCCCACGAGGCCGTCCGTCCGACCTCGATGAAGTTCGAGCCGCGCAAGGTCAAGCGCTACCTTACGGCCGATCAGTTCCGGCTCTATGAGCTGATTTGGCAGCGTTTCGTTGCTTCGCAGATGATGCCGGCTGAGCTGGAGCAGACTACCATCGACATCACTGCGGGCGACCCGTCAGCGGCCGGGACCAGCCGCTACCTCTTTCGCACCACTGGCTCGGTGGTCACCTTCCGCGGTTTCTTGCAGGTCTATGAAGATGTCAAGGAGAACGGCGAGGCCCGCGAAGAAGAGGAGACGGGCAAGGTTCCAACGGAGCTGCGCTCGGGGGAGAACCTCCGCCTTATCGATCTGATTCCGAAGCAGCATTTCACCAAGCCGCCGGCACGATACACCGAAAGCAGCCTGGTCAAAGCCCTGGACGAGCTGGGGATCGGCCGGCCGAGCACCTACGCCACCATCATCTCGACGATTCAACAGCGCCAGTACGTCATCAAAGACGGACGGCAACTGGTGCCCACCGACCTGGGGCGCACGGTCAACAAGATTCTGGTCTCGAACTTTCCCAATATCTTCAACGTCAACTTCACCGCCGAGATGGAGGCCGAGCTGGACCGCATCGAGTCGGGCGAGCGCCAGTTTCTCGAGGTCGTAAAGGCCTTTTATGAGCCCTTTACCCGCGCTCTGCAGGCGACCGAGCAGAAGCGCGAGGAGATCCTCGAAGAAGTGCAGAAGGAAACCAGCGAGAAATGCCCGAAATGCGGCCGCGACTTGATCATCCGCTGGGGTCGCAACGGTCGCTTCATGGCCTGCACCGGCTACCCGGAGTGCCGCTACACGGCGCCCGTCGAGCCCGAAGAGCAGAAGACATCGGGCGAGAAGTGCGAGAAGTGCGGCCGCGACATGGTGATCAAGACCGGTCGCTTCGGCCGCTTCCTGGCATGCTCGGGCTATCCCGAGTGCAAGAACACGCGTTCGCTCACCATCGGTATGAAGTGCCCCAAGGAGGGATGCGACGGCATGGTGGTGGAGAAACGAACGCGCCGGGGGAGGACCTTCTACGGTTGCAGCAACTATCCGAAGTGCGATTTCGCCACCTGGTACCGGCCGGTCGATCGGGCCTGCCCGGAATGCGGGCACCCCTACCTGGAGGAACGCAGTCGCCGAAAAGGGGACCGATCGTCTGATGCCGGGGGTGAGTACCTGCGCTGCCCGAACTGCAAGGCGGAATTCCCCGCCGAAGCCGAGGAATCGTATGGCTCTGTCGCTGTCGGCTGACGAGCTTTCAGGCTGGATCGAGCGGTTCTTGCATCATCTTGAGGTCGAACGCAACTGCGCGCCACTGACGGTCGAGGCCTACCGCAGCGACCTGCAGCAGTTTTGCGACCACGTAAAAGCCGAGGGCATCGTGGCGCCGCTGGAGCGTAAAGCGTTGCGGGATTACCTCGCCGGCCTGGCCCGCCACGGGCTTGCGGCCACTTCGGTGAATCGCAAGCTGTCATCCATGCGATCCTTCTGCCGTTACCTCTCCCGCGAGGGGATCTTGCCCGCCAATCCCGCCACCAACATCCCCTATTTGACCAGCGAAAAACGCCTGCCCGAATGGCTGGACGTGGAGACCGTGATGAAAGCCCTCGATCTGCCCGACTCGACTCCGGTGGGCTGCCGCGATCGCGCCATGTTGGAGCTGTTCTATGGCGCCGGTCTCCGGCTGCGCGAACTGACCGGCCTGGACGTGCACGATGTGAACCTCCGTGAAGGAGTGGTGCGGGTGCACGGCAAGGGGCGCAAGGAGCGCGTGGTGCCGCTGGGCCTGGCCGCTGCCGAGGCGGTGGAGCGGTATCTCGCTGTACGCGAAAGGATCGTGGTTCCGCGCCGCGGCCGCGCCCCGCAGATCGACCCGCAGGCGCTGTTCCTCGGACGTCGCGGCAAGCGCATCTCCCCCCGCGTTGTCGCCGGCCGGGTAGCCCACTACCTGTCGCAAGTCGCCGAAGCCGGCAAGACCCACCCGCACGTCCTGCGGCATACCTTTGCCACCCACCTCCTGGACGCTGGCGCCGATCTCCTGGCGGTCAAGGAACTGCTCGGCCACTCCAGTCTCAGCACCACTCAGGTGTACACACACGTCACTGCCGAGCGCCTCAAACGTGTCTACAAACAGGCGCACCCAAGAGCTGAATAACCCGATCTGTCCGCTGCTTTGGGAGGTAGTTTTTTGTCCCCCAAAAGGTGGTTCGCAGAAAGCACAAAGGAGGACACAATGAGACTCAACCTCACCTGCAGGCATTTCAAGTGCACCCCGAAGCTGAGAAACTTTGTCGAAGGCGAGGCCTGGCGCCTGAAGCGCTACTACGACGGCATCATCGACTGCGAAGTGATTCTCGACCACGAGAAGGCGGCGGTCGAGGTGGCCGAAATCGTACTCAAAGTCTATGGGCAGCGGCTTACCGTTGTGGAAAAAAGTGAAGACATGAAAAAATCGGTCGCTTTGGCCATCGACAAGCTGGAGCGGCAGTTGAAACGCTACAAGGAGAAGTTGCGCCAGCGGCCCCGGGAACGGGCCACGGATTTGATTGTGGAGGAAGAATGATCGGGAGCCGGATCACGGCGTCATGCGTAGAAAAAACAGAGAAGACAAGGGGCCGCCGCTGCGGCGAGCCCCTTGTCTGTGGGCAAGAATGGAGGGAGAACGATGCATGGTCTGACCGTCAAGGCTCTGTACGAAGACAACCGCCAGCGACTGCAGCTCAAGTTGCTCAACGGCAACGCCAGCTTCTCGCGCATCATCGAGGAAGGCGACCTGCATCGCCCCGGGCTGGCACTGGCTGGCTTCGTTAAGGTCTTCACCTACAAGCGCGTGCAGATCCTTGGCAACACGGAGATCGACTACCTCAACACGCTGAGTGAGGCTAGACGCCGCAAGGCCCTGGAGACGCTGCTTTCCTTCGAACTGCCTTGTATCATCCTCACCGAGAACAACGACCCACCACCGCTGCTGATGGAGATCGCTGAGCGCCAGGGCATCAGCGTTTTTCAGACGCCCTTCAAGACCAGCAAGTTGATGCACCTGCTCAGCGACTACATGGACGACAAGTTCGCTCCCACCATCACGGTGCACGGTTCGCTGGTGGATGTCTACGGCATTGGCGTGCTGTTCACCGGTCGTAGCGGCATCGGCAAGAGCGAAATTGCCCTCGATTTGGTGGAGCGCGGTCACCGGCTGGTTGCCGACGATGTGGTCAACATCAGTCGCAAGGCTGGCGGTGTGCTCATCGGCACGGGCAGCGAACTGCTGCAGCATCACATGGAGATCCGCGGCCTGGGCATCATCGACGTGCAGAGCATCTTCGGCATCCGCGCCATCCGCCTGCAGAAGCGCGTCGAGGTGGAGGTGCAGCTCGAGGTCTGGGATGACGCCCGCGACTACGAGCGCATCGGCCTCGACGAGGAGACGACGACGATCCTGGACGTGGAGATCCCGGTGGTGAAACTGCCGATCTTCCCGGGCAAGAACATCACGGTCATCGCCGAGGTCATCGCCCTCAACCAGCTTCTGAAAATCTACGGCCACCATCCGGCGCGCGACTTCAACGAACGGCTCATCCGCAAAATCCAGCAGAACGTCTCCGAGCAGGGCTACTTGCGCGACTACCTGGACCGCGACTTCGAATAGTCCCCACGGCGGCTTGGGTGTGGGAGTGGCCGGCGGAGAACCGGTACGTTCCCATGAGCCGCCGCACCGGCCCGTTGCCGTTTGAGCACGGATTTGCCTGGAGGGTTGAGCACCGAAACACGCCGAAGATACGGAACTGCGCCAAACCGGCACGAAAGCTGGGATGCCGCCTTCAGGCAAGAACGGCTTTTCGGCGGGTGGACGGTTGACACCCAATTCCCATCCCTCCTCCCAGTTTCTGATCCCTGAGACCTGATACGCAACACCCGCCCGGCTCGCCAGGCCCCGGCCACCGCGGCAGGGAATGTAACAATCACTTCACAACTTTTCTCTTGCGTTCGCTCCCTTTGCAGCGTATTTTATCATCCGCAACATTTGGCGTATCAACGCACAGGGGGCTCTCGTGACGCCTCTCTTCTTTCTTCCCATCCTCGAACGCCTTCCCCAATGGTGGCAGTCGCCACCGGCTGACCATCTTGTGGGCCTTTCTATATCGCGCAGCGACTTTTTGGTCGAGCCACAGTTGTGGATGCCAGCCCCCCAGCTGCGGAACCGGCTTCCGCTGTGCTTTCGACCCCCGCCGGGGCGAAGGGCCGCCAGCCGTTCCGCCGGAAGCGGAGGGCATGCGGCGGCCTGTTCTGTGCCCTGCTGCCTTTTCTGGTAGTGCATCGGTAAAGACGCCCCGATCCGGCCGCCGACCGGGAGGGTGGCGGCCTACACATCGTCAAGACAGTGGGGATTGATGTGCCTGGCACGATTTACTTGCTTGCTGTACTCGGCCACACGCCACAGATTCTCACCGAGACGCTGTACGCGCTGTTGATCCAGAGGCGCCTGCGGGTAGAGCGGATCTGTGTTCTGACCACGCTTTCGGGGAAACGCCAGGTGGAGGAACACCTGCTGGGGGAGGGAGAGGGGTGGTTTCATGCGTTCTGCCGCGACTACCCTGAGGCCACGGCGGCTTTGCGGTTCGGTCTGGAGGATGTCGTAACACACGGTGCCGCGGCAGAAGCGTACGAGGATATCCGCGATGTGCGCCACAGTGAGCAGTTTGCTGGTCTGGTGATGAGCACCGTACGTCGCCTCACCGCAGCGTCGGGCTCGGTGGTTTACGCCTCGCTGGCGGGCGGCCGCAAGACCATGAGTGTCTATCTGGCCACGGCCATGCAGTTTTTCGGGCGGCCCCAAGACCGGCTCTACCACGTGTTGGTGAGCCCGCGGGAGTTCGAGGGCCATACGCAGTTCTACTATCCGCCGCCGGAGCCGGTGGAGCTGGCGTTGGTCGATGGAGGCACCCTGTCCACCGCCCGGGCCCGAATCGACTTGGTGGAAGTGCCCTTCGTGCGCCTGCGTGGTAAGCTGGGCCAATGGTTTGGCCGTGAGGATCTGTCTTTCGACGCGATGGTGCGCCTGGCCCAGGAGGAACTGCGCCAGCTGGAGGCGTTGCCCGAGTTGGTTCTGGAAGTGGACAAGCGAAAGGTGTGGATCGGGGAGCGCAGCTTTACGCTGCCCAGCTTCGACTTCGCTGTGTATCGCCACTACGTCGAGCGGAGTCTGAATCGGTCCATGCAGATCGAGGGGGAAGAGGATTGGGCCCATTTTGAGCCAGGTGGCATCAACGGTTTCGAGCGCGATGCTCGGGATGCGATTTACCGGATGGCCGGGCGGCGGCCGCCCGAGGGCTGGGATGTAGAAGCGGAGTGGGAGAAGGTGCAGCAGGCGATTTCGCGGATTCGGCGCGTCATTGCCGGAGTTCTGCCGACCGAAGCGCTGCGGCAGTACTATGAGGTCAGCTCGGTAGGGGCGTATGGCGAAAAGCGCTACGGCGTGAAGCTGGACCGATCCCTGATCCGGGTGCAAGGTTGAACAAGGTTGTGGGGGGTGAAA
>CAZGRP010000064.1:0-21712 GCA_964527995.1 uncultured Cytophagia bacterium | reverse complement strand
CCCTTGGGAGCGCCCGTGGTGCCGGAAGTGTACATGATCGTGGCCAAATCATGGATGTCCACTGCCGCCGCTCGCTGGCGGACCTCCTCCGTGCCGACACGTTCCCCCTGGCGGATCAACTGATTGAGGGAGATCACTCCTGGATCGCTCTGCCCCGTCGGCCGGTCCATGAGGACGATTTTCTGCAGGTGTGGCAGGCGGACCCGGCCGCGTAGTACTTTCGAGAGCTGGCCTTCATTGGAAACGAGCACGAGTCTGGCCTGCGAGTCGTTGAGGATATACTCCACCTGCGAGGGCACCGAGTTGGCCGGGATCAGAACGTCGACGATGCCGGAGGTGAGACAGGCCAGATCGGCGGCCACCATCTCGAACCGGTTCTCCGAGAGGATGGCGATTGGGCCCTTCGGGTGATCCTTGGGAAGCAGCGCCAGCAGCCCCTTCGCGATCTGCTCGACGGCCTGCTCCGTCTGCAGCCAGCTCCGGTCGTCGATGACGTGGCTGCGGACGATGCGGAAGAGGGGGCGAAGGCCGTAGCGTCGCACCCTCTGGTGAAAGAGTTCGGTGACGGTGAATCCGGCTTCTTCGATCAGGGTCAGAAGTACTTCCCACCACTCCTGGACGCCTCCCGCCTGTGCGATGCGCGTCAGGATCTCGGAGCGCCGCAGAACGTCGAGGACCTCATGCAATGCCGCGCGCAGGCGGGCCTGCCGCGTGCCTGAAGAAGAGCGAAAACCTTCAAGTAGCGCGTGGATGAGCGAACCGAGGGCGACGAGATCGACGCTGGCTCGGAGGTCGCCACCAAGTACGGGGTCGTTGAGGAGTTGCAGCAGGACGGTTACCAGTCGCCACGAGCCCTCGTCGCCGGAGTCCAAAGTGGGTGGTAGCAGTTGCAGCAGCCGTTGCACAGCGGTGGCGAGGCGGCGTTCGGCTTCCTCTTCGCCGCCGCGCACGGCCTGGTGAAGATGTGTCAGTCGTTCCGCCCAGCCCTGCCAGTCCCGCTCTTGTTCGAGCAAAAGGGTGGCCGGGCTGTCAGATGTTTCCGAATCCTGAATCATGATTTCGATCCATTGTGTTTGGGACCAGGCGCAGGAAACGCTCCTCCGAACCCGCAGAGCGGCAGACGGGATCGACACTCCGTCTGGAAGCTTTCCAGCGCACCGGCTTCGTGCTTTACTAATGTAATCAACAGCATGTCGGATTGCAAACCGAAACTGCCAGGCCTCTGTCTGGTGCGGTCGGCTGTCGATGCGGTGTGCCTGAGCAGCGAGGAGCGGATTTCGCAGGCGGAAGTGCCTGTTAAATTTCTGTGACAACCCGTGTTCTGCTTGATTTTTTGGCGTATTTTGGAGATACTTTTTAACGACAGGTGTCCCACTATCGACCAAGGCTGTTATGTCCATTCGCCTCAAACTCGCCCTGTCGATTTTTGTTGTCGAGCTCGCCTTTTTGGTCCTTCTCGTCGCACGTGATCTGCAAATGATGTCGAACACCCACTTCGAATACCTTTCGAAGCGGGCGCAGAGTGCGGCGCACCGGTTGAGTGCAGCGCTGACTAAAGAGGTCAGCACGCGCGACATTGCCGAGCTGCAGAGTGTTGCCACCCACCTGATACAGTCGCAGGATATCGTCTATGCTGTTTTCGAGGATTCGACCGGCCAGGTCCTTGCCGGCGAAACCAAGGGCAGCGACCGGCGGCTTCTTGAGGCGGGCCGCGAAGCGGATCCGGGAATTCTGGCAGCCGAGGCCCTGGTGCGTGAGGGGGATGTTGTGGTCGGCAAAGTGCGGGTCGGTTTCAGCACCGCCGGCGTCTATGCCGCGGTAAACCGGACTATGCGTGGGGACATCCTCCTTTCGTTGTTTGGGCTGGTGGTGATTGCGGCCGTGGCATACGGGCTGGGGGCGATTCTGACTCGCTCGATCAGCCAATTGGTCGAGGCCACCGAGAGAATCTCCGGCGGAGATCTCGATACGCGCGTCGAGATCCGGTCGCATGATGAAGTCGGCCGCCTGGGACGCGCTCTGAACAGCATGGCATTTCAACTCAAGAAAGCGTTCGACCGTATCCAGTTCTCGGAGCAGCAATTTCGTTTCCTGGTTGAGAATGCGGAGGATGCGATTTTCGCCCTGGATCTTCAGGGACGGTTCACCCATGTCAATCCGAAAACCGAGGAGATCACGGGTTATTCGGCGCGCGAGCTGCTGCGCCAGCCAATCAAAAAGGTGCTCTATCAACATAACTGGGAACGGACTCGCGAGCAACTGGAGGAGCTTCGCCAGGGCAAGGTGCTCGGGCCTGTCACGGTGGAGATTATTGGCAAGAGCCGAAGCCGGGTGGTTGAGGTGAACGCCGTTCCGATCCGGCGCGACGGGCGTGTTGTCGGTGTCCAGGGGATCGCCCGCGATGTCACCGCACGCGAGCAGCAGAGGCGAATGAAAGAGGCTCTGTTCCGCATCTCCGAAGCCATCGTCAACGCCGACACACTGGAGGATTTGGCCTCGGAAGGACTGCAGGTGATCGACGACCTTTTCGATGTGCGTGCCTCAGCCCTTTTCCTGAGTGATTCCAGCGCCTCGGCACTACGGCTGCTCGTCCACCGCGGGTGGGACGAGGAGGAACTCGAGGCGCATGCCAGGAGCCTCGCGGAGAAGCTCGGGATCGATCCGCCGGCTCAGGACAACGGCTCTCTGAATCCATCGCAACTCGACCTGAGGGCGAGCCAGTCGCCGGCAGGGGCGGTGGCCCGGGGTCGCCGGGAACCGTTGAGTCTGCCGCTTCGGGTCGAGGAAAAAGTGCTTGGCGTCATCGAAATGTGGAGTAGAGAGGGTCGCCCCTTCACTGAGGCCGACCGTGCAGTGGTACACGTCATCGCCAATGGTCTGGCGGCCGGCATCGAGCGCAAGTTATTGGAGGAAGATGCGCATCGCATGCACGAGGAGGTGTTGAGAACCAACGCTCGCTTGCAGGAGACGATTGAGAAGCTCGAGAGCACTCAACGCCAGCTCATCCAATCGGAGAAGCTGTCGGCCATCGGGCAACTGGTCTCAGGCGTGGCGCATGAGCTCAACAATCCCCTCACCGGCGTCATCGGGTTCGCTGAGTTACTGCTCGAGCAAGATCTGGACGCAGGGGTAGCAGCAGACCTGCGGCGAATCCACCATGAGGCCAGCCGATGCGAGCGCATCGTGCGCAGTTTGCTCACCATCGCCCGGCAGTCCAAGCCAGAGCAGATTCTGGTGAATGTGAACGAGATCCTGGAGGAAGTGATCGAGCTGCGCCGCTATCATTTGAAAGTGGAAAACATCTCCATCCGGACCGACCTCTGCCGGGAAATTCCTCTGGTGCTGGGGGATCCGAACCAGCTGCAGCAGGTTTTCTTGAATCTGGTAAGCAATGCGGCCCAGGCGATTGTCGCCACCAAGAAACCCGGCACGCTTTACATACGCACGCGCAAACGCGACGACACCGTGCGGATCGAAGTCGAGGACGACGGTCCCGGCATTGCCCCGGAGCATATCAACCGTGTTTTCGACCCGTTTTTCACCACGAAGGAGGTGGGCGAGGGGACCGGGTTGGGTTTGAGTATCTCGTATAGTCTGGTCGAAGGGCACGGAGGCTGCATCTGGGTCGAGAGCGAGTTGGACAAGGGCAGCACCTTTTTTGTCGAACTGCCGGCATGCCCGGCCCATGCCCAGGCTTCCGATCGCGCCGATCGTGACAGAGGCCAGGACCAGGCCGCGGGAGCCAGTATTCTTCTCGTGGATGATGAGGAGGTCGTTCTTGGCTTCATGCTCCGCCTCCTGGAACGCGATGGGCACCGGGTCAGCGCTGCCAGAAGTGCGCGGCAAGCGCTGGATTTGCTTCAGGAGAACGTGTTTGACCTGGTGATTTCTGATGTAAAGATGCCAGGTATGAACGGAGAGGAATTTTACGAGCAGCTCCGCGAAGTGCGGCCCGACCTCGCCGACCGTGTGGTGTTCATGACCGGGGACAGCCTCAACGACTTGACGCGCTCTTTCCTGAGCCGGGCTGAATCCCCGGTGTTGGGGAAGCCGTTCACCGCTGAGCAGGTTCGCCAGGTGATCAAGGAGATGTTGCGCCGGGCAAGGCTGACCGTGACGGATAGCTGATTCGTGGGCGGTGGCCAGGGCAACTCAGAAGACCCGTCCGTTGAACTACGGCTGCAGACCTCGTTCGAGAACGCTGGTCGAACAAATCCGTGGGCTGCTGTGTGTGGCCTTCCCAGTGTTTTGCAGCACCTCGCGCGCAGCACCCTGGCCGTCGTTTTCCGTTCCGTGCTCCTCATCTTTTTCACTGTCCTCAAAACGTCGCTGGCTCCCGACTCCCGATTTCTAATTTCTATCTGCCGTTTTCCATCCCCCGTCGTTCCTTCTTCTCCGACCTCGCACCACACTGGACGCCTTTTCTCTTGAAACTCATCCAAGGCTTTTCTACATTCTACCGGTCCTCCGAAGGGCGGGCCGTGCAGGCCTTTGAATCGAATCGAACAAGACAAGGAGTGTGAAGATGAATTCAATGCGTTGCGGAGTGGTGGCCGGTCTTTTGTTGGGCGCCCTGTGGTTGGGCCTCCCGCAGACGGCCTCAGCCCAAAACCAAACCAAAGAATTCCGGGAGCTTCAGTACAAGCTGCTGTACAACAATCGTCCTTCCGGGAAGGCCGACGTCATGATGACGTGGCTGCAAAGTGACACGTTGAAGGTTTTCGCCACGATAGAGATGAGGGCCCCGGTTCCCATGTTTCTGGAGGAGAGTAGCGTTTGGGATCCTTCGCTGCGGCCCGTGAGGTATACGGTGCGTAGCAAGGGACGGAGGGCGGCTACGGTCGATGCCGTCTTCGAGTCAGGGAAGGCAAAGCTGGCGTTTACGCAAGGAGGGCAACGTAACCAAAAAGAACTGGAACTCGGAGAGAACGCGATCCTCCTCGACAACAACATGCTGAGCCACCTGATGCTGCTCGAAATGCGCTATGATCGAGCCAAAGGGGGCGTGCAGGAATTCAAGGCCGCCGTGCCGTTGGCTGTGTCGGTGGTGCCCATCCGGCTGGAGTTCAAGGGCATGAAGAAGATCGACGTCAACGGCAAGAAAGTACGTTCCGAGTACTTCTACGGTCGAATTGGATCTGTCGGCTTTGAGCTCTGGTCGGATCCGGAAACAAAGAATCTTCTCAGGATGAGGGTTCGCGACCAGAAGTTTGAAGCGCTGCTGACGAGCGAATCGTAACGAAGCCGCGGGCCCTGGCGTTGAAGCGTGAGACTGTCAAGGCACAATTCGAAGAGCGCGTCAATCGCTTTGTGGTCCGGGTTCGCCTCGATGGCCGTAGCGTCGAAGCCTATCTTGCCAACACGGCTCGCCTGCGCGATCTGCTCCAGCCCGGAGCCTGGGTCTACGTGCAGCAGCGCCACGATCCGAAGCGCAAGACTCGCTACCAGGTGGTTCGATTCCTCGACGGCGGCGTGCTGGTTGGGGCCGAGGCCGGAGCCGCAACGGAAGCCTTTGCAGGCTACCTGAGCCGACATCGCGATGCGCTCTTTGGCGGGGTGGTCGGTTTTGAACGAGAGGTCCGGGTCGATAGCAGTCGGCTCGACTTTCGGCTCGATACGGCCGATGGCTCGGTCTGGTGGGTGGAGGTCAAGTCACTGAGCCGCGTTGTGAACGGAGCGGCTCATTTTTCGGGCACGCCGTCGACGCGCGGATGGGGCCACCTCGATCTCCTCGGCCGGCTGGTGCGCGGCGGTGACCGTGCCGCCGCCGTCTTCGTGGTCCAGCGCCCAGACGCCAGGCTCCTGGTTCCAGGCGAAGAGACCGATCCGGGCTGGCTGGCCGCGCTTCGAAGGGCCGAGTCCGCCGGGGTCGAGATCATGGGCTTTTCGTGCCGGGTTACGCTGGAGCGCGTTGATATCTTGCGCCGGATCCAGGTTTCCCTGACCCCCTGCGATAGAGGACAGAAAAAATGAAGGCATCGCCGACAACCGCTCGACGTCGTCCGCAGGCCGGACACTCGCGCTGGCTGCTGCTGAGTCTGGGGCTGCTCCTGGTGCTGGGATGTAGCAAGAGCGGCGGGGCTCGCTTCGAAAGGAAGCTGGAGAAGTTCGGTACTCTGTTGGCAGCGACCACCGAAACCAAGAGTGACACGTCTGCTGCCGCGCAGCTATGCCGGAAGGCGAGCCTGCTTCGGCAACAGGCAGCGGAGCTTGCGGCCGAGGCCCTTCCCGGGCTTTCACAGAAAAACGAACAGCTCTTGCGGCTGCAGACTCGCAAGCTGATACAGGCCACGCGCGAATTCGAGGGGCGCTGCCAAACTGGATCTCAGCGGGACATCGAGGAGGCTCTCGCCCTGGTACAGGATCAGTACCGTTCGCTGCGCTCTGTCGTCGCCGCCTTCAAGTGACCCGTCGTAGCGTCGCGATTCGCCCGGCAGAGTTGCGGCCTTTGGAGTTCGGATTTTGCACAAAACCGGGAACCTAACGGGCTTGAAGAGCTTTGGCAAGAATAGAACGGAGGTGACGGGTTGGTTGGTCCGGCAGGCTAGAGGAGGAATGACATGCCTACCTATGAGTATCGGTGTCAGAAGTGCGGCGAGAACTTCACTGTTACCATGACTCTCCTCGAACACGATCGCACCAAACCTCGCTGCCCGAAGTGCAAGAGCCCACGGGTCGAGCAGCTGCTCAGTCAGGTCTATGTCCAGACGTCCAGGAAAAGCTGAAGCGTGATGATGACGCCGGGATTGAATTCACTCGATTCCAAGCCGCCGTCTTGCTGACCTCCTCCCCATGACCCCGCGGATGACCCAGTGCACAGGCGCCGGGTTTCCGCGGGGTTTTTGGGCCTTGATGGGAGGGTGTCGGCGGTAGGGTATTCGTTGAAAATTCTGTCACAAGATTTGACTTTCAAAACGCGGGTTTGCACTTTAGTGTATCCCATTTCCCAATCGGGTCGTTTCCGTAATTGTATGGAGCGGCGAGATGAGAAAGTTGCTGATTGTGGATGGTGACGCGTCCCTGGCCGGTCGGTATAGCGAGGCGTTTCGTCGCGATGGGTTCGACGTGCTCCTGGCAAAGACGCCTTCGGAAGCGCGGCAGTTGATGCGGCGAGCGTTGCCCGATCTGGTGATCATGGATGTGCACGCGGCAGCCGAGGATGGCGATGACTTCGCCGAGGAAGTCACCGCCCGATACCCCGACGTACCGTTGGTTTTCCACACGGCAGCAGACGAGGAAATGACAGACCGGGAGCTGTGGATGGCCGACGCAGTGGTTACCAAGTCATCCGATCTCAATGAGTTGCGGCGCACGGTTGAGGAGGTGCTTCGCAGCCGTGATTTTGAGAGCTACGGCCAGCTCCCGGCGCGCGAGTTGACAAGTCGCCGCATACACAGCGGCGAGCGTTAGTTTGTGCCGGCCGGGCATTGTGCGCTGGCCGGTCGACCGCCTTCCCTCACGTCCTTCCTCCCTGGAAAAGTACCACCTGGTATCGAGGGCATCGTTTGCCCTGTGCCCGGCGCGGGTCTGTTGCGCCTTCGCCACCCAGGTGAGAATTCACTTCTTTGGCCTTGTTCGGCAACGGGGCGGTTTGTACATTGGTGCTGTCAATCTTTGGGTGAAAAAGCGATGTGGCAACAGATCGAATCGTTGCAGGATATCCTGGATAGGCTGCCACGCAGCGGCCGGTTCTTCATGGGGTCGGGCTGCGCTCAGCCGCAAAGGCTGGCGCGGGAACTGACCCATCTTGCAGGCCATTTCGCCGACGTGGAGCTGATTCATATCCTGACCTGGGGGTTTTCCGGTTACGTTCATCCCCGCTACCTGAACCAGTTCCGACTGAATGCCTTCTTCATCGGTCCCAGTGTGCGGCGGGCGGTTGACCGTGGCGATGCCGACTACACGCCGATCTATCTCTCCGACATCCCCCGTCTTTTCAGACGTGGCCAGATGCCGATCGATGTGGCCTTTATTCAGGTGACACCGCCGGATAGCCACGGTTTTTGCAGCCTGGGCGTCAGTGTCGACATCGTCAAGTCTGCGGCCGAGCTGGCCAAGATCGTGGTGGCGGAAGTCAACCCGCGGATGCCGCGGACGCTGGGCGACAGTTTCATCCGCACCAACCGCATCCACTACTATCTGCACAATGAGGAGCCGCTGGTCGAATTCCCCCTCCCGGAGCCCGATGAGACGGCCAGGAGCATCGCCCGCCACCTGGCGAAGCTGATCCCCGACGGCGCTACGATTCAGACGGGTATCGGCGAGGTGCCGCATGCCGTCATCCGCTTCCTGCTTGACAAACATCACCTCGGCGTGCATTCGGAAATGATCTCCGACGGCATCCTCGATCTGATCGAGGCCGGCGTGATCACCAATCGCAAGAAGACACTGCACAAGGGCAAGGTGGTGGCCAGCTTCGCCATGGGTACACGCCGGCTGTACGATTTCGTCGACAACAACCCGGCGGTGGAGTTTTACCCATCCGACTACACCAACGATCCGTTCATCATCAGCAGAAACGACAACATGATCGCCATCAACTCGGCGCTCGAAGTCGACCTCACCGGCCAGGTCTGTGCCGACTCGCTCGGCCACCGCTTCTATAGCGGCCTGGGTGGCCAGGCCGACTTCATGCGCGGCGCGGCACGATCGATCGGCGGAAAGCCCATCATCGCCCTCCCATCCACGGCTCGCGGTGGCACCCGGTCGCGCATCGTGGCGGAGCTCAGCCGCGGTGCCGGCGTCACGGTCACCCGCGGCGGCACACACTACGTCGTCACCGAGTACGGCATCGCCTATCTGCATGGCAAATCGATCCGCCAGCGCGCCCTGGAGCTGATCAATATCGCTCATCCCGACTTTCGCGGCGAGCTGCTCAATACCGTCAAGAAGCGGCGCTACGTCTATGGAGACCAGCGCCTGGAGACGGCGGGGCGGCTCTATCCGGAAGAGTATGAGGTGACCCATCAGTTCAAAGACACTCCGCCCATTCACTTTCGTCCAATCAAGCCGACCGACGAGCGCCTGCTGCAGGAGTTCTTCTACTCCCACACCAGTGAGACCATCTACCACCGATACTTCGCCCATGTAAAAACCATGCATCACGAGAAGGCCCAGGAGCTGGTGAACGTCGACTACGAACGCGACATGGCCATCGTCGGCGTCATCGGCGATATCACCAACGAACGCATCGTAGCCGTGGGCCGTTACATGTCGAGCCCCTGGTCCAGGTACCCCGAGGTGGCCTTCGTGGTGCGGGAAGACCTGCAGGGCAAGGGCATCGGCACCTTCCTGCTGCGCCATCTGATGAAGATCGCCCAGCGCAATGGGCTGGAGGGCTTCATCGCCTATTGTCTGCCGGACAATCTGGCGATGCTGCGCGTCTTCGAGAAGCTCGGCACCTTGACCGAAAAGAGCTTCGAGGATGGCGTGTACAAGCTGAAGATCTGTTTCACTCCGACCGCAGATTCTGGGGGGAAGACCGAGACCGAGACTCAAACGCGCGATTCAAATTCAAGCACAACCCAGTGAATGCCTCCACCCTCTTCCTGGTCGACGCCAGTCCCTACATTTTTCGCGCCTTCTATTCACTGCCCTTGTCCATCACCACGCCGCAGGGGGAACCCGCGAACGCCGTCTATGGCTTTGCCAACTTTCTGATTCAGCTCGCGCGCCGCGACGATCTGACCCACCTCGGCATCGCCTTTGATGAAAGCCTGACGACCAGCTTCCGCAACGAGATTTACACCGAGTACAAAGCGCAGCGAAACCTGCCACCACCGGAGCTGGAGGCGCAACTCGATTCATGCCGGCGACTGGCGGAGGCGCTGGGAGCCGCGACCTTTGCTTCGAGTCGATACGAGGCCGACGACCTCATCGGCACGCTGGTGGAGCGATTGCACCGGGATGCCGGCAAGATCGTGATCGTCTCCGGAGACAAGGACCTGGCGCAATTGGTCAGCGATGAGGTTGCTCTGTTCGACTTTGCCAAAGACCGCTGGCTCGACAATACGGCGGTGCGCGAGGTTTTTGGCGTCCATCCGCGGCAGATCCCCGATCTGCTGGCCCTGCAGGGAGACGCGGTGGACAACATCCCCGGCGTCAAGGGGATCGGCGAGAAGACGGCCAAGGTCTTGCTGCAATTTTTCGGGAGCCTGGAAAGCCTCTACGACCGTTTGGACGAGGTGCCCGGACTGCCGCTGCGAGGTGCCCGGGCTGTGGCGGGAAAACTGGCGCAAGGGCGCGAGTGGGCTTTCCTGTCGAAGAGGCTGGCCACCATCTCGCGCGACGCCCCGCTGGCGGCCGAGCTGCCGTCGCTGCGCTACCTGGGAGCCGATCCCAAAGAGGTAACAGCCACCTTCGACAGCCTCGGCTTCAGCAAGATTCGCGAGCGCATTCCACGCTGGCGCGACTAGCCCCGACCGGCCTTTCTGGTGCAACCGCCGAAGTACAGACGGGCATGAGAGACGGCGCTCTCCGGCCCAGGAGTGCCTGTTGATTCTTCCGTGAGCGTTCCTATTCTGTGTTCGAAAAGAAAGTCCGCAGGCGGAGTCGTGTCGATACGGCCATGCCTTACGTTTCCCTTGCATCTGGCCGCCGGAATCGCTATATTCAACGGTTGGTGATGGAGTTCACCAGAAGTATCCGCCGCCTGGCGGATTGATGACTCCTGCTTTTGGGATAGGCGAAACCTCACCTATTTCGAAGGCAGGAGTTTCTTTTTTGGGCGGTACCGAACGGCATCGGCGGCCGGGGTAACGTGTGGGATAGAATGATGTCGCAGACCCGATTCCTTGAAATTTTTGAACAGGGTGAGAGAGCCCTTGACGATTGTCTCGTCGAGGCCGAGCAGCTATTTTCCGAGGCCGGCTGGGTTCGCCTGCAAACCGCCTGCTCTGAGTTGCGGCACAAGCTGTCGACCAACACCTTCAATCTTGTCGTCATGGGGCAGTTCAAGCGCGGCAAGAGCACCTTCATCAATGCACTCCTCGGCGCCGAGCTGCTTCCGGCTGCCGTGGTGCCACTGACCTCAGCGGTGACGATCGTGCGCTATGGCCATCAACTCAAGACGACGGTCTATTTCCTTGATGGCCGCTGTGCGGAGATCGGCGTCGAAGCCATCGCTGACTACATCACCGAGCGCAACAATCCCAAGAACCAGAAGAACGTGGGTCGGTTGGTGGTCGAGTATCCCGCCGGTTTTCTGCGCGACGGCGTCCAGTTGATCGATACCCCGGGAGTCGGCTCCGTTTTCGGGCACAACACCGACGCTGCCTACGACTTCCTGCCCCACGCCGATGCGGTGCTCTTTCTGGTGAGCGCCGACCCGCCCATCAGTGAAGCGGAACTGAAGTTCCTGGCCGATGTCCGGCAACATGCCGGCAAGATCTTCTTCATCAAGAACAAAATCGACCATCTTTCTGCTGAAGAGCTGGAAGAGTCGCTGGCTTTCACTCGAGAAGTCATTGCCAGAGAGATGCAGGTGCACGACGAAGCACTGAAGATCTTTCCGCTGTCGGCCAAGTGGGCTTTGCACGCACGCTTGCATGGCGACCGCGAGAAGCTCGAGCGCAGCCAGCTACCGAATGTCGAGCGCGCCCTCGGCCGTTTCTTGATGCGAGAGAAGGGCGCTGTGCTGCTCCGGAATGCCCGGCGCCGCACCTTGATGGTGCTCGAAGAGGCCATGGGACTGCTCGACCTGGAGGCCCGGGCGGTGCGCACACCCCAGGAGCAGCTTGCTGAAAAAATGGCGGCCTTCGAAGCCCATAAGACGGAGGTGCAACAGCAGAAGGACGACATCGTTCACCTTCTCGACGGCGGTGTCCGCCGCATCCTCGACAGCTACGACGACGATGTGGTCGAGTGGAAGAAGGCCAAACTCGGGGAATTGGAGGCTCGGTTGCGCCGGTGTTTCGACGAGCAGCCAGAGAGGAATGCCCGAAAGCTGGCGGCTTTCATGGAGCAGGCACTGCGCCAGGAGATCGAGGCGGCATTTACTCCGTGGCGCCACCGGCAGGAGGAAAAGGTCGATCGTGCTTTCAGGGAACTTGCGGAGCGCCTGGCCGGACGTGCCAACGCCGCCATCGATCGTATCTACGAAATTGCTGGCGAGCTTTTCGATCTCAGCCTGCGGCGGTACGAGGGTGAGGAAAGACTGGCGGACGAAAAGGTCTTTTTCTTCAAGGTGGGCGGCGATCACAGTGCTCTCGATCCGTTTGAGAACCTGCTCACCTATGGCGTTGCAACCCTGGTGTCGAAGAAGATTCTGCTCAAGAAGACCCTGGCCGAACTGCCGCCACAGTTCGACCGCCAGTGCGGCCGTGTGCGGGCGGACCTGCTCGATCGGCTGCGTGAGAGTGCCTTCGCTTTTCAGGCGCGGCTTACCGAACGCATCGATGAAGCCTACGCCGAGATCCAGACACTGGTCGGCAGAGCACGCCAGCAGCACCAGTCCGGTGCCGAAGAGATTGGCAAGCGGTTGGCTCACCTGCGATCGGTGCGCGAGAAGGTCGTTCGCATCCATGCGAAGGTTTCGGAGCTGAATCTGGATGGCTATCTGGAATCGCAAGAAACGCACGCCTGAGAAGTTCATCGGGTACTACGAGCTGCTCGCGGCCATGGGTCAGCCCGGCTGCGCCGTCTGCACGCGCATCGATCGAGCCGGACGCACTGCCATCGACGCGATGCTCTATGAGTCGGTGAACGACCCTGGCGTGCGTGCCGATCTGCAAGCATCCGGCGGCTTCTGCCACGGTCATGCCGTCATGGCGGCTGAAAACGGCGACGCATACGGCTTGAGCATCTTGTACGAAGACCTCATCCGCCAAAGGCTGGATGCCCTGAACCAGGGCACGCCCTCTCTCGAGGACAATGACGGAACCTGCCCCATCTGCAGGACGGTCGAGGCCTGCGAAGAGCGTGCACTTGGGCTGTTTTGCGAGCATCTGCAGGAGGCCGAGTTGGCCGCGGCCCTCGATCGGGCGGATCCGCTTTGTTTTCGGCACTATGAGGCGTTGCGGGCGCGGCTGCCCTCACCAGGGATGCGCGAGGTGTTGTACCAGTGGGAGCTTCGCGCGCTCGGCCGACTCAGAAGTGAGCTGGCTGGCTTCATCCGCAAGGGGGACTACCATTTCCAGCACGAAGAAGTGACCAGAGAAGAGGCCACGGCCTGGCGGCGTGCCATGGAATGGTTTGTCGGTAAGCTGCCTGCGCGCTGAATTGGACTGGATGGCTGTGACGATTTCGATGCTGAGGTGTCAGTACGGGCCGGGATCTGGATTCACCCCGCAGCGGGACGACGTTCGTGGATGGATCCAATGACCTATTTTTGCCCTGAGTGCTGGCAGGAAGTGCAACCCGATGACCGGACCTGCCGCCACTGCGGTGCCGACATGAGCGAGGCCGCGCGGCGTACCTTTCCCGAGAAGCTCATCGCCGCGCTCAATCATTGGGAACCATCCACACCGATCCGCGCCGCCGGCATTCTGTCGCGCATTCGCCATGCACAGGCGATCCCTGCACTTCTCGCTCGCGCAGCCCGGGAAATCGACCGGGCTCGACCCGATCCCTATCTGGTTGCCGCCTGTTTGCGGGCGGCTGAGGAGCTCGGAGCGGACAGGGAGGTGCTGGAGGAACTTCTGCGGCGAGCAGATAGCCGCGTCGTGCGGAGGCTGTTGAGTAAGGATGAGAGGAATGCCAGCGATTGAAATCAACGACAACCACCGGCGGGCGCTATCCTCGGTTCTGCAGATCGTGCAGCACACGCTGGCCGAATTCATGACGCTCACGGCGCGCGAGGATCTGTGCCGTGATTCGCGCCTCACTCCTGAGCAGGTGCAGGAGCTGCGCCGGCGTATCTCTGCGGCCCAGGAGCACCTGAAGCATTTCCGCCGTGTTTTCGACATACCCCAGAAAGAAGACGGCGATCCGTTGTGGGCGATCCAGGTCGGCGTGTCGCATCTGTGGGAGCTTCTCGAGGACTGCAAGTCGAGGAGGATGCGAGGCTACGGCAAAGTGCCGGAGTCGACGCAGCCCGTCCTGGATCGGCACGTGCAGGAGCTGATCGATTTGGTGGAGGCCATCGCCGCTGTGGTGCGGGGAGAGCGGTGACTGGACCCAAGAGATTCCCTTGGCTCCACTGAAAACGGAAGCAGTCAACAGCCGGCGACGCCTGGGGCGTAAACCTCAGCCCGAGGGCCCGCGGACTCCCAGGGCCGACCTCGGCGGCAGCAGCCGTTCCCACGAAATCCTCACCCCTTGCGCTTCTTGATTTCCTATCCGCGGAGAAACGGTCTGTCCTATGGCACCTGTCGGAAATCAGCCGGCAGCAGGCGCGAAACCTCTTGCTATTCCTTAGTCATTTCGCTATTTTAACATTTGCTCACAACGATTTTGACAGATATGAGAAGATGGCTTCTGCGGATCGACGGGCCTTACCGTGCCTCCGTAGCCGTCGGCATCCTGCTGCTCGCAGGCTGCGCCAAGCCAGCACCGCCTCCCGGCGGTCCGGAGGACAGGACCCCTCCGACGGTGGTGTCGGTGAACCCGCCGGCCAACGCCGTGCGCGTGCCCCTGGACGCGGTGATCGAGATTCGCTTCAGCGAACGCGTAGAGCATCGGTCGGCCGAATCCAGCATTTTTGTGACGCCCTACCTGGGTACGATCAAATTCAAGTGGCGCGGGTCGCGGCTGCGTCTCAAGCGCTCGCGGCCGCTGCGGCCGAACACCACCTATGTCGTGACAGTCGGCAGCGATGTTCGCGACCTGCGGAACAACACCATGAGGCAGAGCTTCACCTGGGCTTTCGCCACGGGCGACTCATTGAACAAAGGCCGCATCTCGGGCCGTGTCTACGCCGACGGCAAGGGGCAGGGCATTCTGATCTGGGCGTATGTGTTGTCGGGCCGCGACCCCGACCCGGTGCGCGATGCAGCCGACTATGTCACTCAAACCGACACGCAGGGTCGATACGAGCTGAGTTCTCTGGCGCCGGTGCGGTATCGCCTGTTTGCGATTCGAGACCAGGATCGCACGCGAACCTACGAGCCGGAGAGCGATGCCCTGGGAGTGCCGACGCGCGACGTCGTGCTCGACTCGCTGCACCAGAGTGAGGAGCATCTCGACTTTCGCATCACGGTGCGCGACACGACGCCGCCGGCTCTGACCTCGGCCAGCGCCCCGGACCGGAACCATGTCGAGCTGAGCTTCTCAGAGCCTCTCGCAGAGGAGGGCCTGGAGGACCCGGGCCATTACGTCATCACCTCCTCCGGGACTCTGGATGTGCGCCTGGCCTACCCGGATCCGCAGAGCAGCCAGCAAATCTACCTGGTGACCGAGGCGCAGGAGGAAGGGGTGACCTACACGGTGAGGGCGCTCGGCCTTCGTGACCTCTGGGACCTGCCTCTCGATCGCCGGGCGGCATCCGTCGAGTTCACCGGTAACGGTGCGCCCGATACGACGCGTCCGAGAGTGCGCCGGCTGTCGCCTGCCGACAGTGCCCGTGCCGTGGCTCTGAATACCCCTGTGGAGGTGATGTTCACAGAAGCCATGGACACCTCGGCAACCGAGATGGCGATCGCGGTCGAGGATACGGCAGGCCAGGCCATTCCCGGCCACCCGAGCTGGCCCTCGCCACAGGTCCTGCGTTTCACCCCGGAAGATGGCTGGCCCAGCAGGACGGTGGTTCGTGTCGCTCTGGACCTGAGGCGTTGCCTGGATCTTTCCGGCAACCGGGCCGCCGACAGCGTGGCCTATTCGATGTTTACGACGCTCAGCCGCGACACGCTTTCGGCCATTTCCGGACGCGTCATCGATATGCAACCGGGAGCCCGCGGGGCCATCCATCTGCGCGCGCGCCAGCCCGGCCGTAAGGTCGAGTACTCTGCCGTCCTGGCCGACACGGGACGTTATGAATTCAATGACATTCTGCCTGGCGTCTACCTCCTGGATGCCTTTCGCGACAGCGACGGCAACGGCCGTTACAGTTGGGGCTCGGCGATTCCGTTTCAGCCGGCCGAGCGCTTCGTCGTCTACCCGGACAGCGTTCTCGTGCGCGCCCGCTGGCCGAACGAGGGAAACGACATCCGCTTCCAGCCCGAATGACCAATGACCGATGCGCAGTGACCCAATGACCCTTTAGCCCTATGCCCTTCGCCTACAGACATCGCTTCCTTCACTGCGAAGACGTGTCGCTGGTCGACCTGGCACGAGAGCACGGCACACCTCTCTATGTCTACAGCCTGGACACGATCCGCCGCAGCTTTGGGGCGCTCGACAGCGCTCTGGCAGACCTTGACCACCAGGTGTGCTATGCCATGAAGGCCAACTCCAATCCGGCGATTGTGCGCGAGCTTGCCCTTCTGGGAGCCGGGGCCGACGTGGTGTCCGCAGGTGAACTGCAATTGGCGCTACGGGCCGGCATCTCGCCGGCAAGCATCGTCTTCGCCGGTGTGGGTAAGACCGATGTTGAGATTCGCATGGCACTGGAGAAGGGCATTCTGGCCATCAACGTCGAGTCGATTCAGGAGCTGGAGGTGGTCAAGCAGATTGCGGCCGACCTGGGCATGCAGGCGCCGGTGTCTCTGCGCGTCAATCCCGACATCGACATTCATGGCCACCCGTACATCAGCACGGGACGCAGCGCAGACAAATTTGGTATTCCCCTTGAAGAGATTCCGGGAGTCCTGCAAACACTCCGGCAGACGGATTCGCTGCGTCTGGTGGGGCTGCATGCCCACCTTGGCTCCCAGATTGAAAGCGTGAAGCCGTATGAGGAGTGTGCCGCTATACTGGCCCGACTGGTCGGTCAGGCGCGCGACTCGGGCCTGCGGCCGGATTTTGTGGATCTCGGTGGCGGCATCGGCGTGCATTATCAGCTTGACGGACGACTTCCTTCGCAGATGCCGGACTTTTGTGTCGATCCTGGTGAGCTGGGCCGTCGGATCGCCCCGCTGCTGGGGCCGCTCGGCTGCAAGGTGCTGGTCGAGCCAGGACGGGCGCTGGTGGCACAGGCGGGTGTCCTGCTGACTCGTGTCACCTACGTGAAGGAGACCCGCGGGAAGAGGTTCGTGATCGTCGACGCCGGCATGAACGATCTGATTCGCCCGAGTCTCTACCAGGCCTACCATGAGATCGTGCCCGTAGAGGTGAAGGAGGGGCCGCAGGAGACGGCGGACATCGTCGGGCCGATTTGCGAGTCGGGTGACTTTTTCGCCCGCGAACGCCGGCTGCCGGCGCTTCAGCGTGGCGATCTTCTGGCCATTCTGACCGCCGGCGCCTATGGGTACGTTTTGAGTTCCAACTACAACTCGCGTCCGAGGCCAGCGGAGGTGCTGGTCGACGGCGCTGCCGTCCGTCTGATTCGAGAACGCGAGCGTCTGGTCGAGGACGGCTGACGATGATGGGGGATCGGAGCCTCAGGAGGGAAAGGCAATCAGGGGAGCCATGACACGTTTCGTTCGTAATGGCCACGGGATCGACCGGCGTTCGTTCGCTCTGCCGGGTACCGTGCTCGTGTGGATGTGGATGGCAGCCGCTGCCTGGGCGCAGCCCGGTCTGGTGCGCAACAGGGTCATCAAGGTGCCGCCCGGGGAGAGCCGTTCGTTCATCTTCACCAACAAACAGACCGCTTTTTTCTACGGTGAGACCGGAAGGCTGAACCAGTCAGCTTTCCAAGGTTTCAGCGTGATGACCTACGAGTTTCTGGAAGACTATATCCTCCAGGTCGACGGCGTAACACTGGCGCGCGAGACGGCCGAGTCCGAAGTCTATCCCGACCGTCTTGTGCGGCGTTACAAGAAGAGCGGCATCGGTGAAGAGCTGACGTTGCTCGATTCGGTGAACGTTCTCGTTCTGGAGCTGCGCGCCCCCGGCCCGCGGAAGTTCTCCTTTCTTCCCGGCGTTTCCGGTCCCAGCCGGCCGACTGCCTTTGAAGCCTACTGGGAAGAGGGACCCGGCATTCTGTTTATCTCGCAGAAATCTCGATTGCAGGAGGCCGATCATTCCAAGTACCCGAAGTGGATGGGGATCACTTCGGTGCCGCCGGGCAAGTTCTTCCTCGATCCTGAAGCCAACGCCTCCTTCGCCCCGCTGTTCGCTGCTCCGGCCTATGTTCCGGGAGCCCTGACCGTCGACGGCGTCGATACCGTTCGTGTTTTTGTCATCGTCGGTTTCACACCGGAAGAGATCGCCAACACCGTCGAAGTGGCGAAACAGAAGTGGCGTGCCCTGATCAAGCGCCGCCGCAACCGCTTCAATCTTCTCTTCCGGGACGCCTACTTCCGCAGCGAGGACGGCCGGTTCGACCTGGCGCTGGATTGGGCCAAGACATCGCTCGACGCCTTGATCATGAACCAGGGCGGCAAGGGGATTTTCGCCGGCCTGCCGTGGTTCAACAACTATTGGGGCCGGGATACCTTCATTTCGCTGCCCGGGGCCACTCTGGTTACGGGCCGCTTTGACGAGGCACGGCAGATTCTTCAGTCGTTCGCCAGTCGCCAGCTCACCGACTCGACTGACCGGCGCTACGGCCGCATCCCCAACCGCATCACTCCGGAGGAGGCGATCTATAACACCGCCGACGCAACCGCCTGGTTTGTCAGGAGCGCCTGGCAGTACGTTCGGGTGTCGGGTGACACCGCCTTCGCCCGGCAGATCTTCCCGGTGATCCGGCGCAGCGTTGAAGGGGCGCTGCGCTATCGGGTGGACGAACACGGCTTCCTGACGCATGGCGATGCCGAGACCTGGATGGACGCTGTTGGTCCGAAGGGGCCGTGGACGCCGCGCGGGAATCGAGCTGTCGAGGTGCAGGCGCTGTGGTACGCCCAACTGAGGGCGGCGGAGAGATTTGCCCGACTCGTCGGGGAGGTTGGTCTCGCCGAAAAGTGGCGGGCCCTTGCTGAGAGGGTCCGCCATTCTTTTTTTGCAGCCTTCTGGGATAACCGCAGAAATCGCTTGTTCGACCACCTCGACGCCGACGGTACTCCGGACCTGCAGCTTCGCCCCAACCAGATCTTCGCTCTGACTCTGCCAGAGGACGAGCTGGTCCCTGCGCAGGAGGCACAGCAGGTGCTGGCCACCGTGGTGAGAAGGCTCACCTATCCCTACGGCGTGGGCTCGCTGTGGAAGGGCGATCCCAATTTCCACCCGTTCCATCACTACCCGCCGTTCTACGTCCCCGATGCCGCCTACCACAACGGCCTGGTGTGGACGTGGCTGGCGGGCCCGGTGATCACCGCCATGGTGCGCTTCGGCTACGAGGGGCTGGCCTGGAAGCTGATGCAGTCGACCGCCACCCAGATCCTCGACTGGGGCGCTGCCGGCACGCAGTCGGAGCTGCTCGAGGCCGTGCCGCGGCCGGGCCAGGAGAGGCCGCGACTTTCCGGCACGGCGAGCCAGGCATGGAATCTGGCGGAGTTCATCCGCAACACCTACGAGGATTTTCTTGGCGTCCACGGCGATGCCCTGGCGCAGACGCTTCGCCTGCGGCCGCAACTACCGCCGGGGCTCCGCCAGGTGGACTTTCGCGTCCGGGTAGGGGATTGGCCGCTGCTGGTTTCCTACCGGGAGAGCGCGGAACGCTTCATCTGCAGGATCGAGCCGTCTGGGGCCGGCTCCGGTTTGCTGCTGGACCTGGAGTGGCGGCGGGGCGGGCTGCGGACCACGGTGCATCTGGCCGATGAAGATCGCACCGAGGTGGTGCTGGATCGCCGAGGCCGGCGGGCGCTCGTCAATGGCCGGCCGGCGGAGGCGGTGCGCGCTGTCGTGCCGCCCCAGGCGCCGCCCCTGGCGTTTGCCGATCCGACCCTGCCCGACACGCTGCCGGTGCTCCAGCCACCGCCCTATCGGTTGCTTTCCTGCGGCGAAGTGAAGCGACGCAACCCGGCGGCCGGAGTGCTGGCGGATCAGTGGGACCCGGCTGGTGACGATACCGGCCCCAGCGGCCGCTACGTCTACCCCCGGAACCCCAATTTTCAGCCCGGGATCCTCGACTTGCGCCGTCTGCGAGTGGCTGCCGACAGTGGCGCTGTCTACTTCGCTCTGCGGTTCCGCAACCTGGTGCAGCCGGGCTGGCATCCCGAGTACGGCTTCCAGCTCACCTACGCGGCCATCGCCATCGATACGGATGGTGAACCTGGTAGCGGCGCCCACGACGTCGGTATGAACGCCAACTACCGGCTCCCGGACGATTTCGGCTACGAGAGGATCATCTACGTCGGCGGCGGGCTGCGGGTGAACGATGCCCGCGGCAAAATCCTGGCCGAGTACCTTCCCGGCGATCGTAGCTGCGCCTTCGGTGATGTGCCAGCACGCACCGTCGCCTTCGCCATCCCCGTGTCGATCCTCGGCCGGCCGAGTCGGCGCTGGCGTTTCGCTGTACTGGTCGGTGCCCAGGACGACCATGGTGGTGCCGGCCTGGGGGACTTCCGCAACGTCGCCCGCGAGGCGGGTGAGTGGACCGGCGGGGGTGGCGATCATGACCGCAGCAATGTGAACGTGTACGACGTGCTGCTGCCAAGATAGCCAGGCTATCCTCTGGGGTGAAACACTGTGAGATGAGCGAAGAGTGGGAGGAACGGGTCGGCCAAATCTGCTGCCCGGCCCCACTGAACTCTCGCCAAAACAGCCGTGTTTCTGCTGTGTGAGTTCCTTTTCTGTGTCCCTGACCCAACGAGAGAGGCAACCGTGCCGCACAAACAAGAGTTCGACGCTCTGGTCCAGGCCTACGAGAAACTGTGCTTCGGGCGTGGCTGGACGGTCACCGACCGCAAGGAGATCCCGTACGGTCTCCAGCTGCGGATCGAGGGGGATGGGAATACGGCCACGGTGAACATCTATCGCGGCAAGAAAGGAGTGCGGGTGGTGATCGGCGGTCCGGCTCAAAGCGAACTGGTGCAGGCACTGCGGCGCTTCGAGAGCGAGCGCCAGATGGAGGCCGCTGTGTTCGCAGCGGAAGGAGAGGAGCCGGTGCGCTTTGCCGGGCGGCCGCGCATCGGCACCGACGAGGCCGGCAAGGGCGACTACTTCGGGCCGCTGGTGGTGGCGGCGGTCTATGTCGACGGCGAACGGGAGGCCGAGCTGCTCGACCTGGGTCTGCGCGACAGCAAACGCATCGGCGATGTCGAGGTGGAGCGGCTGGCGCGCCAGATCGGGCGACGGGTGCCCTCGGCGGTGGTGACGCTCTCTCCCCAACAGTACAACCGCCGTTACGAAGAAACAGCCAATCTCAACAAGCTGCTGGCCTGGGCCCACGTGCGGGCGGTCGAACGGCTGCTCGGAGACGTGGACTGCAGGACGGTGCTCGCCGACAAGTTCGGCAACAAACGCTACCTGATCGAAGCGGTGGCTGACAGCGGCCGAAACATCGAGCTCTACCAGTTCGAACGCGCCGAGGCGGACGCGGCAGTGGCGGCGGCCTCGGTGCTGGCGCGGGCCGAGTATCTCCGGCGACTGCAGAAGCTCAGCGCGGAAGTCGGCCTGGAGTTGCCCAAGGGCGCCACCCATGTCGTCGAGGCCGGCCGGCGGCTGGTCGACCGCCACGGGCCCGAGATTTTGAAACGAGTGGCGAAGTGGCACTTCAAGACGACGCGGCGGATTTTGTCTCGAGATTAGGCATCGGGTACCAGGTGTCAGGCACCAGGGACTGGGAATTGGGAAGGTGGCTCTTCAGAGGTGGAATCCGCTGGTCACTTTCATCCGCTGGGAATTCGATTGG
>CAZGRP010000063.1:0-22501 GCA_964527995.1 uncultured Cytophagia bacterium | reverse complement strand
GAGGATGCAGGCCGGGCAGCGGCCTTCGCATGGGCAGGCACATAGCACCAGGGAACAGGTCACCGAATCATGATCTGTGGCGACCGCCCTTCTTCATCTTGAATGGCCAAGAACCTGTCGCCCGTCGGTCGGAGGTGGATCCACCCACTTCCCCTGTGCTTTGATCAAGTCGATGAGGCGCTCGTCGGCGTTCTCCTCGGGAACGTTACGCTCCACGCACTCCTTGCCGACGAATAGGTTCACCTTCCCCGGACCCGCCCCGACATAGCCGAAGTCGGCATCGGCCATCTCCCCGGGGCCGTTGACAATGCAACCCATGACAGCGATCTTGACGCCCTTGAGGTGAGCCGTCTTCGACTTGATGCGCTCTGTAGTCGTCTGAAGGTCAAACAGGGTGCGGCCACAAGAGGGGCAAGAGATGTATTCGGTCTTGGAGATGCGCAACCTGGCGCCCTGGAGGAGGTCGTATCCGAGACGCACCAGGTCGCCCGGCGGCAAAGGCACATCGAGGTGGATGGCGTCCCCCAAACCGTCGCACAACAGCGCTCCCAGCTCGATGGCGCTGTCGATCAGTACCTCTTCTTGATTCTCTCCGCTGGCAGAAAAGCGCAACACGACAGGAAGATCGGCGCCCATAGCATCCAGTGCTGCAACCAGGACGCGATAAAGCGCGACCGTTTCGTCCCGCCGGCAGCCTGAAAGCGAAAACAGCATCTCGTAGTAGTCCTGATCCCGAGCCGCCTGCAAAATCGCCGAGACCAGATCGCCAAGCCATGCCTGCGGCTCGTCCGGGCTCGCGGCCAGCCACGCCGGTGGTTTGCGAACGTTGAGGTTCCACTCCAGAGGCCGCAAGTGGCGGTGGCAAACCGCAACAGCCTGTCGCACGGCAACTTCCCAGGACCGCTGCTCATCCGCCAAAGGAGGCGACAGCACCACTCTCTCGGAAATCCGGGCAAGCGCCAGAAAGTCATCCCGGGGTTCCGGCAGACACAGGGCGACGGGAACATCCAGGCGCAGGGCAGCCATGCGAGAACGCAGACCGCGGTAAGCCTCGACCTCCTCGGCGTCGTGCACCGCCACATAGATGCCCTCGGCGCGCAGCGGGCGCTCGACGCCATCCCCGCCGAGCACTGGAAGAACGCCGGGGGTGGCTCGCCCCAGAAGCCCCGCAATCTCAGCGAGCGCTGCCTGGTCATTCCGCAGCGAGGTCTGTAACGTCACCTCGACACGAATCGGATTCGTTCCCCCGAGTTTGAGGTGAAGAAGATCGATCGACCGCGTCCGGCGGCGGCTGTAAGTGAACGGATCCCAGCTCGCTGCAAAGCGCTCGTGACGTACCGAGGCGGACGGCTGTCGCTTGGGATAGCGCCGGGCAATAGCAAATGCCACCGGGACCTCGCACCACGAGTCCTCGGTCAACGAGACGCGGATCGTATCGCCGATGCCATCTTCCAGAAGAGTCCCAATGCCGATGGCCGACTTGATGCGTCCGTCTTCGCCGCCACCGGCCTCGGTAACACCGAGATGAAAGGGATAATCCCACCCCAGCTCGTCGAGACGCGCCGCCAGAAGCCGGTAGGCCTGAATCATGACCTGCACGTTCGAAGCCTTCATCGACAGAATAATGTCATGAAAGTTGTGCTTGCGGCAGATACGCACGAACTCGAGCGCCGATTCCACCATGCCCAGGGGCGTGTCCCCATAGCGGTTCATGATGCGGTCCGATAGCGAGCCGTGGTTGGTACCGATACGCAGGGCGCGGCCCAGCTTCTTGCATTTCAGCACCAGAGGGGTGAAGCGCTCTTCGATACGCCGCAGTTCTGCCCGGTATTCCTCATCGGTGTATTCCCGCACCTCGAAACGCTTTTTGTCGGCGTAGTTTCCTGGATTGATACGCACCTTTTCGACGTAGTCGGCCGCCACCAGCGCTGCGTTGGGGGTGTAGTGGATGTCGGCCACCAGCGGTACATGCAGTCCCCGGCGCGCCATCTCTGCCTTGATATGTCGCAGATTCTGAGCCTCCTTCAACGACGGCGCCGTCACCCGCACAATCTCACAGCCGGCGTCGACGAGGCGCTCGATTTCGCTGACGGTGGCCTGGGTGTCCAGGGTGTCGGCTGTGGTCATTGACTGCACGCGGATCGGGTTGTCGCCACCAACGCCGACATCGCCGACCCAGACCACGCGGGTTTTGCGGCGTTTGTAGTGGAGAAGGTTGAAGGTGTCGTGCTGTCGTGTCATGTTAATCTGTGCCGGAAATCAGATACCTGCAGCAGGTTTCTATTATCCTCGCTCACCAAGATTCGCCCGGTTGAGTGAGGGTCAGACTGGCCTCGGAATGCCGAGTTGTTTGCAGATGCGCCTCGCGGTATAATCTGCAATCTCCCGATGGCGCGGAATCGAGGCACGGCGCCCTGCAGAAGGGTTCTCCCAAATTCAATGTTCACTGCCTTCCCGCAGAAAACGACAGCCATGCTGCTGTAGGTGACGCAGCAAGTCACGCCTTTTCATGGGGTTGTACCCTGAGGGACTACTGCGGCGTGGGTCGCTGCAGTAAGCAACAGGTAGATTGGCTCTTCCAAATCGGCATCAGGGTCGGTGATACCAGGATCGGGTTTGGGGAGCGGTTCGCCATGTAGCAAATAGGTCTCCGCCATGTCCGCCAGGGCACTCGCCAGCAGTCGGCGTGTCTCCTCCAGATCCTTCCCACATGTGATTACGCCGGGAAAGTCCAACACCTCCCCGTGCACACCCTCGTCCAGGAATCTATACATTGCCTTGTAGGTTAACATGACGTCTCCTTCACTTTCCCGCACCAAGATCACGATAAGAGGAATGGCAGTCGCCCACCAACACAAAGATACGCCACCTCGAACTGCAAATCAAGTCGGTTGTGCCACCCTCAATCCGACGGCCGCGGAAACCCCGAGCCTTCCCGGGTGTAGACGATCTTGCCGCCGACCATGGTCATGAGCACCCGAAGGCGAAAGATATCCTTCGCAGGCATGGTCATGTAGTCGTCGGACACCACGATCAGGTCCGCGAGCTTGCCTGGCGTCAGGGATCCCTTGATCTCCTCTTCGAAAGCTGCCTCGGCGGCCCAAAGGGTGAACATCTTCAGTGCTTCCAGACGGGATACCCTCTCTTCCAGATGCCAGCCCTCAGCGGCAAACCCGGTCGTGTCGCGGCGCACCACGGCAGCATAGAGGTCGATGAAATCGTTGGGTGACTCCACCGGCGCATCGGAGCCGCCGGGGATGTGCACCCCTGTATCGAGCAGTGAGCGCCAGGCGTAGGCTCCTTTCAGCCGCGCCAGTCCGAGACGGCGAACGGCAAAGTGCAGATCTCCAATCGCGTGCGACGGCTGCATCGACGGAATCACCCCAAGTTGTGCAAAGCGCGGGATATCGGCCAGGTCAATGATCTGGGCGTGTTCGATCCGCCAGCGCGGTTCGCGCACCTGCCGCTGCTCCGGTGGCACCTGCGACAGGGCTTTCTCATAAACATCGAGAATGAAACGGTTGGCGCTGTCGCCGATGGCGTGCGTGTTGACCTGAATGCCACGCCGCAAGGCCTCGGTCAGCATCGGCATCAACTCCTTCTCGTCATGCATGAGCAGCCCCCTGGAGCCAGGCTCGTCCGAGTAGGGCTGCAGGAGTGCCGCGCCCCGCGAGCCGAGCGCGCCGTCCTCCACAACTTTGATGCTGCGAATCGTCAGATGGTGGTCGTAGAGCCCAATTTCGGGACCTTGTTTGAGCAGGCGATCGGCAGCCTTCCCCGGACCGGCGATCATGGCGTAGATGCGCACGGGTAGCTCGCCTTTCGCGTATAGTTTTTTGTATACGTCGACCGTCTCCCAACCGATGCCGGGATCGTGGATGGTAGTCAGCCCCCAGCTCAGCGTGGTGCGTGCGGCCGCCTTGGCCACCTGCTCGGGCGGAATCGGCGTTTGCTTGACGACACGCCGGACCAAAGATTGGGCGCGGTCCACAAACATGCCGTTCGGTTCGCCCGTCTTAGCGTCCTTGACGATCTTTCCGCCGGGTGGGTCGGGGGTGGCCGAGGTCACTCCAGCGAGCTTCATGGCCAGGCTGTTCGCCACACCGGCGTGGCCATCGGCCCGCGTCAGATAGACCGGGTTATCCGGAGCCACTTTGTCGAGATCCCAGCGCGTTGGAAATCGCTTGCTCGGCCAGTCTTCCTCGATCCAGCCTCGTCCAGTGATCCACTCCCCTGCTTTGTGCCGTTGCACCTCCTTCTTGACACGCGCCAGAAAGTCATCCAGGCTGGTGGTGCCGTCCAGATTGAGCGTGAAGGACAATCGGCCGACACCCATGAAGTGGTAGTGAGCGTCCGTCAGTCCAGGAAGGACCGTCTTGCCTTGCAGGTCGACCACAGTCGTCGCAGGCCCGCGATATTTTTCGACCTCGGCCCGCGTACCCACTGCCAGGATACGGTCACCGGCCACTGCCAATGCTTCGGCCTGGGGTAGCTGGTCGTCCACGGTGTAGATCTTGCCATTGACCAGGATCAGATCGGCTTTCTGGCCCGCGGCTGGGATCGCCACCGACAGCAGCAAGGCCATCACCGGCAGAGTGGATCTCATGGTACCCTCCAAGATTTGATGGTTCAGTAACTCACGGCGAATGGACAACGGATGGAGCGTCGCGCGACGGGGGATGGTGGGCAGCGAGCGGCAGGTGCGAGAGCCTTGGGACCAGAGACAACCAACGGCCGGTCGAACGCGTCCTCAGCACTCCTGGCAGAGGCAGGCCCCGGGAGTTCAGCAGAGTCGATGGACACAGATCCATTCCCTCCTCTGCTGCTGAACCCTGGACCGTCACGCGCCGTTTTTTACGATGGCGTCAAAGAGGAGTTCGATTCCTTTCCGATCATACTCGACCAGCTTCTTATTCTTCTCGGCCCGCTCGAATTTGGGGTTGAGTTGCAGAGCGCGGTCGAAGTTCTCAAGCGCCTTGCGGTTGATGAACTTTCCGAAGATCACATAGGCCACACCCAGGTGATTGTACAGATCGGGGTAGTTCGGGTGCTGTTTGATGAGCGTCTGCAGCCTACGGATATGCTTCCAGATGATCGCACTGGTGACGGCGTCTTCGCCATACAGAACTCTCAGGTAGAAATCCCACACGAAGCCGGTGTCGACCGACTCCTTCTCCGACTCGCGCAACCGGACCAGCTCCCCGTACGCCGCCTCGTAGTTCTTGGCTGCCAGGTTCTCGCGGGCTTTCTTCAGCTCCAACGTCCGGTATCGCGGGTTCAGTTCGATGGCCCGCTCCAGGCTCTTGGCGATGCGCTGAGTAGCATCGATCGAAAGCTTGTAGTCCTGCTTGCGGACCAGATTCAACACCAGCGTGATGGCGATGTTGAGATGTGCTTCCGCGTAGTACGGGTTGAGCTGCAGAGCGCGCTCGAATTGCTCCACCGCCTTCTGGCACTTGCCGCTTTGCTGGTAGGCCAAGCCCAGCGTGTGAAAGAAGTCGGGGTAGGCGCCGTTGGAGTTCACCAGACTTTCCAGGGTGCGAACAGCCTTGTCGGGGTGGCCGGTCAGCATGTAGGCTCTGCTGAGGTTGTCGTAGGCGGCCGTCATTGTGTCGTCGAGCTGAACCGCCCCCTCAAATTCCAAGATGGCCTCCTCGAACATTCCCCGCTTCAGGAATGCCAGGCCCAACAAGTTCTTGATGACGGGGTTCTCGTCCTCCTCCAGCCTCCGCGACAGCTCGAGCAGCGTTTCGATATCCGACTTGTTCTCCTGGTGAAAAGCCCGGGTCAGAGACAGCAGCTCTTCCGAATCGAGTCCGGCGTCGTAGGTTTTCTCTCTGGAGCTGACCAGTTCGCCACCACGGAAGATCGAACTCACCAGCCGGCGTTCAAAATTGACGTTGGAAGTTTTCAGGAGATACTCGGCATTCGCCGATCGGATGACGTCGTTAAAAACAAAATCGCCCATGGAGACCCACCTGCGTCGCGTTCCTATCTGCTCACTTCGAGTTCGTACACTTCGTCAGAAGCGAAAGCGCACAACCGGAGCTCGCGTGTGTTCAGCCTGGCCGCTCGCAGCCGGCGATAGATCGTCGTGATGCTCATGCGGCAATCTCCGCCAGCGAGCTCGTCCAGGCGCCGCTTAATGCGAGTCGGGCCAAGTGCGGGATTCTCTTGCACGACCGCAGCGATGGTGGCCCACCCGGGTGCCCGCTGCACATGCTTGCCGTTGTGATTCGCCCCCGTTGCCCCATCAGCAGGCGAGACCGCCTTTCCATTGGCCTCGCTGCCTGGCCCCCGGCCGGGCTGAAACGCCAGGTTATTGTCGCTCTCGCCTCTCCTCGATCCCCAGCGGATGGCTTCCGGCGGGATGCGGTGGTTTGAGGAAGCGGCGTGTCGGCCGTCGCGAGCCTCGTCCGGCACTTTGGAACGCCTGCCGAAAATGCGGCCCCAAATGCCCTTTCTCACAGAGGCATCGTCGACCTTGCCACGGCCGTCCTGGGGTGTGTCCGGAGAAAGGTTGGGCCGTGCTTCGTCTTTTGCCGAAGACGGCCCACCCAGATGCAAAAAACCAGCCATGGCCGAACCCGCCTGAACCTTGTCCGCTTCGCTCTGCCCGGAACCATTCTTATCGCTCCAGCCATGATTCGCCTCCCGGCCGTCGCCAGACGGCAGAGCTGCACCATCAGACCTCCTCGTAAGCGAGATCTGAGAGGGTAGCTCGGCCTTGGCCGTCGTCCGGCGTGGCACCGGTTCCGAAACAGAAGGGCTGGCAGCCCGGCGCTGGGGCCTGGCTCGACCACGTGCTGAAATCGGGCGAGCCGGCTCTTCCCTGGCAGTACCGGCTTTCAGCGCTTCCTCGATGCTGGGGTAGCAATGGATGAAGTGGTCAAGTTCCAAAAGCAGGAAGATGTCGAGGACGTCGGGCTTGAGCGCGACCAGCTTGATATCCCCGCCATGTTCGCGGGCGAACTTCAGATCTCCGGTGAAGACCCCCCACCCGGCGCTACTGATAAACTCGACCTCCGCGAGGTCCACAGTGATGTTGAAGATCTGATCGTCGAAGAGCTGCCGCAGAGTATCCTCAAGAACCGGAGCCGATTCCGCATCCAGTACGCCGGACGCATGAAGGACGGCGCTTCCTGGCCCTGAAGCATCCACCACCCGCACGTGGAATTTGCTGGTGATCATGGGAGGAACTCCTATCCTGCTGCCCGATATCCCTTCTGGAATCAACCTGAGCCAGAGCATCATTGCCGCGGCAGATTACGATTGAGCATCAAACGCTCAGTCCATTGAGGAGTGCGCGAAACCGCGAAGTCATTTCAGCGGCGGGTTGGCAATTTGTGGGAATGGATGGTCTCGGACGTGACTCCCCAGGCAACCAAGAATTGCTTCGCCTAGCTCACTCTCACTCCGGGATCGTAGCAGCGTTCACCGCCTCAACGAGGTTAGTCCCCGCTCTCTCGATTGTAGACGACTTCCTAAAATACGAAAAAACCTGCAAGACTTCAACCACTTTCCGGAAGATGATGAACCTGCAGTAACATTTCAGCCGGCCACCGTGTTGGCCAACGGCCTTGGAAGTGTTAGACGATCGACGATGCGTCCCTCTCAAAGGGGCATGGGGCGAGAACGGATCGTAGGGCAGTCCGCTGTTCGTCCGTGCCGGTTCGCGACGCCGCCCTCGCTCCTTATGGGGGATCAATCCCTTAGGGGAGTTTCTGCAAGAAGCGTGCCCCACTCCGAAGCGCGATCACCCGGTGACCCAAACCGGCCCGACAGGCTAGAATCCCCGGATTAGAAGCCATGAGCCACATCCCAGGGACACTTCTCGTGAGGACAGTTTTTGCTGCATCGTGTCTCAATTCGGAACGAAGTGTATCACACGGAAATCAAAGGGGCCGGAAAGCCTGAGTCGACTCGGTGCGCCGCTTCTCCGCTCCGATCAGGCGGTGAGGGCTGCATTTCTCCCAACACGCCGATGCCTTCATCCACGGCAGCCACTGGCGGGCAGCATCTAGGCGGCGAATTCACCCAGATGCTCGAGCGCCACGCAAACCGCGGCCACGTCGCTGATCCGATCCCCCAGCCAAGGAGTTCGCCCGTCTCTCTCACGACCTGCCGGCACACAGAGTCGTGCCGGCGGGCAGCGTTGAAAACCGTCTCGGCCGTGATCTTGTCAAGGTCGCCCTTCAAATCCAATTGTGAACGGGAGCGGTCGTCTGCGCTGAGAAGCACGGCATCCTGCCTGTTCGCACCAGGGCGTGCGAGACACGCTCGCCGTGCAGACCACGCCCCCTTCGTGCAGCTAGCGCTCGATCCGCCGCTCGAATACGACAACGGCGAGGATGAAGGTGCCGATTGCGTAGAGCACCAGGCTGACGAAATAGGCTGGTTCCAAACTGCCACGCAGCAGTACTTCCCTTGCCCCATCGAAGATGCCAGCGGTGGGCAGCAGCTCGAACAGCCAGCGTACCGCTCCGGGGTAGGTGTTCAGAGGGTAGAAAAGACCACCAAGAAAAATCAGCGGCATGACGAATACGGCCTGCACCCGCCCCACCTGCTCCGGTTTGTCCATCAGCGTGCCGGTGAGGATACCCAGGCAGGAGAACGACATCGAGCCGAGGGTCAGGTAGACCACATAAACGAGCAACCGCGACGGTGCCATGGAAAGCCCCACAAGCGGGAAGATCACCACAGCCACAAGCAACCCTTTCGCCGCCCCTTCGATGAAGCCGGCCAGGATCTTGCCGATGACGATCTCATACACGGTAATCGGGTTCACGCGATATTCGTCGATGGTGCGCTGGTGACGGCGGTGGAACCACATGCTCCAGGCGCCCTGCTCGAAGGATGCCTGGATGGCAGCCAGCGACACCAAACCCGGGGTCACGAAGAGCACGTAGGGCAGCCCCGCTACAGTGCGCAGATAGTCACCCAGCCCGAGGCTGAAGATCACGAAAAACGTCAGCGGAGAGGCCAGCGTGGTGATCGACTCCCAGTAGCGGTCCCGCCACACGACCACCAGATCGCGGAACAGAACAGAGAAGGCACCCCGGAACGGCAGCCGTGCTGTCGTAAATCCCATCACACTTCTCATTCGCGAATCCTCCGCCCGGTGAGTTGCAGAAACACATCCTCCAACGATGGCTCTCGCTCGGTGATCTTGATCACATCGCCAGCCTCGAACAGGCTCATCAGCCTGTCCAGGCGGGTTCCCTTCTTGAGCTGAACCTCAAGGAGGCTGTCATCGGCCTGTAGCGCTTCCACCTCCGGCAGATCCTGCACGCGCCGGACGTAGGCTTCGGCACTCGTGCGCAGGTAGAACAGGTAGGTTTCCGTCCGTTTGGCCCTCGACTTGAGTTCCGCGGCCGTGCCGTCAACAAGAATCCGTCCGGCATCCATCACCATGATGCGGTCGGCCAGGCGCTCCGCCTCCTCCATATTGTGGGTGGTGAGAAAGATAGTCGCTCTACCTTTGAAGCGGGCGATCTCTTCCCACACAGCACGGCGCGACTGCGGATCGAGCCCGGTGGTGGGCTCGTCGAGGAAGAGCACTTTCGGGTTGTGCACAAGCGCGCGTGCGAACACCAGCCGCCGCATCATTCCTCCCGAAAACGTGTCGGGAAAATCGTCACCGCGATCACTCAGCCCCATGAACTCGAGCAGTTCATTGATGCGGGCCACAAACTCCGCCTTCGGCATGCCGTGCATCATGGCATGAAGCACCAGATTCTCGCGGGCAGTCAGATATCGGTCGAGGTTGTTCATTTGCGGCACCACGCCGATGGTCCGGCGTACGGCGATCTCTTCTCTCAAAATATCGTGGCCCGCAACCCAGGCTCTGCCGGCGGTCGGACGGACGATGGTCGTCAGCATCTTGACCAGGGTGGTCTTGCCGGCCCCGTTCGGCCCCAGCAGTGCCACCAGGATGCCGTTGGCTACTTCGAACGAAACGCCGTCCACGGCACGGATACGGCCATATTCCTTGGCCAAACCCTCAGCGCGAATCGCCCATGTCGATGCAGGCGACGACATCCTCTCGCCTCAGCTCTGAAATTGAAGTCGTTGGGTCACTCGTTGCACCCGCGCCCCGACCGTCTTCTCGAGAAAAGCCGTGAGCAACGCGAACGCTACCAGCGACGCGGCGAAGACAAAGGGTCTGGGGTAGACCAGAATGAAAAGGACCGGCAGAAGGCCCATGGCAGCAATCGGTGCGAGTACTACCACAAACATAAGACGACTGGACCTCTCGCCCTTCCTCACCGGCTGCGAAAACGGCAGGTCAGGGTGGACGAGGACGGCAAGCTGCAGGAGAATATGGGCCAGTAGAAAAAGCACGATCAAGTGCAGAAACACATGGAGCAGGTTTTGGAAAAAGTAGATGAAAATCGCTCCGACAAACAATATGTATGGAGCCACGAAATAGACCATGACAAAGTCCTTCATCGACAGCACCAGGCGCGCCTTGTCGGCAGGTGTGGCAAAAAAGATCCAGGCAGCCTGGTACGAGTCGCTGTTCACCAGCGTCGTCTTTAGCATCACCGGGAAAAGCAAGATCGCCAGGTAGAGCAGTCCGGCCCGGCCAAAGTCCAGGCTTGGATGGACGAAGGGGTCGGGAAAGGGACCGTCGCGCAGCGACAGAAAGAGATAGAAAAGCGTCAGCGGCAGGATGCCCAGCACAGCCAGACGAAATTTCTGATCATGTTTGAACTGCGCCCGGATCAGCAGGGCGACGGCCCGGCCCTCATCGCGCTTGAAAAAAAGCGCCGCGCGCCTGGGCGCTGCCCGGGTCGCTTTGTGCTCTTCACTTGTGCTTGATAGCGCCGCCAGTCGCTCGGAATACTCGAGCGAAAGCCGGCCGCTGGCATAGCGAAGCAGAAGCCCAAGCGCCACCAACGAGGCCAACGCAGGGAGAACCTGTGCCATGCCCCAGCGTCCCGTGGCAAGTTCGAGGTAACTGGCGAACCAGGTAGCGGGATGAAGCATCAACCACGGCGACTTCGACAACCTCATGCCTGCCAGGGCTTCCTTGTTGACGAACTCGGGGATAAAAACATACCCACCGTAAATCAGAAACGACAGCACGAGCTGCAGGTAGGAAAGCGCCCGATTGAGGCGTTTGGGGTGCACATGCCGCACCACACCGGCGTAGAGCACGACCATCGCCAGGGTCGTCGTGATCGTGCTCAGATAGGTAGCGGCCGCGGCGGCGATTCCCAAAAGCGGCCGGAAACCGAGCGTGAAGAGATAGGCGCCGATCGCAGGAAGCCCCAGGGCGGTGGTCAGCAGTGACGTGTAGAAGAGTGCGTTGGCCAGCTTGGCTGCGAAGTAGGTGCGTGACGAAACCGGTTGATAGCCCAGAATGGCGTAATCGTCCGGTGAAATCACGATGGCGTGGTATTCGATCAGCACCAGAGCGCCGATCATGACGATGGCGTAGGTCAGGAAAATGGTGCCGGTGAGAAAGACATCCTTGTTGAACAGCGCCAGGGCAGCGAAGAAGATTCCGGTGATCAGATAAAAGATGAGGAGAGAAAAGAGCGCCCCGTGCCGGCTCTTGCTACCACGGTTGCCAAACGCAGCGCCGCCGGACACCCGAAAGTCGACCTTGATGGAGACAACCACCAGTGAGCGCCACTGGTCGTAGTCGACACCCAGAACCTGCATCCATCGCTTTAACATCAGACCCTCTCGAGAGCCGCCAGGAACTCTTCCGTCGACTCGCCTACATCTCGAACGCCGGTGAGCTTGCTGAATGCCTCTTCGAGCGTCTTGCTCCCAGTGGACCGGGCGATCTCCTGCGAAGTGCCGTCGACGATCTGCCTGCCCTGATCGATGATGACGATGCGAGTGCAGATGCGCTCGACCACTTCGAGGATGTGCGACGAGAAGAAGATCGTCTTTCCCTGTGCTGCCAGCTTTTTAAGCAGCTCCTTCACCATCATTGCGGCGTTGGCATCGAGGCCGTTCAGGGGCTCATCGAGAAAGAGCACTTCCGGGTTGTGGATCAGGGCTGCCGAGATCAGGACCTTCTGTTTCATTCCTTTGGAGAATTCGCTCATTCGCTGATGCATGGCATCGGTGAGGCCAAAAAGATCGAGCATTTCATCGACCCGGGCGCTGGCGACGGAACGATCGAGATGGTGCAGGCTGGCCACAAGGTCGAGGTATTCAGCCGGGGTCAGGCTTTCGTACAGCGCGCCCGATTCCGGCACGTAGCCGATGCGCTTCTTGACCTCGACCGGCTCCTCCAGCACATCGAATCCGGCGACGCGCGCCCGGCCGTCGGTCGGCTGCAACATTCCAGTAAGGATCTTCACGGTGGTGGTTTTGCCGGCACCATTGGGACCCAGGAAACCGAGGATCTCCCCTGGTGCTACACTCAGATTGAGATCGTCCACCGCCACTTTTTCACCAAACTTTTTTGTCAGATGTTGTGTCTCAATCATCATTTCCGATGTCATGGTCGTTTACCCAGCCAGAGTGTCCGATGCCAACGAATCCATCAGGCGTCAAAGGCCAAGCAGATTTTGACTGACATATTTATTACTCACTCCTCGATCCCCAATTTCCGCTTCTCAATTCCTGTTTCCCAACCGCTGGCCTCACGGCCGGCCGACAAAGACCCTCCCCCACTGGTGCGGCACTCCGACCCGGATTGTCCCTGCGGAAGCCGCAACGCTGCCGCCATTGAAACGGTCCTCCCAGTGCGCCAAGGTCAGTTGCTTGAGCGGCACCTCGACCACCTGGTCGTCCGACGAGTTGTTGAGCACCACAACCACCTCCTGTCCCTGATACCGCCGCGCAAAGGCATAGACGCCATCGCGATCGTCGGCAAGCAAGGTCACGAAATCCCCGTAGCGCAGTGCCGGAATCGATTTGCGCAGCCCGATCAGGCGCCGATAGTTCGCGAACATCCCGGCATCGAAGGAGACGCTGTCGATCTCCGACAGATCGGGGCGTACACTCTTATAACTTTCGGCGTCGTAGCGAAGCTCCGGCCACACCATCGGTTTGCGATCATCGGGATCGTCGCCACCCCACATGCCGGCCTCGTCGCCGTAGTAGATCATCGGCGCGCCGACGTAGGTCATCTGGAAAAGGGCGATCAGTTGTTGAACCCGCCGTTCCGGCGCTCTGGGCTTACGCGGGTCGTAGCGCGGATTGTCGCGCAGTCCGGCCTGGCGGTCGTAATTACGATCGGGGTTGCGGATCATCGAAGCGACGCGGTCCGTGTCGTGGCTATCGATGAGGTTCATGAGCACCAGATTGGTGGCATCAGAGTATAGCCCACGGATTCTGGCCAGCTCGCGATCGAACTCCGTCACCGACAGGCGGCGTTTCCGGTTGATGAAAAACCCGACCATGGCCTGGGCAACCGGGTAGTTCATCACGGCGTCGAAAGGCCCGCCATCGACCCAGGCCTTTGCATCCGCCCAGATCTCGCCGCTGGTATAGGCCTGCGGGTTGATCGACTTGACCAGCCGGCTCCACTCCTCCCAGAACGGCATCGCCACCTCGTTGGGCACGTCCAGCCGCCAGCCGTCGATGCCATCCTCCGGATTGCCGTCGCCGTTGGGGTCCATCCATCGCCGGGTGACGTTGAAAATGTACTCCCGGGGGCCGCTGACCAGGCCGTTCTGATCCTCCCGGAAGACAGGCAGCGACTTGACGCCCCACCACGATTCGTAATCGAATTCGTTCTCAGGCGTACCGGGATCGTCCCACCGCTTGACCACGAACCAGTCCTTGTAGCGCGACTGCTGCTGGTTCCTGACGAGGTCGCGAAACGCCCAGAAGGTGCTGCCCGAGTGGTTGAAAACGCCGTCGATAATAATCCGAATCCCGCGGGCATGAGCTTCGCGAATCAGCCGCAGGAAGAGACTGTCTGCCGAGGTCCAGGTCCATGTGGAGGGATCTTCGGTTTCGTTCCGCACCGCGGTCAGATCGATCTGTGGATTCGGCCCGAAGTTGTGGTCGATGTGGTGGTAGGTGGACGCGTTGTACTTGTGTAGCGAAGGGCTGTCGAAGACCGGGTTGAAATAAAGCGCAGTCACACCGAGCTCTGCCAGGTAGTCGAGCTTGTCGATCACCCCCTGAAGGTCGCCGCCGTAGCGCCGTTGGAAGACCGTGTCGTAGAATTTCGCACTCCTGGCACGCTGCCAGTCCTCCAGGGCATACCAGTTCCAGCCCCAGGGTGTCACGTGCCACCCAACGATGTCGGTCACCTCCAGGTCGCGGACCGTCGGGTCGTTGGTTGGGTCTCCGTTGCGAAAGCGCTCTGGGAAGATCTGGTACCAAACCGCACCCCGGGCCCACTCCGGGGCCTGGGTCTGTCGCAGGCGGCTCGCCATACCGGTCCCACAACCCGTGGCCACCAGTAGCGCCGCCACCACCACGGCGCCTGTCATCCAGCGGGAAACAGTTCGCCATCGGCTGAATTGCCCGGCTGACGGTCGCTGGCAGCGCTGGCCAGCGCTGCCGCAGGCGAAACGACTCGAGCATGCAGGTATCAATATGGCCTCCCTTCCGTTTCTAACGGCTCCATTCTTGGGGCGACTCGGGGTTCTTCGATACTGTCGCTGTGCTTCGGTGTTTCCTCCTCGCATCGGGACGCGTGTCCACGGTCTTTTGTGCCGTTCCGCGTTTGCTGGTTTTGCCACGCTGCCATAGCCGCGATCTTTGGGGCAGCGCTGCGTGGCCCGGCTAGTCCGTCTTCTTGCCATACATCTCGGCGATCTTCTTTTCAGCCTCACGCTGCATCGCGGCGGCCGCTTCTTCTGCCGTCATGGTGCCGTTGAGGACCTGCTGATACGGCCCCCGCATGGCGTCCCAGATGGCGCGCATCACCGGGCTGACGGGCATCGGTCGCGCCACCCGGAGCTGATCCATGGAAGCTCGCAGCAACTCGTTTTGCGTAACCACCGAGTCGGTCTGGGCATCTTTGCGCGACGGGATGGACAGCAGCGCCTCGGTGAACTCGAGCTCCACCTCCCGGCGGGTGAGGTACTTGAGCAGGCGCAGAGCGTTTTGCAGGTGTTCGCCGCGAACGTTCTTGTTGATGGAGTAGCCCTTGGCCGACTTCATCGGGGTCGGCCATAATCCCGTGGCTGAGACCCGGGGGATGCGCGTGATGCCGATATCGATGCCGGCGTCGATGTATCCACCCCAAGACCATGGCCCGTCGATGATCATCCCGGCCTTGCCCTGCTTGAACAGCTGGTTGGCCAGATCGTAGTCGGCCTCACGAGGGATGATTTTGTAGACGTTGCGCAGCTCAACGATGAACTTGCAGGCGTTGACGGTGGCCTCGGTGTTGAGGGTTGGATTACCCTGGTCGTCCATCACCCAACCGCCGAAGCCACCGAGAAAGGGCACAAAGAAGAAGGGCTCGGTGAAATTCCACACCAGTCCATACTGGTCGATGAGGCCGTCGCCGTCGAAGTCTTTGGTCAGCCGCTTGCCGATCTCAATCATTTCGTCGGTATCCTTGGGCGGCACCGGCACCAATGCTTTGTTGTAAACCAGAGCCAGGTGATTGCCGATGCGGTCGCCAAGCATATAGAGATGCCCATTCCACCACACCTTGGCATCGTCATCGAACTTGCTCAGGTAGTCTGGATCGAGAAGCGTCTCGAGCGGCTGAATGATGTCCATCACCTGGAAGGGCCCGACCTGGTCGGCGGGACCGTAGACAAGCTCCGGCCCACTGCCGCCAAGAGCGGCGACAATGTAGTTGCTGCGCAGCTCTTCGGTCTCATAGTAAACATAGGAAACATGAAACGCTGGATTGCCCAGCATGAAACGATCCAGCACCCGTTCGAGAACGACGCGCCCTGGGGTGCGATCCTGGGTCCAGATGATGATGTCGTTGGGATTCCGGCGGCCGGAGCCGAACACCAGCAGCAGGCTGGTGAGAACCACTACCAGGATCAGCAGAATGAAGGTAAATCTTCCCATTTCTTACCGTAGAAGCATCATTTTGCGTCGCCGCACCTGTCCCTGGAAGGCGACTTCGTACAGATAGACACCCGAGGGCAGGCCGTCGGCGCGAAAGAGAACGGCATGTCGGCCAGCTTCGAAGACATCGTCCGCCACCGTCGCCACACGCCGGCCGAGAAGGTCATAGACTCGCACGCGCACCTTACCGGCTGCGGGAAGCTGAAAGAAGATCCGCGTCTGAGGGTTGAACGGATTCGGTGCATTCGCGAGAACCTCGAACCGAGTTGGCGGACCGGATGTCAGCGCGGCGACCGTCGTCGCTGGCGATCGCAGCCACTGTACCACGCGCTGCATCACGGCCTCGCGCGTCTCTCTGGTGTCGATCCCCTCGAATCCAAAGGCGAAGTAGACCAGTCGGTAGACGCCGGTGTCCACCCGCAGAGCCCCAACTTGCAGCGAGTCGTATTTGAAAATCGCCGCAGCGGCATCCAAAGGCGCGATCACATCGGGTGAGGTCTGGTTGTTGGCACCGTCGCCGCCGTTGATTCGCAGCACCAGGTTGTTGCCGATCGGATCGCCGGCCGCTCCGCGCAGCTCGAAGTCGTTCGCGTTGTCCGCCACATAGCGGGCATAAAGCACCTGGTTGTAAAAGGCCTTCGAGTCTTCTGTGAAAAAGGGGCTCGTCGAGTCGGCCATCTCCCAGCCGATGTCCTGGCCGGAAAGAAAGAGGGAGCCACCGCGCTCCAGAAAGCGACCGAGTACGCCACGGTCCGCCGCGGTGATTCCTGGAAAGCTGCTGCCCGTGGCCCAGAAGAGGTGTTGCACGCCCTCGAGGTCTGCATCGGTGAGCTGGCCCAGGGCCGTTTGCCAGACGCCCACCCGGAGCTCGGTGCCGTTGCCGATGGTAGGACGCACAGCATCGAAGGCATTCGTGTAGAGCGTGTCGGCCGCCTCCGAATGGGTGTCGGCCACGTAGAGATACCGGAATCCGGCCAGCGCTTTCAAAGGCCGCGACCAGACCACCGCCGGGCGGGACGCGTCCCGGGCGTTGAGGAAGAACGACGCCTCAGCCGGATCGCCGGTGACCGCGGCCGTCACGGTGCCGCTGCGGGTCTCCCCCGGCCCGAGGCCGACCACCAGCGTGTCGCCCCGGGGTGTGGCGCCAGAAAGGTCAAGCGATACCGCCAACTGCTCAGCGCCGGGCACAGTCGGGAAGATCTCGTAGGTGGCGGCCTCCCCTCCCCGGTTGACCAGGTCGAACCCGAAATCCAGGCTCGACCCGGATGAAATCTGGCGGATCTGTTGCGGCATCCGGAAGTCGAATCGCGGCAAGTCTGTGGCCGCCTGGAGCACCTCGTGAGTCAGAGTATCCTGCACAAAGACCACCAGACCGATGCGGCCCTCCTGCCACGCCGGCCGGCGTATGAACTCCACGGACCCGGACGCCTGGCTGCCGTTAAAGGTAAGCGGCTCCAGCCCCCTCTCCGGCCCGGTCTGTCGCAGCACGTGCCCGTAACGAACCGCCGGCGTAATCCCAGGTTGGGCTGAGTAGTCCACGAAAAACTCAACGACCGCCGTCGTCCAGGCCAGGTCGGTGGAGGGCAGGCTGCCGTCCACTGTGAAGGTGGCGGTCACCGTAGTAGTGTCGATCCCGGCCGAGCCGGGTCGCGTCGCTGTGCTGAAGTCGATGGTCAAGGGACTGGGCTGGCTCAACCGTTGATCGATCAGGGCACGCACCGAATCGAGGTTGTCGGACTCAAACCGAAGCCGCGACGGCACGGCCTGGCCGTCGATAAAGAGGTGGGGGATGGCGTCCACGGCATAGAAGCGCAGGCGACTCTCGACACTCACCGCGGCCGCCGAATAGAAGGGATCGCCGGGGTCCGGCCAGTTGACATGATAGAAGACGGGGGCCACCCGCCCGCCATAATCCGCCAGCAGGCGCTCGAGCGGTGGCGTCAGCGAGGCGCAGAACTGGCAGGCATCGTTGGTAAACAGCTCCAGCAGCACCAGGCGCTCGGCGCCCTGCACAGGAGGCGGACCGAGAAGGTAAACAGCGGCCACTAGCGCCGGCAACCATCGCCCGAAAAGTGTCCCGAGTCTGACTCGAACACTCACCGCGTTCCTGTCTGTTTGCGCTGGAGTTAGCATGGGTGGAGCCAATATAGCGAATCACGCCCAGAGAAGCAAGAGGAACGCACGGTGAGTTTGGGTTCGAGCAGCCCTACGAAGGCGCTGTCGCCAAGGGCACACCTTCCAGGCGAGTAGCGAGTGGACCCGCAAGCAGGCTAGGCATGAAGAAGTTGCAGGAAGGAGCAGGAGAGTTTCCGAAACAGAATTCGACGCAAGCCGGGAGCCCTGACGGACAGAGACACTGACGTCGCCCCCGCGACTGCCGAGACGCAGAAGGGCAGGCCCCTACCCTATCACCGCCGCCTCGATCGAACAGACCGGCGGCAGCCAGTCTGACAGTAGCTGCCACGATTCGCCTTCATCAAGGCTGCAGAAGATCTGTCCGGTTGCCGTCGCCACATAGAGTCCGAAGGGATCGAGCGGGTCGACGGCCATACCTTCGCGGTAAAGGTGCAAATAGGCATTGTCGGGATCGTGGGGGCGCACAACGATTACGAAGCCGAAGCGCACCGGCAACCCGATTGAGCGCCGTTATGGCTCTTGGTCAAGTCCGGAGTCCGAGGCGAGAAGTTGCCGCCCGACACCTTGAGCCTGTCCGTGAGGTCGTCAAAATTGACCAGGTGCCGTGCTTTTGGTCCGGAAACAGAGCCACACGCGGACTCATAGCCAAAGCCGCGAAGTTCTTCTTGACATTCCGCGCTGGCTCGCGTATATTTCCGCACACTTCCGCTGGTTCGGAAGCTGTAACCTCACCCCCTTCGTCACCCAAACCTCACTCCAGATTAGAACCGGCTGCCGAGCGAGGGAACAGATTCCGCGGGGTTCGGCGACAGTGACGGTTTTTTTCATCTCGCTTGGAAATTCCTTCTGCACCGAAACTGGGTCCGGCGAAGCCGGAGACGCGACAATGACAGGCAAAAAGATTTCGCACTACCATATTTTGGAGGAGTTGGGCCAGGGCGGCATGGGTACCGTCTACAAAGCGCGAGACACGAAACTCGATCGCTTCGTCGCGTTGAAGTTCCTGCCACAGCACCTGAGCCAGGACGAGGAAAACAAGAAGCGCTTTGTTTATGAAGCCAAAGCGGCCTCGGCGCTGAATCATCCCAACATCGCTACCATTTACGAAATCGACGAAGCCGACGGTCAGATGTTCATCGCGATGGAATACATCAAGGGGCCGTCGTTGCAGGAAATGATCAACACCCCCCTTAGTCCCCCCTCGAAGGGAGATGTCGCACGTCCCCTGCCCCTCGACGATGCTACCAATTACGCCATCCAAATCGCCGAAGGCCTGGCCCAAGCCCACGCCAAAGGGATCATCCATCGCGATATCAAGCCTGCCAACATTCTCATCACCGAAGACGGCGTGGTCAAACTCGTCGACTTCGGGTTGGCCAAATTAACGGGGCGCACGCAGCTCACCAAAGAGGGTACCACTCTGGGCACGATTGCCTACATGTCGCCCGAACAGGCGCAAGGGGCACAAGTCGACCATCGCACGGACATCTGGGCGCTGGGCGCCGTGCTGTATGAAATGGTTGCAGGCCGGCCGCCTTTCCAGGGAGACTACGATCAGGCCATCATGTATGCCATCATGAACGAGGATGCCGAGCCATTGACAGCTCTGCGAACCGGCGTGCCGACGAAGCTTGAACGTGTTGTGAACAAGGCCCTCGCGAAAACTCCTGCGGAGCGCTATCAGCACGCGGATGAGATGTTCGTGGATTTGAAAGCTATTCAGAAAGAACTGCGCCAGAGGGGAGAAACGGCTGACACCGCTGCTAATCTGGTTCGGGCAAAACCACCCGCCCGGGCGTGGTCGCCCAAGCCGGCATCGATTTTCGGAGTTGCGGTCCTGGTTCTGGTCGCCACGGTCGGGCTCTGGTGGTTGATGAGAGGCAGACGACTTGTTCAGCCTTCGGCCACGGAACAACCGGAGAAGAAACTCGCGGTTTTGCCCTTCTTGAACTTAACCGCCGACCCGAAACAGGAGTATTTCTGCGACGGCATGACCGAACAGCTTATCACCAACTTGAGCCGAATCCCGGGTCTCAAGGTCATTGCCCGGACCTCGGTGATGCGCTACAAGAATACGCAGAAGGACATTCGCCAGATCAGCAAGGAACTGGGTACGAAATATGTTCTGGAAGGGAGCGTGCGCAAGGCCGGCAACAAGCTGCGGGTGACCGCCCAGTTGATCGAAGCGGAGGAGGGGACGCACCTGTGGGCGAATGATTACGATCGCGAACTGAGAGATATTTTTGCTATTCAGGATGACGTTTCGCAGGCGATCGCCCGGGCCCTGGAGGTTGCCTTTTCCGACCGGGCGGCGAAGATGGTTGCGGCGGGATACTCCAGCAGCGTAGAGGCCTATGATCTCCACCTGAGAACACGATATTACATCGATAATGTCTATCTCAAAACCAAACAGGAGTCGGATTTTCAGCAGGCGTTGGCGCAGGCCAGGCAGGCAGTTACCCTCGATCCCGACCATTACCTCGGCTATCTCGATCTCGCGTACCTGTACGAGAATCACTGGGTGGTGACCGGCAGTTCCCGGGATATGGAAATGGAACGAACATATATCCGCAAGGCCTATCAACTCAATCCGGAGCTGCCGGAGACCAACGCGGCCATGGGAATGCAGTTTCTTCGGTCCGCGCAGTATGACAGCGCGTTTTCTTACCTGAAAGCAGCGCTGGCGCAGCCCGGCAACAGCTGGGAACCTCTACATCTGATTGGCACTAGCCTGGCGTATTTGGGGCTTCATCAACGCGCCATTTCTTTTTTTAACAAGGCTGCCGAGTTGAATCCATTCAGCTTCTATACGCTTGCCAATCGCGGCAGTGCATGGCTGCTGGTCGGTGAGATCGACCAGGCACAGCAGGATTTCGCCCGAACCTACCGAATTCGGCCTGACTTTGTCGCTAACTTGAGCTGGTATGCCCTCTCGTACCTCATCGAGAAGCAATATCCCCAGGCCGATTCCGTGCTCACAGTTGCGGAAAAGCAGCCTCCCGGCGCCTTCGATGATTTCTTGAAGTTCGGGCGCGCGCTCTATTTTGCTGCCCTCGACCAGAAGGAAAAGGCCCTTGGCCTTAGCCGCTGGGGCGGCGTGCTGGCGGTTCTGGGGATGAAGGAGGAAGCCATCACTGCCATTGAGCACGCCACAAAAATCCACAGCGGCGAGTCCTTCATCTCCACCTATCTGCCGCTCATCCATCTCCCTGTCTACGACAGCCTGCGCTCCGAGCCGCGGTTTCAACAAATCGTGAAGCGGGAGAAGGAGAAGTACGAGAAGAGGTTGCAGAAATACGCCGTCGCCCTGAGAGAATAATTAGAAGAGCAGAATCGACAACTGCAGATTGCCCTCGCGGAGCTTTTCTCTTGACATTGCTCTCTTGCTGGACTATATTAGCGGCCGTCACGGCCCCCCTCTTCTCCTGACCTTCACATGACCGAGCAACGATACCTTCCGGATCCGGATACCCTCCCATTTCCACGGGGTCGCGACTTGATGACCGGCGACTTCGCCTGACGGGACGTTCTGCACCATTGCTCCAGGAGGATTCGAAGCGTGAATCGTCCAGATGTCTGTCGCGGCCATCCTCGCACTCCGCCGCAGCTGGACCAGCTCCGGCAGATGCAGCAAACAGAGACGGCCTGCCGGCCTTCCCCGATTCCGCCCCGACTTGCAGCAACGATCACAACTACCCGGCCGAACACTGGCGGCTCGATCATACGATGCCAGTCCCAGCAATACCTGCTGAAGGGCACCGGGTAGGTGAGAACCGTCTCCGGCCTTCAGGCGATTCTCAGCGTAGATCTTCTCGCTCCTGCGGTCCTGTCGTACTTTGGATACCCGTTCGAGTGGCCGGCAGAGGGGCATGATGGGTTGTGGTGATCACCAACTTTTCCTCAGTGCTTATCGTCAAACATCTCGCTCAGAAAGGAGGTGTGTAGTCAATGAAACCGTGGCTCAAATCCTACGACAAGGGCGTGCCACACACATTGCAGCCGTACCCGCGGCGCACACTGCTGGAGGTGGTGAGTGACACCGCGCGCCAGCGACCGGCGCACCCGGCACTGCTCTTCAAAGGTGCCCGCGTATCGTACGCGCAATTCGAAAGCCAGAGCGACGCCTTGGCCGCCGCCCTGGTGGCGCAGGGTGTGAAGAAAGGGGACCGCGTGGCCTTGCTGCTACCCAACAGCCCCCAGGCCGTCATCGCCCAGTTTGGTGCGTGGAAAGCCGGCGCTATCGCCGCGCCCCTCAATCCCCTCTACACGGACCGGGAACTGGAGGACGCATTCAACGAATGCGGGGCGGAGACTGCGGTCGTGCTCACCCCCTTCTACGCCAAGGTCAAAGCGTTGCAGCCGCGCACCGGGCTGCGGCGGGTCATCGCCACCAATATCA
>CAZGRP010000062.1:15443-22685 GCA_964527995.1 uncultured Cytophagia bacterium | reverse complement strand
TTCCGGGCTGGGAAGATACCGAAAAACAGCCCCACAGCCGCTGATATGGCCACCGCAAAGAGAGTCCACCCAATGGGAAGAATGAACGGGAACCCGAGCAGCTTCGAGACGATGACGGCCAGGGTGACGCCGACCACGATGCCGACCAGGCCGCCGATGCCCGACAGCGTCGCCGCCTCCACCAGGAACTGCCAGGTAATCTGCGCCCGCGTGGCACCGACGGACTTGCGGATGCCGATCTCGCGGGTACGCTCGGTCACCGACACCAGCATGATCACCATCACTCCGATGCCGCCAACCATCAAAGCGATGGAGGAGAGGACCACCAGTGCCAGCGCCACCTTGTCGGTGATGTTCTGGGTAAACTCGATAATGGCCTCGGCTGCAATGATCGCGAAGTCGTCCGGCTGGCCTAGAGGCACCTTGCGGCGCATGCGCATCAACGCGCGCATGTTCTCCTTCACTTCGTCGAGGTTGCGCACATCGTCGACGATGACATTGATCTCCGGTCCCTGCCACCGGAACCGGAAGTCACGCTCGAAAGAGGTGTAGGGAATCACCATGAAGTTTTCGCTGAAGCCGCCGAAGATCGTCTTTCGGTTTTCGAAAACGCCACACACCCGGTACTCTTTGCCGTTGATGCGGATCGGCTTACCGATGGGGTCCTCGTCGGGAAAAAGCGACTCGGCGGCCTTGGAGCCCAGGACAGCAAGGTTGCGGCGGTGTTCTTCCTCGAACTGGGTGAAGTACCTGCCGTCGGCGACATTGATGCTCTGCACCTTGAGGAGGTTCTGGTTCGAGCCGGCGAGTTGAATCAGCCGCGCCTTGCGTTTCTTGTACTTGACCACCACACTGCGAGCGTATTCGATCTCGACACCGACGACGTGCGGCAGCTGCTCCAGCGCACGGGCGTCATCGACCGTGAAGTTCTTGCGCTTCTCCCACTCCTTCCTGCCCTCGCCGGCCAGAAAATCGACCTTCCGCAGCGCAAGGATCGGCGTGTCGCCACCGCTGATCGACACCGTAATGAACCGATTCAGGCCAGCCAGCGTCGCCACCATCGCCATCAAGCTGGCCACACCGATCATCACCCCCAGGATGACCAGCCCGGAACGCAAGCGATGGCTGCGAAGCGTGATGAGCGCCTCGCGCACAGCCTCGACAACCTGGGCCCAAATCTTTTCGCGGCGGTCCTGACTATTCATATCGCAGCGCCTCCACGGGATCCAGCTTGGCCGCCTTGCGGGCCGGGTAGACCCCAAAAAACAATCCGACGACAAAAGTGATGCCCATGGCCACGACGATCGACCACACCGCCACGCGATAGGGCAGCGGCGTCAAAGCCGCTACCAGATTGGCAGCCGTGAAACCGAGCGCGATGCCGATGATACCGCCGACCAGCGTCAAAGTCACCGACTCAACGACGAACTGGTAGGCGATGTCCCTCTGCTTCGCACCCAGGGCCTTACGGATGCCGATCTCCCGCGTGCGTTCGGTCACCGCCACCAGCATCACATTCATGATGATGATGCCGCCGACAATCAGCGTGATGCTGACCACACCTAGCAGTGTGCCAAAGATGGCACGACTGATATTTTCCCACAATGATACAAGCTGTTCCGACGTGGTGATGTAAAAGTCGTCTTCTTGCGCCGGCTTCAGCTTATGGCGAATCCGCATCACGGTGCGCGCCTCTTCCTGGGCGATCTTGAAGGTCTCCATGCTGGCGGTGCGGATAGGAATGGAGAGCGACCGTCGCCGCGAGCCGAAATGTTTGAGGAACGTCGTGATGGGAATGAAGGCAAAGATGTTCTGGTTGGAACCCAGAATGGACGGTTTCTTTTCGCATACACCGACGACCGTGTAATGCCTGCCGGCAAGCTTGACCGTCCTTCCGAGCGGATCGATGTCGGGGAAAAGGGCGTTGGCGACGTCCCAACCCAACACGCAAACATTGCGGCGCTGCAGCAGGTCGATCCGACTGAGATGGCGCCCGAGGGCAAGTGGATAATCACCGATCGCCGCGTACTCTTCCGTGCGGCCGCGAATATTGACGTCCTCGACGAAGCGCCGGCCGTTGCTGAGCCGCTCTTGACGGCTCAAGCTACCATCGATGAACTCCGCCTGCTGCACGCCGCGGCGCAACGCTTCCAGGTCCTCGAGTGTCAAGTCCGGATTCTTGAGCGACTTGAGGAACTTGTCGAAGTCTGTGAGGATCTCCCATTCATTCACCCGCTGGACGGTGAACACGTTGCTGCCCTGCGAGGCGATCTTGTCCTTCACATAGAAGTCCATGCCGTCGAGAATCGACACGACGGCGATGATGGACATGATGGAGATCACGACGCAAAGGATGGTCAAACTGGAGCGAAGCTTATTCGCCCACAGAGCCCGCAAAGCAATGAGGATGCTTTCCCAGAGTAGTTGCATGGTCTTCCAGAATTGTTAAGAGCGTGCTTCGTGACGCGTGGAGCGTAAAGCGTTGAGCGTCGGGCGCCTTGCCCTAACTCACGATTTCATTCGTGTGCACCAGCTCTCGGGGTTCGCCATCATCCTGCTGAGCATGCGGCAAAGATGCGCATGGCAGATTCGAACGCCAGTTGATACACCTTCAAATCTCTGTAATTCTGAACAACTCCTTCTGAGGCACTCGTTGACCGAGCCGGCACTCCTCGCTTTGACTTTGATGCATCCATATCACACCCGTCTTCCTTGACCAGGCAATACGCTGCTTGAACGCCTCACGCCCTACTCCCGCTTCCTTTTCTTCTGGACCTTCACCGCGTCGCCATTCCGCAATCGCCGTAGTGCCCGGAACGGGCCAACGACGACCTCGTCGCCGGGCTTCAGACCAGAGAGCACCTCGAAGAATCGCTCGCCGGCGATGCCGGTCTTCACCTCGTGGAACTCGACCTTGCCATCCTTGATGACGAAGGCGCCCTGGATCTCCTTCTCGTTGGTCGTGTCGTTGGTGGCTTCCGCGTCACTCGTCGCGGATCTCTTGCGGCGTCTCTCGAGCGGCTCCAGGTCGGACGGCTTTCGCAATGTCAGGGCCTGAATCGGCACGGCAATGGCCTTCTCGCGGTAACCGGTGGTGATGTCGGCTTTGCACGACAGCCCGGGACGAACATTGGGGATGCTGTCTGTGACCTGGACGATCACCTCAAAGCTGGTGGCCTGCTGCTGCGCCAGCCCGGCGCTGCTCAAGATCGGACTGTGGCCGACTTTCGTAACCACGCCATGGAACGTGCTATCGGGGTAGGCATCGACCTTGACATCAGCCTTCTGGCCCAGAGCAACGTTGACGATGTCGGTTTCATCCACCTCGACCTCGGCCTCGATCACCGAGAGGTCAGCAATGGTGAGCAGAATGGTCGCGGGGTTGTTGAAGGCGCCCACAAAAACGTTCTCGCCCTCCTCGATATTGAGCTTTGTGATGACCCCCGTGATATCCGCATGGACGCTGACCTTGTTGAGTTCGTGGCGGGCATTGACCAGCATCGCCTGCAGCCGGGAGATTTCCTGCTGGGTTGCATCTGCCTGGAGTTTCTGCACCTCGTAGGTCGTGCGCGCCTTTTGCACCTGGTCTTGAGAGGTCAGATTCTTCTTGAAGAGTGCCTCCTGGCGATCCAGCTCGATCTTGGCCTGCTTCATGTTCGCCCTGGCCAACTCCAGATTGGCCTTGGCCGCGGCAAGACTGGCCTGGATCTGGCGCACGTTCGCGACAGCCGGGGTGGGGTCGATCTGCAATAGGAACTGGCCTTGCCGGACAAAGTCACCCTCCTCGACTCCGAGCTTAACCACCTTACCGCTGGTGTTGGCGCTGACGTTCACGGATGTCTTCGGGCGAATCTTACCCGAGGCCGAGACCACGGCGCGTAGCTCACGCTCTTCCACTTTCTGAGCCTCGACCTTCATGGCGCTCTTCTCCCGCCGTTTCAGGTTGGCAACAACCATAACGGCCAGGAGCACCACGATCGCCGTTCCGATCCACAACTTCTTGCTTTTCAAGTTCATGACCCTCCATCCAATAGTGGTTCCCTCTAATCCACGTTTATTCTATAATGTCCGAAAATCCCTACGAAATCGCAAGCAGAAAGATACAATCAACAGGCCGACGACAGCGGCCCCCGACCGGACCAGAGGCCGATGCTCTCGCAGCCTGCCCTCTCTTGCCGCCTCCCCCCGTCATGCCCTGGCGAGCTGTACCACTCTCTTGGCCCAGTTGCGCAAATCGTCGAGCAGGACATAGATCGTCGGCAGAACGACCAGCGTAACCGCTGTGGCGAAGGTGAGACCGCCGACGATGGCCCTGGCCATGGGAAAATAAGGAGGACCGTCCCCGCCGATTTGGGTGGTGGCCATGCTCAGCGGAACCAGGCTGAGCACCGTCGTCCCGGCCGTCATCAAGATGGGCCGCAGCCGATCTCGCCCCGCCCGCAGAATGGCGTCGGTACGCGACATGCCCAGGCCGCGCAGGTGGGTGATATGGTCCACCAGCACAATGCCGTTGTTCACCACCACGCCGATGAGGATAAGCACGCCGATCCACGCCATGAGGGAGAAGATGGTGCCAGTGAACATGAAGAACCACCAGACGCCGATGATGGCAAACAGAATCGACGACCAGATCGCCGCCGGAAAAATCAGGGACTCGAACAAAGCTGCCATCACAAGATAGATGAGAGCCAGAGCCAGTAGAGTGTTCACCATCATGATCTTGCCGGTCTCATCCTCGCGCTGGAAACTGCGGCCAAAGCTCCAGGAGACACCCTGCGGAAGGTCGAACTGCTTCATCAGCCGGCGAATCTTCTCCTTTGCTTCGCCGCGCGTCAGCCCGTCCAGGTTGGCCGTGACACCGATTACGGTCTTCCGGTCCTCGTGGTGAATCCTCTGAGGCCCCCGGCGGACCCGAAAATCAGCCAGCGAGGCCAGCTTGATCTGGCGGCTGCCGTCCATCATCAGAGGCAGATCCCGGAGTTGCTCCAGGGTCTGTTTGTCCTTGTCCCGGAAGGCGACACGCATATCGATCTCCCCTCCGGCGCTACGGAACGCAGGCAGATCCTGGCCGCGCATGGCTGCGGCGATGGTGTTGGCGATCTCGGCGGTGTTGAAGCCGAATTGCCGCGCCCGCTCGCGATTCACAACTACGTGCACCTCCTGATGACCCACTTCCGCTTCGGACCGAACATCCTTGAATCCGGCGAGGCGGCCGAGTGCCCAGGCCACCCGCCGTGACACGTCCACCAACTGCTCGCTCGACTGACCGACCAGCGTGAGTCGCACGCCTTCCGAGCCGGCTCCCGGAGTACGCCAGTCGAACGACGGCCGGGCGATGGCGATCTTGGGAAGACGTGCACGAATCGCGTCGCGGATCTCCGCAACCGATTTCTTCGCCTGATCCTCATCGGTCAGCAAGATGGTCGAGCTGGCAAAATCCGTCTGGTAGTAGCTGTACACCGACTTGATCTCGAATTCGTCCTTGTGGGCGAAAAGATACTCTTCGATCACATCCACCGCAGCCTCGACCTTCTCCAGAGAGTAGGCTTTGTCGAGATGGTAGAACAGCCGCAGGCGGCGGCGCTCCTGCCTGGGAAACATGTCGGTCTTGACGAAAGAGATGGGAACGGCCACACTGGCCAGGATCAGCACGATGATGGCCACGGTCGCCCTGCGGTGCTCCAGCGTCCATTTCAGGAGACTACTGTAACGTTCGATCAGACCGTCGATCAGAGTCGGCTTCTCGCGCGCGGCGCCGAACCGGATCTTCGAGGCCAGTAACGGCACGACTGTCTGGGCGATCAAGAGCGAGGCACCAAGGGCAATGATGATGGTGGTCGAGACATGCTTCATGTAGATGGAGATCTCGTCCTTCGGGCTGACGATGGCGGGCAGGAAGACGATGGCGGTCGTCAGGGTGCCGGCGGTCACCGCCAGGGCGACTTCCCGCACGCCTGTGAGCGTGGCCTTGGCCTTGTCGGCCTCGAGCTGGTGGTGACGATAGATGCTTTCGGTCACTACCACGGCGTTGTCTACCAGCATGCCGATGGCGAGCATCAGCCCCATCATCGTCAGAATGTTGAGCGACATGCCAAGAAAGAAGAGGAAGGCCATGGTCACCAGCAGCGAAAAAGGAACGGCCAGGGCGACGATCAGGGTGGTCACGATGCGGCGCAGGAAAAAGTAGAGCACCAGGATCGCCAGGGCGCCGCCCAGCAGTCCCGAATTGAGCAACTCATCCAGAGAGCTGACGATCCCCTCCGCCTGGTTTTCCATGACAAAGAGGCTGATCCCCTGCATCTCCGGTGTCCTGCTGATCTTGTCGATCTCGGCCATGACGCGCCTTGCCACATCTACCGAGTTGGCACCCGACTCCTTGAAAACATCGAGCCCGATGGCGTATCGCCGGTCGAGATGTCTGCCGTAATCGCGCTCCGGATGGCTGTAGGTGATTCGGGCGATGTCGCGCAGCCGCAGGTTGTTGTCACCGACCACGAGGGCGCCCAAGGCCTCGATCGAAGTGACCTGGCCCATCGGCCGCACCACGAAGCGGCGGCGTGCGTCGGTAATGCGCCCGGCGGTCACCGAGAAGTTGCTTCGCCGGAGAATCTCAAGGAGCCGCTCCAGGTCCACATGGTGGGCGGCGATGCGGTCGACGCGCAACTGGATGCGAATCTCCTTCTTATCGACCCCGTAGAGATCGACCTTCGACACGCCGTCGATGCGCTCGATCCTGCGTTTGAGGTTTCGGTCGAGCATGTCGTAGGCGTTGGAAAGATCGCGGTTGCTGGAGATGCGCAGGGTCAGCAATTGCCAGTCGGAGGAGGATTGCTGGCGGACGTAGATGCGACGGACATCGGCGGGCAATTGGTTCCGGATGCCGTCAAGTTTCTCCTTGGCCTCCAGGGCCTTGATGTCTGTATCCTCACCCCAGTCGAACACCATCTCGATGTTCGCACCGTTCTCGCCGGAGTTGGACACCATCCGCTTGATGCCGCTGATCGTGGCCAGCACCTCCTCGGCCGGACGGGTGATCTGCCGCTCCACCTCTTCCGGCGTCGCCCCTGGATATGGGATCGAGATGTTGATGTCCGGCTCATCGATCTCCGGCATGAACTCGAGCGGCACGAGCCTTGTCGAAATCACACCGATGACAACGAAGCACAGAAACACCATCAGCGTCGTAATCGGCCGGCGAAGAGAGGTTTGGGTCAGGTTCATGGGTTTTGGTTAATGGTCAGT
>CAZGRP010000062.1:0-15343 GCA_964527995.1 uncultured Cytophagia bacterium | reverse complement strand
ACCAGGGTCAGGAGGGTTGACACCGTCAGTCCGCCGATCACCGTGATGGCCATGGGGGCGCGCACCTCCGCGCCCTCTCCAAAGCCCAGGGCAAGCGGCAGCAGGCCGAGCGCCGTGGTGACCGTCGTCATCAGAATCGGCCGCAGCCGCGAACGACCGCCTTCGATGATGGCCTCCATCTTGGCCATGCCTCGGGCGCGCAACTGGTTGATCAGGTCGATGAGGACAATGGCGTTGTTGACGACGATGCCGGCAAGCAAAATCACACCAATGAAAACTACCACGCTGATGGTCGAACCCGTCAGCCAGAGGCCGAGCACCGCACCAATAAGCGCCAGGGGAATCGTGAACAGGATCACAAAGGGGTGCAGCAGTGACTCGAACTGCGATGCCATGACGAGATAGACAAGAAAGATCGCCAGCAGCAGGGCAAAGCGCAGCGATCGGAACGACACGGCCATCTCTTCGTTCTGACCGGCGAGCCGTACGGCCATGCCGCTCGGTACGGGGATTTGGCGCAGGATGCCGGCGATCTCCTCGGCTGCCGCGCCGAGGTCGCCATACCTGAGGTTGGCCGTCACCAGGGCGACGCGTTGCTGCCCGACACGGCGGATTTCGCCCGGCCCCGTGTCGACGACAATTCTGGCCACCGCCTCGAGCGGAACCGGTCTGTTCCCTTCCGGATTGATGATCAACCGGCGAATGCGCTCCAGCGTGCTGCGATCCTGTTCGCGGGCCCGGACGAGCACGTCGATCTTGCGGTCGTGCCACGAGTAGCGGGTCGCCACCTGGCCGCGAATCTGATCGACTACGCGGTCGGCGATCTGGTAGACGGGCAGACCCAGGGACGCGGCGCGCTCGCGGTCGAAGTAGATCCGGATTTCCGGATGCCCGCTCTCCATGGTCGACTTGACATCCGCGAACCGCGGCGACGCCTGAAGGCGGCGGGCCACCTCGGCACTGACCGATTTCAACCGCCGCAGGTCGAATCCGGCCACTTCGATCTCGACCGGCGTCTTGAAAGTGAACAAAGTCGGCCGCGAAAACTTGATGCGGGTATCTGGAAGGCCCGTCACCACATCTCTCAACTTTGCCATCGCCGCATCTTCGTCGGCGCGGCGGCTGCCGCGTCGCATGACGACCAGCAGCTCGCCCCAGTTCTCGCCACCTTCCTCGGGATTGGCGTCGAGACGATTTCCGGTGCCGGCAACAGAAAAAGTGGTGGCAATGTTGTCGAGTCTCGCTGCCGCTCTTTGAACGGCTGCGATCATTGCGTCCGTGCGCTCGAGGGGTGTGCCCGGCGGCAGGCGGAATTCGACACGAAACTCGCCTTGAGAAAGCTGTGGGATCAGTTCCACACCCAGACGCATGCCCAGAATCAGGCTGGCCACGAACAGGCCGAAAGCGGTGCCGAGAACGGTGCCGCGGTGAGCCAGCGCCCAACGAAGAGCTCGCGGATAGGCGTCGTCGAGCCACCCGTATCCCCACTGGAAGGCACCAAGAAATGGCCTGAGCAGGAAAAGAAAGAAGCGACCAATCCGGCGGCTGGCACGAAGTATCGCCCGGACTACAAAGACGGGAGCGCTGGTGAAGACGAACGCTCTGACATGCCGCCGGCGACTATCTTCGCCCGGTGAAGACCCTGGGGAGGGTGCCGCCGGCGCGCTGGCATGATCCCGGCGACCTATCGACGCCAGCATTGGAATCAGGGTCAAAGCAACCACCAGCGAGGCCAGGAGCGAAAAGGTCACCGTCAGCGCCTGGTCCCGGAAGAGTTGCCCGGCGATGCCCTTCACGAACACCAGAGGCAGAAACACGGCCACTGTGGTCAGCGTAGACGCCGTGACGGCCATGCCCACTTCGCTGGCCCCGTCGCGCGCCGCCGACAGCACGTTCTTGCCGCTCTCCCGGTGCCGGGCGATGTTCTCGAGAACGACAATCGAGTTATCCAGAAGCATGCCGATCCCCAGGGCGATCCCACCCAGCGACATGATATTCAGCGTCAGGTTGGTGCCGTACATCAGGTTGAAGGTGGCGATGACTGAAACCGGGATCGACAGCGAGATGATGATCGTCGCCCACAGATCGCGCAGGAAGAAATAGAGAACCAGGATGGCCAGTATACCTCCCACGATCCCGGCGTTGATCACTTCGTTCACGGATTGGGTGATGAAGGTCGACTGATCGTAGATCTTTGTTAGCTCGAGGTCAGGCGGGAGGAGCCGGCGCACCGCCTTCAGGCGTTTCTCCACGGCGCGCGCCACCGCCACGGTGTTGGCATCGCCCTCCTTGTAGATGGCGATCTCGACCGCCTCCCTGCCGTTGATGCGGGTGATGGCCTGGCGTTCTTTGAAGCCATGGCGCACCGTGGCTACGTCCCGCAGGTACACGGGCGTGCCGCCTCGGCTGGCGACGACGACGTCACCAATCTCCGGCACCGAGCGAAACTGGTTGAGCGTGCGCACGAGATATTGCTGGGTGCCCTGCTCGAGACGGCCGCCGGCGAGGTTGATGTTTTCTGCCCCGAGCTGGCGGGCCACCTCCTCGATCGGGATTCCGAGTTGGGCCAGTTTCGCCGCGTCGACCGAGACCTGGACCTCATCTTCCAGACCACCACTCACCTTGACCGCGGCAACCCCAAATGCGGACTCCAGATCCTTCTTGAGCTGCTCGTCCGCAAAACGCCGGAGACGTTTCAGTTGCTCCTCATCGAAGCCACCATCATCGACCGCATCCAGTCCGGCCAGGCGCACGCCTGCCGAAACCGCACGCACCTGTGCGGTCTTCCCCGACGGCGATCGCCGGTAGAGCCCGAAACGCATGATGGGATCGAGGGACGGGTCGAAGCGCAACAACACCGGCCGCTTGACGTCCAGAGGAAGTTCGACAGCATCGAGCTTCTCGCGTACGTCGAGACTGGCCTTGTCCATGTCGGTGCCCCAGGCAAAATCGAGAAGGACGTCCGACCGCCCCGAGCGCGAGATCGAGCTCACACGCCGGACGTTCTTGACCACACCAAGCGCCTCTTCGATAGGCTTGGTGATCAGATTCTCGATTTCCACCGGCGCCGCACCCGCATACTCTGTGCGAACAGTCAAGGTCGGGTAGCTAAGATTGGGAAGGAGGTTGATCTTCAGCCGGTAGAAGGAAACAAATCCGAAAAGCAGGACGGCGAGCGTGAACATGGCAACCGTCACCCGCCGCCGGGTGGAAATCTCAATGAGTTTCATGGGGTTATGATGGGTCTGCGGTCAAGGGTCAGCGGTCTTTGGTGCGTTGTTCTCCGGTGTTCAGTGTATCGCGTACCTCGCTCCATATGTGGTTCTTTGTTCCCCCGGGCCGAATGAATGATTCGTGGTGCATGGTCCGTCATGTTCGATGCGTGTCCGGCACCTTGCGAACCACGAACAAGGGATCACCAGCAAATAACAACGAACAAAGAACCACAAACTGCCAACAAGCCCCCTATCTTGAGATCAGCTCGACTCTCGAGCTATCCTTCAGGCTTCCCTGTCCCGTCACCACCACCGTATCGCCGGGGGTCAAGCCGGAAAGCACTTCCACCCGAACGGAGTCGGCGTAGCCGGTCTGTACCAGCGTGCGGTAAGCCACTTTCTTGCGAACCACAAAGACGGCCGACTCAGCATCCTCGGCCAGGATCGCTTCCCTGGGGATCAGCAAGGTGTTCTCGTGAACGTTGTAGACGATGCGGATGCGTGCGAACATCCCCGGTTTGAGGCGCCGCGTTGGATCACGCACCACCACCGTCACCTTGAACGTGCCCGTGGTCGGATCGACCACGGGGCTGATCCTGTCGACGCGGCCGTGGAACGGCACGCCAGGGAGGGCATCCACAGTCAGACTCGCGGGTTGGCCGGCGCGCAGTTTGCTCATTTCGTGCTCAGGTATGTAGAGAATGGCAAGCAGCGGATCGAAATCGGTGATGCGAAAGGTCGTCTGGTTGGCCAGCACCATGTTCCCGACCTTGATCTTGCGCTCGGCCACGATTCCGCTGATGGGAGCCCGGATCGATGTATAGGCGAGCTCCAGCCTGGCAAGCCCGTACGCCGCCTTTTGAGACTCATACTCGAACTTGGCTCGCTGAAAATCCTCGGCGCTGATGAGCTTTTTTGCGAACAGCTCTTTGTCCCGATTGTACTGGCTCTCGACCTTGCCCAGATTGGCAGCGGCCTGTGCCAGCTTGACGCTCGGGCGCTCGTCGTCCAGCCTGGCCATGACTTGACCGGCCCGCACCTGATCCCCTTCTTCGACCAGAATCTCTTTCACGACGCCCTGAACCTTGGCAACAACCTCGGCCTCATCCTCGGGCTCCAATGTCGCCGTTCCCGAGAAAAAAGCCGTGATTGAACCGGTCTCGACAGATGCTACTTCTACAGGGAGAGGTGTTGCCGTGTTCTCATCGCGCGGCTTCGACTGCGAATCCGTTCCGCATCCAATTTGACTGCCTGCAAAAAGGAGGACAGCGGCGAGAATGAGATTCTTGGAGATACGGACCATAGCTGGACTCCCATTCAGTGGTTTGAATCTGGTCAGACATCAACATGCGCTTTAATTAGACGGGGCGACCCCTCAAAGGTTGCACCTTCATAATAGCCTTCCCCGGCGCTGACGCCTTCAGCATCACCCACAGCCTCTCGTCTCGGAAGGCGACGTCATCGAACGCAGAAAGCGCGTGCAGACATTCGCGTCCCTCGTGTGAGTCTGAACAGCATTCTTTGGGCGAAACGGGTTTCCGATTGCCAATTCCCACACCACACTTGAGTTTCGCCCATTACTTGCGTACATTTGCGTCTCAAGCCCAGCGACGCACCAGGAGTTCACGAAATGAGCCATCGTACCATCCGCACCACCTGCCCGATGGACTGCCCCGACACCTGCGCTCTGCAGGTAGAGATGAAAAACGATCGCATTCATCGAATCAGCGGCGCGCACGACCATCCGACCACAGGCGGCTTCATCTGCACCAAGATCTCCCGCTTTGCCCGCAGGGTCTACCATCCAGATCGCCTGCTTCACCCGATGCGCCGCAGCGGGGCCAAAAGCGCCGGGGAGTTCGAGCGCATCTCGTGGGAGGAAGCGATTGCCGAAATCACCCGCCGCTTCCAGGAGATCCGCCGCCGATGGGGCGGAGAAGCCATTCTGCCCTACCATTACGGCGGCTCCAACGGTTTGCTCAGCGATGGGTTCCTGGACGACCTCTACTTCGCCCGACTCGGCGCCTCTCGTCTGGCCAAGACCCTCTGCGCAGCGCCCTCCACCGAGGTGGCCGTTGCCATGTACGGCAAGATGCCGGGGGTTGCTTTTGAGGATTACGTTCATGCAAAGTTCATCCTCATTTGGGGCGCCAATCCCAAGGTCTCCCACATCCATCTGGTGCCCTTCCTGCGCCAGGCCAGGCGCCGGGGAGCCTTCGTCGCTGTGATCGATCCACTGAGGAATTTCTCGGCCGGCGAGGTGGACCTGCACCTGCCGGTCTATCCCGGAGCCGATCTGCCGGTGGCCCTGGCCATGATCCGCTTCTGGCACCAGAAGGACCTGTTCGATGCCAATTTCTTGAGCCGCCACGCCGACGGTCTCGAGCCCCTGCTGCAACAGGCCGAGGCCTGGACACTCGAGCGCGCCGCCGAAGAAGCGCGTGTTCCGGCCGAGAAGATCCAGGCTCTTGCCGGGCGTTACGCCGAGTCGTCACCTGCCGTCATCCGCTGCGGCTGGGGGCTGGAGCGCAACCGCAACGGCGGCCACGCCCTGGCGGCGATCCTGGCCATGCCGGCATTGCTGGGGAAATTCGGCGAGCGCGGCGGTGGCTACACCATGAGCAACAGCGGCGCTGCCAGGCTGGACCGCGATGCCCTTTTCGGCGAAGTGGCCTGGGATACGCGCATCATCAACATGACCGGGCTCGGCGATGCACTCGCCGGCGACCTCGACCCGCCCGTCAAGGGACTTTTCGTCTACAACTGCAACCCGGCGGTGACCGTACCCGACCAGAACCGCGTGTTGCGCGGGTTGGCGCGCGAGGACCTGTTTACCGTGGTCTTCGACCAGGTGATGACCGACACGGCCCGTTACGCAGACATCGTGCTGCCGGCCGTCACTTTCCTCGAGGACACCGACATCAAAGTGGCTTACGGCAGCTACGTAGTGGGCGGAGTGCAGCCAGCCATTCCGGTTTGCGGCGAGGCCAGGTCGAACGCGGACGTGTTTGCGGCCCTCGGCCGGGCCATGGGGTGGAAGGACGAAGCCTTCTTCTGGGACCCCGAGGAGCGTCTGGACAGGGTGGGGCGGGCTCTGCGCCTCAACGGAAAGGCAGCCGACGTGCGGGTCTTTCGCAACGGAGAGAGCCACCTCTATGACTTTCCCGGCGCGGCTCCGGTGCAGTTCCACACGGTCTTCCCGCAAACCGCCGACGGCAAAATCCACCTCGCACCGGCGGTCCTCGGCCGGCAGCCGTTCCGCTACCGACCCGTGTCAAGCCAGGCCTACCCTCTGGCTCTGGTGAGTCCGGGCAGTTCGAAGATGATCAGCAGCACGCTGGGTGAGTTCAATCTTCCGCAGCTCACGGTCACCATGCATCCGGCCGACGCTGCCACAAGGGGCATCGAGGAGGGCGACACCGTGCGCGTCTTCAACCACCTGGGAGAAGTGATCTGCCGGGTGCACGTAAGCGACCGAGTCCGAGAAGGAGTGGTGGCGATGCCGAAGGGGGCGTGGCGCAAGGCCTCAGCAAACGGTCGCACCGCGACTGCCCTGTGCCCAGCAACGCTGAATGAGGTCGGCGGCGGTGCCTGCTTCAACGATGCCCGGGTGGAGGTGGAAAAAACGCAGGCTGCGGATGCGCCTGCTTCCTGACGCCGAACTCGTCCATATTCCTTGCTTTTTGGAGCAGAATTCCCTATACTCACTCAGGCGTAACTGCTGCGCCGCGACCTTCCTGGTCTCCGAGATCGACGACCACCTTCGAAATCGCGACCTCAATCCAACCATCGGAAAGGGGATTCGAATCCAGCCACGGACCTTCCCACAGAGCCTCACCCTGGTCGAGGGGTGAGCAGGGGCCGCGGAGAAGCCTGCATTTTCAGGCGGGGGCTGCGCTGCAAGAGCGTTGACCGCATGCCACGACCCCGCATCCCGCTTCAAACCACACACGATTCAGGAGGATCCCCGTGTCGATCGAAGTTGCTGCTCTGGCCACGACGGTGGTGACGTCCTTTCTGCTGCCATACGTGAAGCTCGGGGTCGAGAAGATCTCCGAAGGTGTCGCCGGCAAGCTGGGCGACGCGGCCGCACAGCATGCCGCCGGCCTGGCACAGAAGATCTGGGATCGAGTGACCGGCGTGTTTGGCTCCGAGAAGGACAAGATGGCCCTGGAACTGTTCCGGGATGACCCCGAGGATCTGCAGGCCAGAATGGTGAAGGTGCTGCGGCAAAAGCTCGAAGAGGATCCCGCCCTGGCGCGGGAGTTGGCCGAGTGGATCAACTCGCCGGGGCCCGATGGCAAGAGCACCGGAGCTCAGATCATGAATGCTGGCACGGCCGGAATCCTCGATGCCCGCGGCGCCAATTTCTCCGGCGCCCAGGGAGTCCGACTGGCGGGAGTGATGATCAATAACACCTCACCGCGGCCGGCCTCAGACCCAAAGCGCCCGGAAGAGGAAAGTTGACCGCAACGCAGAAGACGCATCCCGCTCGCTCTGGCTGCCGCACGCAGCTCTAACCACTTTGGGGACTTCAGCAGCGCCATCCCCTCACCAGGCCAGAGATTTTCGGTGGATATCGGTGTTTCATGCCTCGCAGGAGGCGAAGACGTATGGCCAACGATCTCCAGGCGGCCGCTTTACCTGAAAGTGAGTCTCGGGCGTCGGCGACACCAGCCCGCATGACCCTCGTGGGTCGAGATGACGAGCTGGCCCAGTTGGATGCCGTCCTGCAAAAGCGTGACCCCGCTGTCATCATCGTCAGCGCTGCGGCAGGGATGGGGAAAACCACATTGCTGCGCGCCGCCGCCTTGCGAGCCATCGAGCAGGGTTGGGCCACCACCCACAGCCATGCCGATGCAGAAATCGAGGTCTCCCAGACCACCACTGCGCAAGATTTCTCCTCTGAAGTTCAGGCCCGGCTCGACCTTCCGTCCACAGAGCCCGTGTTGGAGTCACTACCCGAACCCGAGCTCCTTCATGCGATGACCAGCCCGCCCGCCTCACGCACGGCCTCCAGGTTTGTTCACCCCCTGGTCCGGCAACTCCGCCAGCGCGCCCCGGTTCTGCTACTGATCGACGGATACAGGCCGAGCCCCCGGTTCGGCGACTGGTTCCGCGACATCTTCCTGGGCCACATCAGAAAGACCGAAACACCGATCGCGGTGATTATCTCCGATCGACCCAGGGACGTGGAGGGGCTGACGCCCGCCGCCGACCTGGTCGTGGCGCTGAAGCCACCGAACGCCGACGCGGTCCGCAGGCATTTCGAGGCCATCGGCGAACGGCTTGCCCCACCCATGCAAACGGCAGAGCTGAACGAGTACATCCAGGCGGCGCGCCGCAAACCCGAGATTCTCGACACCCTGACACGGCTGCTGCGACTGGTCCAGGAGAACGAGTAGCAGTCGATTCACGCCTCATACCAGGATGGGGAGGACGAATGCCAAAGGGCAACAGGAGATTCGATCCGAAAAAATTCATTGACCGCAAGTTCGAGCAGGAGCTTTTCGAGGAACTCCTGCAGCTGGACAGCGACGCACGCGTCCTGGCGATCCAGGACAAAGGCGGAATGGGGAAGACGCAACTGCTCGAAAAGTTTCAATACCGCTGTCGCACCGTGCAGCCACGCACGCCGGTGAGCTTCATCTCTCTCGACCAGCTTCCCGACCCGAGCCCGCTGACCCTGGTCAAAACCGTGATGGAGGAGCTTTGCGCCTTCGGGCTGGATTTCCCCGAGTTCAAGAAATATCACATCGCCCGCGTCTCTGGAGACTTTGGGCCGATTCAGTCCTCGATCTATCTTCAGGGCGCCGATTTCCGCGGTGCCCGCGATGTCCGCATCGCAGGCGGCATGACCAACGTCGGCTACGCCGAATCGGTGACCATCGCTGGGACCGGGGCCGACAAGCTCACTCCCGAGCAGCAGGCCATCGCCCGCGACGTCTGCGTGCAGTCCTTTTTCAGTGATCTTTCGACCCACTGCAACAACAGAACCGTTGCTCTCTTGCTCGACGCTTTCGAAAAGTCCGAAGACAACCTGAAGGAATGGATCGAGACCTATCTGCTGGAGCGCTTTTTTTTCGACTTCGACCGCAGACCTGAGCGGCTGGTTCTGGTTCTGGCCGGACGCGATATTCCCGATTTCGAGTACTATTGGGCGCAGGAACTGGTCGGCAAAGTCGTCAAGTCGGTCAAGCAACTCGGGCAATGGGAGAAGAAGCACGTCGAAGAATGCCTTCGTGCCCATGGCTTTGCCTACGAGGCCAAGCATCTGGAGCTGTTCTGGACCATGGTCCAGGCAGGAATGCCCCCCTCTGTAGTTGTTGAGGGGATGCGAAGCGTACTCGGGAGGGACGTATGACCGCGCCGACCTCCTTCTCTGGAGATCTAACCCGCGACCTCAGCGAACTTCTGACGCGGGGGGCAACGCCGGAGGAAGTCCAGCGCCACATCTTCTTTTTCAATCTAGAGAAGACAGAGGCCTCAGACCCGGCACTTGCCGACTGCCTCAGGTTCTGCGCCATCCCGCGTCGCTTTGATGCGGACATCATCGGCATCCTGCGCGACGCCCCTGACGACCGTGAGGAAAACGACCGCCTTCTGGCTGCGCTGCTTGCCTACAGCTTCGTTCGACCACGTGAGGACGGCGGTTACGTGTACCACGACAACACACGCGACATGCTCCTTCAGGACTGGCGCGAGACGGACGACAAACGATCGCAATTCAACAAATACTGTGAGCGGCTGGCCACCTACTACGAAGCCGCCCACAAGAGATCGCGGCAGACCGAACAGGACCTGGCCCGCGTCGCCGGACTTCTGCGGCGGGCCAACCCCGACCGCTACATGCAGGTGGCCGTCACCGTCGAACGGATTCTGCTCGCTCCCCTGGTCGAGGCGCTCTACTACAACACTCAGCAGTCGGCTGAGACCGGCTACAGTTTTTTCAGCCTGTACTATGAGGGCTTCGAAAAAACCGGCCGCCTCACGGTCTGCGAATCATTGCTGAAGGCCTGCCGCGACTTTCTCGAAGATCTGCCCGCCGATGAAGCCCGGGATGGCCGGCTGAAATGGCTGCGCTACTGGCAGGCACGTCTGGTCCAGCGGCTGCGAAGGGATCAGGAAGCGGAGACGATCCTCAACGATCTTCTTCCCAAGACCGAGACCGACACCAAGCTCAAGCTCTGGGTGCTGAGCGAACTCGGGGCGACCCTGCACCGGCAGTACCGCTTGCGGGAGGCCCGCCAGGTGTACGAACAGGAGCTCGACCTGGCACGCCGCACCCGCGAAGATCCCTTCAATCTACCGACATCTCACAGCCGGGTGGCATGGCTGCGCTGGTCCCTGGAAGAACTCGAGCCGGCGGCCATGAAATATCGGGAAACCATCGAGTCGGCCCGCCAGGAAAACAATCTGCGGGTAGAGATCTACTCGTACCTGAATCTGTGTGGCGTGCTGCAAGGATTGGGACGATGGGCCGAGGCCCTCGCTGCCATACTCGATGCCATCCACCTGGTGCGCACCCGGGCTGTCGAAGACGTCGCCCTACACTTCGGTGTCGCTTCGCGGCTGATGTACCTGGTCGCCCGCCGCGATCCTCGACTCCTCGACACAGCCTATGACGAGGCTCAGGCATTGGTCACCGCCATGGCCGACCCCTTCCAGCCACTCGAACTGCGCGGCCAGTATGCCGACCTGCTCCGCCAGTCCGGCCGGCTGACCCGCGCCGACGAGATCCTCACGGACCTCCGAGCCAGTGAGTCCGGCTACGCAGACGCCTCTTTCGTCAGCGAGATTTTGCTGTATACGGCTTTGCTGCGCGAGGATCAGGGAAAAGTGGATGAGGCCGTCCAGCTATACAACACCACTCTGTCGCAGGTGCAAAAGGGCCGAGGGACGGCCTGGCATCGTGCCGCCACGCTATCGAACCTGGGCATGCTGAACACAACACTGGGCAATTGGACCGAATCGGAGACCACCCTGCAGGCTGCGATCGCACAATGGCACGACATCGGCCACGACCAGCACGCCGCCCGCATGCAGGTGGCCCTGGCCAACGTCAAGCGGCTGCAGGGACGGATGTCCGAGGCCCAGGCCCTCATGGACAAAGCCGGTTCGGTGCTGGGCGGAATCAATCCCTCCTATCTGGCCGACTACCGCCAGGACCAGGGCCACCTCCACCGCGATCAGGGACGATGGGCTGCGGCTCGAGAATGCTATCAGCAGGCGCTGCGGTGCAATCGATCGCTGGACCAGTACCGCCAGACGGCGAGGAACCTGGTCGATCTCGCATCTCTGGCGGCCAATGAAGGAAGATGGAAAGAGGCGGCCCAACGAACAGCCGAAGCCGCCAGACTCTGGCGTCGGCTGGCCGCCGCCGATCGATACCGGCCCAGCCACGCTGCCATCCAGGCTGATGAGGACAACGCCCGGGGCCTCCTTCTTTTCTCTGAGAGTAGCGACGACCGCCGCGAGAAAGTCCGCCAGGCCCGCGATCTATTCCGCTCGGCGTCCGATCGCATTCCCCAAAACCCCTGGTACGCCATCAACCTTGCCTATGCCTGCGCCGAACTGCAGGAGTGGGCCGATGCCGCCGAGGCCATCGAGGCTGTGCTTTCCCACGGCCCGGAATGGTTCGATTCGCAGTTCTTCTATCAGCGTCTGGGGGAGTACCGCCTCAGACAGGGCGACCAACTGCTGGCCGCAGGAGAGTATGCGGCGGCCTCCGCTCTGTACCGCGATCTTCAAACCCGGCTCGAAGCGAGGGTGCCGTTCGAACATTTGGCCGACTGCTGGCTCAAGCTGGGGGATAGCTATCTGCGGCAGAACATGAGCGCAGAAGCGAAAGCTGCCTACGAGGACGGACTCAATCGCGCCACGGCAGCAAACTTTCCCACTCTTCAGGCGGCCTTCCACACTCGACTGGGCTTCTTGAGTGCCGTGCAGCACCAACTGCCGGCGGCCGTGGAACACTTTCGTACCCGTCTCTCCCTGGCAACCGGCGAGAGCCAGAATGACCTCGCCGGCGAATTGGCGCGCTCTTGTTCCGAGCTGTTTGGTTCGCTGTCGGAGTATCGGGCCCTGGCCGGGGCGCTGCGAGCGCTGGCTGGGGAATCTTCCCTGGAAGCCTCGCTGCGACGCGCGCTCAACCGAGCCCGACTGAAGATGGCGCGCAACTCGTACATCGAGCTGCTCCGGCCTGATGAAGAGCCAGCCCAGGCAGAGTCCACCCCAACATTGCCTGTGGTCACGCCGATCGCGCTCGAAGCCGACGCCCGTCTGTTTCCCGAGGGCGAGGACAACTCTGCCGTCGATCGCCTCGTCAATGTGGTGCTCCCCGCTATGCGCGAACGTATCCGGGAGCGTACGGGAGTGAGGGTGCCTGGCGTCCGCATCCGATCCAACGAAGGCGAATTGGGTGAAGGCGGCTACCTGTTGATTCTCCACGAAGTCCCCATCGTGTTTGGGACCGTCCAGCCCAGCCAAAAGTACTGTCCCGACGTCGATGGCTGTCGGCAACTGGGAATTGAGGTGGAGGCTACTGCGAATCCGGGCGAGGACGGCGAGGGCATGTGGCTGGATGAAACGCTCTGGCAGCGGGCTGAGCAGGCCGGCCTGCCGCTGTGGGACCCCTACGAGACCATGATTTTCCACCTCGAAGCGGTGATCCGCCAACATCTGGACACCTTTGTGGGTCTGCAGGAAGCCCAAAATCTCTTGGAGCTGTGGAGTGAGGGCGACACAAACAGGCAAGCCCTCCTGGGTCGAGCGTTTGGCGGCAGCGAAGACAAGGTGCGCTTTGTGCAGGTGCTCCAGGCCCTGGTGAAAGAGGGCGTCCCCGTCGTCGACCTCGGCACGATCCTCACTATCTTCGCAGAAGAAAACCCTGGGTCTTCGGAAGTCACCGACATCGTGGAGAAGGTCCGATTCGCCCTGCGCCCGCATCTGCCGGGCAACGAGGGAGATCGGCTGCTGGTGGGGCTCAGTTCTGAATTCGAAGAAGTGGTTCGGCGCGGGATCGGCGAGCAGCAGGGAAAACGGTTTCTTGCGATCCCACCCCAGGAGACCCAGGAGCTGCTGAGTGCCGTACGCAGCGGCCTTGCCCGCCAATCGGGAAAGCGGCTAGCCCTGGTGCTGCGCGACTTTGCCTTGCGTCCTTTTGTTCGCCGGTTGACCGAGATCGAATTCCCTCTTCTTCCGGTGCTCTCGCAACGCGAGCTGACCAGCGACGGGCGGACTATCCAAGAGCAGATCGCGTACTCCAGTCCGGCCATCAACGGAAACTGAGGATTCTCCATGAGCAAGAACCCGGATGCAACGATTCCGGTCGTCGTCGAATTGGCCGGTCCGCTGGTGTCGCTGATCGCACCGGAACCTGCCGCCCAAATCAAGTCCCTCGTGGACAGCGGGTTGGCCGAACTCCTTTCTGAGCTCGGACTGGATGGCTGCGCGATGGTCGAGTTGAGCCCCGGCCACTCGCCACGCAGCATACGACTCCGCGTTCACGGCCGTAACCAGCCCTTTTCGCCCGAGCTGATGCGTCGCTCCTGGGTAGCCGTCGCACCGCCGGAATTATGGGAATTACCGCGATCCACCGGTGAGACCCAGAGCCGCACCTTCCCCGACGGCTGGTTAGCGGCCTACGTCGAACAAACTCTCGCTCACGAGGAAAACCTCGATTGGGGAGTTGCCATCGACTTTGTGGCCCGACTGGTGGTCGAGGCGATCCGCCAGCGCCCGGGTTGTCTGATCGGCCCTAGGCAGGCGATGGCCTACCTGAGGAATGGTCGAGGTGATGAAAAGTCGGCGCTCGGCGACGACTCCCTACCCGTCGTATCGGTGGTCCTGGTGGCCCTCCTCAACCTGGGCATCGCCGTCAGACAGCGTTCGGAACTCCTGGCGATGATCGGCTCAGGGTACAAGAGAAGGCGCTCCACCGAGGATATCGTCGAGACCGCCTATGCCCAGCTACGGCCGTCCCGTATCGAGATCCACATCCATCCCGAGGATCTCGAAGCTCTGATCCCCGGCGCCCCCCTTGGCGCTCCATTCTCTGTGCACGCTGCCTCGATCGACGACCGCTTCAAAGAATCCTTCCGCATGATGGCTGACGGACTGTTCTACCAGCTGGGGGTGCGAGCTCCTTGGCTGGACTGGGTGCCCAACCGCGAAATGCGCCAGGGAACTCTGGCAGTGAAAATCGGCGACCTGCGGCAGCCGCCGCAGTCTCTGCTGCCTGTGGGTAAGCTACTGGTGAATCAAGAGGTCGACCGACTGCTGGAGCTGGGGGTCGAGGCCCAGCCCGCCGTCAATCCGGCCAATGGCAACGAGATCGCCGTCGTCGATGAGTCATCGGCAGAAGCGATCGAAGCCGCCGGACTGTTGAGCTGGGATCGACTTGAGCACGTGGTGCTGATCCTGTACGGGGAGCTGTCGCGGCACTGCTTTCGGCTTGTGGATGCCAACGAGGTGGAGTACCTGCTCGCTCAGCTCGAGCAGGCCTTCCCGGAGTTGGTGCTCGTCACCATGGAAAACTGTTCGGTGGAGGACATCACCCGCGTCTTACGGAGTCTGGTCCAGGAAGGGATTTCCATCCGCAACCTGCGGGCCATCCTCGAAAGGCTGCTGCAGTATGACGCTCTGGGTGTAGATGCCTCGAACCTGATCCTTTTCGACGATCGCCTGGCTCTGCCGGAGGACACCGCAGAGATGCTGAAAGACCGATGGCCGAGCTACCGGGAATTCGTGCGATCCGGGTTGAAATACCCGATCACTCAAAAGTATGCCGGTGGCGGATCTCTGACCGTCTACCTGCTCCACCCTGAGCTTGAGGCCGAAATCGCCACGCTGACCGCAAAGGGCAGCAGCTCCCCTGGCGAGGTCGGATTCGACGATGCAGAAGCCGAAGCGATTCGTGATGCTGTCTGGGCAGAAGTGGTGGGAGGCGATTCGCCCTCGCCGAGGTCGGTGATCCTGACCCGCTGGGACGCCCGGGCGCCGCTGCGGGAAATCTTGGCCCCCGAGTTCCCCGGCCTGGCTGTGCTCACCTACACAGAACTGCGGCCGGACCAGAACATCCAGCCAATCGCTCGCATCAGCCACCCCGCCCCCAGACCAGGATTCGC
>CAZGRP010000061.1:0-23674 GCA_964527995.1 uncultured Cytophagia bacterium | reverse complement strand
CTGCTGGTCGATGACGAGCCCAGTGTTGTGCAGGCTTGGACTCCGCTCCTGCGACAGCAGGGGTACAAGGTCGTTGCCACTGAGAGCGCCCAGGAGGCGCTCGAGCTGGTGCGCAACGAGTTTTTCGACATCGTCTTGACCGATCTGGTGATGCACCCGGTGGACGGGCTGACGATCCTGCGGGAGACCAAGAGATTGTCGCCTGCCACCCAGGTGATCGTCATGACCGCCTACGGGTCTATTCGTGGCGGAGTAGAAGCCATCCGTGCCGGCGCCTTCGATTACCTCACCAAGCCGTTCATCAACGACGAGGTGATTCTCACCATCGAGCGGGCGCTGGAGCACCTGCGCCTGACCCAGGAGTTGCGTCACCTGCGTCTGGCCATGCAGGAACGCTATCAGTTCGACAGCATCATCGGCCAGAGCCCGGAGATTCGGCGCGTCTTGCGGCTGGTCATGCAAGTGGCCGAAACAGACAGCACGGTCCTCATTACGGGCGAAAGCGGCACCGGCAAAGAACTCATTGCCAAGGCGATCCACGCCAACAGCCGGCGGCGAGATTTCCCTTTCGTGGCCGTGAACTGCGGCACAGGCCCCGAGAACCTGCAGGAGAGCGAGTTCTTCGGCCACGTCCGAGGTTCCTTCACGGGCGCCGTAGCAAACAAGGTGGGGCTCTTTCAGGAGGCGGACCGTGGCACACTGTTCCTCGATGAAATCGGCGAGATGGCGCAGTCGACGCAAGTCAAGCTGCTTCGCTTTCTTCAGGACGGTGAGATCCGCCGCGTCGGCGACAATCGCCCCATCCACCTGAACGTGCGGCTGATCGCTGCTACCAACCGCGATCTGGAGGAAGACGTGCGCTCCGGGTCTTTCCGTCAGGATCTGTTCTACCGTCTCAATGTGATCCCCATCCATTTGCCGCCCCTACGTCAAAGGAAATCCGATATTCCGCTGCTCGTTGATCATTTCGTCAAGAAACACGCGCAGAAGGTGGACAAGCCGGTCCGCGGCTTTACACCGAAAGCATTGAACTTCCTCCTCCATTACCAGTGGCCTGGGAATGTCCGTGAGCTGGAGAACGTCATCGAGCGTGCCGTGGTTCTGACCCAGGAGCCGCTGATGTCGCCGGAAGTCTTGCCGAGCCATGTCGTCGCAGGCCAGCCAACCGTAACGGTCGGTGCCTCAGGCAGCCTGCGGGATATGGAGAAGTCGCTGATCATCGAGACGCTCGACCGTTGCGGCGGTAGCCGCAAGCGTGCCGCCGAGGAGCTGGGGATTTCCAAGACCACCCTGTGGCGCAAGCTGAAGGAGTTCGGCATCCAGCATCAACACGACTGAGGCGGGCAGCGCACCCATCGGACCTCCAGCGTCCAGCCACTCTAACTCCCTGCGAAGATATTCGGCAACACCTTCCTGCTACCGGACTTCTCGTACCTGACGGTACATGAGCGGTGTACCTCCAGGTACATGCTGGCTTTGTGGTTCTTACCGCCGGTCTCGACTTTCCTGCCGTAACCTATTAAAAAATCAACACAACTAGCCGATACACACCATGCCGATCTTCACTGGCACATGCTTTGCCGAAAGCTGGCACAGACTGGTAAGCACACCCGGGTAGCTAAATGCGAATGCACAGATTACAGTTCTTCGTCGTCCTCTTGCTCCTGTTCGCCGTTTCGTCTGCGCAGGCTCAGCCCAGACCCAATATTGAAGCGCGGCTGGCCATGCTGAACCAGCGCCTCGAGTATGCACGGGCTCTGGTAGCGTCTTTCAACGATTCGCGCGCCCAGTTGATCCTGAAAAAGGCCTTCGCTCAGCGCGACAGGGCCCTGGCGGCGATCGGTTCGCGCAGATGGCAAGAGGCGCTCTCGCTGCTGCAATTGGCGCGGACATTGGCCGAGGAGGCGATCAAACTCACTCTTCAAGGCCCTGCCGCGCGATTCGAGACGCGGCTGGAGGAGCTCATCCGGCGGGCCGAGGGCATTGTCATCGGAAGCGGTCAGCCTCAGGCCGAGCGGCTCCTGCAGAAGGCGAAAGAGAATCAGAGGCTCGCCCTCAAGTTGCTGCAGAGCCGCAACGTCGACCGCGCAATCGAGCATTACCAGCTATCTCAACGCCTGGCGCGGCAGGCGATTCGGCTGGTGGAATGGCAAAACAAACGGCCGCCGGGTGCGATGGAGATGGCCCGAGAGCAGTTCCAGCGTTTGCGAGATCGGGCTTATGAGGCGGTGATGAAGAGCGATGACCCGGAAGCCAACCGTCTGTACCAGAAGGCACTGAAGCAGGGAGAATCAGCCCAGCGCTCCCTGACTAGGGGGCAGATGGGTCTGGCCGCCGAACGGTTCAACCAGGCCATCCGCCTGTTCAACCGTGTGTTGGAGGTGACGACGGGCATTGCGGGAGGAAGCCGGGCGCGCCTCGACGGCGAGCTCCAGCGGCTGGACGAGCTGATCGTTTCCGCCAGGGACCGACTGCAGAAGGGCGGAGGCGTGCGGGCGCGCATCTTTCTCGATCGCGCCCAGGTGTTGCGCCGCGAAGCCGAGCAGGCCGTGCGCGATGGCGATGTGCGAAGAGCGCGCTGGAAAATCACAGTGGCCCGTAATCTCGTCGTCCGCTCTCTGCGGGTGGTCGAACGTTCGCCCGAAGGCGGCGGCGAGCGCCTGCGAAGCGAGCTGCAGCGATTGCGAAGCGACAGTCGCAGCATCCGCCGGGAGGCCGAGGCGCAAGGCTCCGAGGAGGCCGTTGAGCTGGTCAATATGGCTGAGAAGGCTGCCAACCAGGCTGAGGGATACTTGCGACGGTCACGGCCGAGATTGTCGCTCGAAGCCGTGCTTTGGGGAAATCGCTTCCTGTTCGCTGCCGAACGCCTGCTTCGGCGGGAGGATGTCAAGCGAGCTTCGGAAGAGGAACTACGCCGGCGGCTATCTCAGCTGTCGGAGGCCATCACTGCGACCGAACAAAGGCTTTCCGCCGCTGGTGACGATTGGCGACTTGGACTGCTCGATCAGGCGAAAAAGGCACGCGACCGCGCACAGCAAGCCATCCAGAAAGACCAGCGCATCGTGGCCCGGGTGAACCTTTCGATTGGATTTGAAGCAATTCGCAAGATCGCTCGAACATTTGATGGCGGTTGATTGCGACCGTGAAGGGAGGTGATGAAGTAGGGAAGCAACAGTCGCCGGAAACAGAGGACAAGCCCCGCCCACACTTATGGAGCCGGTTCCGCAATGGGCCCGCGGCAGGAGTTCCCAGGTGGACGGGGCCAGTGACCGAATCGATTCAAGCCGACGGCAATGGGCCCGAGGAGGTTCAGTAATGATGAAGAGACTCACACGCAGCCTGACTTTTCTGATCCCGGCCATTCTGTTCGCTGCCGGGTGCAGCAACAACCCGGCACAACCGAATCTCAATGAAGACCAGGAGGCGATCCGACAGGCCATCGAAGCGGACACCGAAATGTTCGGCCTGGCTGGCTACGACGACAACGGACCCCAGCCACCGAGCTATGGCGACGGCTTCTCCAAGATCACCAGCTACATCGAGCCGCTGTTGTTCGGCCGGCGTGGCCGTCCGCGGCTCGAGGATATCGAGGTCGACAATATCGACGACGCCACTGCCATCGCCACGGTTGTTCACTCCTTCGACGGTCAGTTCCTGATCCTTGCCAGAGAAAACGCAATCGCCACGCTGTATAAGAAGGAGATGAAGAACCTCTTCTATCGCAGGGTGAAACTCACCAGGGTTGATGACACCGGCAACGACCGCCGCGACTGGAGAATCGTGTACGTCTCCATGCGAAAGGGCGGCTCGCCGGAGACGACCCTGGAGGTGCGGAAAATGGTGGTCGATCTGCCTGGAACCGAAAACGATATCGTGGTGGAGGAGCCTCTCGATTACTTCTTCAACCGGACCGAGGGGATTCCCACCTTCTCACCTGGCGACACCGTAAAGATCTTCGTGACTCTACGGAATTCGAACGATTTCCCACCGGAACCCGGCACCACCGTCCTCCTTCGCTACAAGATGGACCACCGCATTTTGCGAGCCCGGCGTCGATTCAACGACAACGGCGAGTATCCGGATAAGGTCGCCGGAGACGGTGTATTTTCCGGCTTCTGGATCGTGGGTCATCGTCGCGGCACCTTCCACGCCGCCATCGATGTGCTCGACAACGGTACGCTCTATGACGACACTGCGCCCTACAACTCGGTCGTCTGGTCAATGCCTTACCGGGTACGCCGATAGGGATAGAAGAAGTCGTGTCCGGCAGCGTGCAGGGGAGACGCTGCCGGACGCTTGAAGATACAACTGGGGGCCGTTTGTCTACAACCTTAACAGATGGAGGTGGCAGCATGAGGCGGATTGGGATCATCCTTTCAGTTCTGCTTCTCGCGGGCGTCGTGGGGGCGACGTCGGCCCAGGCCTACAACCTCGTGGTCATGCCGTCCGACGTGGTCGTCCCGCGGGGCGGAAGCGTTCAATTTCGCGCCCAGCTCTTCACGGATGCGGGGGTGGCCGTGGTCATCGACCAGTACAACTGGCGGGTCATGCCCGATACGCTGGGTGAGATCTCGCAGGACGGGTATTTCGTAGCTGGAAAGCATGCCGGTGAGGGTAGGATCGTCGTGACTGCGACCCTCTCCGGCACGGTGATCGTGGGCGAAGCCAAGATCACTGTGGGAGAGCTGACGCATCCCGGCGTCGTCATTGTGGTTCGGCCCAAACGGGCGATCGTGCCGCCGGGAGGCGAACAGCAGTTCGAAGCGAAGGCCTTTGATCGAAATGGTCATTCGCTGCCGATCCAGCACCTGCGCTGGAAGGTCGTGCCTCAGAGTCTCGGCGAGATCTCGGCCGATGGGCTGTTTCGGGCGGCCAACCACGTGGGTTACGGGTCGGTCGTAGCAATCGCCGAGATCAACAACGAAGTGCATCGCGGCGCGGCGGAGGTCATCGTCAGCGGGGCGGCCACTGGGGCGATCGCCGGTATTGTCAAAGACGAAGCCACCGGCGAGCCGCTCGTTGATGCCAAAGTGCGGGCCCAGAGAGTGGGTCGTATTCCGTGGCATCGGGTCGTTCGCACCGACAGCAGCGGCCAATACCTGCTCGACCGACTGATCCCCGGCATGTATGTGGTCTACGCCGCCAAGAGAGGGTATGTGGGGGAGTTCTACAACAATACCCGCGTGTTCTCCGAAGCAACCCCTGTCCAGGTGGCTGAGAACGATACGACCGCTGGGATCGATTTCGACCTCACCGCGGGTGCCAAGATCAGCGGCATGGTCGCTGACCAGGCCGATGGCACGCCGCTGGGTGGCGCCCATGTGACGGCGCGTCTGATTCTGAAGCCGCATCTTACCTTCCATGCTGTTTCGTCCGGAGACGGCAGTTACACCATCGAAGGACTGCCGGCAGGATCGTATATCGTCTCGGCCCGCCTGGAAGGCTACGCTCGCGAGTACTACGATAACGTCAGCAGGCCCGACCAGGCCACGCCTGTGAGCGTGACGCCGCCGAATGAGGTGACCGGCATCGATTTCACATTGTCGAAATCGAGCGCCATCTCCGGCCGTGTGACCGACGCGATCACTGGGGAACCTCTGGTCGAAGCGAGGATTCGGGTTCTGGCCCTGATCGGCAACCATCCGCTGTTCCAGCGCCAGACCGTCACCGACAGCAGCGGCGAGTACGTCATCAGCGTGCCGCCGGGATTCTACCTGGTGTACGCCGATCGCAAGGGATACCGCGGCGAGTTCTATGACGACGTCGTCGATCCACTCCAGGCAACTCCGGTTCAGGTGACCGAGAACGAGCACGTCACAGGCATCGACTTCGGCCTCCTGCCTCTGGGCTCGATTTCCGGCAAGGTTGTCGACCAGGAGACCGGGCAGCCGATCGTGGGGGCCCTGGTGGGGGCGTTTCCGGAGCGCTTCCGGCCCTATCTGGTGGCGATTGGAGAAGTCGACCCCGGCGTGCGGGCTCGTCTGAGGGGACTGTTCGCGCGCACCGATTCTACCGGCTCCTACACCATCGATGGCTTGCCTGCGGGAACCTACTTCGTCGGTGCCGTAGCCGAAGGCTACCTGCCTGAATTCTGGCAGGAGGCGGCCACTATCGGCGATGCCACTCCGGTGGAGGTGAACGATGGTGTGGAAACTACCGGCATCGATTTCACCCTCACGCATGGCGGTGCTATCGCTGGTTTTGTCTTTTCGAAAAAAGATAGTCTGCCCGTCAGCGGTGCCGTGGTGCGGGTGCGGCTGAAAGGGACCGGCTTCGTGCGAATCGGCTACACCGACGATACGGGCGCCTATAAGGTGAGAGGCCTGCCCACCGGAAGTTACTATGTCTACGCTGATGCCGAAGGTTTTGTCGGCCAGTACTATGACGGCGTTTTCCGCAAGTCGGAGGCCACGCTCGTCGAGGTGACCGCGCCGAACGTCACCGAAGGCATCGACTTCTACCTGCCGTCCGAACCGACGGATCGCAGCTTCATCGCAGGCCACCTGACCAACCAGGAAGACGGTACGCCGATTCCGGGAGGCATTATCGTGGCGATTCCACTCGGCCGAGGCCGAGCTCACTTCGCCATCAGCGGGCCGCTGGGCGGCTATCGGATTCCGGGGCTGTTGCCCGGCTCTTATGTGGTGCTGGCGTGGGCGCCCGGATTCGTGGCTGAGTTCTACGACAATGCCCGCAACTGGCGCAAGGCCACCCCGGTGGTGGTGCCCCCGAGTCGCACCGACATCGATTTCGCTCTGAGGCCGCGGCCTCGTGGACCGTATCACGTACGTGGCCGAGTGGTGTCGTCTCGGGACGGGTCGCCGCTGGTGGGCGTGGCGGTCTACGCCGAACAGAACGGACAGATCGTGGCTTCAGCCGTGAGCGACGATGACGGCGAGTACGTGATCCCGGAGATCCCGGCTGGTCGCTACAAGATCTGGGCGAGCGGGACGTCGTTGAACGATTCCTACTACGGTGGCAGCGGTCCGGATGACGCCACGGATGTGGCGGTGGGTTCCGGTTCGAGCGCCGATGGGGTCGATCTGGCCATGCAGTCCGACGTCACCTCGGTGGAAGGCCAAAACAGCGGCGCTGCGGTTCCGGATCGTTTTGAGCTGTTGCAGAACTATCCGAACCCATTCAACCCGTCGACCACCATCAAGTACCAGTTGCCTCAGGCCACGCAGGTTCGGATCACAGTCTACAACCTGCTTGGACAGAAGGTGCGCACCCTGGTCGATGCGCCTCAGGAAGCGGGCCTCTATGCCATCCAGTGGGACGGGCGCAACGATCTGGGTCAACCCGTCTCCAGCGGCACCTACCTCTACCGCATCGAAGCAGGACCGTTCAAAGCGGTGAAGAAAATGGTGTTGCTGAAGTAGGATTTCTTCCTGCGCCGACCTCCGGGGCCTTGACCGGACCCGGAGGTCCCAATGGGGGCGGGCCATGTGGGCCCGGAAAAAAGAGGATGCACCGCAGGATGCCTTGCGGTACTCTGATGCGCAGCATCGTAGTGGCGGAAAGCAGGCCTTTCTTACGGACAAGCGTCACATGTATTCATAGGAGGAGCGAACGATGCGCAAGATCAAGTACGTCGCCGTCGTATTAGGAGTGCTGGCGTTGGGCTTCGGCTCGACGCAAGCGTTGCAGCGGGCAGAGCGCCCCCATCGGCCGGGTCGCGACCGAATGATGCTCGGCGCCTTGATCATGGCCGACCAACTGGGGCTGACTGCGGAACAGCAGGCGAAGCTCCGCGAGACGCGACTGGCGACCCGCAAGGAAACCATCGAGCTCAACGCCAAGCTGCGGATCCTGCGTCTGGAGCTTCGTGAGTTGATGCAGGCTGATCAGCCGGACCAGAAGGCGATTCAGGCCAAGGTCAAGGCCATCGGCGATCTCCGCACAAAGCTCCAGATGGCTCGTATCAACGGCGTGCTGTCCGCCAAGTCTGTGCTGACAGCGGAACAGAAGGAGAAGATGAAGAAGCTGCGGAAGCGGCTGCTGCGTCGTCGCCTTGAACGCCGCTTGCGCGGCCGGGCGCCTCGGCCTATGCCTCCGCGTCAGCCGCTGCCACCGCAGCAGCGAGATGGCCAGCGGGGATAACCGCACACGCTGAGCGGAAACTAATGAAGCGGATTTATTTGTGGGAGTGATTCCGGTCGGAGCAGCAAGGCAGTGGGTGGAGAGTGGAAGGGTTGGTGGCGGCGCTGCTTCACCGTTTCGAAACTCCTTCGCAACGGCCGATCCGGTGAGAGGCCTGGCAGGTTCCAGGGAAGGCCCGCCAGGCCTCTCGGCTCCCCGGCCTGCTGATCGTGAAAGCATCGTCGCTGCTGAGGGAAGGCGGCATGAGCAGAAAGGAGTCGAAGAAATCGGTTGGAGGGGCCTACTCGATGCCAGCACAACTGAACCGACTTTTTCGCGCCAAACCAACTCGACGGCACCAGCCTCATCGGATGTGCGAGCAGTCCTGGCGTGGCTACAAGAGGCTTTTGCCAGCGCTGCTCTTCGTGGGGACCTTCCTTCTCCTGGAGTCGTGCGCTTCCCGGGTCGTCTATGTCCGCGACGCTCCGCCGAGACCGCGGGCTGAAGTGCGCTTCCCCAGGCCAGCACCGCAGGCGGTCTGGATACCCGGACATTGGCGCTGGGATGGGCACCGTTATATCTGGACGCGTGGGCACTGGGACCTTCATCCTCGCGGCTCGGTGTGGGTGCCGGGCCAGTGGAAGAGGACCCGACGCGGGTGGACATGGGTGCCGGGCCGCTGGCGCTAGCCAAAGAGTGACATGCAACGAACGATCATGGGGACCGGGCTGCTGGTGCTGCTGTTGGCAGCAGCACCAGGTCGCACACAAAGCAGTTCGAGTCCAGACACGCTGGCAAAATCTACCGAGTCCTGGGACAGAGAGATCCGCGAGACGTTGATCTCGCTTGACCTCTTGCGCCTCGACCAGTGGCTGCTACGCCATCCCGATGCAGATACGGCTTTGGTGGCCGAGGTCCGCTCGCTGCGGGAGTTGGCTTCTCAATATGCAAGAAAGGGCGATCTGGCGTCGGCCGAAGCCTATCTGGAGACCGGTTGGGAGATGGTCAAGGCGTTCCCTGCCGACGATAGCAACGAGCCGCAACCGGCCCCACAGCCGACATTGAATGGAGACACATTCGCCCCGAAATCCGACTCCCCGCAACGATTTACTTGGTCGCGCGAGCTCCTCTTTGGCTCGGACCTGTGGCGTCAGAGCTTCGACCTTTCCTTTGCGGTCAGCGATACCAACTTCACCGACAACAGCACCAACCCGTTTGTCGGGTTGAGACTCAATTTCGACGCCGGAGAGTGGCGCCGCGGGTGGCAAGGGTACGCCCTGTTCAAGTACAGCCGCGACTACGTCTCGGGTGAAGCAGATTTTCAGGTGCGCCGACCGCTCGGCCATCTGGGATCCTGGAGTCTCGAAAACCGTTTTGAAGGCACACGTTACCGGCCCGAGGCATTGGGTCTGCGGTACCTGCAAAACCAGACGGGTTTCGCCGCCGACTTGCAGCCAGGTAGGGTCGTGGAGCTCCACCTGAGGGACGATTTCCGCGTCCGCAAATACGGGGATGAAAGCGAGATCTACCCAAGCTACCTGGAAAACACTGCGCGCGTATTCAGCTATCTCTTGCTCGGCGGCTGGCGGTGGGGGTTCGGTGGGCGGTTTCAAAACCGCTACCACCCAACCTTCCTCAGGAACGATTACAACGAGTGGCGCTGGGATACGAATCTTTATCGTGGTTTCGCCGGTGGGTCTTCTTTCTTCGTGGAATTGCAGGGCCGGCGGCGGGATTATTTCAACACCACGGCGCGTGACAGCACTTTTCTGCAAACCTACAATGAGACCTCGTTCGAAGGAATTTGGCGCATCAATTTCGGCGCGTTCTGGGGGATGCGTGCGCGCACTTTCGGTGCCGTTCGCCGCTACGACAGCTTCTCGCCGTTCGCACTCGATTACGTCGACCTGGAAGCCCGGCCCGAGCTGGTCTTCCGGCTGACTCCCACTTTGAGTCTCGGATTCGGCTTTTTTTATGGATGGCGCGACTATCAAGAGCCCCGGAGCGTGCGTATGCTAGCGGCGCTTCCACAGGTGATGGACTATTCGATCAGCTTTGAAGACTACCGCACCCTTGGGCCCAGCATATCGCTTGAGATCCTGCGGTTTGACAATCTTGTGCTCAACCTGACCGAGACGTATCAATGGCGGCGATATCCGAACTCGCCCGCGACATCGGTACGCAACTTCACCCTCTACTCCAATCGAAACATCAACTCCCTGCTTCTGTTTCTATCGTGGAATGTCACTCCGGGCTGGCAATTCAGCGTCGTGGCCAACTTTGACGATGACCGCGGCGAGGAAGTCGACAAGGGAAGCACGCAAAGCACGCTCCTGTCGCTGGAGTTGACCTACGGTTTCTGAGCGCGAGCGGCCGCCGCCTGCGAGCGGCGCAAAGAAAAAACGCCGCCCATCCAGCGGATGGACGGCGTCGCCGTCACGAGCTGGCAACGACTACAATCCAACCACGTTTCCGAATCTCTCTCGAAAACCGTCCGGAGTCAGCCGAGCTGCCTCCGCGAGCTTCTGCAACATTTCCGGATTGTCGAAGTCCTCCTTTTCCAGCCGGATCATGTATTCGCGCGCCACGGCGTACGACTCGGTGTGAATGTCGACCATTTTGACCCGCATCTTGCCCGTTTTCGGATCCAGGAGACTGGTCAGCTCAATCGGCACCAGCTTACCGGCATCGACGCAGATCATGGCCCCGTCCTGGACGAGCCACTCCGGGTTGTCGGTGAGCAGATACCGGATGGCGCTGTACCCGAGGTCGCGGCAGTATTCGTAGTCGAAGGCAATCGGTCGGGCACACCGCAGCTCATACCCCATGCTGAGGTCGACGATCCGCATCTTGTCTCCGCGCGCCGCGAAACGTCCTTCGATTTCGGTCCTCAGCAGCCGGCCCAGGTCGATCTCGGCCAGACGAATGTGGCCGTACTCGTCGTAGCGCACATCCACGCCGGCGTAGAGCCGCAGTTCGGCGACGTCGAACCTCTCGGCGATGCCCTCGGCAATGACGGCCACGCCATCTTCGCGGCCCATCACCCGCCGTTTCAAGATTGCTCCTTCGATGACATCGCAGACCTGCCGCACCGTGACCCGGTCGGTTTCGAATTCCTCACCGATAACGGTCAGCGTGGCGCCTACGGCCTTGCCGATGCCGAGGGCGAGGTGACCGGCCTTCCGCCCCATGGTGACCACAAAGTACCAGCGATTGGTCGTGCGCGAATCTTCCATGATGTTCTGCACGAGATTGACCCCGACATGCCGGGCTGTTTGATAGCCGAAAGTCGGCATATTGCCAGGAAGCGGCAAGTCGTTGTCGATGGTCTTGGGTACATGGGCGACGCGAATCCGGCCGGCGCCACGCTTGACGATCTGCGAGGCGGAGAAAGCCGTGTCATCTCCGCCGATCGTGACCAGGTAACGGACACCGAGAGCTTCGAGAGCCCGGAGCACATTGTCCATCTTCTCTTCGCTCTTGGTGGGATTCTCTCTCGAAGTGCGCAAAATTGAGCCACCGTCGAAGTGAATGCGGGAGACATCGGCGATGGACAGGTTGCGGATATGCGAAGTATCTCCGCGAGCCAGCCAGCGGTAACCGTCGTAGATGCCCACCACGCGAAGCCCGCTGTTGATTGCCTCGATGGTGGCGGCGCTGATCACGGCGTTGATCCCGGGCGCCGGGCCTCCCCCCACCAGAATCCCCAACTTCCCCAGCTCTGAATCTCTGCTGCCTTCCATTCCTCCACTCCTTTCCAGATGTCTGATTCTGGTCTGTTGCGCGCGGCGGGTCTCCTCAGCAAACTGTACGTGAGCACTGATTCCTGGCGCCTCGCAGGGAGCCACAAGGCCGAGGAGTCGTCTTCAATGGCTAGACCGCCACGCAGCCAGGCCGACATGCGCGCATCGCCGCAATGTACGGACTTTTGCGTAGCAAATCAAGGGTTTGCAAAGGGGGGCACCCACCGTTGCCGGTGGCAGGGCGGCTTCACCGGCTGGCACTGACCTCTGGAATGGTGCCCTCATCGAAGATCGTCAGCGCCGGACCGCCGTCCCAGTGGACCTGCCAGCGTCGGCCCTTGTGGGCAATGCTGACCTTCGGAGCCGGCGCCTGAGCTGGATGCGGGATGAGGACGGTCACCAGCAACGGCGTCATCGAAGGGTCGGCCGTTGCCACCTCGACAAACGGGAAGACACCCTGATCCTCCGGAATCGGCAGCCGTTCGACCTTCGTCGTAACTCCGGCGGTCGTGGAAACCGTCCCATCGAGGATGGCGCTGGGACGGATGAGGGCGAACCCATTGTCCGATGTGGTGGCGGAGCCGCGGCCGTCGCTGTTGTCGATGTGAAACCGGGCCTGGAAGAGCGAGGGTCGGTTTTTCTTGATGAGCTTGTCGATAACAACCACAACAAGGCCCTCGGGAAAGAAGAGCACTGTGCGCGTCACCGAGTCGATGTCGGGATCTACGAGGGCATAGGCTGGGGTGGCGTCGCTGCTCCACAGGGTGAAGTCGCGGCGGCGCATCTCTCGGACGATCCTGGCCGACGCCTGGGAGGCGTTGGTGCCTTCGCGACCGTCGTGGTACTGGTGTCCCTTGCCGTCCACCAGCACGGTATTGTGAGCCGGGGAGGTGCGCAGCAGCCAGGCGGGATGATGGCGATCGTACGGTGCATGGCGGTGATCGACCAGCAGGTACTCGCCAAAGGCCTTGAGGATGACGCTGTTGCGGTCGGCGTGTTCGTGGTTGGCCGGTCCACCACTGCGCATGGCCAGGACCAGATCATCCTCTCCGAAGCCCGTGCGCTGGATCATCCAGTCGAGGTCGAGATGGTGATAGTAGTGCTCCTTGCCGGGCGTCTCCGGCGGCAAATCCCGATCGTACCAGACGAGTGACAGCGGATCGTGTCCGGCAGAGTGGTTCACAGCCAGGTATTGTGCCAGGCCGTCGCGGCTGCGCGAGGCGATCCAGAAGCCGACGTGGGAATGCAGACTGCGGCCGCTGTCGCCGAAGTTGACCGTGGATTTGGGATTGCCTTGATACGGCATCTGCAGGGCGAGCATGAATTCGACCATTCCGGGGAAGTTGGTAGCATCGAACCAATCTTCCCCTTTCCGCCGGCGCAAGACCTCCAGAAAGGGAATGATGGTTCGGGCGACGTAATCCCAATAGGACCCACCCTCCGGGTAGCTGCCGTCTGGTTCGAATAGTTTCAAGAAGGTGCGCAAGCTGTAGCGTGCCATCTCCAGCCACCGGCCCACACGCTGGTCTTTGCCTTCGAGAACGAGAGCGCCGATCCCCAGGCCGCTGAGGGGCACAGCCTTGAGGTTGGTCTTGTCGAGGATGATTGGCCAGCGACTCAGATCGGTGTCTGCGGAGAAGCTGCTGTCAGGGTCGAATCCCCAGCCGACGACCTTGTCGGGGTAGCGCATGCCGTACAGGGAGCGATAGCACGGTTCACATCCTTTGTCGCCAAGCTGCCGGAGGGCCTCCTCTTTTTCATCGGCTGTGAGGCGATCGGCCAGCCAATCGAGCGCCTTGGAGACCGCGACGGTGGTCTCGGGTGCACGCTGCAGCCCGATGGTCTTGGTCCCCGCCTCGACGAAGTAGTCCCATTTAGGGAAGGCCAGGATGCGGCTCAGAGCCAGATGAGCCAGCTCGGCCCTTTCGTCTTTTCCGGTGACCGCATACAGGAACGCTTCGCGCTGCAGGATGCGATCGGCACGTTGCAGATGGCGGATCTGGTTATTGAGCTGAAGCTCCCTGGTGAGGAAACGTTCGTCCGCAGCGAGATCCGCCATCAGTAGCTCGTCCCAGTACGCTCGGAAGATCGGCAGACGGGTGTTGGCCCGGATGCGGTCGAGATCCTGCTCGGCGAAAAAGAGCTGCAGCGGGAACCGTTCTTTCTGCTGTGTTGTGAACAAAGACCATCCGCCCGTCAGGGGCAGGGTCGCTGCCGCGCCGGTGAACTGGAGAAACCGCCGGCGGCTGAGAAGTTGTGGTTTCGGCTTCTGTTCCACGGTCGAACCTCCGGATTGGTTGAGTGCGCGCTTCTTTAGTCGAAATGGGGCAAGACCTGCCCGACTTTGGGGCGTAGTTGGAAGAAGATGTGCAGTTCAATGGGGACACAGAAGGGGCCTGAGTGACAAGACGGCCCTGGATTCAGTGCCGCTGTGTAGCCTGCCATGACGTAGCCACCTGGCGGTTCCATGCTAGGCGGCAGAGCAATTGTGGCAGGCAGGCAGTGATGGCTCACCGGAAGGCATTGCGCACCTGCTGCAGAGGCGCGTCCAGGATTTTTTCGGAAATCTTGGTCAGATCCGATATTTCTCCCTGGAAATGGAAGACGCGCTGCACATGGCGCAGCTTCTGCCCGGGAGAGAGCCTGGCAGCCGGGGAGGATGTCTCGAGTTCATAGAAGCCCCCCAACGACGGCGTATTGGCATCGACGGGGCCGTCGTTGTAGGCGTTGATGACGTCGCCGGCCAGGGGATCCTCCTGAAAGTCCCACATCGAATTGACGAAATCCGGCGAATCCCCGAACTCGAACTGGACTACGGTGAGCACCTTTCTGTCGAGATCGATGCTGCCGATCACGTCGAGGCAGCGGTAGGGGCCGAGGCCGATCTTGCTGCGGTAGCGGCCGTCGGCTTTGAAAACGACATACTTGTCGGTCACCTGCAGCCGTGTGTCGGGCACACGGCCGAAGTAGGCGTCGTTGACGACCGGTCCATAGTCTCGTTCGGAGCCGGGTTCGTAGGGCACGATGACGAACGTGTTTTTCGATGCCGGGAATTGACCCAGCAGCCAGATACTGATCAGGCCGCTCTCGTCGGTCCAGGCCTGCGGGCCGGTGTTGGTGATCACATTCTTCGACTGGAAACCGACGTACTTGATCTCAAAGGGCAGATCGATGTCGAAGATCTCCTCGGCGCGGTTGCGTGTCACCATGGAGATTTCGCGCTCTACCTGCAAATTGAATACGGTGCCGGCGTAGTTGACAACGGTCATGTTGGCGCGCATGGCCACCTGGTTGTCCTCCTTCTGAAAGACCGCCATCGCGGCCTCGTTCAGAGGTGTCGGGGTATACCAGTTCTCGAACTCGAAAGCGTCGCCCTGGCGAAAGAAGAGGCCGAATTGCCCGCCTTCAGGGCCGAGCCAGAAACGTTCCTCACCGCCGTAGTTGTTGAAATGGGCATCCGGCTTCCCGGCTGTGATGAATGCCCGGTTGATCCAACCGTAGCTCTCGCCGTTGGGAGCCTCGGCGGTGGTCGTCATTACGCGTCCCTGGTATTCCGGGGCGACGACGGCCTGCGCTTCGGAGTTGTCCGGCGCTTCGAGGACGATCACTTTGGTGTGGGCGCTCAGGAAGTCGAGGTCCTGCGAAAAATTTCCGGGGTACATAGCGCTTCCCCACAAAATCGGAGTCAGAAGGCTGAGGATCAGAGCGGCGAACAGGATGCGTCGCATGGATGTTCCTCGTTCAATGCAGGTACTGTCGTTTTTCTTTCACGTAGAAGCGGCATCTGGATCTCCCCAGGCAAGGCGCGCGCCGGCAGAACGAAGGATGCGGCCGGGGTTTCGGGTCGGACTGTCATCTTGACGCCGCAGTTTCTTTCCGCAGGCCTTCGAGCTCCATCTCGATGAGACTGGTCTCCTCGACCGGCCGGTGCTTGTCCCGGGGGATGCGGAACGTCTTGATCTCGAAACCGCCTACCTTCGATGTCCACTTACGGCCAAGCAGCGGCAGCTCGAACCGAGCCACGACGGTGCGGCCCGCCGACTCCACACAACGCAGGATGTAGTCCCCGCCGTCTTCTGCCTCTTTGAGGACGGTGACGCAGATCGTATCTGGGACGACACGCAGCGCGCTCAGTTCGCGGGCCAGGTGTCCCGGATGTGCCGATTCAAGCTGTGGGAAAAGAGGCCAATTCAGCTCCTGAGCCATCCGTACGCTACCTGCCGTCCTCCAGTTCCCGGGATGAGGCCTGAGCCTGTAGCAAAAAATGTGTTCGCCCTGGTCCTGGTAATGTATGGGCTGCTCGGGCGTCAACGGGTGCGGCTCGTGGAAGGCATAGATCGGGCTGCGCAGCACGGTGAGGTACATCGTGCTGCCTTTGACGCTGTAGCTGTACTTGGCGTTGTTGGCGATGGTGAGCCCGTATTCGATCGGCCCGCCGGCTGATTCCACTCGGCCGCTGACATCGAACCATGACTGCCCGGGCACTTCCCGTCCATCCATGGGCCCTTGGATGGCGGCGTATGGGATCTCGAAGGTGGCGGCCGGCTCGGAGAGGTTCAGCGGGAATTCCAGCTTCAACATCTTGTTCTGTTCCTGCCAGTGAATCCGGACCTTTACGTCGATGTCGGCACTGCCGCGATAGAGCAGAAACTCCTGCTCGATCCATGAGCGGTTGTAGAAGCTGCGCATCCGCACAGCTGCGCGCACCGGGCCGCATTCGGTCACTTGGTACTCAGCGTCGCTGAAAACCCCGACGACGTCGTCCCAAGTATGTCTGCCGTGACCCCAGGTATCAGTAGGGTCATCCAGGACGACCGGCCGTGCTCCAGGACCGGAAAGCACCTCGGACTCATAGCGCTTGTCAAAAAGCCGCGTCATCCATCCGGTCTTCGGGTCGAGTTCGACAGCCAGGTGCTCGTTTTCCAAGGCGCTTCCAGATTGGCCGACGGGTCGCTCTTCTGCGAAGGCGCTGGGCTCCCCGTAGCGAGCCACATAGGTCTTGTAGCCCAGGGCGGGGGCTTGCGCCGGGATGACGATGCCGATGCGGTCCTTGCCGATCTTTCCGCTCGCGAAGACCACCTGGCAGGGGACCTCGTGGCCGTCGCTGTCAAGGACGCGCAGGTGGACCGGGCGCTCCCACAGGCTCTTGTGGATGTCATGCCAAAACTCGAACTGGACGAAGCCGTCGACGTCCCAGGCGTTCGGATTGAACACCAGCAGTGCCTGGACTTCGCGCGTGCTGTCGACCCAGGACGTGTCGGTGCGGGCAGCGATTCGCTGGATTGCGAGGTGAGCCGCCTCTTTGGCCACGGACACAGCACGGCCGTACATTTCCACCGCATCCTGGCAGGCCTCGCGAATGCTGGTGCCGCACAGGATATCGTGGAAATGGTTCAGGCAAACCTGCTCCCACGCCTCTCGGAGTTCGGCAGAGGGATATGGGAAACCTGCGACCTGGGCCGCCACGCTGTTCCATCTCTCTGCGGCCAGGAGCCAACACTCTGCCTCACGGTTGAGCTGCTTGATTTGCGAGTGGGCGGAGTAACAGCCCGGGGCATGGTACTGCAGACCGTGGCGAACCACGGGCAGGCGCTCGCCTGCCTTCCGCACCGTTACGAAATACCGTTCCGGATCGCTGAAGATCACACGAGGGTTTCGGCGCTTGGCGGCGATGCGCCGGATGCGGGCGATCTCCTCCCGAGTCGGTCCGCCACCGTGGTCGCCGACGCCGTAAAACAGCATCCAGTGCTCCGGCGGCTCGCTGCGCCCGCGCAGGTCCTGATAGAGCGCTTCGATCTTCTCCTCGCCGGTGTGGTCGTAGTCGTTGTAGTGGTAGGGAATACGATAGGCGAGCACGCGCGAGCCATCCGGGCCTTCCCACCAGAACAGGTTCTCCGGCAGAGGCAGCTCCTCGGCACCCGGGCGTGTGAACACGTAGTTGCGAAGCCCGCTACCGAGCAGGATCTGCGGTAGATTGGCGTGATGGCCGAACGAGTCGACGCAGTAGCCGGTGTCGGCAATACGACCGAATTTCTTCAGGAAAAAGCGTTGCCCGAGCAGGGCCTGGCGCACGAATCCCTCTCCTCCGGGCAGGTTGCAGTCGGGCTGAACCCACCAGCCGCCGACGATCGCCCAGCTACCCTCGCGAACCTTCTTCTGGATCTCTGCAAACAGCTCCGGCTCGGTCCGCTCCACCCAGCGATAGGCTGCCGCCTGGCTGCAGGTGAAAACGAACTCAGGCGTTTCCTCCATTCGTGCCAACGCGGCCCGTGCCGTGGCCCGGAACGCCTGCATACCTTCGGGCCATTGCCACATCCAGGCGGGGTCGAGGTGAGCGTTGCCGATCATGTGAAACGAGAGACGCCTGCGGGGCATATGCAACTCTCCGCACGAAGGTGAATCGCTTGAGAAGCTGGCTTGAACCTGCTGGCACGAAAAAATCGATCTACAACCTAAGGAAAATCGGTTGGGTTGTCAAGAGGAAAATCCAACGTGAAGGGCGTTGAAAAAAGACCTTGACAATCGGATTTTTTTTTGTATATTCAGACGAGCTAATTGAGACTGAGTCTCATCGTCTCGTAATCGGAACGATTCTTAGCAGTTGAGAAATTTCGGGTTAGGTTTACAAAGATGTGGCAAGATCAATAAGGTTTGCTTATGATAGAATCACTCATCGTGACTCTTCGCGAGGGCATTGAAGCGGCCCTGATCGTTGGTATTCTGGTGGCCTACTTGAACCGTGTTGGGCGTCCCGAGCTGGGGCGCTATGTCTACTGGGGAGTTTTGGCTGCGGTGGTGGCAAGCCTTGTGGGTGGCTACTTCCTGCAAGGGCTGGCCATGAACGAAGAGGCGTTCGAGGGTATCCTTCTCTTGGCAGCCGCTCTCTTTGTTCTCAGCTTTCTTGTATGGATGCATCGGGTCGCCCGGCATTTGCGCGCACAGATCGAATCCCGGGTCGACCGCATTCTGGGCAGCGGTTCCCGGGGAGCGGTGGCGGTTGGGCTTTTCAGCGTCACGTTTGTGATGGTCTTCCGGGAAGGGATCGAGACGGCGATCTTTCTGGGAGCCATTTCGATCTCCACGGACACGCTCTGGTCTGTTTTCGGCGGAACCGTCGGGTTGGTTCTGGCGGTGGTTTTCGCGGTATTGTTTGTGCGTGGAAGTGTGCGCATCAACTTGCGGCGCTTCTTCCAAGTCACCGAGGTGGTGCTGCTTCTATTTGTCATTCAGCTTCTGATCAACTCCTACCACGAGCTCTCCGAGGCGGGATGGGTTCCGGCCAGCCAGCGTTCCATGTTGGTGGTCGGCCCCATCGTTACCAACAACGTTCTGTTCATCTTCGCGATTCTGGCGATTCCGGTGCTTCTCTTGTTCTTCAGCGGAGCCGTGGATCGACGCGGCCTGGAGGAGGGAACGGCGATTCGCGGCGCCGAGCGGCGCAAGAGGCTTGCCGCCGCCAGGAAGACGGCCAGGACGCGCAGGGCCGCAGCCGTTGTTGGCTTGTCGATTCTGGCTTTTCTGAGCTTTGATTTCGTCTATGGGTCGAACACACCCAGTATCGGTCCAGCAACGCCTCTGCAGGCTGAGAACGGTAGAATCACGATCCCGGTGGCGGACGTCGACGACGGCCAGCTGCACCGCTTCAGCTATACGGTCGATGGTACGCCCGTGCGCTTCTTGGTGATCAAGACGGCGGCGGACCGCTATGCTACGACGCTCGATGCCTGCCAGGTTTGTGGCCAGATCGGCTACTACCAGGAGGGCAACCGGGTGATCTGCCTGAACTGCGCGGCCGACATCTTCGTCCCCTCCATCGGCCAGAGCGGCGGCTGCAACCCGATGCCGATTCTTTCGCAGAGAGTAGGTGACACAGTCATGATCCAGGCCGACGTACTTGCGAAGAACGTGGAGGTGTTTCGCTGATGTTCTGGCGTCTTCTCAAAGACTCCTATCTCCGCCGCCGTCGGCAGAAGCTCCTGGCCATTCTGGCAGTGACGCTGGGAACGATGACGGCCGTGACTCTGCTCAACGTGGCCGTCGAGATCGGTGACCGCGTCAGTCGGGAGCTGAGGTCCCTTGGTGCCAACATCGTTGCCATGCCGAAGGTGGATGCGGTTCCGCTGCAGATCGGCGGCGTCGACATGGCGCCGCTGGCGGAGGGCGGTTTTCTTCTCGAAGAAGACCTTCCCAAGATCAAGGGCATTTTTTGGCGCAACAACATCATCGCCTTTGCTCCGGAACTGCCTGTGCCCGTCCAGGTGGGGGAGGACAGGTGGGTCACGCTGGTAGGCACCTGGTTCAATCACTCGGTGAATACCGACAGCACGGCCCCGTTTCTCACGGGCGCACGTCAGCTCAACCCTTCATGGCGGGTGAACGGCGAGTGGCCGGTGGAAGGACGCGATGAGGTTCTCATCGGCCGAGCTCTGGCAGCCGTCCTTGGGACTGTGCCTGGTGACCGGCTGGTACTCCAGTACGAAGGCCGCAGCCGGGCTGTCACCGTCACCGGAGTCGTCTCCACCGGCGACGAAAAGGACCGCCAGGTGATCGGACCCCTGCGGCTGGCCCAGGAGCTATCGGGACGACTCGGGCTGGTCAAGAGAGTCTACATCAGCGCCCTGACTGAGCCGGAGCAGGATTTCGAGCGAGCAGATCCGGAAAAGATGACGCCGGAGGAGTATGATCGCTGGTACTGCACACCGTATCCGAGCTCCATCGCCCTTCAGGTCGAGGAGGTCCTCACAGGTTCCACCGCCAAAGTGGTGCGCCAGGTGGCCGCTTCCGAGGGGCGCGTCCTTTCCAAGACCGGGGTCTTGCTTCTTCTGGTGACCCTCTCTGTTCTGCTGTCGGCGGCGCTGGCAGTGGCCAGCATCATCACGTCGGCGTTGATGGCTCGTCAAAAGGAGATCGCTCTTTTCAAGACATTGGGTGCAGACCATCGACTTGTGCTCGCACTGTTGATGTCCGAATCCCTGGGTCTGGCTGTCATCGGCGGGGTGATCGGCTATTTTGCCGGCACCGGTTTTTCTTACACCCTGGGTGAGTGGGTCATCGGCTCCCCGGCGGCCTTCCGGCTTGTGCTGCTGCCCATCGCACTACTTGTCGCCACCCTTGTCGTCGTCGCCGGTAGCTGGCATCCGATCCAGCGAGCGCTGCGCTTGGAGCCGATCCAGGTCTTATCGAGAAACTGACATGTACTGGCGAATTCTCAGAAAGTCACTCTTGCGCAAGGAAGGCCGGCTCACCGTAGCCTGGCTTTCGATGTTCATCACGGCGGCACTGGCTACGCTGCTATGGAGTCTGTCGGCCGATGTCGGCGCCAAGATGAGCCGAGAGGTCAAAGCCGCCGGTCCAAATCTTGTGATCGCCCCGCGGATGGCTTCCGGCCTGATGACGATGCCGAAAAAGCAGGAGGACCAGCTCTTGTCGGAGTTACGGCAGCACGGCATTGATGTCGTCGCCGCGACGATACTTGGAGTCGGCCGGATCGGAGAGCAGAATCTCATTGTGGCAGGGATGGATCTGTTGCCGGCGCGCCGGCTCTTTCCCTACTGGAAGGTGGACGGCCAGTGGCCGGCACGGCGAGACGCAGTGCTCGTCGGGGCGGAGCTCGCAAACTTGCTGTCGATCTCCTTGGGAGACACGCTGGCCTTGGCCGGAGAGACGGAGGACGGCGCTGCCACAGGGCCAATGGCCGTCGCCGTTGCCGGCATTCTGCACACCGGCGCGTCGGAGGAGTGGGAACTGATTGGGGATCGGCAGACGATCCAGAGTCTGCTGGGTCGAACCGGTGAGGTGTCTGTCCTGCAGGTGCGGCTGAATCAACGTGGCGAGGAGATTGTGCGGCTGGCCAAGGCGCTGGAGGATCGCTTTCCCCAGATTGATGCCTCGCCCGTACTCAAGATCGCCACGACGGAGGCCACCCTCTACCGCACCCTGCGGTTCACACTGGCCCTGGTGACGGTCCTGTCGGTGTTTCTGACCCTTCTGGCACTTGCGACGGGACTGGCGGGGGTGGTCTTCCAGCGCCAGAGGGAGATCGCTGCGATGAAGGTTCTTGGCGCCCGCTCCAGCAGGGTGTGGGCTTTGTTGCTCGGAGAAGTCGCCTCAGTGAGCGCCATTTCCGCTCTGGCTGGAATCGGCATCGGGCTGCTGGCGGCGCAAGCGACCGAGCGATTTGTGTTTGGGTCGGGGATCAGCCTGCGCTGGGAGGTACTTCCCGGGGTGTTTGTAGCCGTTGTCGTGACGGCATGCCTGGCGGCTGTGCCGCCGTTCCGCAAAGCAGTTGGTGTGGCTCCAAGCGTGGCATTACGAGGAGAATAAGACCGTGACATATCCTATCAGCCAATCGGACTCAACGGACCTGCTGATTCGGGTCCACAACGTTACCAAAGTCTATGGTGCTCTTCATGCTCTGGACCGGATTTCCTTCACGATCGGACGGGGAGAGTGGGTGGCGGTGATGGGGCCGTCTGGGTCAGGAAAGACGACCCTGCTCAACCTTCTCGGCGCCATGGACCACCCCAGCGACGGCGAGGTGTTTGTCACCGGAGTGCCGCTCCACAGCCTCGACCAGCGCCGGGCCACTGTCTTCCGGCGCGAGCACATCGGCTTTGTGTTCCAGCAGTTCCATCTGGTTCCCTACCTCACGGCACTGGAAAACGTCATGCTGGCGCAGTACTTCCACAGCATGGTCGATGAAGAGGAGGCGGTCGCTGCTTTGGAGAAGGTGGGGCTTGGCGATCGACTCACCCATCTGCCCGCGGAACTTTCCGGCGGGGAACAGCAGCGTGTTTGCATCGCCCGCGCTTTGATCAACGAGCCGGAACTTATTCTGGCCGACGAGCCGACCGGAAACCTGGACGAAGCCAACGAGGACATCGTGATGGAGCTGTTCGAGAAACTGCACAGCAACGGCCACACCATCCTGATGGTCACACATGACCCGGTGATCGGGGAGCGAGCCGATCGTCAGCTCCGTCTCGAGCACGGCCGACTGGCCGGCTCGAACGGACGCGATGAAAAACTCGCGGCTAGAACACGCCACCGGCTCGTGACGTCTTCGCCCGGAACCGCCGAGGGGACCTGCGCATGAATCGCCGGTGGTTCATGCAACGTCTTGGGGCCTGGGTCGGCGGCACCGTCGGTCTGGCGTTGTTTGGCACCCCCTTCCGCCTCTTTGCCGACTTCCTCGAACATCCGCTCCCGAAACCTGTAGAGCGGCTCTACCTGTCGCTGGGCACCACGGTTCGTTTCCTGGTGTTTCACCAAGACGAGGAAGCAGCCCGGCAGTCGATCCGTGAAGCAGCGACGGTCGTCCAGAAGATCCATAATCTAATGAGCTTTCAGGACCCGGAGTCGGATCTGTCGCAGTGGAACCGCAGCCGCGCAGGGCTCAGGCGCCCGCTCGATCCGCTGATGGCGGCAGCGGTTGATGAGGCGCTTCAGTTCCAGAGGTCGACCCAAGGCCTGGTGGATCCGACGGTCGGTTCGGCTGTCAAGGCCGTGATGTTGGGGCGCGAGCCCCTGCCGCAGCCAGACCGCAGGCTGGATTGGGATGCAGGGAACCGCCTTCTTCGCAAGGTGCACCCGTCGATCCTCCTCGACCTCGGAGGCACGGCCAAGGGGTGGGCCGTCGATAGAGCGGTGGAGGTGCTGCGTCGATGGGGAGTCGCTGCGGCCATGGTCAACGCTGGCGGCGACCTGCGGGTCGTCGGCGCGCCGCCGGGGCGCCCAGCATGGCGGATCGGGCTGCGCCATCCCGGCCGACCTGACGAGGTTTTCCGAACGTTGGAGCTGCGGGACATGGCTGTGGCCACCAGTGGCGACTACGAGGAGGCCGGTTCCAT
>CAZGRP010000060.1:22103-23793 GCA_964527995.1 uncultured Cytophagia bacterium | reverse complement strand
TTCATCATCTCTCGCACATCCGTAATCACCCCTGTGATCGCCGAGGCTGCTGCCACCGCCGGGCTGCTCAAGTAGACCTCGGATTCCTTGCACCCCATGCGACCGCGGAAGTTCCGATTGGCGGTGCTCAAGACGACCTCCTGCGGCGCCGGCACGCCCTCGTGGTTCCCCATGCACGGCCCGCAGCCGGCGTTCATCATCACCGCGCCCGCCTCGACGAGGGCCTGCACGTAGCCACGCCTCAGAGCGTCTAGATACACTTCGGTGGACGCAGGGATGACGATCATGCGAACGTCGGGATGGACACGCTTCCCTTTAAGGATCGTGGAAACAACCTCAAAATCTTCGAGCCGGGCGTTCACGCAGGAACCGAAGAAGACCTCGTTGATCTTCGTTCCCGCCACCTCGTGGATGGGTTTGACATTGTCCACAGTATGCGGGCAGGCTACTTGAGGCTCCAGATTGGACACATCGAACTCGTAGACTGCCTCGTATTCTGCATCCGGGTCCGATTCCACCACTTCGAACGGCCGCACCGCCCTTCCCTCGAGATAGTCCAACGTGGCCTGATTCGGAATCATGTAGCCGATCTTGGCTCCCATCTCAATAGACATGTTGGCCAAAACCATGCGGCTGGCTACCGACATGTTGTCGATGGTTGGGCCGGTGAACTCGACCGCCTTGTAAAGAGCGCCGTCGGCGCGCAAATCGCCGATGATTTTGAGCATAACGTCCTTGGCACTGACACCGGCGGGCATATCTCCACTCACCACGACCTTGATGGTCTCCGGCACCCGGAACCAGATCTTTCCGGTGGCGAAAATCACTGCCATCTCGCTACGACCTATACCGGTCCCGAACGCACCAAAGGCTCCGTACGTCGTGGAGTGGGAGTCACTCCCTACAAGCACCTCGCCGGGCAGAATCAAACCGCGCTCTGCCATGATCTGATGCGAGATGCCCATATTGATGTCGAAGAAGTTCTTGATGCCGTGCTTTTTCACAAACTCGCGGATCTGCCTGTGATTGAGAGCAAACTTTTCATTGGCAGCAGGAACACAGTGGTCGAGCACCACGACATGGCGGTCGGGGTTCTCCACTTTGTCAACACCGAGAGAGTGGAACTTCTGGATAATGGCTGCAGTGTTGTCGTGGCTCATGGCCACGTCCGGCTTGACCTCGACGATCTCGCCGGGCTCGACCCGACGTCCCGCCTTCCTGCCGAGCACTTTCTGGACAAACGTTTCGCCCATGATCTATTTCCCTCGAACCTACCGCACCAGATCAAAGTCAATGAAATCAGCGTGGTGAAAGATGATGGCCTCCGGGCTCCGTTTGAAGCCTTCGCCTTCCCTGGAATGAACGGCCACCACATGCATGACTTCGTCGGGGATGCCATGTTTGTAACAGAGCGCCACACCTGTGAACGGATGCCGAAGGAAGTGACCGTGGCGGCTCTTCACCACATCCCCGTCCTGCTTGTCATATTCAAGCAGCTTGCCCACGTCAGCCAACAGGGCCCCGGCGATGAGGTGATCGCGGTTGACAGGCGTCTTGCGATCTCCATAAGCTTCGGTGAGCACCTCGTCGCAAGCGACGCACATGCGGCAGACGGTGCGCACGTGCTCCAGGAACGTAATCTTGACGTTTTCGGCCAGCAGGGTGAACGGAATGGACTTCAGTTCATCGA
>CAZGRP010000060.1:0-22003 GCA_964527995.1 uncultured Cytophagia bacterium | reverse complement strand
GAAAGACTCCGCGGCGCCGGGCCATCGTACTCATAGTCTGTCGGGTGGATTCGGCGCATCGGCTTGTACCGGCTTTTCTCCTCATGCACGTGGGCGATCAACCCCGGTATGCGAGCCATGATGAAAAACCCATTGGCCAGCTCCGCAGGGATGTCCAGTTCGCACAGAACCGCTGCGATGGCTCCGTCGACGTTGATGGGCAGCGTCTTCCCTGTTTGCGACAGCAACGCCGTCTCAATCGCGCGGGCCGCCTCAAGGTAACTCCCTGAAACTCCAGCCTCCTCGGCCAGCTCAAAAAGACGCTGCGAGCGCGGATCTTTCGTGTGGACCCGATGTCCGAAGCCCGAAATGCGGCGCCCGGCTGTGCGGTATTCCGAGACGATCTCCTCGGCCGCAGCGGCGATTGGGATCTCTCGAGCTGCCGATTTCTCCACTGTCTGCCTCAACACGCCCATGCAATCCTCGATGGCGCCGCCGTGGAAGCGGTTGATGGCCAGCACGCCCGAGGCCACGGCAGCATTGAGGGCCCCGCCGGTGGAAGCGACCGTAATCGCCGCCAGCGTTGATGGCGGTGTCGCCCCGTGATCGATAGAGGACACCAGGATCGCCTCGATGAGACCACCGACTGCAGGGCTCGGCAAGTCACCTTTGAGGGCGAGATAGACGGCCTGCCCAAAGCTGATCCGCCCCATCAACTCGTCCAACCGATAGCCGCGCAGGCGTACCTCGTTCGGCTTGATCTCCGTAATCGCCGTTTTCCAATGCAAGTCGTTGCTCATGTCTGAAACCAAAAGACAGAATTCGTATGTCTAGTCTGGATTCGATATTTGTCATTCCCGCGAAGCTCGTCCTCGCGAAAGCGGGGAGCGGGAATCCATTTAAGAACAGTGCCTTAAAGAGGCATCTGGATGCCCGCATTCGCGGGCATGACATTTTGGAATCCTTTCCCAGAATGGTAGTATTCAGGCCAGAGATTTGTGCACTTCGTGTCGTTGTTGATGTAAATCATTTACGGCTACCGCCATCCAAACTTGCCAGCACTTCCGCCGTCACCCTCGGGATATCATCGAAGGACTCGACCACATATGCTCCGACCTCGCGCAGACGGGCCACCTTCCCTTCATGCGTACCGCGGTTGCCCTCGATGATCGCCCCGGCGTGAGAGAAGCGTGTCCCCGACTTGGCCGCCTTGCCACCGATGTAGGCCACCAGTGGTTTGGTGAATTCGCCACGTTCGATCAGGTCGGCGACCTGCTCCTCTTGAGACGTGCCGATCTCACCGAACATAACAACGACCCTGGTTTCTGGGTCCTCTTCGAAAAGCCGGACCACATCCGGGTGTGGCAACCCCACCACGGCATCGCCGCCGACGTGAACAATGGTCGACAGTCCGATGCCGTTCTTGCTGAGGTAGTAGGCGATGGATGAAGTGATGCCACCGCTCCTTGACGTCACCCCGACGTTTCCAGGCTTGAACCAAGCCCGAGCCGCTTCGGCTCTCCCTCCCATCATGCCGAGCACCGCTTTGCCGACACTCAATAACCCGAGCGTGTTCGGACCCACAAATTTCGCCCCATTTAACTCCGCAGCACGGGCGATCTCCAGAACATCGTAGATCGGGACGCGGTCAGGAACCAGCACAATCAGTTTGATCCCAGCCTCGATCGCCTCCAGAGCGGCGTTCTTCACCAGCGGAGCAGGTACGAAGATCACGCTGGCATCGATCTCGCCGACGCTCTCAATCGCCTCAAGGACGGTATCGAAGACAGGGGCATCGAGCACTTCCTGGCCGCCCTTGCCTGGAGTCACGCCGGCAACCACACGGGTGCCGTAGTCGAGCATCAGCCGAGTGCGAGCCATCCCCTCGCGCCCCGTGATCCCTTGCACCAGAACTCGCTTCTGTTCGTCAACCAGAATGGCCATGAGCAGCTTGACTGGTTCGGTATTCCTGAAGGCCAGGGATGGGTAGATCGATGTAGGCGCCGCCGTTGCCCTGAAAGGCGCACTCGATTTCACACGCCAGGCATTCGATGCAGCCGCCGCGTCTGGCCTCTTCCGGACTGATCGCCAACACCGGCACGCCGTCTTCAAGCTTCAGGATTTGTGGAATGCACGCCTCCACACAGATCTTGGTTTCGCATCCTTCGCACGCCTGGTGGTCGTAGGTGATTGACCCGGTCATGATTTCGAAACGATACGGGCGCTGCGGTTCCGGCTGTGGCGCGGGTTGCCTCCCTGTCTCGGAAGGCTGATATTGGTCCACCAAAGTCCTCAATCTTTCGGCGCAGAAGTCCGCTGTGTCGTCCTTCTTGTATCCCTCCACAGGCGCCGGCAGGTCCCTGGTGTACTTCTCCAGGATTTCCACCGCCAGGTCCTCACCGTTGCCCCCAAGCCGAATCACCGCCGGAATGGAAAGGTGTTCTTCGCGAAACGCCTTCACCAGGCCGCGGGCCGAATGGAATTGCTCCTGGCTGGCCACGCCCGAGCCAGATCCGAAGTACGCGTCGATGTTGGGCTGCGAAAGGATGATCTTGGCCGCTCGATACACCTTCGAGGCCGGAGGATTGCCGCTGGTGTCGCAAAAGTTGGCAATCTTGAAGCCCTTGCTCAAAACGGCGTCCATCGACATCATCGACCCGCCGCCGCCGGCGCCATGGAAGCCGACGTACCCCTGCCCTTTCCGAAAACCCTGCTCGAGCTGGATAAAGTAGAAGGTCCCGCGGTAGTCGTTTTTTTCGACGTCGTAGGCGATCTTGTCCAGAGCCGTTGGGGGACGATCGAATTCCCGGGCGATGTCGATCCCCAGCTCTGGATGGCGATAGACCGCATAGTCATCGACCGTGATGCGACAGTCGGCGGCCACCACCTGGCCGCTGGTAGTTTGCACCAGCGGGTTGATCTCCGCTGCCCTGGCCTCGTAGGTTCGGGTCACTGTCCACAGCTTCACCAGGATGCCGGCGATCTGCATCTGCAACTTTCCGGAGATCCCGGTCCTTCGCACCAGGTCGCGAGCCTGGTAATCGCGCAGGCCGTCGACCACGTCGAGATGCATTCTGGCCACCTTGTCGGGGTGCTGCGCAGCGATCTCCTCGATTCCTGTGCCGCCCACGGAGCTGAAGATCACCATGGGTCGTTTGGCCGAGTCGTCGATGATGAAGCCGGCGTAGAACTCCCGGGCGATGTCGAGCCTTTTTTCGACAAGAACCCGATCGACGGGGAAGTTGCGCACCACCAGGGAAAGCAGGTCGGCGGCAGCTTCGCGGGCCTCCTTCGGGGATTCCACAAACCGGATACCGCCGATGCCGGCCCGGCCCGTCGTCCACACCTGGGCCTTCACCACTGCCGGAGTTCCGATCACTTCGACTACGGCAGCGGCCTCCTCCGGTGAAAAAGCCACTCGGCCGTCCGGGACGGGTATTTTATGCCTGGCGAGGAGTTCCTTGCCTTGATGTTCGTGTAGTCTGGCCAATTATGCGGTTGCCCTAGTATCGCGTCAAATCCCTCGCCGCGGTGATGATGTCGTCCGTCTGCGGCAGGATCTCCGCCTCCAGTTCCCAATTGTAGGGTACGAAGGCGTCTCTTGCGGCGACGCGCCGAACCGGTGCATCCAACTGCTCGAAGCCAGCGTCAGCGATCCTGGCCGCGATTTCGGCGCCGAACCCTGCCGTGAGGGTGTCCTCATGGACGATGAGAACCCGATTCGTTTTACGCACTGAAGCCAGGATCAAATCGGTATCGAGTGGGTTGATGGTGCGGATGTCGATCACCTCGACGCTGAGGCCATCCTCGGTCTCCAGCGTCCGCGCCGCCTCGAGCGATCGGTAGACAAGGGCGCCGTAGGTGATCACCGACAGGTCGGTGCCTTCGCGGCGGACGATTCCTTTGCCGAACGGCAGAAGATACTCTGGATCGGGCTCGGGGCTCTTGGCGTAGCCTTGGCGGTAGAGCGCTTTGTGTTCGAGAAACAAAACCGGATCGTCTCCACGGATCGCGGACTTGAGGAGCCCCTTCGCGTCAGCGGCCGTCGATGGCAAGGCGACCAGAATTCCCGGCAGGTGAGCGAAGAATCCTTCGATGTTCTGGCTGTGGTAGAGGCCGCCGTGGATGTAGCCGCCCACCGGCACACGCAGAACAGCCGGAGCACTCCACTGCCCATTGGACCGATACCGCATTGTGGCCAGCTCGTTGCGAATCTGCATCATGCCCGTCCAGATGTAGTCGCCGAACTGGACCTCCGCCACCGGCTTGAAGCCGCGGGTCGCCAGACCGATTGCCACACCGACAATGCTGGCCTCCGCCAGCGGTGCGTTGAAGACACGGTTGCGGCCGAAGCGCCGCGTCAGTCCGCGGGTCGCAGTGAAAACACCACCTTTTTCGTCCTCGATGTCCTGGCCGAAGATCAGCATTTTTTCGTTGCGCTCCATCTCCTCGTGCAAGGCATGGTTGATAGCGTCTACCAGGACGATGGGATCCCCGCTCGGCTCGCTGGTTTCGAACTCAAACGCGCGATTACCGGCGACGGGCGAGCGCTCTCCGGAGTAGACGTGCAAGGTCGCGGTCTCGCGCGCCGGCATCGGACGGCTGTCGGCAAAGTCAGCGGCATCGTCGACCGCCTTTTTGGCCTCCGCGCGCAATCGGGAGATCTCCTCCTCGGTAAGAACGCCCTCCGCCACCAGCACACGCTCGAATTTCGGGATCGGGTCACGCTGGCGGTCGCGCTCGAGGTCTTCCGGCGAGCGATACTTGCGCTGATCATCGGAGGAGGAGTGCGGCAGCAGGCGCACAACATCCGCAACGACGATCGTCGGCCCATCACCCCGGCGCGCCCGAGCCACAGCCTTTTTCATCGCGGCATAGCTAGCCACGAAGTCGGTGCCATCGACCGCGATCCGCTCCAGGCCCTTGTAGCCCTTGGCGATTTCGTACACTGACGCCCCGGCCGTCTGCTGCTCGATGGGCACGGAAATCGCGTACTTGTTGTTCTCGATCAGGAAGATGACGGGTGCCTTGTCGCGACTGGCCCAGTTCAGCGCCTCGTGAAAATCACCCTGGCTCGTCGTGCCCTCTCCTGCGGAGCAGTAAACGACCTCGTCGGTGCCATCCTTGCGGCAGCCGAAGGCGCACCCGACCGCCTGCAAGAACTGAGTGCCTGTGGGACTGGACTGAGTGACGATGCGCAGCTTTCGATGGCCGTAGTGAGCCGGCATCTGACGGCCACCGGAGTTCGGATCCTCTGCACGGGAAAGAAAGCACAGAAGTACCTCTTCGGCTGTCATGCCCAGGCGGAGTACAAAGGCCAGATCGCGGTAGTACGGGTAGGCCCAGTCCTTGCCCGGCGTCAGCGCGGCAGCCGCGGCAACCTGAACCGCCTCGTGACCCGGCCCACCGATGTGAAAGAAACTCTTGCCCTGTTTCAAGAGCACCAGCATCTTCTCATCGAGGCGCCGGGCCAGGAGCATGGTACGGTACGCCTCGATCAATTGCTGCTGGCGCAGGCCACTCCATCGATTCCGTGCGCTGCGCGTCTTCTTAGCGGTCGAGCGGGTTGCGACTTCGTTTGCCATAACTCCTCGCTGCGATTCAGGTTATAGTTTTTGGGTCACCAACTTCTTCTTCAACTGGCTGATCGCCCAGGTGATGTTGATCTCCTTTGGGCAGGCATCCACGCAGTTGAAGATCGTGTGGCAACGCCAGGTACCGTGACTGTCATTCACGATGCCGAGCCGCGCCTCCGCTCCAGCGTCGCGTGTATCGAACACGAAACGGAATGCCTTCAGCAGGGCTGCCGGGCCGAGGTATTCCGGGTCGGCCCAAAACGACGGACAGGAAGAGGTGCACGCGCCACAAAGGATACATTTGGTGGCCTCGTCGATGAAGTCCCGATCTTCATTGCTCTGCAGGCGCTCTCGGGCCGGCGGCGGTTCTTCATTGATGAAGTAGGGCTTGACACGGTAGAGATTGTCGTAGAACTTCTTCATGTCGACAATCAAATCCTTGATCACCGGAAAGTGACGCATCGGCTCAATGACGATCTTGGTCGATTTCAGATCTTGAACGAGCGTTTGACAGGCCAGACGGTTGATGCCGTTGATCGTCATGGCGTCCGAACCGCACACGCCGTGGGCACAGGCCCGCCGGAAGCTGAGGCTGCCGTCGTACTTCCACTTGATCTCGTGCAGGGCATCGAGGATGCGCAGCGTCTTCGGAACGTCCAGCTTCCATTCCTGATAGTGTGGCTTGGTGTCCTTTTCCGGATCAAACCTGAAAACCCTGAATGTGACCTCCATCAGTATTTCCTCTCTTTCGGTTCGAACCTGGTAATTGCAACATCCTTGTAGTCGATCTTGATTTTGCCGTCCTTCTTTTGAACGAAGGTGTGCTTGAGCCAGTTTTTGTCGTCGCGCTCGGGAAAATCTTCCCGGTAGTGAGCACCACGGCTTTCTTCACGGTTGAGAGCGCTGACAGCAATCGCCTCCGCCACCGTGAGCAGATATTCCAGCTCCAGCACCTCGATCAACTTGGTGTTGAAAACCTTGCTCTTGTCATCGACCTTGACGTTCCTGTAGCGCTCCTTCAGCTCTTGGATCAAGGCCAGCGTCTTCTCCATCCCCTGCTTGTGGCGGAAGACCGAGACGTTCTCCATCATGGAATCCTGCAGGGCAACGCGGATCTCCGCCTCCGACTCGGTGCCCTCCGACTTCAACAGGCGATCGATTCTCTCTCGTGCTGGTTTGTCAGCATCATCCGGCAGAGCGGGGAACGCCGTCCCCTGCACATACTCGGCCATATGGTGGCCACCGCGTTTCCCGAAAACGATGATGTCAAGCAGCGAGTTGGTCCCAAGGCGATTGCCGCCGTGTACCGAAACGCAGGCACATTCGCCGGCAGCATAGAGCCCCTGGACCACTTCCCCATGCGCATTGGCCAACACCTGACCATCGGAGTTCGTAGGAATCCCTCCCATCATGTAGTGCGTCGTGGGCTGCACGGGGATCGGTTCCTTGGTGGGCTCAACGCCGAGGTAGGTGCGCGCAAAGCCCGTGACATCCGGCAGCCGTTCCTCGATGAGCTTCTTGCCCAGGTGCGTCAAGTCCAGATGGACGTAGAGCGTGCCGTCATCGGCAGGAATTCCGCGACCCTCGCGGAACTCGGTATAGATGGCGCGCGACACCATGTCGCGTGGAGCCAGGTCCTTGATCGACGGCGCATAGCGCTCCATGAACCGCTCGCCTTTGGCATTGAGCAAGATGCCGCCCTCGCCGCGCGCTGCTTCCGAGATCAGAATTCCGAGCTTCCACAGACCCGTGGGGTGGAATTGCACGAACTCCATGTCCTCGACCGGCAGACCGTTGTTGAAGACGACCGCCATGCCGTCGCCGACCAGCCCGTGAGCGTTCGAGGTGATGCGATAGGCGCGCCCGGCGCCGCCGGTGGCCAGCATCACCGCCCGGGCATGAAGGGTGTGGATTTCGCCGGTCTTGATATCGTAGATCACCACACCACGGCAGACATTGTCCCGAACGATCAGATCGAGCAGGAAATATTCGGAAAAGAACTCAACGCCTTGTTTGACACAGTTCTCGAACAGCGTGTGCAGCATGACATGGCCCGTGCGATCAGCGGCGTAACAGGCACGGCGCACCGGCGCCTCGCCAAAGTTGCGTGTGTGGCCACCAAACGGTCTTTGGGCAATCCGACCATCTGCGGTGCGTGAGAACGGCATGCCCATGTGTTCGAGTTCGAAGACCACCTCGGAGGCCTCTTTGGTCATCACCTCGATGGCATCTTGATCGCCGAGATAATCGCTGCCCTTCACGGTGTCGAACATGTGCCACTCCCAGCGGTCCTCTTCGAGGTTTCCCAACGCCGCCCCCATGCCACCCTGGGCTGCACTCGTATGAGACCGCGTCGGGAAGACCTTGGTCACAACAGCGCAATTGCCGTGACGCGATAGCTCCAACGCAGCGCGGAGTCCCGCGCCGCCTGCGCCGACAATGACTGCATCGTATGTAAAGATCATCTTCACTATCCTCAAGGTTTCTGGAAAGGTATGATCACAATGAGCATCAGAACCATCGCAGCGATACCGACTGTCCACAAGACGGCCCAGACCGTCATTCGGGCCCACTCTCCGTGCACATAATCTGCGGCGATAATCCACAAGCCATTGAGGGCATGATAAAGTGCGAATGCCACGAAGATGGTGTTGAAAATCTTCCAGTACGGGTTTGCCAGGGTGGCGGCGACCGCATCGTAGTTCAGAACCTTGCCCGGTTCCTCTACGAAGTGGTTGACCTGGTAGTGAACGTAGAGCAGCGGAATCAGGACGAGGCCGGTGATGCGCTGCCAGAACCACGCGAGAGCCCCCGAATTTCCAGATGACCTTTGGCCAAACATGTCCTTACACCCTCCAAGCTCTTACATGTGTGCGACCACAAACCACGCGCCCACGACGAACAGCACACCGCCGAGGCCGGACAGCCCCCAGAGCAGCTTTCGATGATAGCGCGCCCCTCCGGCGAAGTCGACCATCACGATGCGAAGACCGTTCAGGGCGTGGAAGATTATAGCCGCCATGAGCAGGATCTCCCCGATCTTGATCAAGGGCGTCTGATAGAACTTCATGATCTTGTTGAATTGCTCCGGCCCGGAATAGATCTCCGCCTGGGTGTAGAAGTGAAATCCCAGGAAGATCGAGATGCCGATCCCGGTGATCCGATGCAGGAGCCATGCCACGGCTCCCGACCGCCATCTGTAAAGCATGGTTCACCTCTCCGTGTTTAAGAAACCAATTCGGCCTGCAGCCCCCCGAGCAGTTGGGACACAGACACCGTCTCAAATCGAATCCCGAATACCGCAGCGAATTCTTCAGCCGCAGCGTGCATGACTTCTTCCAGATCCAAGAGCCTCCCAAGACACTGCTGCATCGACGTAACTGGACGGTGGCTGATGCCACACGGGATGATTTTGCCGAAGTAGCTCAAATCCGTATTGACGTTCAGCGCGAAGCCGTGCATCGTCACCCAGCGGCTGGTCTTCACGCCGATGGCGGCGATCTTCGCTTTCTGGCCCGAAGTCGCTTGCACCCACACACCGGTCAGTCCTTGCTCGCGCATTCCCTGCAACCCATAGCGGCTGAGAAGGCGAATGATCACCTCCTCAAGGTCCCGCAGGTAACGATGGACGTCGAGGTAATGGTCGTGAAGGTCAAGGATCGGATACCCGACGACCTGGCCAGGGCCGTGGTAGGTGATGTCGCCGCCTCTGTCGATGCGGAAAACCCGGATGCCACGCGCCAGCAGGTCCCGCTCCGGCATCAGCAGGTGCTCCTCGCCTCCGCGCTTGCCGATGGTGTAGGTATGGGGGTGCTCAAGAAGAAGGAGCACGTCAGGGATGAGGCCAGCCTGTCGTCTCTTCTGGAGCCGAGCCTGCAGCTCCCAGGCTCTTTCGTACTCGACTTTGCCCAGAAGGGCCAAGCTACCTTTTCGGAGGTTCATGACTATATGTGAATGGCCTCACCGTACGCTTCGCCTGCCGCCTCCATTACTGCTTCCGGCAGCGTCGGGTGAGCGTGAATGGTTCTCTCGATCTCGACGTGCGTGGCTTCGAGGGTCCTGGCCACCCCGAGCTCGGCGATCATGTCAGTGGCCTCGGCCCCGATGATGTGGGCGCCGAGCAGTTCGCCGTAACGGTTGTCGAACACCAACTTGACCAGGCCTTGTGTTTCTCCGATCGCGATCGATTTGCCGTTTGCTGTGAAAGGGAACCGGCCGACGCGCACGTCGTATCCCTTCTCCTTTGCCTTTTCTTCGGTAAGCCCGACGCTGGCAACCTGCGGTTGACAATAGGTGCAGCTCGGTATGTTGCCGTAATCGACCGCGGGGGGATTGAGGCCCGCCAGGCGTTCGGCCAGGTGAACCCCTTCCGCCGAGGCCACGTGAGCTAGAAGCGGCGGGCCGATCACGTCGCCGATGGCGTAGATGCCGTCCACCGACGTGCGATAGTGTTCGTCCACCTTGATAAACCCCTTCTCCACCTGCACGCCCAATTTTTCAAGCCCGAGTCCTTCCGTGGCCCCGCTGAAGCCTACCGCCAGCAGCGCCACCTCGCCTTCGAGCACCTGCTTGCCCTCCTTGCCGGAAACCGTGACCTGCACCCCGCGGGCAAGAACCTTGGCACCTTCGACCCGCGTCTCGGTCAGTACCTGGATGCCAGCCTTCTTGAACGATTTCTGCAACAGGGCGATGATCTCGCTGTCTTCAAAGGGCAGCAGATGGGGCATCATCTCCACGACCGTGCACCGGGTACCAAAGGCATTGTAGAAATAGGCAAACTCGACACCAATGGGCCCGCCACCGATGATGATCATCGATTCGGGCAGCTTCTCGGGCACCAGGGCCTCATAGCTGGTGATGATCTTCTTCCCGTCGGGCTCGATTCCCGGCAATGTGCGAATCTTCCCGCCGGTGGCGACGACCACGTGCTTCGCCCGAAGCTTCTCGGCCGCCTCTCCGTTGCGGCTGACTTCGACGACACCTTTTCCGGCAAGACGAGCCGTGCCGGCGATGCTGTCCACCTTATTCTTGCGCAGAAGATATTCAACCCCGCGCGACAACCTGTTGGCCGCCTGTCGGCTGCGTTTGACAACTTGGGACAAATCGAAGCCGACGTTTTCAGCGCTGAGCCCAAAGTCGGCGGCGCGCTGAAAGAGGTGGTACATCTCAGCGCTCTTCAACAGGGCCTTGCTCGGAATGCAGCCCCAGTTGAGGCACAGGCCGCCCACACGCTCTTTCTCGACAACGGCCGCCTTCATCCCAAGCTGTGCGGCCCGAATGGCTGCGACATACCCGCCAGGCCCCGCTCCGATCACGACGAAGTCGTAGTTTTTAGTTTTGGCCATGAACGATTGCCTTCATGATAAGTGTGCCATGGTGGCGTGAGTTTTCGATGAAGACCTTGTTGGCGTCCGCACCGGCCGTGAGCACGCCGGCGACAAAAAGCCCCGGCACGTTGGTTTCCAGGGTCTCGTGGTCGTGAACCGGCGTCAGCCCGTCCGCCTCGAACTCGATACCCGCCTCTCGAAGCAGCCCATTGTCGCTGTGATACCCCGTCAGCGCAAACACGAAGTCGTTTGCGAGCTCTCGCTGGCGCCCGCCGCCCGTCACGATGATCAGGCGGTCGTTCTTGATCTCAACGACGCGCGTGTTGAAGAGTGCCTGGATCGACCCTTCCCGAATGCGGTTTTCGATGTCGGGACGGAGCCAGTATTTGACCGCACGGCCAATCTCGGGGCCGCGGTGAATGAGGGTCACCCGCGCGCCGGCACGGTGAAGGTCGAGGGCGGCCTCGACGGCAGAGTTCTGACCACCGATCACAGCCACCTTCTGGTCGAAGTAGGGATGTGCCTCCTTGTAGTAATGCGACACCTTGGGCAGATCTTCGCCCGGTATGTTGAGGAGATTAGGATGGTCGTAATACCCGGTGGCGAGGACAACCCACCTGCTGGGGTAGGAACGGCCGGAGTGGGTATAGACAGTGAAGCCGTCGTCGGTGCGGCGAATCCGCTCGACACGCTCGTACAGACGGAATTTCAGGGCATGAAGGATGGCGACTCGGCGATAGTACTGCAAAGCATCCAGTCGCTTGGGCTTCTCGTCGCGTATGATCATCGGGACCTGACCGATTTCCAGCAGCTCCGGTGTGGAGAAAAAGGTCATGTTGATCGGAAAATGAAAGATCGAATGGACGAGGCAGCCCTTTTCAATGATCAGGTGAGTGAGTCCATGCTCCTTCGCCGCGATCCCACAAGCAAGGCCACAAGGGCCGGCGCCGATGATGATGACATCGCAACGCTTCTCGTTCACCGATAGCGTCGTTTCCTTTCTCTCTATGTCGATATCGCCCATAACCCTGGGCGCGCGTTCGGCAAGTCAGGAATGTAGCTACGTCACACCACACCTCCCATCACCCCGAGATTTCAGTCGACCACTTCACGCGGGTCACTCAAAGTGCCGCGGACTGCCGTGGCAGCGGCCACAGCAGGACTGACCAGGTAGACCTGCGATTCGGGATGCCCGTTCCTGCCGACGAAGTTGCGGTTGGTCGTGAAGACCCCCACCTCTCCTGCGGCCATCACACCCATATGAGCCCCGAAACAGGCCCCACACGTGGGCGGGCCGATGCTGGCGCCTGCCTCATGGAAGATCTCCGCCAATCCTTCTTTCAGCATCTGGTGATAGATCCCCTCGGTCGCCGGCACCACCACCATCCGGGTGTCCGGATGCACCTTTTTGCCACGGATCACCTTTGCGGCGATGCGCAGGTCCTCGATCTTACCGTTGGTGCAAGAGCCGATGTAGACCTGATCGACGTGCACTTTCTCCACCTGGGAGACCGGCACGACGTTACCAGGCAGATGCGGTCTGGCGACCATCGGCTCCAGGTCGCTGACATCGTAGCGCAGCACCTGGGCGTATTCCGCGTCGGGGTCAGACTCCAGAAACAGCCACTCCGACTCGGGTTTCTTGGCCCGGCCGCGAAGATAGTCGCGAGTGATATCGTCCGCCTTGATGACGCCGTTCTTGCCACCGCACTCGATGGTCATGTTTGCGAACACCAGGCGATCGTACAAGGGCATAGCCTCGATCACCGGACCACCAAACTCGATTGCCTTGTACGTCGCCCCCTCAATTCCCAGATCGCGGCAGACCAGGAGCATCATGTCTTTGGCCGAGACCCATTCCGGCTGCCTGCCTGTAAACTCGACTCGGATGGTCTCCGGCACGCGCAACCACAGCTCCCCCAGAACCCAGGCGGCGGCCATGTCGGTGCTGCCGACTCCGGTGGCGAAACAGCCGAGGGCGCCGTAGGTCGTGCTGTGGGAATCGGCGCCAAGGACGATGTCGCCGGGGTGGATCAGGCCCTGTTCCGGAAGGAGCTGGTGCGAAATCCCTGACCTTCCAACCTCGAAGTAGTAGCGGATGTTCTGCCGGCGAGCAAAACTACGCATGATCTTTGAAAATTCCGCCGACTTGATGTCCTTCGCAGGGACCAAGTGGTCGTGGACCAGAGGGATCTTTTCGGCGTCCCACACCCGCTCCGCGCCCATGCGCTCGAACACGCTGATGGTGAGTGGGGAGGAAATGTCCGTGGCCATCGCCACGTCGATCTTGGCAAAAACAAGATCGCCGGGCTTCACTTCCGGCCGGCCAGATGCATGCGCCAGCAGTTTTTCGGTCAGGGTCATGCCCATGGGCCACCATCGCTAAACGGTATGCAAATCACGGACTGAGTATATAACTTTTGCCCTACAATTTCAAGACATTTTTTCTTATCGATTGTATCAAGGCGTCAGCACGATCTTGCCAAACTGCCGCCGCTCTTCCAGAAGGCGATGCGCTTCGGCGGCTTGTTCCAGAGGGAGAGCTCGGTCCACAACAGGTCGGAGATCGCCCGACTCGAAAAACCGCAGCAAATAGAACAGGTCCCCCCTGCGACCCATGAAGTTGCCGTACACCTTCAGATCCTTGGCGAACATGTAGCGCAGGTCCGTCACCGCCCGGTACCCTGTCGTGGCGCCGCAAGTGACGATTCTCCCTCCGCGAGCCAGGGCCCGCACGCTCTTCTCCCAGGTGGCTTCGCCCACGTGTTCGACGACTACGTCGACACCACGTCCGTCTGTCAGTCTCTTCACCTCCTGGAGGAAATCCTTCTCGGCATAGTTGATCACTTCGTCGGCGCCAAGCTCGCGCGCCAGCTCCAGTTTGGCGTCGGTGCTCGCCGTGGCGATCACGCGGGCGCCGTGCAACTTGGCAATCTGGAGCGCGGCGCTGCCCACGCCGCTGCCGGCAGCCAGAATCAGCACGTCTTCACCTGGTTGCACCCGCACGTGCCGCACCAGCATGTTCCAGGCGGTCAGAAAAACCAATGGCACGGCCGCCGCCTCGACAAACGACAGCCCCTGCGGCAGCGGCATGGCGTTCGCACCAGGGGCCTTGACGAGCTCCGCGTACCCCCCCTTAATGTTTTCGCCCAGAAGCCGGTATTTCGTCTCGCAGATGTTCTCTTCGCCTTGAAGGCAGTTCCGGCAATGGCCGCAGCCCCAACCCGGAGCGAGAACGACTTCATCCCCGGGCTGCACGTGGCTGACGAGAGCGCCGACTTCTTCCACCACACCGGCTACATCCGACCCCAGAATGTGCGGCAACTCCACCCGCAGTGCCGGCAACCCGCTGCGCACCCAGAGGTCGAGGTGGTTCAAGGCCACTGCCTTCACCCGAACCAGCACCTCGTCGGCCGCAATGGTGGGTTCGGGCATCTCCTCCAACCGTAGTTGGTCGATCCCCCCATGTTCGTGGATGACAACTGCCTTCATCGATGCACCTTTCCGCCTTTAGTTGAGATCAATCAAAGGTTAGAGACGCCGGGTGACTGTCGTGACATACTTGCTTGGATACTCGTCGATCTTTTCTCTCGCAATTCTCTCGGCAGCCAGGCGCGGTGAGATCTCCTCGCTGCGGGACAGAGAGAGAGCCTCGCGCACAGCATTCTGCACTCTTTTGCCGATGCGGCCGAGAAGCTCCTCCAGGTCGAGCGCGGCTTCTCCCTGGATCAGCTCATGATACAGGATTGCGGTCCCCGAATTGGCGATGAAGTCGGGGATCACCAGGGTGCCCTGCTCGAAGAATCGCTCTTCCAGTTCGGCCGGCCGAAAAGGATCGTTGGCGCCGCAGGAAATGAGGCGGGCCTTGAGCCGGCGGTAGTTGCTCTCGGTGATGAGCTCCGAGTCCGCCGCCGGCACGAAAACCTCGGCATCGACATCGAGGATGTCCTCCGGATCCGCAAGGAACTCGTAGTTCTTCGGGCGGTCCTGGTCTTTGAGGAGATTGGAAAAGACCAGCTTGTATTTGTCATCCCGTTTTGCCAGCAGCAGATTCATGTCGAGGCCGTCGGCACAGTGGATCACGCCGTCGCGATCAGAGACAGCCACAACCTTGGCGCCGTCTTCGAAAAAGAACTTGGCGGCGCTGCCGCCGACGTTTCCGAAGCCCTGGATGGCCACTGTTCGGCCCTCGGTGGTCTCCTCGGGCAAAGCCGCCCTGGCGGCTGCAAAGATGCTGTACCCGGTGGCAGCAGCATTCAGGCGAATGTTCCCCGGGCCCGGCAGCGGCAAGTGGATCCCTGTGCTGAAACGGGCCACTCTCTCGCTTTCATTCCCAAGCCGGCGGGCGAGGGCATACTGCGGACAGTCGATGCGCACCGAGCGCATGCAGGAGATCACTTCTTCTTCGTTGGTATTCAGGTCGGCGCCGGTGACATAGCAGGTGCGCAGGAAAGGGCGAATGAACTCCACGAAACGCTGCATGACGATTAGTTTGTCAGGCCTGCGATAGTCGTAATCGATGCCGCACTTGGCGCCGCCGATGTTCGGTTCGACCAGTGTGAACTTAAGCGTCATCACCTGCGCCAGCTTGGTCACATCCGCGGCGGTCACCCCCCGGCGCATGCGGATACCGCCGCCCGCAACACCGTTCACGAGCATGTCGATCACCAGGTAACCCCTGGCGCCGAAGATCTCGTCCACGTAGTCGACGATGAGCATCGGATCGCGACCGCGGATGTATTGTCGTTGAATTGCAGCTCTTTGTTCCGGCACGTCAATTCTCCTTTGATCTCGATGTAAGAGACGATTCGGGCATGCCTGCATACAGACACGCACGCTCAACATTTGTCGGCATCGAGCCTTCCGGCTGGCAGCAGCGCCAGCGAGCGCGAGCCCCTGTGGCCGACTCCGTGGACGGCCGCCTACGGACTCAGGGAGTCCAAAATCTCGAGCGCATTCTTGCGTAGGATTCTGTCCATGATTTCCTCACGAATTGGAAGATCGAGGAACTTCTCGATATTTCCGGCGACATCGGGAACACCCGGCCCGGGCCAGTCGGTGCCCCACAGAACCTTGTCCGCGATTGTCTCAAGACGCGGGAAGTAGTCGAGCAGTTTCTGCGGCGGTATGCCGGAAATGTCCATGTACACATTTCGATGCCGGCGCACAAGAAAGAACGCTGTGTCCATCCATAGCGGTCTGCCGCCGTGCGCCAGGATGATCTTCAGATCGGGAAAATCTACAGCTACGTCATCACAGTAGATCGGATCCCCGTAGATGTTGCGGGCACCCGGAAAGATCGACGTTCCGGTGTGGAACATGATCACGCAGCCATGGCGCTGGGCGCGTTCGTAGATCTGCGCCAGTGGCCCCAGGCCGGAGCGGTACTGGTTCGGGTAGATCAACTGATGCGGTGGATGAATCTTGAGAAAGCGGATGCCAAGATCCTCGACCAGGCGATCGACCTCTTCGCCCGGCCTGGGCGTCAGTCGCGGGTGCACCGAGCCGAACGGGATCAGCCGGTCGGGAGCGGCGCTGGCATACTGGGCAGCAAAGTCATTGACGTCGATGTCAAACCCCATCAGGTCGGGACTGACGTAGTTGATCAGACCAGCCTTCTCAACCCCAGCGTCGTCGAGGATGCGCAGAAACTTCTCGGGATCGCGCATGATCTCGATCAACTGCTGGTAGTCCTCGCGGCCCATGGCCATGCTCTTCTGCACCTCAGGCTTCAGTTGCCACCATGGCTGCACGTGAATGTGGATGTCGATGATGCCGTTCTTCATATCTCTCCTGATACCTGGGACCCAATCCTCCGGCGTCCGCCACTGCTACCCTTCCGCCAGCTCCTCCAAAAGTCGGCGCGCAAACACACCCACCATGGCCTTGCGGTACTGCGGCGTGAAGTGTACGTTGCGATAAGGCGTGACCCGGTTCATGACTTCTTCGCTGAGCACGCCGATGAGCTCCGGTGTCAACGGCTCGCCGATATAGGGCTCGGTGACCTCCGTAAAGTCGAGAGGCGTTGTGTTGGTGCCGGTCACAGCGATACGCAGTGCTGCGATCGTCTTGCCCTCCAGGCGCAGCGCCACTGCAGTCCCCATCACCGGATAGTCCATCGAGTCGCGCGCCCGCAGCTTCTTGTACCCGGCACGCAGGGTCCGCGACTCCGGCGGCAGGGTGATGTGCGTCAGAATCTCCTCGGGCAGCTTGACGTTGCGGGTGATGCCATCGTGCGTGAAAAACCTGCGCGCCGGCACCTCACGCTCGCCCTCGGGACCCACGAGGTGGAAGCTGGCGCCCAGGACCATCAACACCGGCGCCAGATCGCCCGAATAGGTCGCGTAACAGGTCTCCTGCTGCGGCACCACCAGGCACTGACTACCCTCTGCCTTGAGGCAGAAGTTCTTGGACTGACGCCACAGGAAGGACTGGTTGAAGAACCAGCAGCGCGTGTCGAGAAGAACGTTGCCACCCACCGTGCCCGCCTCTCGGAGCAGCGGTGTGGCGATCAGCCGGCACGTCTCAGGGAGCACCTGAAACCTGTCGCCGATCTCGCGGCTGCGCTCGATTTCCCGCAGCGTCACCAGGGCACCGATTCGGTCCCGCCCGGTCTGGTGCAACTCCCGGATTCCGGTCAGGCTGATCAGATTGCCACGGTTGTTCAGGCGGTTTTTGTAGTTCGGCAGAATGTCGGTCCCACCGGCCAGGTAGTCAAAATCGCCGCCGCAATCGACCGCGATCTTCAGAGCCTCCTCAAGGGTGCGGGGGCGGTGGTAGTGAAACCTGGGTAAGATCATGCTTTCTTATCGTGTTTCCAGCTGACATTCAACAGTGAAGATAGTTGATGGAAGATGGTGTGCCGTCGCAGTGGCCAGAGTGGATGCAGAGACAACGGTCGAGGATCGACTGGAATCACACTGGAAAACTCTCCTAACATCGCTTCCCGCTCGACACTCGACACACCAGCCCTCTCTATCTCCCTACCGCCAGAATCCTCTTGAGCGTCTTCTCATCGGCTTTCAGCAGATCTACCTTCGGCAGCCGCGGCAAGAGCAAGGCCCAGTTCTTGTCCTTCTTGAAGATCTCCTCGAAGAGCGGCAACGACTCCTCGACGCGCCCCATGTTGACCAGCGAAACCGCATGCCAGAACTTCATTTCGAGATTGTCGGGGAACATGGCCTCAGCGGCTCCGTACTCGCGCAGCGCTCGGTCCACCTCACCGCGCTCCACCGCCAGGTCGCCGTTGTTCATGTGCTCGTAGGCGCGATGCAATCGCACCAGCCGCCTCAGCTCTTTCAGGGGATTCGGGCTGTCCTCGACGCGCAAGTCCATCACCCTGTCCGCCCACGGCCGCCCGGTCGATTCGCCCTTCACAATCAGAATCGCCGCGGACTGTTTGCCACGGATATCGCCGCCGACGGATTGCGCTGCCTCGAGGGCCGCCAGCATGCGATCGGCGAGATCGCCTTTGGCGTTCCGATACGCCTTGGCCATGGCAGGCCAGACTTTGTCGTTGAGCATCAGGTTGGCCTGCACCGAAAAGTTGTCACCGACGATGTGCCCCGCCGCAGGAATGCATTTCTCCCCCGTGAATGCAGCTACGTTGCCGCGTGCGTCCAGCATGGCCACCTGGCGCACCTCCGGGTGCGGGTCCGCAACCTTCAACGCCTCCAGCGCTTGCTTGGCTGTCCGTCCCGCTCTCATCAGCGCCAGGCCCAGAGGGCCATAGGTGACATCGACGAACGACTGTGTCGCAACTACGCCGACGCCGGCCTCGCCCCAAATGACCAGCGACCCCACCGAGAACCAGTGCGACTGCACCGCCACCCCCATCTCGCCGGTCACGGTGTCACGGGCGACAATCGAATAAGTGTGCACCGGGCGCCGCAACCCAATCCTGTGATCTCCATCTTGTGCTTGCACGGACCGCACTGTCAATCCAAGAACGACCTGTGCGACTACCAGAAACCAGATTGAACGCATCCTCTCCCTCCTTTCCGTCTATTCACGACTCCGGCTGCTGCGTAGGAAGTGGAACCACGTAGACCTCTCGCGTTTTCTGCATCAGGAGCAGGATCAAGACCACGAAGGCCATCAGGGTGCCGAAGAGCAGATAGAACAGTGAGATCATCGCCATTGCCAGGGTCAGCTTCCAGGCCCACGGTTTCATGGCGATCATGCCGGCGCAACCAGTAATCCAAAGGGCCCCGAGGATCGCAAAAGGGATGCCCATGCTCATCGGATCGATGCCGAAGGCGGCGACGATCTCAGCCCACGGCCCCAGCCGGCCGTCGATGCGCACGAAGTCGCCCGTAAACAGCCGGTGAAGCCCGTCGAACAACATCCAACCACCTTCGACCACCCCCAAGAAGACCGCCAGCCAGGCGGTCCATGGAGCGCGTGGGGTGCCGTTCGCTGCTGTTTGAGTCAACGGCTTGCCTCCTGGATTTTCTCCGTGATCCACTTCTCGACCAGCGATTCAATGTCGACCTCTTCGTTGCGGGCATAGGATTCGAGCAAGCGGAAGACTTCTTCACGAATACCCACGCAGCGTTTCTTCTTGAGGTCAAACTCCACCTTTACCTCAGGAAAGTGGCCGAATTCGAAGATATCGTGCTCGTCCCAGAATTCGCCAGCCTCTTCGAGGCTCATATTCTTAGGCAAACGGCCCTTTTTCTTACCTCCCATCCCGTTTCCTCTTTTGAGAGTTCATCTCCCTCGCGGTAGCGATCGGTACATTGTGCTTCTGAAAGAGTCGCCCGGTTCCGAAAGTCATTTGTTTTGATCCAGAATCGCGGGTGACGTATCCATCTGCACCTCTATGCCCTCTGCGCTTCTCCGAGAACTCCGTGCCCTGATCCTACGCACCTCCCTCCAGATCTTATCCGGCGTCATCGGCAACGAGAACATCCGCACGCCGATGGCATCGTAGATCGCATTCGCCACGGCAGGCAGAACCGGGTGCAGCGGTCCCTCACCAGCCTCCTTGGCGCCGAAGGGGCCCTCCGGGTCGTTGCTCTCGATGATGATGACATCGACCTCGGGCATCTGCATCGGCGTCAGCGGGCGGTAGTCAAGGAAGTTCGGGCCGCGGATGGCGTCCTTGATGTACGGCATCTCTTCGCTCAGTGCCTGCCCCAGCCCCATGTGGATGCACCCTTCAATCTGTCCTTCTACTGCCAGCGGGTTGAGCGCCTTGCCACAATCGTGCGCCGCCCAAACCTTCTGCACACGCACTTCAAAGGTCTCAGGATCGACGCTCACCTGGGCGATGTAGGCCTGGAAGCTGTAGGTAGGCGAGAGACCGGCCCGCCACCCCTTGAAGGCGCCGCGCTTGCCGATCGGCGGCGGTGACTGGTAGATTCCCTTCGCCATCAAGGCACCGTTGCGAGCCAGGGCTTCCTGCAACACCTCATCGAACGACAACCGGATTCTTGGATTCGGAGCGTAAATCACCTGCTCGTCCCGGAACATGAATCCTTCCGCCGGGTAGCCGGTGAGGCGGTGAGCGGCCTGAGCCAGCTTGTGACGAATCGTTTCGGCCGCACGCAGGGCTGCATTCCCGGCCATGAAGGTGACGCGGCTGGAATAGGAACCCAGGTCGATCGGGTCGGTGTCCGAGTCCTGAGAGAAGATGCGCACGCGGTCGAGCCGCACGCCCAGCGGCTCGGCCACACACTGCGCCAGCATGGTGTCACTTCCCTGGCCGATTTCGGCCGCCAGGCAATGCAAGGTAATGCCGCCGTCCATGTCGATCTTGAGATGCACGGTCGACTGCGGCAGTTCGTTGAAGTGGATGCGATGCGCACTGCCGCTGATATAGAAGCCGCACGCAACACCGATGCCTTCGCCGTAGGCCATGCGTCCATGCTTGCGGTCCCATTCGGAGCGCTTGCGCGCCTGGAGAATGCACTCGCGGGTACCGTTGCTGGTGATGCGAAAGCCGTTGATCGTCTCGGTGTTGCTCGGTAGTAGATTCTTGAGGCGGAAGTCGCATGGGTCCATGCCGGCGTCTTCGGCCAGCATGTCCATCACGACTTCCAGGGCAAAGCGGGTGTTGACAGCGCCGTGCCCCCGCATGGCACCGCAAGGTGCCTTGTTCGTGTAGACCCGGCGGCCTGCGTAGTGGAAGTTGGGGATGCGATACGGGCCCATGGCAAGGACGCCGTTGTAGTAGGTGGTCACCACGCCGAAGCTGCCCCAGGCGCCTCCGTCGATGGTGGCATCGAGGTCCAGCGCAGTGATTCTGCCTCTTTCATTGGCAGCCATCGTGATGCGCGTCTTGGTCGGATGGCGGCCATGGTTGGTCAAAAACACCTCCTCACGGTCGAAGCGGATCTTCACCGGCCGACCGCACTCCCGCGCCAGCAGAGCGGCAATGATTTCGTGCGGAAACGGATCGCTCTTTCCGCCGAAGCCGCCACCCACCATGGGACGGATGACGCGGATTTTGTGCATGGGCATCTCCAGCACTTCAGCGAGAGCGCGGTGTAGATAATGCGGCACCTGCTGAGCGGACCAGACGGTGAGCCGGCCGTCGGCATCGAAGTTCGCGATGGCGCAATGGGGCTCGGTGAAGGCGTGATTGAGGCCGACGAACTCGAACTCAGCGGTTCGCACATAGGTGGAGCGTTTCAGCGCGCGCGGAACATCGCCGAAGTGCTGCTCCACCGATTTGTGGATGTTGGTGCCGTCTTCGGTGCGATCCTGGAGCGGTTCGTCGGTGGGGTTCATCGCCTCCTCGGGGCGCAGCACGGGCGGCAACTCCTCCCACTCCACCTCGATCTGCCGCAACGCCTCGAGGGCGATTTCCTCATCGTCGGCAGCAACAGCAGCCACGCAGTCGCCGACATAGAGCACCTTGCCCTCGCGGCCTGGAGCCCCTGGCTTGGGCAGGGCGATCTCGTCCTTCGAGATCGGAAGCACACCGAAGCGATTCTGCGCACCCGGCACATCGCCGGTGATCACCGCGTGCACTCCTGGCAGCGCCCTGGCCTTGCTCACATCAATACGCTTGACCCGGGCGTGCGCAAAAGGGCTGCGCAGAATCTTGCCCACCAGCATGCCCGGTAGCTTGATGTCGTCGGTGTAGACGCCCTCGCCCGTGGTCTTCTTGAG
>CAZGRP010000059.1:21747-24927 GCA_964527995.1 uncultured Cytophagia bacterium | reverse complement strand
TACCGCTACAACAGCCCCAGCTCTCTCGCCCGTGCTGTTGCCTCTGTGCGGTTGCCTACGTTCAGTTTGCTGTTGATGTTCTTGACGTGCGTTTTCACGGTGTTCAAAGAGATGAACAGCTCTTTGGCGATCTGCTGGTTCGACAGTCCCGCGGCGATGAGGTGCAGCACCTCCAGCTCGCGCTCGCTCAAAGGCTCCACGAGTGCGGATTGCAGATTGCGGATTTCGGATTTCACCGAACTCTTCGGCTCGAAAGCAGAAAGGAGTTTCTTGACGTACTTCGGCGCGATGCCACGGGAGGCCGCCTGACGAAGGAGCTTTGCCATGCGCAGTCCTTCATCCACAAAGATACGAACGTAGCCTTCCGGCTCGGCAAGAGTGAGAGCCTCCTGCAGCGCGGCAAGGGCCTCCGCCGTGTCACCCTGCTCCTCGAGCGCCAGCGCCCGCAGCACCAAGATCTCAATCACGCTGCCTGTCCGCCCGCCGGCCTGTGCTGCCTCCAGAAGACGGTCCAGCAAAGCGACAGCCTCGCCGGATCGATCCTGGGCGATCAGCACCCGTGCCAGGGTGAGGTGCTCAAACTCTGTCACATCGTGCACCTTGTGGGATTCCGTCTCGGCAGCCCATCGGCCTGCTGCGGCCAGATCGCCTTGCGCCAGCCAGAGCCGCACCTGCCAGAGCCGCGGTTGCCACTCCGCAGTATCATCCAGAACTCGAGTGGATTTGACAGCCATAGCTCGAGCCCGGTCGAGCGCCTGCGACGCCTCATCCGCGGCGCCAAAAGCGAGCTTCAGCCGCACCAGGGCAATATACCCCCTGAACGGAATGGCCCAGTCCTCGGCCTGCTCACCCAATTCAATTCCGCGACTCACATGGCGAGTCGCTTCGTCCAGGTCATTCCACTCATAGAGCACCTGGCCCATGCCTACGTAGGCATACCCGGTTGCGGGCAACGGGCTGCCGCTTCCCCATTCGGTGCCGAGGCGGAGGGCCTTTTCGTAAACTTTGGCCGCCTGGCGGAGTTTCCCTTTTCTTGCTTCAATATTCGCCAGCGAGTAAATCGCCGCCAGGGCGACATACGGATGCCCGTTCGTCTCACTGATGGTGCTGGCCATCTCCAAATGCTTACTCGCCGATTCCAGCTCTCCACTGATGAGGCAGGCGTATCCAAGATTCAGAGCGAGCGCGCTGCGCGCAAAGGAGTCTTTTTTCGGCAGGCGCCTCAAACCGTCCCGAGAGAGCTGGATGGTGCGTGCAAGATCCCCCCGGCCTCGTACAATGAACGCCCGTATCGACACCACGTGCCCAAGGATGTCTTCACCGTCAGCGAATGTCTCCGATGCCTCGTTGTTTTCGAGCATTGAGAGTCTCGATTCGACTTTCTGGAGGAGCGGTTCGATCTCATCCAGGCGGCCGGAAACAAAGTGGGCCCAGGCCTGCGATACGCACAGCCACGGGTGGTCACCGAGGAGTCCCTCGGGCAACTTGTTCAACCATCTTTGCAGGGTGGAGAGCTTGCTCTGCTTGACCAGCGTCATCGCGATCGACTCCAGCAGGCCCGCCGCCCGCTCGGATTGGCCCCCGGCCAGGGCATGGCTGATCGCTTCCGGCACCAAATCGTTGTCAGCATACCATTCCGAAGCCCGGAGGTGGAGGTCAGGGATCTCCTCGGACTGGGTTTGTTGCAGGCGGTGCTGCAGGAGATTGGCAAAGAGGTGATGATAGCGATACCAGCGGCGCTCGTTGTCAAGCGGGACGATGAAGAGATTTCCCCGCTCCAACATTTCGAGCATCGCCTGAGCATCGCTCCGCTCTGCCACGGCGTTGCACAGCGGGCCGGAGAGGCGGTCGAGAATGGAAGTCCGCAGCAGGAACGATTGCACCTGCTCCGGCTGGCGGTTGAGCACTTCCTCGGCCAGGTAGTCGACGATATGGCGATCATCTCCCGTGAAGGCCCGGATGAAGCTGGTGACGTCTTGTCGATTCTGCATCGACAGGGCGGCCAGTTGCAGCCCGGCAATCCAGCCTTCGGTGCGGGTTTCGAGCAGAGCAATGTCGTCGGAGGAGAGATCGAGGTGCATGGCCTTGTTGAAAAAGGCGGCCGCCTCGTCAGTGGTGAAGCAGAGGTCGGCGGCGCGGAACTCGGTCAGTTGATTGCGGCCGCGCAGTCGGGCCAGCGGCAGAGGTGGATCGGCGCGGGTGGCGATCACCAGATGCATCCGGTCGGGCAGGTGATCGAGCAGGAACTGCAGGATGCCGTGGACGGGCCTGGCATCGATCAGGTGGTAGTCATCGAGAACGAAGGCGAAGTCCTGGTCTACAACGGTGATGTCGTTGATCAGGTTGGTGACGAGGAAGTCGATGGGTGGTGGCTGGGGAGACTGCAGCACCGAGAGAGCCTTGTTGCCGATGCTCTTCTCAATCGTTTGCAGTGCAGCGATGAAGTAGGCAAGAAACTGCACGGGATCGTTGTCGCCCTCGTCCAGCGACACCCAGGCTACGGGCGTATCGCTCTGGCTGATCCACTCGCTCAAGAGAGTGGTCTTGCCGAATCCAGCCGGGGCAGAGATCAGCACCAGTCTATGACCCATGCCGGCATCGAGCCGCTCGACCAAACGAGGCCGCGAGACCAGATTGGGTCGTGGCGGTGGCACGTACAGCTTGGTTTTCAGCAGGTGATGTTCACTGCCGGAAGGGTCGTTTGTTCTGGGCGTTGCCGTCATAGGTCGTTCTGGTGCTGGTCTCCGAACTGCCTACCGCTGATCAACGGCATTCTCGATAAACCGGTGTCCAGCGCGCTACGGCGCACACTCTCCCTCTCCGATCGCACCACCGGCACCTGTGTCGGTCAACTCGGCACTCACATCCCGCACCCGGCCTTTCATTGAATCGTCCATGTTCTCCTTCACGGTGCTCTGTTTGTCCTCAGTCGTCTGGCTGGAGGGGACGAGAGTGTAGCTTTCGCCCCTCGGGAGATCAGATGCGGGAGAAATGTTTTGCTTGATGGGAACGCTGTTTGGAAGTCAGCCGGAGGAGGCGGATGCGGGCAATATACACCGGGGGTTCGGGGAAGTCAAGGGGAAATTGCAGGCAGGGGTAACGACGGCTCAGCCTCGGGGAAATGTAGCGCAGACTTCCAGCCTGCAACCCAGGCAGGCAAGATGCCTGCGCTACTTCCCG
>CAZGRP010000059.1:20584-21647 GCA_964527995.1 uncultured Cytophagia bacterium | reverse complement strand
CTTCCCGTCCGCGGCCGTCTTGAAGCGGATGCGAGTCAGAGAATTCTTGAAAAAGAACTCGGTGGGCGACGACGGGAACACCTCCTGCTTTTCTCCACCCGTGCGTTGATAGAAGATCCGGTCCCCGTCCCTGGTGATGAACATCTGTCGTTTTTCGTCGATCTGGTAGACGCCGACGAACGCGTCGATGGCTTTCGGGTCCAGCTTGACCACTGGCGGGTCCTGGTAGGGCTCGTTGATCACCAGGGCAGCGATCTGCAGAGCCAACTGGTCGAGAGCGGGCTCGCTGGTCTCACGGTTGGAGAGGATGGCGACGAAGACGCGATCCTCCGGCATGCGCAGGGTATAGGTCCGAAAGCCGTTGATACCGCCGCCGTGCTCGATGACGCGGTGGCCTTTGTAGTCGAGGATGTTCCAGCCGTAGCCATACGTTGTAGGACCACTTTTCACCGGGAGCAAAATCCATCGGCTGGTCCTTGAACAGGTCGATGAGCTCGGTGAGTGTAAGGTCCTTCCGCCACTGCGACAGCCACTCCGGCATGCCGGTGTAACTCTTGATCCCCGAGGTGTGAGTCAGCAGGTGCTCGACGGTGATGGTGTGGCCCTGCGTGGGATAGTCGGGCAGGTACTTCGTGATGTCGTCGTCGAGGGAGACCTTGCCCTGCTCGACCAGCATGAGGACGGCTACAGCTCGCCGGACTACTCGAACCATTCCACCGGCGGGATGAGGAGGAAGTCTCTCATGGGGATCCCCTGGGCCCCGACGAGGAGCTTCTTTCTGACCGGGAACTCTTTCGAGAAGGCCTCGATTCCGGGGAGGCTGGTCTTCCGGCGGGAACTCTTGACTTCGATGGCGACCACCTCTCCACCCCGCCGCAGAACAAAATCGACTTCGCGATTGCGACTGGACCAGTAGAACAGCTCTGCATGCGTGCCTTTGAGCCCGTTGTACAGCGAAGCCCCAACGGCCGATTCGACGAGTTGGCCCCAGTACTCTGGATCGTCCTTCGCCTGCCTGAGGTTGCGCTGGGAAGGAGCAGTCATCAAAGCGGTGTTGAGGACC
>CAZGRP010000059.1:18315-20484 GCA_964527995.1 uncultured Cytophagia bacterium | reverse complement strand
GAGAGAGTGGTTTCGATCAACGAATCAACGATGTAGCGCGACCATCGAAGTGGTTCCGTAATCAACGCAGCGGCACCCGGGTATCCCCCGTAAAAGATGTACTGCTCCACATTCCATCCAAAGGCCTTCTGCATTTCGGCAAAGGACCAGTGAGTGACCGGGATGACCTCAAAACGTCCTGCGAGACTCTCCGTCAAACCCCGTTGCACCAGCAAGGCCGAAGAGCCCAAAACGATCACCTGAAGAGGGAGCCTGCTGGCAGAATCCTCATCCCACAGGCGCTTCACCGTTTCGGACCAGCCAGGGATCTTCTGTACTTCATCCAGGACGAGCAGGGCCTTACGCTTCCGCTTCCCCGACCTGGTCTTGGTGCGGGCCACCTCCCACTGCTGCTCGATCCAGACGCGATCCTTCAGGGCGGGCTCGTCCGCTGTGGCGTAGTGACTGGGTATTCTCAGGCTCTCCATGATCTGACGGGCCAGTGTGGTTTTCCCAGTCTGCCGAGGACCTACCAGTACTTGCAGAAAGCGCCTTGGTTCCTTGATTCGCTGGCGGAGTACGTTGTAGATTGGTCTTCTGAACATTGGGAAGGACACCCCTTGACAATTTACTCAAGGCCTTGAGTAAATTTACTCAAAGCGCCGAGTAAATGCCAAGGCCATTCTCGCCGCTTTGGAACCCAACCCGAAACAATCGGAACGAAACGAGATCAGAACTCAGAACCACAGGAGATGAAGGGACCGAACATGGAAGGCTCAGGCTAGCCGATCACCTTCCCAAGAGCCTCCACGAAACGATCGATCTCCTCGACCGAATTGTAGATGTGGGTCGAGATGCGCAGGCCGCTGCGGCCGCCGGCACTCCAGCTTTTGACTTCTATATGGTACTCTTTGCGCAGCGTCGCTCGCACCTTTGCCGGCTCGTGTCCGTCGATCGCAATGGATGCAGCTCCGGAAGACAGCTCTGGAGCCATCGACGTCAGCAAGCGCACGCCCGGGATCTGCCGCAGGCGCTCCTTGAGTACCCGGTTCAGTTCCAGGATACGCTTCTCGACCACCTGCCGGCCGAGGGTGTTGTGGAAGTCCATCGCCACGCCGTGACCGAGGATGCCCGGCACGTTGCGGGTGCCGGTGGCGCCGGTGTAGGGAGCGCGGCCGCTGAACAGGAAGGCCGGCCGAACCCGGTCCTGCATCTCTTTTCGAATGTACAGCAGGCCGCTGCCCTTCGGCGCCAGCATCCATTTGTGACTGCTGGACGCGTAGCTGTCGCACCCGAGTTCGTGCAGGTTCACCTGCAGCATTCCAGGGGGGTGAGCGCCGTCGACAGCCAAAAAGAGTCCCCGGCGGTGGGCGATCTCGGCGATCTCACGGAGCGGCATGCGCAGCCCGGTCGTGTAGTACACGTGGCAGAAGCTCAAGACCCGGGTCTTCGCTGTGATGTGGTCTTCAATGCGCTGCAGGATGTCTGTGGCGTCCTTCGGTGGCGCCGGCAGCTGGATCTGGCGAACGGCGATGCCGGCCTCCCTGGCCAGGTATTTCCAGCACAGCAGCCCGCCGGGGTGCTCCTCGGTGGTGGTGAGGATCTCGTCGCCCGCCTTCAGATGCAGCCCGGTGGCCACCAGCGTCATCCCCTCGGTGGTGTTGCGTGTCAGCACCATCTCATCCGGGTCGGCGCCAAGGAAATGGGCGGCTTTTTCGCGCACCTGCTCCATCTGCGCGCCGATGCCGCCGAAGACGTGGTGCACCGGATTCGCCTCGATCGCCCGCCAGAAGGCCAGGGTCGAGTCGATGACGATGCGGGGACATGCCCCGACGCTGCCGGTGTTGAGATAGATCAGGCCCGGCTCGAAAAGGAACTGCTGTCGTACCAACCGCCACAGGTTGTTTTCTTCCGTCTCCACGGCCAGACGTTCAAGCTCGGTTGCCGGAGTCGCCACGCTCTCGAGCGGCAGGTGCAGGGCCGCCGCAGCAGCAAAGAGGCCGGTGATGGCACGGCGGGCGAAGTCGCGGCGGGAGAGCGGCGTGGAGTTTGAGTGGAGAGTTGCGTTAGTTCCGCTCATGGCTTGCTCTGGGTTCAGGTTGGCTTCGTGAGATTGGCATTTCACGACCTGAAACATAGGAAGGAGTGGGGAAGGAATCAAGCAAAATCAGGCGGAGGGACTTTGGAAAC
>CAZGRP010000059.1:0-18215 GCA_964527995.1 uncultured Cytophagia bacterium | reverse complement strand
GATTGAACCGGGCTTCCTCCCGAGCAGCCTGGAGGTATCCTCCGCTCAATCCACTCGATCCGCGGACAAGCCCTTTCGAAGCGGGCCGCAAGTTAAGCCAGCGGATCGAGCCGATGGAAGTGGGCTTCCTCCCGAACAGCCCGGGAGCATCCTCCGCTCAATCGGCTCGATCAGCTGCATCCGTGTACAAACCCTGGCCTCACTTCAGCAGCATGAACTTCCTCGACTTCACAAAGTCCTTAGCTCGGATCTGATATAGATAGACACCACTGGCCAGGCCGGTCGCGTCGAACGTCACCTTGTATTCCCCGGGCCCAAGCTTCTTGTTCACCAGCGTGGTGACTTCCCTGCCCAGGAGATCGTAGATCTTGAGGGTGACATGCGACGGCTTCGGAAGCGCGAACTCGATCGTTGTCCCTGGGTTGAACGGGTTCGGATAGTTCTGCTCCAGCCGGTATGCCGCCGGCACAGCGGCAGGAACTTGCTCTACGCTCGTGATCACGCCCGCCGACGTGTACCAGAAGCCAGCACCGTGCACGAGCGACGAGCTGCTGACGCGGCCGATGAGCGGCTGGCCGAGCGTACCCGCCATCCGGTAGGTCGTGTTTGCCGCTGACAGACCGCCTCCGGCCAATACGCTGCTACGGATCGCGAATTGAGCCTGAACCATCTGCTGAAACGACAGCGAGGCTGCCAAAAAGATAAGGACACCAATGATTGTTCGTCGGTCCATTGCTCTTCTCCTTGGAAAAGTCATCACAACTCGACTTCGTCTGCTACCCCTGGTCTTGCAACCACAGCGGCAGAACCCACCGTGATCACCTGCGGCCGACCTTGAGCCGCTGCCGTCGAACCAACTCGATACCCCTCCTCATCATGGAAGTGTTCACCCACAAGAGTGCGTTGCTTTCACGGCTTCTGCCGCGGCAGTTTCTGCGGCTGTTCCTGCATAAGCTTCATCATGCGCATCACCTCCGGACGCCTGGCCCAATCGACGCTGCGCTCTAGAGGCTGGCCGTATAACTCCGGGTGCAGGTAGAAACCGCGCTCCCGCACCGGCTTTTCCTCTTCCACAGGAATGCGATGGGCGTTGGCGAAAGGATCTTGACGGATGCCGGTCACCTGCCACGAGACTTTCACGCCGGGTGCTCCACCGGCGATCTTGAAGCGATTGCCGGCGATCTCTTCAGCCACGTAGAGATCCGGCCCCGGAGCGCCGATGGCCGTGAGCTGGTAGCGGAAGTCGCGATTCAACGCTTCGAACCAATCCGGCATCTCCACCCAGGCCTCTCCCTTGGCATCAAGGGTCACATTGCCGTTGTAGATGTTCATCATGTCGGGGCTCTCGACAAAGGAGTGGTAGAGGAACTTGTTTGCCGGATCCAGAGGGTGGTCAATCTTGAAGGACCCGGCGCCCTTGGAAAGCACGCCAGTGATGTTGACGTTGCCGGTGAAGTAGCCTGCATACCCCACCGTGCTTTGACCCCACACGCCGTAGGCGTTATCCCCGTTGTCGGCCTTGCCCAGTACGCCGGTGCCGAAGAGGCCGGTGGAGGAGCCGAAGACGCCGGCTACGCTGCTTCCACCGTTCGTGGTCGCATACACACCATAGCCGCTGTTGCTCTGGCCGAAGACCGCCGCGTCGAATGTCGATGAGCCGCCCGCTTCGAGTTTTGCTACGCTGATCGTGGTCGATCCATTGATGTCATTGCCTACGATCTCGCCGTCCTGGATCTTTGCCGAAGTCACCGCATTGTTGGCCAGATCTGCGTTGCCCACCTGACCGTCCTGGATTTTGACTGAGGTCACCGCGTTGTTGGCAAGGTCCGTTGTCGCCACCGTGCCATCTGCGATCTTGGCACTGGTGACGCCATTGTCGGCGATCGACAGCGTCACATCCCCAGAGGCGCCACCCCCTGCCAGTCCGGTGCCAGCATTGACCGCCGTGATGTCTCCGCCACTGGTCGGCGGGGTCTGCCACACCACATTCGTTCCATCGAACATCAGGGCCTGGTCGGTCGATGCGCCCGTCGGGTCGATTTTCGCGGTCGTCACCGCCTGATCGGCAAGGTCCGCCGTGCTCACAGCCCCATTCTGTATCTTGGCCGAGGTGACGGCGCCGTCGGCCAGATCGGCGGCGGCGATGGCGGCATCGGCGATCTTGTCGCCTGTCACCGCGTTGCTGGCAAGATCGGCGTTGCCTACCTGACCGTCTTGAATCATGCCGCTGGTAACGCCATTGTTCGCAATCGAGAGGGTCACCTCTCCCGACGTCCCTCCTCCGGCCAGCCCGCCACCGGCCAGCACGGCGGTGATATCCCCGCCGCCACCACTGGCAGGAGTCTGCCACACCGGGCTCGTGCCGTTGAACATCAGGGCCTGGTCAGCCGAGGCACCTGTGGTGTCGATCTTCGCCAAGGTTACCGCACCATCTGCAAGATCAGCCGTGCCTACCGAGCCATCCTCGATCTTGTCGCCCGTGACCGCGTCGCCAGCCAGATTCGCGTTGGTCACTGCCCCGACTTGGATCATGCTGCTGGTCACCCCGCTGTCCGCAATCGAGAGCGTCACATCCCCTGAGGTGCCGCCGCCTGACAGACCTCCAACGGCCAAGACGGCAGTAATATCCCCGGCGCTCGACGGTGGAGTCTGCCATACCACACGGCTACCGTCGAATATCAGGGCCTGGCCGTTCGAAGCGCCGGCCGTACTGATCTTTGCAGGGGTCACCGCCCCGTCTGCAATCTTGGCGGTCGTGACCGCGCTGTCAGGCAAGGTACGAGCACCCAGGCTATAAGCGGAAGCTGTCAGTGGCACCCGTGGTGTCAGTTCCGAGCCAGTTCCAACCGTGACTCCAAGCCAGTACGGCCTATCGAAGGGCAGGTCGAGGGGCGTCGCGCTGCCCAAAATGGCATTGAAGACCCCACCACGCACCCGTACCAACTGCCCCTCCGTCCACAGCGCTGCGCCGCCCGTCGCCGCATCGTACATTCGAAAGGTGAGGCTGTAGCTACCGTCCGGCACCGCGCTACCGCTGGCGTCCGTCAAAACACCCTGGTAGCTGATGGTTTGGGGAATCTGAGCCCACGCGACTTGCGCTGCCAACACGAGACACAGCGCGGTCAGAAGAAGTCTCGATTTCATCGTTACGCCTCCTTGGAGTAAGTCTGCATTCGCCGCGAGCCAAATGGAAAGATCCTTGCGACCCGTCCCTGCTGGAATTATCTCAACAGGAGGATCTTCTTCACTCGAAACCCGTCACGGGCTGCAGGTCGCTTCCACCCGGTGCCATGATGTAGATGTTCCAACCGTCCGAGCCGGGGAGGCCGCCGCTGAAAAAGGCTGCGGCTGCCCTCGGGCGCCCAGGATGGCTCGACATATCAGGCTGGGCCCGAGTGCGAGATCACCCGGCGGAAATCCGAGTTGTTCGGTGCGATCCACCACAGATCGTCGGCCTCCGCTCGATCGGAAGCGAAGACGATACGGCCGGTGGCAGCGTTCCAGGCCGAGCCCGGTAGGTTGACGTTGTCCTGATCCTCCCGCGGCGCCAATCGAGTGACCTGTCCCGTTGTCCGGTTCAGCAGAAACAGGCCAGCAAGACCGATGATGAGTCCCGATGATGCACCTATCAGATAAAAGGCGTTTGCGTAGATTGGAGACTCGGACCAGGGTCCAAGCTTTCTCAAAACCTCTGAGTATAGCTCAGACTACTGACAATTTCCAAATACGATTTTGCCGTGTGCGATTCGGATAGATAGTTCGCTATCCGGGTGTTGAAGGCAATCGTCCCCCTTCTCGTGACGCGATAATCCACCCGCACGGTGGCGCGATAGGACACAGCTCCGCTGCCATCATTGTAACTGGCCCGCAGCGAAGGAGACAGCCGGCCGGGCCGGGCCCGGGAAAGGGCTCCTTCGACCGTCCGGATCCAATTCCATGAAGCTGTGCCCGTTTTCGTGCGAACGACCGCTGCCGCCGGGCTGAAGACAAGAGAGAATGGCATCCTGACCTGGAGAGACGCACTCAATCGATGGCTCTCCAGCCGCTGCCTGCGAAACAACCGATTGCCGTTCTCGGACAGCGAGTACGCCCCGGCTATCCGCACAGACTGGATGATTGAACCCTGCGGGAACGTCAGACCCATGGAACCATTCGCCGAAACGGAGTAGAAGTCAATCCGCACACTGTCGGCAGAAGCACCATTCTTCATGGTAGAAAGAAGCAGACTGAAATTCGTGTTCAGGGCCTTGACCGGAAGCATAGTGAGATTGAAAGAGGCGCGCTGCCGTTGGGTGGTGGACCGCTTCTGGCCCAGCAGGTTATCCCACTGCGTGGCGAAGGCGCTGCGGAGTGAAAAGCGGTTTCGGAACAGCCGCACCGTGCCATCGGCGTGCACCTCCTTCAGGTCGTTGAACATCGAGGAAACTCCCAAAGTGGTATAGCCCGGGCCGACGTACCGTACGCCACCACCGAGCGACAGGGTGCGCAGCTCCACTCTGGCGTCGGCGGCATAGGCATAGTCGACTTTGGTGCTCAGCCTCGGCGTGAAGATAGAAGTGATGAAATTCGGAATCCGCTCTTCCTCGTAAAGCTCGCTACGGCGGTCGCGGGTATGCCCTGAGGCAGCGAATTCGCCCGACATTTGGAGTCGATTCCGGAAGAGGCTCAATCTGCTGGCCACACTGGCCACGAGATTCTCCTGAGGTGAGATCCTGAGGTCAGGACTGCTGTCCAAGGATCCGGTTATGTCTTCAGCCTTGACCAGATTCACGTCCAGATAACTGCCACTGCTTTTGCCGACGCCCACGCGAACCGCGTACAGCATTCTGCGGTAGGCCTCGGCCCCCTTCTTCGTCGAGGCTCTCTGGGTCTCCCCTGCTGCCACGGAGAAACGCAGAAGGCCGGGATTCAGCTTCAAGCCCATGCCACGCACGCGAATGTTATTCAGTGTGAAGGCGGAGAACGTGGGATAGAAGTCGCCGAGACTCAGCCCGCCCCAGGACCAGGCCGGCTCCAGCCCAATCGTATTCAGCTGCTGGGCCACCCGAGTTTGCTCCGTGGTCAAGAAAAGGTCAAGGTTCAAACCGGTCTGCACGCCAAAGAGTCGCAAGGAAGGACGAAAGTAGAAGCGTGCCGTTTGCGGTGGCCTTCGGCGCGGCTGGCCAAATCTCTGGTAATCCTCCATGTAGATACCGACGCTGCCAGAAAATGTAAGCGGCCGGGAAGTGCTTTGCGCCGTCGCTCTGGCGGCGATCAGCAGTGCCAAGATGAGCAGCGACCGGCACAGCAGTACTCGCTGGATGTCTTCTCGTTTCATCGCAACAACACCTCTCGATCCTGGCGAAAATCTCCTCGGACCCCCAGACGGAGATGATTCACGGCCAGCGATGTGAGTCATTGGGTGGACGATGTCGCCTCTTCCAGGAGGGCTTCGATATACGGCAGATCTTGATCCCTTCCTGCTTTCTTCAAGACCACCAGCAAATTCTCCAACAACACGACGTTCCCGGGATCGGCCTTCGCCTGGAAAAGCCACTCATCGGCCAACTGGGCGATTTTGCCGTTGCGCTCGTAAAGACGGATCAACCTGTCATAGATATCAGCGTCTCTGTTGTCGATGGTCAGGGCGCGCTTGTAAGCCAGAATGGCCTCCTTCTTCTTTCCCGATCTCTCCAGGATTCGGGCCATGCCGAGATGCCCCGCTTTGTTCTTGACATCGAGTTGAACCAGCCGCCGAAAGGCGCTGAGTGCCTCTTCGTCCTGACCTTGCTCTTCGTACACACGTCCGAGAACCTCCAGCAGCGCCGGCTCCCGGGGATCGTCTTGCAGAAACTCCTGGAGATCCGCTTCCAGAAACGTCGGCTTTTGCCATTGCAACAGGTTGTCCAGGCTCTGCCGCAGCAGCTCCTGCACGGTTTGGATCTCCTCAGCAGCCTGGCCGAACTCGTCCAGTTGTGACACATCGATCTGCCCCCTGCTCTTCTGCAGTTGGGCCAGGAACTTGCCCCTCAATCTGGAAATCTGCTGAAGAGCCCGGCTGACGGCTTCTCGCTCGTACCGGATGGCGGTGGTGGTATCGCCCTTCTCCGCAGTTAGTTCGCCGAGGTTATGATAAGCCAGAGGATCCGCGGTCTGCATTTCGACAGCCTTGCGAAAATGCGCCGCAGCGCGGTCGACCGAATCGATCTTGGTGTAGACGACGCCCAGGCGGACATGGGGATAAGGATCGTTGGGCTGGATTTGTGCCATGCGATCATAGACCGGAAGAGCCGCTTCAGGTCGAAGCCCTTCATAGACCAGGCCGAGGGCTCGATTCAAGCTCCAGTCCGTCGGGAATCGGCTGAGTGCTTCCTGGTACACTCTGGCCGCCTGTTCTGGGCGATTTTCCTTCATGTACGTCTCAGCGATCTTGTGATAGATGGCCACATCGTCTCTCCGGCCGCGAAGCGCTTTTCGATAAGCAGCCCTGGCGTCCTCATACTTCTCTGCTGCGACAGAGATGCGGGCGATGTCTTCATACACAGCCTTGTCATCCCCCACGCGCTCGCGTAGTTGTTCGTACAACTTGATCGCCTCATCATATTCGGCACGGGCGACGTACAGATTTGCGAACTCGTCGACGATCCGTTTCTCCCTTGGGTATTTCTTCAGCAGGGTTCGATACAGCGCAATCGCCCGGTCGCCCTGGTTGTTGAACCGGTACAGGTAGGCCAGTTGCAAAGCTGCCTGCAGGTCGTCAGGGTGGTATTCATGCAGTCTCTTGGCAGCATGCAGGGCGCCCTCGAAATCCCTCTGCTGCTGGGAGAGCTGGACCAGCATCTTCAGCAGGTCCTTGTCCCCGGGTTTGACCTTCAAGCCGCGAAGGACTTCTTTCTTTGCCTGGTCAAACTGACCCTTCTCGGCGAGGATGACCGCCAGGTTGCGGTACGCCTTCACGTTGCTGGAGTCGAACTTCGCTGCTGCCCGGAACTCCCGCAGGGCTTCTGTCTTGCGGCCCTGGCCGTATGCCTCCACGCCAAGGTTCAGATGAGACAGGGAAAGCAGCTCCCCTGCCCGTGGGTGATTGGGCTCCAATTCGAGGGCACGGCTGAACTGCCGGGCCGCTTCACGGAAGCGCTGCTGCTCGAAACAGGCAACCCCCAGAGTCACGTGGATCCGTGCGTCGCTCATTGTATGCCGCAGGGCCTGGCGCAAGATCTTCTCGGCCCGCTTGGGGCGACTCGTCTGCACATAGATCTGGCCGAGAGCGATGTAGGCATCCACGAAGGCTGAATCCAGACCGATGGCCTTCTGCAAGCGCGACACCGCTTCGTCCACGCGACCGTCCTTGTAGAGCGCCACGGCCTCGATGGTGAGCTGCCACGGCGGCTGGGCGCGGAGTGGTGACGAGGCGAGAAGAACGAGAATGAATGTCAGAAAGGCGGATCGCATCATTGTCGTCAAGACATGGAGTATTGGAGTTCTGGATTGTTGGAGAGACACGGAGCACAAGTGGGTGCAATTACTCCATGAATCCATCAATCCAATCCTCCATCGCTCCATGACTCCCTCAACTCCATTGACTCCATTGACTCCACTAATCCATCACTCCGTCGACACCAGCAGCCCAGGCCGCGCACCGCAGCGCCCAATCACCTTGGCTCCGAGGTCGCCTTGACGGCCTCAACCGCCTCCCCCTCGGCATTCTCGTGCCCCGACGTATCGAGGGACGACACGCGGTAGTAAAGGCCGGCTTTGCCTTCGGGATCGCGGAAGCTCGTTTCCAGGATGGGCGTGGAAGTCAGCTTCACTGCGGTGCCGGTAGGAATGTCCGAGCGGTAGACGTTGTAACCGGCAAGGTCGCTCACACCGACAGGGTCCCAGGTGATCCGAACACCGGCCGTGTCCACCACTGCCTTGACGTTCTCCGGTGCCGGGGGAGCAACCAGGTCGCGCGGCACCACAATCGTGCCCTTGGTCCGCAGGCTCTCGTTGGCCGCTTCGTCGACCGCAGCCACCTGGTAAGCGTAGGACTTCCCTCGCTCCGCCGTCGAGTCGATGGTGGCATAAGTGCTGTCGTTGGTCTCCAGGAACAGAATGGGATCCACTCCGTCCTGACCTCGATAGATGCGATACCCAACCACATCCAGCGCCATACTCGGCTGCCAGGTGATCTCCACCAGTCCCTCCGGCGTGGATCGGGCGTAGCTGGTCACCGGCGGGGTCGGTGGCTCGTCGTCTGGAACGGTGATTTGAATGGTGGCCATGGGGCTTTCGTTGTACATATTGTCCAGCGCCGTGACGCCGTACTCATAGCTCTTCCCCGGCCACAGGCCTTTGAGTTTGTATCCTGTGTCTTGAAAGGTGAGGCTGTCGGGCGCCAGCGGCCTCCCGGAAATGCGCAGAAATTCCTGATCGCTGCGGCGGCGATAGACGTAAAAACCGAGAAGGTCACGGTCGGCGGGTGGAAGCCAGGTCAGGGTCACGTAACGACTTTCTACGCGGGCGAAGAGGCTGTCCGGCGGCGCCGGTGCGGTCGAATCCGCCGGCCGCCCGGAGATGGCATTGGAGAACTCGCTCTCATTGCCGACGCGGTCGATGGCCCTCACTTTGTAATAGAACAGCGGGCCAAAGTAAACATCGTCGTCCAGGTAGCGAGGCTGATCCGCCGGGATGGGCTCGGTGTTGATTTTTTCATAACCCTCGTTCATGTCGAGGCTTTTGTAGATGTCGTAATGGGATAGATCGAGCTCGAGGTTCATTTTCCAGGTGACCAGGATTTTGCCCTCCTGCGGCACGATTTTCAATCCCTGTGGAAATTTGGGCGGTGTGAGGTCTTTCGGCGTGGCCGTAACCGTCTCGGAAGGTTTGCTCTCGCGGCCGATGAAATCGACAGCAGTAACGTAGTAGCTGTACGTCTGGTCGTTTTCGACAGCTATGTCGGTGCGGTATTTCAAGTCCTCCTGCCGCAAGATCAGCACTCTGTTGATCTTTTCGAAGTCGCCGGCCGGAGCCTTGCGATAGATGTTGAAGCCGACGACAATATCCTCCGGATCGCCCGAGTAGGCCGGGAAATCCCACGACACCCGCACCTCGCTGTCGCCCGCCTTGCTCTCCACTCTTGTCGGTCCCGGGGGCCTGCGGTCCCGGATGGTGACCGAACGTTCGGCGGTTTTCAATCGCGTGCCGGCGTAATCGAGAAATTCGACCCGGTAGGTGTAGGTCTTGCCGCGTTTCACCTTTTCATCCACAAACAACCGCCCGGCGACGCGCGCCGCCCGCAGACTGGCAAACGATACCGCCACCGCCGCTCCCGGGTCGGATCGCAGCCGGTGCACCACGTCGAACTCGTCTTCTGCGCGCAGGGCACGGGCCACCCAGGCATAATCCGCTCCAAGAATTTCGCGCGCGGTGATCGGCTCGATCACCGCCACGATGGGCTGAGGCGTAACGAGCACAAAGTCGCGGTCGCCGGGGCCCTTGCGGTAGACATTGAACCCCTCGGTCTCGTCCGGGATCTTGAGCAGCAGGATATAGGCCCTATCGTTGGTCGTGGCGGTCAGAAAGGGCAGAGCCTGACGCTGGGCCAGGGCCGGGGATAGCCAGCCCAACGCCAGAGACACGAATATGAGATCGATCTTTTTCATCGGTACATCCTCATTTCATAGAGGTGGAGTGGTGGATGGATGGAGTGAGTGGATCACTTCGATTTGGGCCGCCTCCACCTCTCCAACCATCCATCCCTCCAACACTCCACACCCGACAACCGACGCTCCACAATGTCTGCTGATCCCCCTTGCTGCCAGCAAAATCAAAACTCATTGTGCCACCACCTCCACCGTCTTCACCGGACCCACCACTCCGATGCCATTCATGGCGCTGACCGAGAAATAGTAGGTCTTGCCTTTTTGCACGGCTGTGCTCAGCAGCCTGCTCAAAGCTGCCTGAGTGAGATCAAGCCTGGTTCCCTGGGTGGTTTTCCAATCGATCACATTGGCCGCGCCCGGCAGCGTGCCCAGCGCATAAAGGTAGCTGAGGACACCGGATTCCGGGTCGGAAGCAGGCGACCAGCTTGCAGAAAGAGTCTGGCCGAGGGTAACGCCCTGCAACACCGGTTGAGAGGGCGGCGTAGGGTCGCTGAGCTGAATGCCGTTGGAGACACCTTCCGGGCTCCACAGCCCGGCGCCGTTTTTCGCTTTGACGCGAATGTAGTAGATGGTCCCGGGTTCCATGGGTTTATCCAGCCGAATATTGAGTTCGGTCTGGCCGCCGGCCGACAGCCACGGCGTATCGGCTTCGCGCGGACCGGGCCGCCATTGGACGACGTATTGGCCACGCTGCAAGTAAATTCCTCCGAGCTTGCGGGTTTGATGCTCAACCCGGTACTGATACTCCTGAATACCCGACTCGAAATCCATGGCGCTCCACTTACCGTACAGCATCGTACGACTGGAGGTGGTGTCGCCGGCATCGTGGACCACGGGTGTCGATGGCGGGGTGCTGTCGGAGATATTGAGCTTCGACTCAACGGTCGGCGGGCCGAAATCGCTCGTTGCGCTTTTTTGGGCTTCGAAAGGATAGCCGACATATACCGTGGCCTTGCGCTCCAGGGTGTAGCCGCCGGCTCCACGGGCACGAATCCAGATTTCATAGGTTCCCGAGGGATGCACTTCCCGCAGGAAGGGGATCACCATGGACTCATTCTTGGCAACCGATCGCCACGCCTGCGATGGAAACGCGAAGTTCGGATTGCTTCGGATTGCGGAATTCCCCAGTGCACCTCTCCATTGCGAGTCGCCGGATTGCTGCTCTTTCAGCCGCCTTTCCCCTTGAGACGTTTCCGCCATCTGTTGCAGGCGCTCGCGGGCCTGTTGCTGATAGGAAAGCTGCTGCTCCAGGGTCACGGCCCCCTTTGGGGACGGCTGTTTCGGAGGGGGCGCCTTTGAGACGAGCTCACTCAGGGATACCGGCTTCGAATAGCCGGGGATGGCGAAACTATATTCGGCCACTCCCTCAGGATGCTGCGCCTTCCAGTGGAGGGTGAGTTTGGCATACCAGGGGTTGGTGCCGTAATCGCTCCGCAGCGTGCCCGTCAGTTGCACGATCCGCGGCACTTGCAGGAGCCTCTTCACGTATCTCCGCTCCTTCTCAAAATCCCAGCCCCGTGTCCAGGAAGGTTTGCGTGCCACCTCCGCCGGCCGTGCCGATTGCGGTTGGCGAGGCGGGTTCGCTCCTACGGCCGATAGGTCTCCGGTTCCCGAAGCCGCCTGAAAGGTGAAGGGTGTACCAGGCACCCACCGTTCCCTACCTGTGAGGCCTTGTATTGCGGTTCTCGACCAGGCAGCCGGACGTGTTACTATCCCTGGCGTCACTGCGGATGCCATGGTGGCGGTTCCAGCGGCCTCCTGCTTCCGCGTCCCCGCTTCCACAGACAACTGGTCCAGCAAATCGTAAAGCAGGGTGAACAACCGGGCTTTGCGGCTGTAAACTTTGTCGCCAGACATGGTAAAACCATTCCACTTGGCCTGGTAGAGGTTGTTGGCCTTCTGGAACTTTCCGGCAAAGGCGAGCGCGACCTGATCTACGCTTTGCAGGATGCCATTGAAACCGGCGAGTGGGATGTGGTGCCACATCTCCATACCCAGATTGACCGCAACCTTCTCCCAGTCCACCTTCCCAGAGAGGGTGTCGGGAGGATTCCAGCCGCTTTTCCCTGCCATCTTCATCAATTCCTGAATAAGCACGATTCGTTTCCGGATCAATTTCTTGAGCGCCGGCGTTGGGGCGTCTGGTGTATTGAAGAGGTGCGGGAAGATCAGCCTTGCCTGCCAGGTCAGCGCCGTGCGGGTCTGTTGCTCGTGCTGGCGAAACCAGTCGTGCTCCTTTCCGGCCCAGTCCCTCTTCGCATTCAAAAGATCGAGAAACCGGAGCGCGTAGCTGGAGGATTGGGCAAAGGTGGCTGCGTAGTCGCCTGTAAGGCCGGAGACGGAGTTGTTGCCGTGATAGAGGAGTTGATCCAGTTCACGAAGCTTCCCGGCGAAACCTTCCACCATCTTGACCAGCCGCTGATGATAGGCCTGGATATCCTGCAACTGCTTGCGGGCGGCGCTCTGGAGATTCCGTGCTCTTGCCGGATCGAAGTCGTAATTGAATACCCGCCTGGTTCTACCTGCGACGGTGACCTGACTGAACTGAATCGGGCCCACCGGGCTGCCCATGCCGCTTAAATCTGTAATAGAGGGCAGCTCGCCCTGAAGGAGTTCCTGCCTTCTCGCCAGAAGCTTTTCAACCTGCCGGGTTTTGGTATCGAGCTGGTCGAGAGCCTTTCGGATCTTGAGAGAATCCTCTTTGAGTTTCTTGAAGGATTGCGTCAGCCTGGCGCCGGTGGGATTCCAGATTCGATTGAAGAGTTGATCGAGAACCGGGTTCTGCCCGCCCACTTGTTTGTCCTGCATGTAGGCGAGGGTGAAGAGGGCTTTTACGAGCGCTGAGCCCGGGTCGAGCCCCGCCAGTGCTGCGAGGTTAACCAACGCCTCACCCGCGGCAGCACGCTGATCTTCATTGAGCGTAAACAGTCCCAGCCGCGCCTTCTCCAGGTCGTCGGCAAGCTCCTGCATGTCCTCTTCCATCTTCTGGCCGATCTTGCGTGCATCGGCGATGACCCGACTATAGGCATCATTATCTCCCTTCCCCCCATCCCACCCGTTGGTGCCGACACTGACCCACACGCGACCGCTCCATACGTGCACAAAAAGCGCCTTCACCGTCAGGTGCCCGGAGGCATAGAATACCGTCGCCTGGATGTCCCGGGCTTCGTACAGCAACGCGCCCTCCATGCCGATTTCCGCGCCGACCAGTCCCCACAGCACTTCCCCCCAGGCCTTGCCGCTGCCGTAAATGCCCCAGCTTACATCCCGTCGCCACCAGACCATCGCCTCGAGTCGAATACCACCACTGATGACACCGATGTCAAGACTCGCCTCGATCGCCGTGTCGAAGAGAAAGCCCTGGTCCCCGATGTAAAGCTGTGCGGTGGGATTCAGGATGAACAAAAGCGTGATGTCCAGCTTGCCGATCACGCCCCATTTGTCGCCGCCATAGATGTAGAGGTCGAAGTAGTTGTCGCTTTCCTCGGCTTGGATCAGCTTGAACATGTCGAGGCCGAAGTTGAACTGCCCCTCGAAAAAGCCGGGGTCCCAGTTGACCGTCAGGCTGGCGAGTCCTTTGGCCCGATAGGAGGAGCCGACTTTGATGGCCTGCACTTCGGCATCCAGCGACCAGGCACTGCCGGTGACCGTCATCAGCGCACGGCCATGCAGAAAGGCACTGGAGCCGATATAGACGCCACCGGCGAGAAACACCGCGAAGCCCTTCGGCCCACCGGAGGTGGGGGCGACCTTATCGATTTTTGTATTGAGTTCCGCACGGTGAAAGCCGGCCACCGCCTTCACGCTTTTGACGTCCTCGAGGCTCGGATTGTAGAAAAACCCGCCGCCGATTTCGTCCAGCGTCACCCCTGCCAGGTTGATGTCCAGACTGCCGGCGGCGAGATAAAATCCCCAGGTGGGCTGGCCGTCGGCCCGTGTCCCCATCTTGCCGTAGATGGTGCCTTTGTATTTTTCGGCGATGGTTGCGCCGCCGCCTACACTCAAGTATTGCCCGAGGCTGGTGCTGTTGACGTACTGCAAATCAATGTTCAGATCTATGGTACTCTGAATATTCAAGTTTCCTCGCCGGAGCACGAAGCTGGTTTTGCCCTGTTGGTCGGTAAAAACCGCCAGTTCGTCGAATTTCCCGCCGCCGGTGCTCGAACTCCCTTTGATGTTGAGGTGCGCTCCACTCAGTCGAAAGTAGCTATTCACCGCCACGCTGGTCGGTTTGGAAGTCTTGCCGACATTGCTCATAAAGGAAAGTTGGGTGGGTTGGCTGCTGTACTTCACATCACCGATGCCGAGGCTCACCACTTTCAAAATGGACAGATTGCCGCCTTTCACCACGTCGCTAAGATTCGTAAAATTGCCGTTCTCGTCGATCTTCAGGCCCTGGAAGGCCACTTCTCCTTCCACCACACCGGAGATGTTGACTCCGAGCCCACCCGAAAGCTCCAGCGCAAAGGGGTGGGGCGTGATCGCCAGGTTAGCCAGATTGATGTAAATGGCTTTGAAATCCAGCTTCTTGCCCGAAACAAGGCTGATCGTACTCGCAGAAACGTTGCCGTTGAAATCGATGGAGAGGCCGGGATTTGCCGGATTGCCGATTTCGATGCGGTTGTTGGGATCACCCACGACCGGCAGATACAAATCGGCCGCTATTCCCAGGCGGCTTTGGGCCGAATCGAACTCCCAGGTTGTATCCTTTTTCCCATCGGTGGTCGTGATCTTCTGAACTCCGGCGAACTGCACCCCCAGGTAGGTCAGATCGATGGCTCCCCACTTGCCGAGCTGGATGGCGGTCTTGTCGTTCTGATACCCCGGCTTCGTCTCCTTGATCAGTTCCAGCTTTCCGCGGATCTTGCCTGACTTCTCATACTCAACCATGCCGGTGATCGGACCGATCTTGCTGAAGATTGGCAGATTGCTGGAAGTGACCTCCACCGCCAGCACCCAATCGTCGTTTCCTTTGTCTTTGAATTCGAACGACTTGAAATCGAGGTAATCGGTATTCGGGATCAGTCGCACCGGCTGTCCGGGGATGGCTTTCATTTCCACCTTATTCTTGCCGTTGATGTCCCTCACCACCAGCTTGGTGGACACGAACTCCTCCGGTTTCGGCTTCCCCTTCAGACGTAGCCCAACGGTCAGAGCAAATACATCCCCGCTGGGGCCGGACTGCTGCTGGATGTCGGTCACCCGGAAGGTCAGGCCGAAAGCAGACAACTCCTGCTCGGAGATCTTCAGTTCGAGGCCGTTCTCGTTGATGACCAGGTTCTTGAAGTAAACAGTCTTCTTCAGAATCGGGATCTCAGCGACGGCGTCGTTGATCAGGAGCTTGTTCGCCCGTGAGTGGTCGTAGCTGATGTGTCTGACTTTGAATATTTTCTTGAACAGGCTGAAGACTTGCTTCTCCCCAGATGCAGCCTTCGCAAATAGATATCCACCCTGCGCAGACAACTTCTTGTTGTCCTTGGGGTTCGGTGCAAAGATGAGGTTGCTGACTTTCACTCTGACTTTGGAAGAATCGAACGGAGAGGGGATGATGATCAACTCGCCAAAACCGTTGTACGTTTGTTTGGACCCTGATTTGGTCATCACGGTCTCGGAGGTGGGCCTAAACAGTGCCGCCTTGGGAATAAGCACCAACGCCTTCGCGCTGGCGAATGGCGACGCTTCCTTGGTGATTTTGACGGGTACCGAGACGCTCGTAGTCATCGATGTGGATAGATCTCCTTCCTTCCATTCAAAGTCCACCACGAGCTTTCCACTGACCGATGGTTGATTACCCCGAAGTGCCGCCGGGTCCTGGATATTGACGGCATAGGAAGGAACCTGCACGGTCTGCCCCGATTTTAGGGCGATGTTGAATTTCTCGGTTGTTTTGAACAAGACCTTGCCGCCAACTTCCAGTTGCACTGTTCGCCCGATGACCGTCATGTCCAACAGCAGATTTCCGGGTTGCGTCTGTGAAGTGAGTGCGAACCTAACGGTTTTCTCTTTTTCTCCCATGAAAAATGTGAGCTGACTTGGAGTCGCTGTCGCCACCAGTCTCTTGTTCGGTGATTGGGGCAAGATGTAGATCGGTATACTTGGAAAATCGACCGTCTGGCCCTGATCGGCCCAGAAGTGCGGGAAGAAGTCGGCTCGCAGGTCGGAGGAGATGAGGTCCGACTTCGGGTCGTGGACATAGGTCTTCAAAAGATCTTGGATCGTGCTCTCAGACAAGGTCACTGACGTTGTCCACTCGGTCCACTCTCCTGCTTTCAGGGGGATCTTTGCCATTTGCTGCCCACTCAATGCGCGAAACTTCGGGATATCCCCACCGGAAATGGAGTAAGTGAACCGGTCCAGGGTAGTGTCGATGCCGCTCTTGGCTGCAGGCTGAAACAAGAATGTGATAGAGTTGGTGGTTTTGCCGGGGTAGTAAATCACGCCATCAGGCACTGCGGCGACTTTCAGATAGGTTTCCGCGCTTGTGAAAATGGTGTCCTGTTTAGCATATTCAGCCTTCTTGTAGATGAACAGGTGCAGTGAGTCGGACGTTGCAGAAATCGGCTGATTATGCGAATCGACGCCACTGAAGGTATACACGCCGGTCAGCTCAACCTGCGGTCGAACATACCCCGTGAGATCATCTGTCAACCAGGATTTCTGGGTCGGCTCAGTGATCTGAACCGGGAGCGAGATCTTCTCTACGACTCCCGGTTTTAGTGTTATCTGAACAGATTTCATGGGCAGAGGTGCTTTCCCACTGACTCCCACTCCCTTAAGCGTCACCTGCTCTCCCGGTGGTGCGGTCAGCAGGAAGGTTGCTGTGAGTTCATGCTTGGTCTGGTTCGGGTGGAATACGATTTTCGTAGGTGCGATCTTTACGGCCAGTGACGGTGGGGACCAGGCCGTGGCACCGATGTAGGTGATCGCATCATACTCCTTCGGGAACTCTTCGATGTTGCCCGCCTTATCTACGGCCCGGCTTCGAAAAGAATAAGTGTGACCCGTTTCTCCTTTGAAGAGCTGAGACGTGCCGGTATTCTGGGTTAGCCAGCTCTGCCAGGGGCCTTCGTCCTTCTTGACCTGTATGTCATAATACGCGATGCCCGTGGTGGCATCACTGCCGGACCAGCTCACCATGAAATCCGTGGCCGTTTGAGTTGGAGGCAGTGGATCGACGTGAGAAGAGGGCGGTTTGGTGTCAACTGTGGTTGCGTCCTCTGCCTTGTCCTGGAAAACTCCCTGGTTACCGGCCGCATCCTTCGCTCGACTGCGAAAGGCATATTTCCCATCCTTCGCCGCCGTGAACGTCGCTGAAGTGAGGCCAGTGTTCGCAAGCCAAGTCGTCCACGCAAGGTCATTATCGAACTTGTACTGAATTTCGTAGGAAGTGACCGGCGAGGCATCGTCCGTGCCTTTCCAGGAGACCGTGAAGTTTTTCTTGTTTTGAAACTCCGCCGTCAATCCGCCGGCGGGAATCGCGATGTGCACCATCGATTCCGGCAGAGACGTATCCACCGTCACCCCATCTGAAGTTCTGACCGGTCCCTCCTTCCCGGCGCTGTCCTTCGCCTTGACCGAGACATAGTACTTTTGCTTGTGTCTCAACGACAACCCGCTGCGGGTGAAATCGGTCGTGAGCCCAGCGTCGGTCCATTTGACCACATCACTGTCGCCGGGGGTCGTACCGATGGCATAGAGATATCTTGCCGCGCTCGGAACGTCTTGCCACCTGGCAGAAAGGGCCGATTTCTCATTGGTGAAGTCGATGTCATCCCAGGTCCCGTCGTTGACAAATCCGGGTGCATCAAGCGCTCCCTGCGCTGTGCCCACCTTGAAGGTCCAGATCTGGCTCTTGCCGTCGTTGCTCGAAACCGGGAAGCCGTACTGGTCCAGCGCCTGCACCTGCCAGACGTAGGTTTTTCCCTGCTCGAAGGTGAGACCACTCATCGGATAGGCGAACGCGGTGTTCTGCAGCTTCTGCTCGTAGTGAGCAAGGTTGCTGGCCATCGCTTGTTCGGCCGTTTGGCCGGGCAGGAGCTCCACAATACGAATGAGATAAGTCACCTGATAATCCACTGGCACCTGGACCGGAGTCCATTGAAAGGTTGGGAACTGGGCCAGGAGCGTTCCACCCGACTCAGGGGCAATGAGATACGGCGGATCGGGATAGTGGATGGAAAAGCTGGCGCAGGCCTGGGTGAGCGGCATGTTGTTAGGATCAACGGCCTCCACACAAACGGTGTATTGTCCCTCCGGCAGTCGTCCCGTCCGCATCACCTGGCTTTCGAGACTGCTACTTCGCTGTGCGTCTTCCCAGTCGATGATGTCCGGCACTTTGATTTCACGTACTTCTGGCCCGCGAAACACCACCGGCCCGCCCTGACCGGAAAGGATCTGGCCGTCCCGGTCGGAGGTGAGGGTCAAACGCAAGGTCACCTGGGACTCCGCGTTGCCACGGTACTGGAGGAAAAAGCTCCCGCTGTTGGGGTTGTTTTCCCAGTCGTTGAAATAGGGGGATGGGTTTGGCGGAAGCACGATCCAGCTCGACCAGTCCGGACTCTGGGCCATAAGGGGCCGCGACAGCAAGGC
>CAZGRP010000058.1:0-25832 GCA_964527995.1 uncultured Cytophagia bacterium | reverse complement strand
ACTTCGCTCCGGCGGATTTCAAGATCGGTGCGGCCATCAGCCTGGCAGCGCTGTTCATCCTCCTCGGCGGGTTCCTGGTGGCCTGGCAGCGATCGAGGAGGTAGCCAGAGAATGACTACACAGGCAAGGAGTCTGGGGGAAATCCGACAGTCGGGTCTCGAGGCTGTGGCACGGGAACTGGCTCCGGCTGGTACGCATTCACCAGCCAACCGAGGGTAGGCGGACGATGTCGGGCAGCCGACCAGCCAGCTCCGTTCCCGCCCGCCAGGCGAGTACGCTGTTTCGTGACAGTTGCGAACGTATATCGATGTCCAACGGAGGACCGCAGCCAACGGCTTTGGTTGCAATGTGAAATCGTCTCACCCGCGCTCTGGGTCTGTTGGCCGCAGTGATCCGTTGGTAGAGTTTTCGTTGAGCATGAAACTGAGCCTCTACCAGCTCTCCGGTCGCTTCAAAGGCTTCCTTTTCATCGTCGCGATCCTCATCATCAGTCTGCTGCTGTTCTACACGCAGCGGATCGTCACTCAATTACGCCAGGACTCCAGAGAGATCCTCTTGTTCTACGCCCAGTTGATCGCCCGGGCGGCGTCGGAGGAGAGCGACATGGACCTGAATTTTGTCTTCGACCAGATCATCCAGCGCACCAATTTCCCGATCGTTCAGACCAGTGCCGACGGCACGCCGACAGCCTGGAAAGGGATCGACATCGATCCCAACGACCGCTCTCCGGAGAATATCGAACGCGTGCGCAAGATCGTTCAGGTGATGGCGAAAGAGGCCGAGCCCATCCCGGTCCTGTTTCAGGGCAAGCCGATCAGCTACCTCTACTACGGCGACTCGAAGCTGATCAAGCAACTCCGCATGCTGCCCTACGTGGAAATCGGCGTGGTGACCCTGTTCATTCTGGTGGGATTCCTGGGGTTTCGCAGTATCCAGCGCAGCGAGCAGCAATACATCTGGGTCGGCATGGCCAAAGAGACCGCCCACCAGTTGGGAACACCGATCTCCTCGCTCCTCGGATGGATGGAGCTGCTGCGCAGTAGAGGCTTGCCCGAGGAATCGCAGCAGGTGCTGGAAGAGATGGCGCGGGACATCGAACGGTTGAACAAGGTGACGCAGCGTTTCTCGCAGATCGGTTCCCGCGCCGACTTGCAGCCGACCGACGTTCGCCAGGTGCTTTCCGAGGTCGTGCGCTATTTCCAGCGGCGCCTGCCCCATACGGGCAGGCAGGTGCGCATCGTCGAGGAGTACCAGGAAGTGCCCGAGGTCAGACTCAATCGCGAGCTGTTCGAGTGGGTGATCGAGAACCTGATCAAGAACTCCCTCGACGCCATCGACGCCCGCGAAGGTCAGATTCGGATTCAGGTGGGCCTTCTGGCCAACCGGCGTCACCGCGTCTTCATCGATGTGACCGACACCGGCCGGGGGATCGACACCGGCCATCGCCGCAACATTTTCAAGCCCGGTTTCAGCACCAAGAAACGCGGCTGGGGCTTGGGGTTGAGCCTTGCCCGCCGCATCATCGAGGAGTACCACGGTGGTAAGCTGCTGCTGAAGGAGAGCAAGCCGGGCAAGGGTACGACCATGCGGATCCTGCTGTAGGGCACAACACGACGCGCCACGCCTTGGAGGAGGAGGCAGAAGATCGATGCGACAACGCGTGGACCTGGGGGGAACCTGGCGCCTGCAGATTGCCAGCGACCCGGGGACGGCGGTGCCGCGCTCATTCGGCCCGAAGGACGGCTGGCTTGAGGCGCAGATACCGGGCACCGTTCATACGGATCTACTCGCCAACAACAAGATCCCCGACCCCTTCGCTCGGCTCAACGAGGTTGAAGTGCAATGGGTGGCCGATGTCGACTGGCGCTACCGGCGCTCGGTTCAGGTGCCTGCCGAGATCCTGAATGCCAGCCATGTCGAGTTGGTCGCGGAAGGCCTCGACACCTTCGCCGGCGTCTGGCTCAACGGCCGAAGTGTGGCCCGCACTGCCAACATGTTCACCCCCTACCGCTGGGACGTGAAGTCCTTGCTGAGGCCGGGGGAGAATGAGCTCACCATCGAATTCGAGTCGCCGGTGCGCCGCACCACCGAGCTGCTGAGGCGGTACGGCACCCCCCTCACCGCTTCCCACGCTCCCGAGCGCATCTACGCTCGCAAAGCGCAGTACTCCTTCGGCTGGGACTGGGGCCCCAGGCTGGTGACCTCCGGCATCTGGCGGCCGATCTATCTGGAGTCGTGGTCGGTGGCCCGCATCGAGCATGTTCATGTGCGAGCGCTGCGGGTGAGCGAGGAGGAGGCAGTGTTGCGAGTAGGCGTGGTGCTGGCCAACCCGGAGCAGCAGACCGTCGAGGTCTCCGTGGCGATTCAGGGGGAAGAGTTCAGCTACCGGGACCGGCAGGCGACGGCGGCCAATGGCGTCGAGTTCGAGGTGCGCGTTCCGCATCCGGCTCTGTGGTGGCCGAACGGCCTGGGTAGCCAACCGCTGTACACGGCCCGCCTGGTTTTGCGTAGTCAGGACATCGTTCTCGACAGCCAGGAGGTGCGCTTCGGCATCCGGTCGGTGGAGCTGCTTCTGAACGATGGCGGCGAGGATCGTTTCTGCTTCCGGATCAACGGTGTGCCGCTGTTCTGCAAGGGGGCAGACTGGATTCCGGCGGATACCTTCATCCCGCGCATCGAAGAGCGAGTGTACCGCCGCCTGCTGACGATGGCCCGCGATGCCCATATGAACATGCTGCGTGTCTGGGGCGGCGGAATTTATGAGCAGGACATCTTCTACGACCTGTGCGACGAACTCGGCATCCTGGTTTGGCAGGATTTCATGTTCGCGTGTTCCGATTACCCGAACCAGGAGTGGTTCAAACAGGAAGTACGCCGGGAGGTCGAGGCCAACGTCGTGCGCCTGCGAAATCACCCTTCCCTGGCTCTCTGGTGCGGCAACAACGAGTGCGAGTGGGTTTTTCGCATGCACACCGGCAGGCCGGTTGTCGAGATGCCCGGCTTCGAGCTGTTCCACGATGTCATTCCACAGATGCTTTCGCAACTGGATCCATCGCGGCCCTACTGGCCGTCGTCGCCGTGGGGGAAGGAAGAGGACCCATGCTCGCCACGGAGCGGCAATCGCCACAACTGGGAGGTCTGGAGCGGGTGGCAGGACTACGATGCCTATCGGAAGGACCCGGCGCGATTCGTCACCGAATTCGGCTTTCAGGCCCCTGCCAATGTCGAAACCTATGAAACCGTGCTCGGCCCGGCCGACCGTCATCCCCAGAGTCCAGCGATGGAGCACCATCAGAAGCAGGCCGACGGCATGCCGCGGCTGTTCCGTTTCCTGGCGGCCCACTATCGGGTCAGCACGCGGTTCGAGGACTTCATCTACCGCTGCCAGCTCGTCCAGGCCGAGGCTATCCAGGCAGGCGTGGAGCACTGGCGGCGGCGCAAGTTTGCGTCAGCCGGAACGCTGTTCTGGCAGCTCAACGACTGCTGGCCGGTAGCAAGCTGGTCGGCTATCGACTCGGCCTTGCGGCCCAAAGCCCTGTACTATTACGCGAAGCGCTTCTTTGCTCCGGTCCACGTCGCCGTGCTACCGGCGAATGACGTGCTCGAGGTGTGGGGGCTGAACGACACGCGGGAGCGGGTACGAGGCAGTCTGCAGGCTGAGCTGCGCAGTGTCGACTGGCACCTGATTTTCGAAATCGAGGTAGCGGCCGAGCTCGAGCCCAACAGCGCGGTTCGCCTGGCTGAGGTGCCTGTGCCGTTGATGCCCGAGCGCGAGCTCGCGCATCTGCTCTGGGTATTGCTGGACGCCGGGGCTCACGGCTGCCCGGAGAACGTCTTCTGGCTACGCCGGCCGAAGCACCTCAACTTTCCAAATCCCAAGATCGAATACACCATCACCAAGGTCGATGGCCAGAGGGTAGTGCAGTTGCGCGCCGACCGCTTTGTCAAGGGGCTGCTCCTGAGCGGACCGCCGCAGACGTTCTTCCACGACAACTTCGTCGACCTGATCCCGGAACGCACCCGGAAGGTTGTCTTCGAGAGCGAACTGTCGGACGAGGAGGTTGGTCACCTTCTCGAACTCACCTACTACCGCTGAGGGAGGATGCCATGGGCCGCTTCGATCTGGTCCTATGCTGAAACTTCCCTGCAGGAACGCGGTTCTTCAGCTTTGCTGGCGGAGATGCTCGAGCAGAACCCTTTCTGCGTGGAACGCGGCCCCGGCGGCCTGCCCTCGGCCGTCGTGGCCACCTATGGCAGCGGCCGCCGGGTGATCGGATTCCTGGCTGAATTCGACGCCCTGCCGGGGCTGTCGCGGCGGGCACAGCCTCAAAAGGCCCCACGGATTGCCGGCGCGCCGGGTCATGGCTGCGGCCATAAAGGGATGCTGGTGGCTGACAAGACCCTGGCCTTTCTGGCGATCGATCTCCGGACGCAGCCGAAGCTGCTGGTCAGGATGCAGACAGAGTGGCAGCAGAAGACCGCCGACAAGGCGTATGGCAGTCCGGTCCCGAAGGACAAGAACCCGCCGGTGCCGGAGTTGGATGGAGTGTTGAGGGTGAAGGGTTGAAGTGGGCGCTGGTAGGAGAGTTTTGTTGCGGAGAAGTATCGGAGTGTTGGAGCGATGGAGGGTAGGAGAAGTGAGGCCCATGCGCCGAGTTCTTTGCAGACCCGAGACTCCAGAACTCCAATGCTTTATTACTGCAATGCTCCAGCGCTCCATAAAAGTATGTTATGCGACTCAGAATCCAACCGCGGTTTTCCAGAAACTGAGAACGACTTATGAAGAAACCCATCCCCCGACGAACCTTCCTTCGTGTCTCTACTTTGGCGGCCGCAAGCCTGTTTGGCGGGGCCACGTCATCGCAGTGGGCTTGTGGCCTGTTTGCCGAGTTCGATCTGATCTTCGAGCGCGGTCAGGTTGTCGACGGCACCGGCAAGGAGCCGTTCGAAGCGGACGTGGGGGTGAAGGCGGACCGTATCGTCGCCGTCGGTGATTTACGCGGGAGAAGCGCTGGCCGCCGCATCGATGCCCGCGGGCTGGTAGTGGCACCGGGCTTCATCGACATCCATTCCCACAGCGACATCACCTTGCTGGTGAACCCGCGCGCTGAGAGCAAAGTGCGCCAGGGAGTCACCACCGAGGTGCTTGGTGTCGATGGCGGTTCGGTGGCGCCACTGACCGAGGAGATGCGCAGCCGCCGGCAAGAGACGTTGCAGCGGCGATACGACCTCGACATGCCGTGGACCGATTTCGACGGCTATTTTCAGCGGCTCAGCCGTGAGGGCAGCGCCGTCAATGTGGCCACGCTCGTCGGGCAGGGAACGATTCGCGAGCATGTCGTCGGCATGGACGACCGTCCCGCCACTACGGCCGAAATCGTCGCCATGCAGGAACTGGTGCGCTCGGCGATGGCGCAGGGCGTTTGGGGTGTGTCCTCGGGGTTGGAGTACACGCCGGGCAGCTTTGCTTCCACCGAAGAGATCATCGCACTCTGCCGGGTGTTGGGGCCGAGCGGGCATTACGCTACCCACATGCGCAACGAGGACGACCGCGTCCTCGAGGCCCTCGACGAAGCGATTCACATCGCCAAGACGGCCGATGTCGGATTGCAGGTTTCACACCTGAAGGTTTCGGGCCGGCGGAACTGGTCCAAAATCGACGAGGTGCTGATGACGCTCGAGGCGGCACAAGCCGATCGGCTGTCGGTCACCTGCGATCGCTACCCCTACATCGCTTACAGCACCGGGCTGTCATCATTGTTCCCATTGTGGGCGCGAGAGGGAGGCACCGATGCCTTCGTGGCGCGGCTGCAGGACCCCGAGCTGGTGCCGCGCATCCGTTCCGATGTGCTGGAAAAGGTGGAGATGTTGGGATCGTGGGATGCGGTGATGATTTCGGGCCTTGACCAGCCGGAGCACCAGCGCTTCGTCGGCAAGCGTGTCTCTACCATTGCCGCCGAGTTGGGTGAAGACCCCTTCGAGTTCTTGCGCAAGCTGCTGGTCGACGAGAAATCGGGAGGCATGGTGGGATTCGCCATGAGCGAGGAGAACACGGCCCGCATTCTGGCGCATCCGCTGACCATGATCGCTTCCGATGCCGGGGCTCGCGCCACCTACGGTCCACTGAGCCGCGGCAATCCGCACCCGCGAGCATACGGCACCTTCCCGCGCGTGCTCGGCAAGTACGTTCGCGAGGACAAGGTGATGACCCTGCCGGAGGCGGTGAAAAAGATGACGTCGATGCCAGCGAGACGGTTGGGACTAGCGCAAAGGGGATTGCTGGTGCCCGGCAATTTCGCCGACGTCACCGTGTTCGATCCGGTCCGAGTACGCGACCGGGCCACATGGACACAACCACACCAGTACCCCGAAGGGATCCTCTACGTGCTCGTGAACGGCGGGCTCGTCGTGGACCAGGGCGAACATACCGGCCGCCTTCCTGGAAGGGTGCTGCGAAGAAACTGGGCTACGGCCTGAAGATGGACGAGACGATATGTAAGAAGGAGGCTAAGACACAAAGTGTTTCGGGAGAAAGTGGCATGATCTTACGATACCGACGGCTGTTATCGGTTGTTTTTTTGTTTCTTTATGCAGGCTTGAATGGATCTTCAGCCATGGCACGACAAAACCCTGACTTTCATCATCCCTTCCTTGCAGCCGCCTACGAGCAGGTACGCGTCTCACCGCCGGCGCTGCGCTTCTTCCGTCACGAGAAGATGGTGGCCCTGCTCAAGCGGCTGCAGTCAGAGGCCCCCGACATCCTTCGCCTGGAGGTCGTGGGTCGCTCCGTGGAAGGTCGTGATCTCTATCTGGTCGAGATCGGCAGCGGGCCGACACGCTTGTTGATGTGGAGCCAGATGCACGGCGACGAACCGACGGCCACAGCGGCTCTGATGGACATCTTCAGTTTCGTGATCCGGCGCCGCAGCGACCCGTTTGTTCGCGATCTGCTCGAGAACTCCACCCTGCTGGCACTGCCGATGCTCAACCCCGACGGTGCCGAGCGCTTCACACGGCGGAATGCCCAGGGACTCGATATCAACCGCGACGCCCGCGACCTGGCGACGCCCGAGGGTCGCACCCTGAAAGCAGTGCGCGACCGCTACCGGCCGCAGTTCGGCTTCAACCTGCACGACCAGAATGCCCGCCGCACCGTGGGTCGCACCAACAAACAGGTGGCCATCGCCCTGATGGCTCCGCCCTACGACTGGGAGGAGAGCGACAACCCGGTGCGGGTGCGCGCCAAAAAAGTAGCTTCCGTGATCTACCAGGCGTTGGGGCCGTATCTGTACGGCCACATGGCCCGCTACGATGCTGGCTACATGCCGCGGGCCTTTGGAGACTCGATGCAGCACTGGGGAACCAGCACCGTGCTGGTGGAGTCAGGCGGCTGGCAGGAGCGCGACAAACGCTACCTGGTGAAGATGAACTTCGTGGCCCTGCTGTCGGCCTGGCATGCCATCGCCACCGGTAGCTACGCCGATGCCAACCCGGCACTCTACGACGCCCTGCCGCAGAACGACCAGGAGCTCTTCGACCTGGTGATCCGCGAACCGCTTGTGATCGACGGTTCGGGTCTGCCGCCATTCCGTACTGACATCGGCATCAACTACGTCGAGCACACCCGCGGCGACAGCGCTATCGACTATGTCGGTGTGATCGAGGACCTCGGCGACATGGAGGTGTTCGCGGCCAAGGACACGATCGACGCTGTTGGCATGGTGGTGCTGCCGGGCCTGGTTGCCGTGGTTCCCGACGTGGGTGCCGACGACCCCGATCTCACACAAAAGCTGACCTCCTACCTGGTGCGCGGCTATACCACGGTGATCGGAGCCACTGGCATGGAGGCTCTGGCCAAGGGGTCTGGTTCCTGGCAACGAACGGCGTCGCTGCCAACGGATTTCGGCCTGCTGGTGCAGCCGAAGTCGGCAGACCAGGAGCTGGATTCTCACGCCTTGTTCCGCCTCGGGTCGTCGCTGCGCGACGGGGTGCTCGGGGTGTTGATGCCATCCTGGGACTCCCGCCACAGCCAGCTCGGCGAACTGGCGGCCTGGACCGGAGCGGCGCTGGTCGACCCCGACAGCCTGCCGCCGTATGAGCTGCCGCAGCCGCTGACGCCCGAGGCAGTACAGGCCCATACGGCTTCTCTGTCCGCTCGCCTTGGACTCAAGGATCGCGGCTTGCTGCGCCCGGGTCGGCGCGCCGATCTGGTGATTCTTGAGCTGGCAGAGGGTGCCTCCGATTCGGGTGCTGTGCGCACCGGCAAGCTGCGGCTGGTGCTGCTCAATGGCGAGATCGTGGTCCGGGATGGCGTGGTCGTGCGTAGTTCCGAGGGCCGGTGGCTCGAACGTCAAAAGTAATTGACTTTTCAGGCGGGAATTGTTAGATTTCAAGGTTTGGAAAGTGCTCATTTCGGCCTTCCCCAAGAGCGAGAACCTCAGGAGAGACAGCCGTGAAGCGATTTCTGGTCACTGGAGGGGCCGGCTTCATCGGAAGCAATTTCATCCGCTACCTTCTCAACACCTACGACAACGTCGAAGTCGTCAATCTTGATAAGCTCACCTACGCGGGGAACCTTGACAACCTCAGGGACGTGGAGACGAACCCACGTTACACTTTTGTGCGGGGCGACATCTGCGACGAGGTGCTGGTCAACGAACTGATGCCCGAGGTGCACGTGGTGGTCAACTTCGCCGCCGAGAGTCATGTCGACCGCTCCATCGGCGCCCCGGACGATTTCATCCGCACCGATGTCTTCGGCGCCTTTGTCCTCCTGGAGGCAGCCCGGCGTAACCAGGTGGAGCGCTTCATCCAGATCAGCACCGACGAGGTCTACGGCAGCACTGAGGAGGGGTCTTTCAAGGAGTCGGACCCGCTGATGCCGTCGAGCCCCTATTCGGCTTCCAAGGCGGGTGCCGATCGCCTGGCATACTCCTACCATGTCACCTATGGGTTGCCGGTGATCATCACCCGGTGCTCCAACAACTTCGGTCCGTACCAGTTTCCGGAGAAGCTGATCCCGCTGTTCATCACGAACGCTCTCGAGAACAAGGAACTACCTATCTACGGGGATGGCCTGAACATACGCGACTGGATCTACGTGGGCGATCACTGCCGGGCTATTGACTTTATCTATCGCCACGGCCAGGTGGGCGAGGTCTACAACATCGGCGGTGGCAACGAGCGCACCAACCTCGAGATCACCGAATACATCCTCAAAAAGCTGGAGAAGCCGCGCACTTTGATGGTGTTCGTCAAGGACCGTCTGGGCCACGATCGGCGCTATTCGCTCGACTGCAGCAAGCTGCGCGAGTTGGGATGGAGTCCGACGACCGAGTTCGAGGACGCCATGGATCAAACCATCCGCTGGTATGTGCAGAACCGCTGGTGGTGGGAGAGGCTGAAAAGCGGCGAGTACCTCGAATTCTACAAGAAGAACTATCAACGGGAACTCTAGGCAACGAGGGTCGACATCATGCATCTGGAAGAGAAGCTCACCGAGAAGACAGCCAAGGTCGGCATCATCGGTCTCGGCTACGTCGGGCTCCCGCTGGCGGTGGAGTTTGCAAGCAAGGGGTTCTATACGCTCGGCATCGACGTGGACCGCACCAAGGCCGAGAAAATCAATGCCGGCGAGAACTACATCGGCGACATCGACAGCGAGAAGTTGAAGCGCCTGGTCGACGAGGGCCTGCTCGAGGCCACCACCAAGTACGGCCGTGTCGGTGAGCTGGACGTTCTCTACATCTGCGTGCCGACCCCTTTCACGCCGAACAAGGAGCCCGACATCTCCTATATCGTGGCCGCGGCCGAGGGGATCACGGCGCATCTGCGCAAGGACCAGTTGGTGATCCTCAAGAGCACGACCTTCCCGGAGACCACCGAGCGCGTGCTGCAGCCGATCCTCGAATCGACCGGGCTGCGCGTGGGGCAGGATTTCTATCTGGCGTTCTCGCCGGAGCGCATCGATCCGGGACGCGCCGATTTCACCACCGCCAACACGCCGGTGGTGGTCGGCGGTGTGACGGAAGCCTGTACCAGGCTGGCGACTCTGGCCAATCGGCAGGTGGTCGCACAGGTGATCACGGTTTCTTCGCCGCGCACCGCCGAGATGGTCAAACTGCTGGAGAACATCTTCCGCAGCGTCAACATCGCCCTGGTGAACGAGCTGGCACAGCTCTGCGATCGCATGGGGGGCATCGACGTCTGGGAGGTGGTCGAGGCCGCCGCCACCAAGCCGTTCGGTTTCATGCCGTTCTATCCCGGCCCCGGCATCGGCGGGCACTGCATCCTGGTCGACCCGTACTACCTGTCGTGGAAGGCCAAGGAGTACGACTTCCACAGCGACTTCATCGAGCTGGCGGCGAAGACGAATGAGAATATGCCGTACTACGTGCTCGATCTCATCATCCGTTCGCTGAGCGTGAACGGCGCTTCCCTGAAGTCGGCCAAATACCTGATCCTCGGTGTCGCCTTCAAACCGAACGTGGACGATGTTCGCAACTCGCCGGCGCTCAAGGTGATGGAGCTGCTGCACCAGCGCGGGGCTCAGCACCTGATGTACAACGATCCGTTCGTACCCGAAATGGAGCTCGGCGGAACCACCTATAAGTCGGTGGAGTTAACCGAAGAGCTTCTCACCGATGTCGACTGTGTCGTAATCACCACCAACCACCGCGACTACGATTATAACTGGATTGTCAAGCACGCCAGGCTGATCGTCGATACCCGCAACGCCACCAAGAACGTCACCGCGGGGCGCCAGAAGATCGTCAAGCTTGGATGTGGGATGTAGCTTCCTTGTCGTACGAATGACACATGCTGAAGCCACGAACGACCCGTTCCCTTCTCGCGCTTGCACTACTCTTTTTCCTTGGCACAAGCTCCCGCGCACAGCTACCGGAGAAGGAGAAGGAGGAGGGACAGAGGGTCAGATTTCCGAAGAGCTCCGCTGAAAAAGCGAAGGCGCCGGAGGCGCTCACTCCTTTCCAATGGATGCCGGAGGCTGCGGCTCTCGAGGCCCCCATCGATCCTCAGACCTATGTCGTCGGCCCAGGCGACAAGCTCCTGATCACCATCCAATCCGGCATCGAGAAGTCCTTTCAAGTCGTCGTCACCCCCGAGGGCAAGTTGATTTTTCCTACGGTCGGCAGCCTGTATGTGGCCGACAAGACCCTGGCCGAGGTGCAGCGAATGGTGACCGAGGCGGGCCTGAAGAAATACCTGCGGGCCGAGATCGCCACGAATCTGGTGGGTCTGCGAAGCATTCGGGTGCATGTGACCGGCCAGGTTCGCAATCCGGGCCCCTACCAGGTCTCTCCGGTCGACCGCGTTTCCGATATCATCCAGATGGCTGGGGGGCTGACTTCGTGGGCCTTCGAGCGCGGCATCGAAGTGCGCCACCTCGACGGCACGCAGGATCGGGTGGACCTGTATGAGTACCGCAAGTTGGGCCGGCTTGACTCGAACCGCCGCCTGCGCGCTGGCGACGTCGTGTTCGTGCCTGCTATCGACCTGTCGGGGAGGACCGTGCGAGTCGAGGGGCCGGTGCGTTCCCGGGGGATCTATCAGCTTTCCGAGAATGAGACCCTGGAGGATTTCCTGCTCAAAGTCGAGGGCCTCAACCGCCAGGCAGATCTGCGCAATGCCTACATCGAGAGAAAGGGCAACAACGGCGATACGGCGCAGATCATTCCGATCTTCCCGTATCTGACCGAACGCAGCGACGGCCACGCCGGGCTGCGTTTGCAGGACGGCGACATCATCATGGTGCCGGAGAGGAGAGAGAAGGTGTATGTGGTCGGTGCGGTACGCAGTCCCGGGCCGTACCCATTCGTTCCGAAGCTGCGGGTGCGCGATTATGTCGGCCTCGCCGGCAGCACCGAACAGGCGGTACGGCTGTCGAAGACGCGGCTCATTCGGCATGGCAGTCGTGAGGAACGTGTCGGCGAGGATCTGCCGGTCGGGCCCGGCGACACGGTATACGTGCCTGAGAAGTCCAAATTCGGGGTCGTGCAGGCCTTCGCCATCGTCGGCCAGATCACCGGGGTGTTGATTGCATTGAAGGCGGTGGGGGTGATTAAGTGAGGGGAGGAGGGCTGGGACCGCCAATCGAGCGATCACAAGAACTGCCCTACGCAAGTAAAAGTCGTCGGAGGGCCGAAGAACCGCGAAGGGACTGGGTCGTGCAGCAAGTGGAGGCAGGAAGAAGCATTCGATGAACGAGGAGAGAGTTGGGGTACTGGATTACTTCTTAGTTCTCACCCGCTGGTGGAAACTGATCGCTCTGAGCTTCATCACGGCGTGTATTCTGGCATTTGCAGTAGGCTCCATCGTACCCAAATGGTATCGCGCCACGGCCACGATCTTCCCGCCCAAGTCCGAGCTTTCTGCATTGGGACTTTCATCATTGACGCAGAACCTTCCTCTTGGCGCCCTGGGTTTCAAGCCTGGTGCTGACGAGAGTCTGGTCTACCTGGCTATTCTGCAAAGCCGCACCGTAATGGAACTCGTTGCCAAGAGGTTCAATCTTCAACAAGTGTACGGGGCTCGCAATCTGGAACGCACCGTTCGGGCTCTTCGGGCTAACGTCGACCTCGGGATCGACCGAGAAGGTACAATTCACATTTCCGTTTTGGACAAAAGCCCGAAGCGGGCCGCGGACATCGCCAACGCTTTTGTGGCGTTTCTGGACAGTTTGAACCGACGCCGAAAGGTAGAATCCGCTCGGAACAATCGCATTTTTATAGAGAAAAGATACCTGCAATGTAAACGCGACTTGCGGGCAGCCGAGGATTCCCTGCGGGCGTTCCAGGAGAAGTATGGTGCCATTGCGTTGCCGGAGCAGACGGAGCTGGCGATCAAGAGTGCCGCGGACCTCTATGCAGACATTACCCGCGTTCAGATCGAACTCGGCATAAAGCGGCGACACCTGCAACCGCAACACCAGGAAATTGTTGCTCTGCAGGACAGACTGAAGGCCCTTCAGCGGAAGTTGCGCGAATTCCAATACGGCCAGACGCGCGTGTCGGGCACAGATGGGCTTGGAAAACGCGACGAGCTATTTGTGCCTTTTGCTGATGTACCTCAAGTCGGTCTTCTCTACGCTCGGCTCCTACGAGAAGTCCAGATTCAGTCGAAAATCTTCGAATTGCTGACCACATATTACGAGCAAGCAAAACTCCAGGAAGCTCGGGACACCCCCACCGTCCAAGTACTGGATGCAGCGATCCCGCCGATTCACAAGGCAAGACCCAAACGGTTGATCTGGATGCTCGTTGCTGGCTCGGTGACCCTTCTGGTGACGGTGATGTTCGCGTTTACCGCAGAGTACGTCGGCCGGATTATGAAGCGGGGCGGTCCGGAGGCTGAAAAGCTCCTTGCGATCAAGTCCATTCTGCTGCATCCATTCACTAGGAGCAGGCAATGAGGGTGGACGGCAGTCGGTTGCTGGCCGTTTCAGAGATGGATCGCCGCGTGCTGTTGGCGTACGCGGCGGTGGTTCTCTCCACCTTGGTAATCACGCTGGTCGGGTTGGCCCTCCGAACCTACGCTGTCATCGCACTCATTCCGCTAGCGTTTGCCGTTCTCTGGATGTTTGAAAACTCCGCGTTAGCCCTCGGAATCTATCTCCTCGCGTTCTCTTTCGCCATCCCATTGCTTAAGTTGCCGGTGCAGATTTATTTTGACGATCTCCTCTTCCTCGGAGTATTTGCGGTTTGGATCGGTAGAAAACTATTCGAGGGGCGTGTTCTCTTCCGTCGGAGTCCGCTGAATTGGGTCTTGGTTGCCTGGCTTGGGGCGACAGCCATTTCCATCCTGATGAACTTGCCGCGTTACGACGGTCACCAGGTACTGAAATCCGCCTATGCTTTTGTGAGGATGGCTGAATACATTCTGATTTTTTATATGGTGACAAGCCTCATCGATGATGGTTCGCAGGCGCAGCGTTTCCTGTGGGTGGCGATGGTGGGGGCACTCTGGGTTGGCGGATTCGGTGCCTTTCAGTGGCTGGTTGAGCATCGCTACGTGTCCGTCTCCACGCTTTCCGAAAACCATCTCCACCTTGGGGCGTACGCCTTGCTTACGTTCTTCCTGGCTTTGGGTCTCTTCTACGGCGTCGCTGGCGCTGGCAAGCGGCTGTTCTTACTGTTGGTGATGACTATGCTGCTCCTGGCACTGATCGGTAGCCAGTCGCGCGCTGCATGGGCTGGATTCTTGGTGGCAATGACGCTCTTCTCCTGGCTGAAGCGTAGCAGGGGCCTCTTGATAGTGGTGGTGGGTGTGGCGGTATTGTTTGCTGTGTTCGGATATGCTCCCACTGTTTTGAAAAACCGCATGGCGATGACGGTGCAAGAGGGAACGTACGGAGTGACGCTGGATCTTTCAACTCTCGGGAGAATCTATATCTGGTACGGTACGATCGCGATGATACAATCGTCCCTGAAGACGCTGCTCGTCGGCGTGGGACTGGGAGCGTTTTCTTGGAGTAGCCTACCCTTCCTGCCCCTTCTTCCAGGAGGAGCAACAGGTGCACACAACAATTTCCTTCATGTCGCGGCAGAGACAGGCCTTCTCGGCCTAGGGGTTTGGCTAGTTGTGCTTTTTCGGGTTGTGAGGGCGAGCGCCGTGGGCATTCAGTTGTCGCGGAGTGTGTTAGCAAGGAGCGTTGCGATCGGTTACCTGGCCGCCTTCTGCGGCCTCGTAGTGACGAGCCTCACCCAGGAGACTCTGTCGGTACAGGAGGCTTCTGCTAACTTTCTCGGATTCTTTTTCTTTGTTTCGGCCACGGTTTTTGCTGTCGTTTTCCGTGAAAAGTCTCTGGAGATTGCTCACTAAGGAATGATGAGGCGGGCTAGAATCCTGCACATCATCGGCACCATGGATACGGGGGGAGCAGAGACCTTTCTCATAAATCTGCTCTCTCGGCTCAACCTTCAGGTTTACGACTCGAAGGTTTACTATCTGGTCGGTGCAGGTTCCTTGAGCCACAGGCTCCGGGAAATGGGCATACCCTGCGAGGCACTAGGAGCCAGCGGCCAAAAGGATATCCTGAAGCTCCCGAAGTTGCTAAACATTCTCAGGCGGGAGAGGCCGGAAGTAGTTCACACGTATCTGCATGTCGCAAATTACTGGATTAGTGTTGCGTGTAGACTTGCGGGGGTGCCGTTTCTGGTTCAGTCGATACAGGCGATGCATCTGCATCACCCAATGAAGCTCCCAGTCGTTCGAGTGCTCGAACAAATGAACTGTAAGCTGGCAACACGAGAGATTGCGGTGTCGGAAGCGGTGAAGCGCTATGTGGTTGACACGTTTCGGGTGGCCCCTGACAAGGTTACGGTAATATATAATGGGGTGCGAGCTGACTTCGCCAAGGCGAACGGTCGGCCTGGCGTCATTCGAGAGCAGCTTGGCCTCTCGACGGCCGATCGGGTTATCGGTTGTGTGGCCAATCTGATACCTCGGGTTAAGGGTTATGAGTACCTCATCCCTGCGTTTGTGGAAGTAAAGCGGCAGGTTGCTGCTGCTAAACTTGTGATCGCGGGCGAAGGCCCCTTGCGTGCCGATTTGACCAGGACGATTCACGAGCTGGGTCTCGCTGCCGATGTCATTTTGCTGGGCAGGCGGCCGGATGTGCCCGACATTCTGTCGCTGATGGATGTCTTTGTTCTGGCATCGACTTCCGAGGGAACGCCCCTAGCACTGATCGAAGCCATGATGGCGAACAAGCCCGTTGTTGCAACACGTGTTGGAGGAATTCCGGAGCTTGTCCAAAATGGAGTCACCGGCATCCTGGTGCCTGTGGGAGATGTTCAGGCCCTGGCTGAGGCGATCGTTGACTTAGTGACGGATCCAGAGCGCGCGAACCGCATGGCCACAGCCGGGTACCGAGTGGCACAATCGAAGTTCACGATTGAGAAGATCGCCGCTGACGTGGAGAAGCTCTACGCGAACTTGCTGAACTGGCATTAGGTTGAGGAACGAGCGGCCCTTGAAGACCTCAAAGCTTATCAGGAAGGAGGCGGTTCTCTCTAGCAGCTTGCTGCTTATGGTGATTACTTTCATGACGAAGGTAGTCGCCCTTCTCAGAGATATTGTCCTCGCGAGTCGTTTTGGAGCCACTCAGACTACGGATGCCTACTTCATAGCTTTGACGATCCCCAACGTTCTTCTCTTTTTGTTGGGCATCGACCTGATCAAAGGGACTTCGACGAGCATTTTTTCAGCCTATCTTGCTAAAGGGAAATACCGGGAGATGTGGCAGGTCTTTAGCTCTATTTTCAACATTACATTTCTCATGGCAGCCGGTGTCATTCTGCTTGGCATATGGCAGATGCCGAGAGTCATCTCCTGGATTGCGCCTACGTTCGGTCCGGAACAAAAACAAACCACCGTCACGCTAGGGCGGATTCTGTTGACTCTTCTTCTGACAATGGGGCTGTCGAACTATTTGTCGGCGACGCTCAATTCGATGAAACGGTTTTTTGTTCCTGCGCTGGCCACTTTCACCGCCAATGCCATCGTGCTTTTTTTTTGGCCGGTTTATCCGACAGGCTGGGTATTTACAGTATCGCCTGGGGTTACCTTGTAGGTTTTGGTCTCAGTCTCGTTTTCCAGTTTGCCATTCTTCTCAACGGGGGTATGCAGTTTCAGATGGCTGCAGGCTCCGATATGGGGGAGGTGATATCCTTCCTTCGAAAGTCTGCGCCGCTTCTTCTGCTTACGTCCGCTAGTCAGATAAATGTCCTGGTCGAGAGGAGCATTGCTTCTCGACTGCCGGTGGGCAGCTTGTCTGCCCTCAACTTCGCCAACAAAATCAACCGCATCTCGGTAGACATTTGCATCATTCCGATTCTTACTGTGCTGCTACCGACTATTTCGGGGGCTTTTGCACGCGGTGACCTCGACAGCCTGATGCACAGGATCAGGAGAAGCGCGCATTCCGTATTGCTGATCCTGATCCCGATTACAATATTCATCGTAGTGTTTCGGACCCAGATAGTCGGCATATTTTTCCAAAGAGGAGTTTTTGATGCGTCCGCCACGGCCAAGACGTCCTCAGCTCTGCTGCTCTATTCGATCGGTCTCGCCCCACACGGCTTGTATTTGCTGATGATCTATATTTACCTTGCGGCCCAGGCGACACTTTATCTTGGAGTGATCGGTGCTGCATCGGCAATTGTCAACATCATTCTCAACGTCACCTTGGTTAGACCATTCGGATACCACGGTATAGCGATCGCTTGGTCTGGCACGGCCTTAATCTATCTGGCCATGCTGTTTGTGGTGGCGAAAAGAAGAGTGCTGCATATACGACTGACGGACTACTTACGGCCTCTCTATTCAGTGGGTTTCGGTTCAATCTTACTGGCAGTGTTCCTTTACCTCGTCGGTATCCGTTGGCAACCCTTTGCGGATTTCGGCGCGCGCACTGCTTTCCTAATCAGTTCTTTGCTGGGTGTTGTGCTTTATGCCGCGACGCTGTATCTTGTGCGCGACACCATCGTCGTGGCAGCCGTGGAGGCCTTGAGGGCGAAGCTGTCTGCCACCCGACAGCGATAGCATGACTGCTCAGGTGAGAAAGGTCCTCTTTATCACGCCGTATGCTGACATCAGCGGTTCGGGTATCAGTCTGTTGCGTCTTGTGGAGCGAATGGACCGCCGTCGCATATGCCCAACCGTGGTTTTGCCCAATGAGGGATTCCTTGCTTCCGCATTCAGGAAACTTCAGGTCCGGGTGTTCATCGTTCGAATGAATAGGCTTGAGAAAAATCCATTGAGTCTCGCGCGCTTTCTTGGGGGGCTTCCAGGTTCGCTCTCAGCCCTGTGGCGTGTCCAGAAGGATGGGACGCACGTCATTTATAGCAATAGCCTGATCAACGTGTACGGAGGGCTACTCTCCGTCCTCTGTGGTAAGAGGTGCGTATACCACATTCATGAGTCACGTGGTACTTATCCGCACTGGTATTTTCGTTTGCTTTGCCGGTTCGTTCAAGCCATTGCCGACAGAATTATCGCTGTTTCCTATTACACAGCAAGTGCCTTTCACCGCTGGCCAGGGAAGGTGATCGTCGTCTACAACGGTGTCGACTTGGCTCGGTTTGATTGTGCCAATAGACCGCATCCACTGCTCCAGCAAATCAAGGCTTCGGCTGACTCACGGGTCGTCACACTCATAGGCAGCTTCGGGAAGAACAAGGGGCAGATTGTGCTGGTGGAAGGTGTTGCCCGGCTTGCCAGGCGTCGCAACGACCTCCACTGCGTTTTCGTGGGGAAAGTGGCACCGAAGAGAGGAAACAGGGAGTATTTCCGGGCTGTACAACAGATGGCCATGAAACTTGGGCTGGATGGGAGAGTCCACTACCTCGGCGTACTGGAAGACGTAGCTGCAGTCCTGGCAGGTACCGACGTGCTGGTCGTGGCCTCTTTTTCCGAGTCTCACCCTGTGGTCATCTTGGAGGCGATGGCGATGGGTGTGCCGGTGGTAGCGTCAAATGTCGGAGGTATCCCGGAAACCATTGTCCATGGAGAGAATGGCCTTCTTTTCCCGCGGGGGGATTCCGTGGCACTCTCGCAGGAAATCGCCAGGGTGCTGGACGACCCGGCGTTGAGGGAGCACATCATCCGGAATGCTCGGCGGTCCGTCGAGCAGAAGTTCACCGTCGAGAGGGCTGCGAAGCAGATTGAGTCTTTACTGCTACATACTTAGGTCACAAATATGCATGTGACGATTTTCACACCGTATCCTGAAGAAGGTCCCAGTACGCGATTTCGCATCTCTCAGTATATACCCTTCCTTGAAACTCACGGGGTTTCTTGCACGCTATCGTCTTTTCTCTCATCCAAGGCTTACAAGCACATCTTTCTTGACGGCAGCCGTGCTTGGAAGGCCGGGTACTATCTTCAAGGAATTGGACGACGCAGCGTCGAGCTCCTGAAGTCCCAGGAATCCGATCTTCTTTTAGTTCACAAGAGTATTTCACCAGTGACCAGTTTCTTCGAAACGCGTTGGATCAGAAAGAACAATAACATCGTTTTTGATTTCGATGACGCTGAATTCCTCAGGCACTCCAGCGCCGTTAATAGATGGTCTGCCCTTCTAAAGAGGCCCGACAAGACCCGCGAGCTGATCGAAATGAGTCGCTATGTCATCGCTGGGAATTCTTTTCTTGCGGAATACGCCCAGCGATACAATTCGAACGTTGTCGTCATTCCGACAGCGATCGACACGAATAGATACCGCCCGGCGGTCACAAGACGATCTGATAACATCACGAGGGTGGGCTGGATCGGAAGCAGCGCCTCTTCTCGCTACCTTGAGTTAGTCGATGAGGTGTTCGAGAAACTCCTGAGTCGCCACCGCAACCTCGAAATCGTGGTGATTGGCTCGAGGGGATACCGTCCCAGAGATTCGCGGGTCCAGCTCAGGCCATGGATACCGCACTTAGAGCTAAGCGACCTTCATAGTCTCGATGTCGGCCTGATGCCGTTGACGGATGATGAGTATTCGAAAGGCAAGTGCGGGTTTAAGGCAATCCAGTACATGGCCGTGGGTGTGCCGCCAGTGGTCTCGCCTGTCGGGGCAAACGTTGAAATTGTTCGGGACGGTGAAAACGGATTCTACGCTACTCGTCCTGCCGAGTGGCTGGAGAAGATTGAGGTGCTGATCAACGATCCGGGGCTCAGAGAACGGATGGGCCAGGCGGCTAGGCAAACAGTCGAATGCAAATACTCCGTTCGGATCAATGCTCCGAAGCTCCTGGCCGTTCTACGCCGCTGCGTCGGGAATCACAAGCGCGCTGCCGACCGGTACGGTGTGAAGACACGGCTAGCTAGGGACACGGTTCCGAAATGATCGCGAAGCGTGAAACACAGTCACCGCGTTTTGGTAAGCTTCTGGGCCATCGCCTGCTCAGCGGCGCTCGGCCACATCATCCTGCATGGATGCACCGGGCTACGACTCGGACACCTATGAGAAAACGGTTGAAATCCGCCCTCCCCGCATCTCGTACCAGGATCCTCCACATCATCACCAACCTGCCGGTGGGAGGGGCGCAGGACAATACGCTTTTGACCGTCGAGAGGCTGGACCGGCGGCGGTTTGACGTCTGCCTGATGTGCTCTTCCGAGGGGCTGTGGCTGCGCCGCGCGTTGCAGTTGCGCGATGTCGATCTGGTCTTCGTGGATGAACTTACGCGCCGAATTCATCCGTTGTTCGACCTCATCGCCTTGTGGCGCATCTATCGGTACATCAAAGTGGGCCGCTTTGAGATCGTTCACACCCACAGCTCCAAGCCCGGTTTCCTGGGGCGCATCGCCGCGGCCCTGGCAGGCGTCCCCATCATCATTCACACCATCCACGGCTTTCCGTTCCACGACTTCATGCACCCGCTGGTGCGGCGTTTCTATATTCTTGTCGAGCGTTCCCTGTCGAAGCTCACCCACCGCATCGTCACGGTTTCCAACCTCAACCGCCATAAGGCCATCCAGCTCCGACTGGCCCGCCGGGAAAAGTTTGTGAACATCTACAGCGGCATCGATTTCCGGAAATTCAGCCGACGCATCGACGTTGAGCGCAAGAAGCGGGAGCTCGGCATCACCAACGGCGAGAAGGTCGTCGGCATGGTCGGACGTCTCTCAGTGCAGAAAGCACCATGGATTTTCATCCAGGCCATTCCGGAGATTTTGCGAAAAGAGCGCGACGTCCGTTTCCTGGTGGTGGGCGACGGCGAATTGCGCGACCGTATGATGGACCTAGCCGACGAGCTGGATGTCAGTGACCGTACCATGTTCCTGGGCTTCCGCGAGGATGTGCCCGAGCTTCTGCAGGTTTTCGATGTCTTCGTGCTGACATCCCAGTGGGAGGGTCTGGGGCGGTCGCTCACCGAGGCCATGTATACCGGCAGGCCCGTGGTGGCCACCGAGGTGGAGGGTGTGCCCGAACTGGTGAGGCATGAACGCACCGGGCTGCTGGTGCCGCCGCGTGACGTCCGCTCGGTTGCTCACGGGGTCATCGATCTCTTGTCCGATCCGTGCAAGCGCCAGCGTCTGGGCGAGGCGGCGCGCCGTCAGGTCCGCCACGCTTTTGGGGTCGAGCGCATGGTCTCCGACCTGGAGGCGCTCTACGAGGAGATCCTGCGGGACCGCAGGGGAGGGTAGGCCATGCCGAAGCCTTTGGAGCGCGTTCTGCTGGTATTGAGCGACTATATAGCCTTCGCGGTCGCCTTTGCCGTGCTGGCCTGGATGCGCAACCAGGAGGGCTTCTTCGCCATCACCGATTTCGGCCAGCTGTGGAGCGTCGCCAGCCTGGTCTTTCTTTTCTGGGCCGTGTTGTTCACCTTCTTCGGCATGTATCGCTCCTGGTACGCTCAGTCCCGCCTCGAGGAGTTCTTCCAGATTATCAAGACCATCACCTTGGGGACGGTGATTATCTTCATCCTCACCGCCGACCTGAAGCAGGACGTTCAGCATCCGCTGGCGCCCAGCCGGCTGATGATTTTGTCGTACTGGCTCGTTGCGATCGCCAGCGTCAGTGCCGGGCGTATGGCGCTACGCAGTGTACAGCGTAGCCTTCTGGCCCATGGGGTCGGAAACCGCAATAGCTTGATCGTCGGCTGGAACAACGAAGCCCGCAACTTGCTCGATCAGCTTCAGCGCCATCCGGCTCTCGGCTATCGTGTCGTCGGCTTTGTGGCCGATCGGCCGCAGCCTTCTCGGGTCTCCTACCGAGGCGTGCCGTTGCTGGGCACGGTCGCCGATCTCGGCCGGCTGACGGCTGAGTACGAAATCGAAGAGATTCTGATCGCCCTCGGTAAAGAGTCGCGCGAACGCCTGGCCGACATCATTGACCGTTGCAACGGCCGGGTCCAGCATTTCAAGATGCTGCCCGACATGTACGACGTGCTGATCGGCCAGATCCGCACCCAGCAGCTCTACGGGCTGCCCCTTGTGGAGATTATGCCCGGCCCGATGTCGAGCTGGGAGCGGGTGGTCAAGCGGATGATGGACGTGGCCGTCAGCCTGGTTGTGCTGGCGGTGTTCGCGCCTATTTGGCTCGTCGTGGCCGTGGCCATCAAGGTAGACTCTCGCGGCCCCGTCCTCTACCGGCAGCAGCGCGTCGGACGCGACGGCAAACTCTTTACAATCTACAAGTTCCGTTCGATGGTCGAGAATGCCGAGTCAGAGACGGGCCCGAAATGGGCCGAGCGAGACGATCCGCGCATCACTCGTGTGGGGCATATCTTGCGGAAGTTGCGCATCGACGAGATTCCTCAATTCATCAATGTGCTCAAGGGCGATATGAGCCTGGTGGGGCCGCGGCCGGAACGCCCCTTTTTCGTGGAGCAGTTCAAGAAGGAAATCCCGCTCTATTTACGGCGCACCCAGGTCCGCCCTGGCATTACCGGGTGGGCACAGATCAAGGGCAAGTACGACCGCTCTCTCGAGGACGTCAAAAGAAAACTCAAGTACGATCTCTACTACCTGGAGAATATGTCGCTCAAGCTCGACCTGAAGATTCTGGTCCGAACTTTTTACGTCATGCTCACGGGCCGCGGCCAGTAGCCATCCTCCTCTTCCCAAAATTCCCCTTGAAATTCTCCTCTCAAATTGTTATTTAGAAATTTACCTCGGCCCGGTTGGGTCGGACGGCCGCGGGTGGCCTGGGCCATCCTGCGGCGGTCGCCCTGCGCCCCGGGCACGGAGGTCCACTTAGGAAAGAAATCACCCTTTCGGAGCACGGATATGCTGGATCCGAAATTTGTTCGCGAGAATCCGGAGCGGGTCAAACAGGCGGTGGAGCGCAAGCGTGAAAAGGTCGACGTCGATCGTTTCCTCGAACTCGATCGGCAGCGCCGCCAGCTTCTGCAGCAGGTTGAAGAGCTGAAGCATCAGCGCAACGTTGTCTCCGAGGAGATCGCTCGCATGAAGCGCCTGGGTCGCGACGCCGCTGCCGAGATCGAAAGGATGCGCGAGGTCGGCGAACAGATCAAACATCTCGACCAGGAGCTGGCCGACATCGAAGAGCAGATTCGCGAAATCCTCATCCGCATCCCGAACATCCCCCACGCATCGGTGCCGGTGGGCACTGGTTCGGAGGACAACGTCGAGGTGCGCCGCTGGGGAAGCGCGCCGGAGATGGATTTCACCCCCAGACCGCACTGGGAGGTGGCCGAGTCTCTCGGCATCGTCGACTTCAAGCGTGGCTCCAAAGTGGCTGGCTCCTTCTTCGTCAGCTTCCGCGGCGCCGGTGCCAAGCTCGAGCGCGCCTTGATCAGTTGGATGCTCGACCTACACATCGACAAGCACGGCTACACCGAAGTCTTTCCGCCGTTCCTGGTCAACGAAGAGAGTATGTTCGCCACGGGCCAGCTCCCGAAGCTGCGCGATGACATGTACTTCGTGGAAAAGGAGAAGCTGTTTCTGATCCCCACCGCCGAGGTGCCGGTAACCAACCTGCATCGCAGCGAGGTGCTGCGCCAGTCAGACCTGCCGATCTACTACACCGCCTACACGCCCTGCTTCCGCAGCGAGGCCGGCGCCTATGGTGCTGACACCCGCGGTCTGATGCGCATCCACCAGTTCGACAAAGTGGAGATGGTCAAGTTCGTTCTCCCCGAGAGCAGCTACGACGAATTGGAGGGCCTGGTGGCCAACGCCGAGGAAGTGCTGCAGCTTCTCGAGCTGCCGTACCGGGTCGTCGAGTTGTGCACCGCCGACCTCAGTTTCGCAGCAGCCAAGTGCTACGACCTGGAGGTGTGGGCGCCCGGCGTGCAGCGCTGGCTGGAGGTCTCCTCCTGCAGCAATTTCGAGGACTTCCAGGCGCGGCGAGCCAACATCCGCTTTCGGCGCGAGTCGACCGGCAAGCTGGAGTACGTGCACACGCTGAACGGTTCCGGCGTAGCGCTGCCGCGGACGGTGATCGGTATCATCGAGAACTACCAGACCGACGAGGGCACCGTCGTGGTTCCAGAGGTGCTGCGTCCCTACGTCGGTATGGACGTGATCAAGTAGAATGAACTTCGGTGGCTGTTCAGCCATCAAGTCTTGCTCTGTCGTAATATCTTGGCCATCTAAATCTGCGCCGTTGTCATTAGAAGAAGCGGAGCGGAACGAAGTGGAGCGGAACGAAGAATCCCTGGGCCGACCCAACTCCCGAGCCTGAACGGGCCAAGAGATTCTTCAGTCGTCTTCCCAACACCGCCCACTCCCACCGGCTCCTTCGGGTGACAGCCACGGAGGCTCGCGGAAATACCAGGTTCGTCCTAGCTCCGAGGAGTGCAGCTGTATGCAACCCATTTCAGAAGGCGAAGCGAGAGCAGCCATTGTCGAGATCGGCCGGCGGCTTTACAGCCGCGGGTATGTTGTCGCCAGCGACGGCAATGTCAGCTGCCGCCTTGACGAAGAACGGATCCTGACCACGCCGACCGGCACGTGCAAGGGATTCCTGAAGGCCGAGGAGCTGGTACTGGTGCGCCCGGACGGCACCCCCATCTGCGGTGGCCGGCCCTCTTCGGAACTTCCCATGCACCTGTTCATCTACCAGGAGCGCCCCGACATCCAGGCCGTGGTGCACGCCCATCCGCCGTTCGCCACCGGTTTCTCCACTGCCGGCGAGCCGTTGGACCGCTGCGTGCTTGCCGAGGTGATTGTGGAGATCGGTTCGGTGCCGCTGGCTAAGTACGGCACACCGTCGACCCAGGAGCTGCCCGAATCATTGCGTCCTTTTGTCCACAGATGCGAGGCGTTCTTGCTCGCCAACCACGGGGTGGTGACGATCGGCCGGGAATTGTTCGAAGCGTATTACAAGATGGAGCGCGTCGAGCACTTTGCGCAGATCGTTTTCGTCGCCCGGCACCTGGGCGGTGAGCGGGTGCTGCCGAAAAAGCAGGTGGAGAAGCTTCTGGAGCTGCGTGGCGCCTACGGCGTCGAGAGCGTCAACCCTGGCTGTGCCGCCTGCCTGGATGAGTGCATCGGCGAGACGTGCGTAAACTACGCCGGCAAGTACGACCCGGAAGGCACGGATCGCTTCGGCGAGATCGTCGAGAAAGTCCTGGCTGCCGTGCGGTGACATCAACCCCGGGATGGGGGGGCATTTTCAACACCGAAGGACACATAGTTACAGCCACCGAAGAACACCGACGAGAAGGGCGAATCAAAGGCACTCGGTGAGGTTCAGTGAGTTCGGTGTATTTCGGTGTTTTTTTCTACGGAGGGCTGCTTTTGGATTCAACACAGACGGTTGGCTGGTTGTCGATCCTGCCTCCCTTGCTGGCGGTTGTGTTTGCCATCGGCACCCGCCAGGTGTTCATCTCTCTCTTTTTCGGAATCTGGCTCGGCTGGGCGATCCTCGCCGGCGGCAACCCGATTGCCGGCCTGCGCGACGCCCTGGAGGCCCTCATCGCTGTGTTCAGCGATGCGGGCAACACCAAAGTCATCGCCTTCAGCGCCATGGTCGGCGCTCTGATTGCCTTCACCCAGAGGTCGGGCGGCGTCGACGGATTTGTGCAGTGGGTGGTCGGCAGAGGATGGGTGAAGGACCGCCGCAGCGCTGGACTGCTGGCCTGGGCGGTGGGCGTGGTGATCTTCGTCGAGTCGAGCATCACCTCTCTCGTCACCGGCGCCGTCTCCCGGCCGATCTTCGACAAGCTGAAGATCTCACGTGAAAAGCTGGCCTACATCTGCGACTCGACCTCGGCCCCGGTCTGCATCCTGATCCCCATCAACGCCTGGGGAGCCTACATCATGGGTCTGCTGAAGGAGCAGCAGGTCGACCGGCCTCTCGTTGCCATGCTCAAGGCGATGCCCTTCAACTTCTACGCCATCCTGGCTCT
>CAZGRP010000057.1:14706-27963 GCA_964527995.1 uncultured Cytophagia bacterium | reverse complement strand
CACCCGAACAGAAGTCACAACCAACACGGTTTGCCTGAGTACTTTGATACGTGCTCAAGCCTCGGACCCCAGCCAGGGGCTAGCGGTTTTTCTTCTTGTGGCGATTTTTGCGGAGTCGCTTTTTCCGCTTGTGCGTGGCAATCTTGTGGCGCTTGCGCTTTTTGCCACTCGGCATTCGTTCACCTCCTTCCGAGTTTGGTGTTCATTCCATGAAGCCAATGTCTTCGAGCCCTCTGTTCACCTCCCGGCGGAGCTCGATCGACGCCCGAAAGACCGGGGCCTTGTGCTTGGGAATATGCATCGGCTTCCCTGTTCGCGGGTTCTTTGCTACCCGTTCAGCCCGGTCGACCACGCGAAAGCTTCCAAAACCCTTGAGTTGCACTCGCTCTCCGCGCCGCAAGGCGTAGGAGATCGTCGCCAGAAAACCGTCCACCACGGCCGCAGTCTCCACCTTGGTGAGCCCGGTGCCCTCGGCAATGATGTCAATGATCTCGCCTTTGGTCAAATCTCGCCCTCAGCTCGTTTGAACATCACCCACTGCCGTTGCTTCCATTCGGACGAAGCGTTTCCGGGTGTTCGGAAGCCGCCGATAAGCCTTAAAAAATAAGCAAGATCTAACTTAAAGTCAACCGCGAATTTACCGCCGGATGACCACAAATTTGCCAACCCGCACAGTCGTGGGGGTCACCAACTGAAGGAGGTAGACTCCTGAGTCTACGAGGCGACCGCTTTCGTCGCGGCCGTCCCAGTGGAAGGCGTTGAAGCCATCTCGGAGGAAACTGAAGTCGTGCTCCCAGATGCGCCTGCCACGCATGTCGAGGATGCGCACCTTGGCTTCACCCGACTGGCCGAGGACGAAATCGAAAACCGCCTGCTGCTGGCCGTCAACGATGAAGGGATGCGGCCGCGGTGGCAACAGCTTGGCGATGATCCCGCCTTCTATCGGCCCGCGCCGCAAGCGAAGTTCGAAGGTGTACTCCTTCGAGGTGCCAAACTGACCGGCCGATTTCGCAGGCAGCAGGGTGTTGGTTGGAATCACCACGATGTCGGCGGAGCTTTCGACCGTGCCCAAGGCGCCTCGGCCGCCGGGGTTGAACTTGGAAAACTCGGCCGGCCGGCCGGGATTGCTGACCACCACCGCATACTTCCAGATCAACGGATTGTTGGCTTCGAGCTGGACCGAGAATTCATCGGTCACCAGCGTCCTGAAGCGATAATAACGTGAGGCCGTCGACTCGGTGGAGTCGATCAGGCTGGTATCCACCTCCACCGCCACGTCGCCAGCGTAGCCGACCTCCGGGTAGAGGGCTCCCTCCTCGTAGAACTCATCCGGCCTGGCCCGCGGCCCAGTGAAGTAGTTCCACACGGAGAATTCTGTCAGCATCTCGGCAAAAGAACCGCCTCGCTGCTGCAACACTGTGGCGATGGCCTGCAGGGCCGGGACCTCTCGGATGGTCTCCCAGATGTCGCGGATCACGCCCGCCCCGTCCCAGTACTTCGTCAGAAACTTGTTCCACAGCCCGAGCCCGTATTCATGCTGGCCGTCGCTGGTGTTGAAAGGCAGGTCCAGATGTCGGAAGAAGTACGGCAGGTACTGGAGATAGTCGTTGACCTCGTCGTAAACGACATCCTCCATCCACACCGAACTGGCCTCGAAGTAGAAGATATCCTGGTCGCGGAAGGCGTACCCGAGCTGGACGGCGTGAAAGTACTCGTGCGCCGCGGTCACGCGTAGTCCGTTCAGGCCGGTCGAGAAGTAGCTTCCCGGCCGAAAGGCGTTGTCGACGCGGATGAAACTGGAGTACCTTTCCGGGCTGATCTGGATTCGTTTGTCCAGGATCGTCTCGCCGTAGAGCGCTGACAGGCTCAAGATGTAGACATCGTACTCGGGGCCGTCCACACCCTCGTCGTCAGGGGGCGGGTCATATCCGAGCGAATCGACGATGACCGCGTAGGCGCGATCGAACGCCTTGGCCGCCTCCTGCACGAAGTCCGGCAGGCCGTCCTGGTCGTCGTCCTTTGTGGAGACGGCGTTGTAGCCGGAGGTGTCGTAGTGGATTCGGAACCGCCCGCTGGGGCTGACGATGGCGTGCGTCAGAGTCGGCCGACTGCCGTACACCGCCAGCAGGTGACGCTGCTCGGCAGACAACCGGTCTCTCATGGCGTGGAGTTGCAGCAGCAGTTCGGTTCCGCACTTGACCGCCTGCTCCGGCTGGAGAAACCGGTACTTGGGTGGCAGCCGGCCGGGGTCGGTCACGGCCAGCCAGCGCAACCAGGTTGCTGAAACGATGTTCTCTTGCTGGAGCGCTGCAGCGACCGTCTGGGGTTGAGCCTCTGCCCGCCCGGCTCCCAGGATCAGAAGAATCAGGATGCCCCACGAACTCACCCTGCGCAGCATTCGTTCACGCTCCCTCTATTTTTTCCGGAAAACAAGGGTCAGCGGTACACCGAAGAAGCCGAACCGCTCCCGCAGCCGATTTTCGAGGTACTGGCGGTAGTTTGCCGGGATCGACTTCGGGGCATTGGTGAAAAACGCAAACACAGGCGGACTGTGTTTGACCTGGGTACAGTATTTGATCTTGACCTCCCTGCGATCCATCGACGGAGGCGCATAGCCGGCCACGGCGGCCGACAAAAACTGGTTCAGCTCACTCGTCTTGATGGTCTTGCGGCGCTCCTCGTAGACCGCACGAGCCACCTCCAGGACACGGAAGACGCGCTGGCCGGTCTTGGAAGAGATGAACAGGATCGGCATGAAGGCATTGCCGCGCAGCTTGTCGCGAATGGCTGCCTCGAATTCGGCTGCATTCGCCGTTTTTTCGACCAGGTCCCACTTGTTTACCGCCAGCACGATCCCCTTCCCGTGCTTGATGGCCTGCTCCAAAATGCGGATGTCCTGATCGGTGATCCCTTCGGTGGCGTCGATCAACAAAACCACCACATCGGAGCGGCGCAGGCTGCGCAGGCTGCGCACAGTGCTGTAGTACTCCACTGCCTCGGAGACCCGGGCTCTGCGCCTCAAGCCGGCTGTGTCGATCAGCACGTAGGCCTGGCCATGATGTTCGAAGCTCGTGTCGACAGCATCGCGTGTGGTGCCAGGCACTTCGGTAACAATCTGCCGCTCTTCGCCCAGCAGACAGTTGACGAACGACGACTTGCCGACGTTCGGTCTGCCAACCACCGCCAGGCGAATCGTGTCGCGACCGTTCTCTTCGGTTGCCGACTCTTTCTCTGGGAGGGCGGCGACGACCGCATCGAGAAAGTCGCCCAGGCGCCGGCCGCTCTCTGCCGCGATCGGAAAGGGCTGGCCCAGGCCAAGGGCATAGAATTCTGCCACGTTCAGCTCCACGGTGGCGGAGTCTGCCTTGTTGGCGGCCAACAGCACCGGCTTCTGCACCCGCCGCAGGACAGAGGCGATCTCGGTGTCCAGGGCTGTCACGCCGGAACGAGCGTCGGTGAGAAAGACGATGACGTCGGCTTCCTCCACCGCCTGCCTCACCTGGTCCAGAACCGCCTTCTCGATGACGTCGCCGCCGGGAAGATAGCCGCCGGTATCCACCAGACAGAATCGCCTCCCGGCCCATTCGGCGATCGCCATTTTGCGGTCACGTGTAACACCCGGGGTGTTATCGACGATGGCCTCCCGCCGCCGCAGGATGCGATTGAACAGAGTCGATTTGCCGACATTGGGACGGCCGACGATGGCGACCAGCGGCTCCGGCATTTCCCTCACCTCTCCGTGTCCTCGTCTGCCATATCGGCAAGACTGGCGTTGTAACCCGCCAGGTCGAATTCGACGGCTGGCTGCCGCGTCGGCGCCCAGGCCGGCTCTTTTTCGGACCGAAACAACGTGACAAAGTTGTTCCTCGGCACTGTTTTCACCTCGACACCGAGGCGGCGGGCCAGGTCATCCACGCTCCAATCGTCGAGAAAAACGCCGTCGTCGTTGATGCAGTTCGGTGGCAGATAGACGACGTCCCCCAGCTCCTGGTCGCGCAATTGATGAAAAATGTCGCGGGCCGTCAGCAGTCCGGTGACGCGAATGCTGGGGCCATAGAAGTCGTTACGGATGATGTGAAGGCGAGCTTCAAAGTTTTCCACGCGGTTGAGTGCGGGCAGAACATGCCGGCGGATCAGCGGACCGGCCAGGACGGCGCTGACCAGGGTGGCCTTGCGCGGTTCGGGCAGTCGCTTCGGAAATCTGCGCTTCTGCACCTGGAAATCATCCAGCAGGTAACGCGTCATGCCGACCCCGTTCTCTATCTGGCAGAAATCGTCGTAGCGGGCAGACGGCGGCAGATCCACACCAGCCAGCAAGAACCACTCGTCCGCAGCGTAGACAAAATGCTCGCCGCCAGGGAGGCGGTACGGCGCATCGTATTCGTCGACCTCGGTCAGGAACCGCCGGGCATACTCAGGGGTCACGGGCTCGATGCGCGTCAGACCCTGCCGGTGTCGAGTCAGGCCCACGGGCACGATGGCCACGGAGCGCATTTGCGGTCGGTAGCGGGCCAGGTCGGCCAGCGTACGGCGGAGGACCTCACCATCGTTGATGCCCGGGCAGAGAACGATCTGAGCGTGGATCTCGATCCCGTTGGACACCAGCCGATCCAGCTTCTCGAACAGCCGATCATCGCGCCGAATTCCGAAGAGAAACTTCCGCACCTGCGGGTCGGTGGCATGGACGGATACGAACAGTGGTGACAGCCGCTGGCTGATGATGCGATCGATGTCGCGCCGCGACAGGTTGGTCAGCGTGACGAAATGGCCGAAGAGAAAAGAGAGGCGGAAGTCCTCGTCGCGAAAATAGAGGGTCGGCCGCATGCCTTTCGGGTTCTGGTCGACAAAGCAGAAGATGCAGTCGTTGCCGCAGAAGCGGATCTTCAGCGGCTCGAAGGTCAGGCCAAGGCGATCATCGATGTCCTTCTCGATGTCGAAAAGGATGGTCTGCTGGCCGCGACGAACCTCCATCTCGATCTCCTCGTCGGAGACCAGAAACTCGTAGTCGATGATGTCTTTGACCGGCCGGCCGTTGATGGCTACGACCTCATCGCCCGGTCTCAAGCCCAGTTCCTGTCCGGTGCTTCCTTTTGCGACTTCGGTGATTCTCAAGGCTTCTCGGCTGTGTGGTCCAGACCTGCTCGTCCCGCTATCGGGACGAGAATCTGGGAATTCGAAACCAGAAATCTGGAAATGCCCGTTACCTTTTCATTTCTCGAGGCAGCACCGGGACCCGACCACAGGGGAGTACGGGAGCGGCCCGCCTCGACCTTCTTGGACGACCTCGGTCACCGGTGTCTACCGTACCCGCACGATATCGCCGGCCTGGAATCCCTCTCCCGAGCGCACGACGCAGAGAGACGCCTTGCCGTTGCCGATATCGTTCTTGGTCACTTCGATCTTGCCGATTTTGGTCTCCACCTTGCCGAGGCTCAGCCCGGTGTCCGGATCGATCAGTTCCTCTCCTGGCCGGTAGACCACGAAGACGTCGCCGACTTCGACCCCGGCCAAAGCACCGGCGTTGATGTAGACCTTGTTGCCAGCGGCGCGCACGACCTTGCCCTGCCACGGCACCTTGGCCATGTTCTTATCGATCAATCTAACCACCTTGCTGATGGCCTCACGGGTGGCCTTGCCGACAAGAGACTGGTCGAACTCGGTGCGTGACTTGAACCTCAGCTTGCGGGTTCGCAGCCGCAGCCCCTTTTTCGACTTCTCTACGCGCTTGTTGTCGGCTGCCAGAATCTCGCCGGTGGAGGTGTTCACCAGGCGCACGTCCACGGCCACGACGGCACTTACCGAAGCGACCCCAAGCCCGACTCCTTTGAAGGCGCCGCCGACATCGCTCTTCTTGTAGCCGAACTCCGTCACCGCACCGACAACGGCCACCTCCACGCCGAGCATCTTGCCGACTTTGGCCGCGGTCTCCGGTGTCACCACGCCCGAAGTGCCGAGATCCTGCTCGGCCAGAAGGGCATCGATCTCGGCCCGTTCAACCACCTGGTATTGTCCGCTCTTCACCAGGGTCGTGACCAGCATGTCGGCCATGCCTTCACCGACCGGTTTTCCACTCCACCAGCGATAGGCGGTTCCGGTCTTGTCTGCGAAGCTAAACACGGCGATCCTTTTTTTCAGGCGAAGTTCCGCCTTGCCGCCGGCAGTGGCAGTGCCGACAACCAGCAGCAACAGCCACCCTACGATGATGTACGCGCGTCGCATGTCATGCCTCCTCCAGGTTCAAAACGAAAAAGCGAATGACCGTCTCGGCCTTCCTGCGGCGGGCAACCACCATCCCGCCCCGTTGCCGAAGCGACATTCGCTCGATGGTTCGCGGCCTTGGCTTTTCCGAAAACGCCGGGACCGGCCCTCTCCTTGCCCCGGGGCACCCTGTTGGGTTATGAGTTCCGGATGTCGCCGCGCTTTGAGCAATGCGGGAGCGGGCGACGGGATTCGAACCCGCGACAGCCAGCTTGGGAAGCTGGAACTCTACCAACTGAGTTACGCCCGCTGATGAGAACAGTACCAATTTCCGGGTCAAAATAACAAACTCATCGAGCAAAGTCAAGTGCTTTTTGCCTTGCCGTAGGTAGCGAATTTTTCTTGACTTTTCAGACCTTTGGTGTTATTATAGCCGTGCATCATACCTGCCGCATCGAGCCCAACATCGAGCAGAGGAGTGGGAAGCGAAAAACCGAACCTCTTGAAAGGAGCGCACGAGCCATGGCTATCAGAACGCTCAGCGATCTTTTCCACCACAACGTCACGCGTTTCAGCGAACCCGAGCTGCTGATGTTCCGGCCGCCCGAGGCCAGCGAGTTCCGCACCTACTCGTCGGAACAATTCAAGGAGCATGTCCTGACTGTCGCGCTCGGCCTTTCCGAGCTGGGCGTCAAAAGAGAGACCAAGATCATCCTTCTGTCGGAAAACCGGCCCGAGTGGCACTTCATCGACTTTGCCTGCCACCTCCTGCGTGCCACGCTGGTGCCGATCTTCCCCACTCTCATTCCGGATCAGATCCGCTACATCGTCAACAACAGCGATAGCGAAATCGTTGTCGTCTCCAACCAACTCCAGGCCGACAAGATCCGGCAGATCCGTGACGATCTCGGAAAAGTCAGGCATGTAATCGCCTTGCAGGCGGAGGCCGCCGGTGATGACATGATGACCTTTGACCAACTCCTGGACAAGGGCCGGGCAAAAGGAGACCTTGATTCGTTCATGCAGAGCGCGGTGCCTGAGGCGCAAGAGGAGGACATCGCCACCATCATCTACACTTCTGGCACCACCGGCACTCCTAAAGGCGTGATGTTGACTCACCGCAACCTGATTTCCGACATGATCGGCAGCCTGGAGATTTTGCGACTCGAGCAATCGGACTTCGGGCTTTCCTTCTTGCCCCTGAGTCACTCCTTCGAGCGCCTGGTCGACTACTGCTACTTTTACACCGGCTGCAGGCTGGTGTACGCCGAGGTCGAGCGCGTGGCCCAGGACCTGGCGGATGCAAAACCCACCGTCATGGCTGCTGTGCCCAGGCTCTACGAAAAAATCAAGGCTCGAGTCGAGCAGACAGCCGAAGAGGGCGGCGGTGTGAAAAAGAAAATCTTCAACTGGGCGGTGGAGATTGGAAAGCAGAAAGCCCTGAAGGAGCTGGCGCAGCAGCCCGTCCCAGGCGGCCTGCAGATGAAGTACAACATTGCCGATAAGCTGGTGTTTTCCAAGATCCGCGAGCGCACCGGCGGTCGCATCCGCTTCTTCATCTCCGGGGGTGCACCGCTGTCCGCCGACGTTGCGCTGTTCTTCTATGCCGCCGGCCTGAAGATTCTCGAGGGTTACGGCCTCACAGAAACCTCGCCGGTGCTGACCGTCAATCCTCTGGACAGGCCTAAGCTTGGCACGGTCGGCCGGCCGATTCCGGGTGCAGAAATCAAGATCGCTGACGATGGAGAAATCATCGTCCGCGGACCGATGGTCATGAAAGGGTACTATAAAATGCCCGAGGCCACGGCCGAAGTGCTTGTAGACGGCTGGTTTCACACCGGCGACATCGGCGAGCTGGACGAGGACGGGTACCTGAAAATCACCGACCGGAAGAAGCAGATCCTGGTAACCTCCACCGGCAAGAACGTCGCTCCCCAGCCGATCGAGAAAGCCGTCGAAGGCAGCCGCTACATCGACCAGGTGATCGTTATCGGCGATGGCCGCAAGTTCGTCAGCGCCCTGGTCGTGCCCGACTTCGAGGCCCTGGAGACCTGGGCCCGCGACAACAACATCGCCTTCACCAGCCACGAAGACCTGATCGCAAAGACCGAAGTCAACGATCTCCTCTGGAAGGAGATCCAGGAGCATCAGAGCCACTTCTCGGACTACGAGAAAATCCGCAAGTTCTCGCTGCTGCCGGAGCCTTTCACCATCGAGGCCGGGCAGCTCACCCCGACCATGAAGATCAAGCGCTCGGTCGTGGAAAAGCAATACGGCGACCTGATCGAGAAGATGTACGCCGAGGAATGACTGGAGGGTCGTGCTGGGAACTCGGAGCGTCGGCCAGGCGGGCATGGCCGGCGCTTTGTCGTTTGTGCGCCAGGATCACGAAAAACGCAGCAGCAGGAGGGCGAGAAGCGTGAATCCGATCGAGTGGGCCACGAGCGTCCAGCCAAGCCGGTGTACGCTCGCCAGCGGACGCGGCCGCAGGGTGTCCACGAGCAGGTGAACCAGCCACGGCGAAAGCGCTGCAGCTACCCAACCGCTGATCCAGCCAAGACGGACGAAGCCAACCGCGAGAAGGGTCACCAGAACGGTGTAGCCCAGCGTGGCCAGAGCGTTCGGCCCGAGCCACGTATGCGGCTGCCGGCGGCGTTCCAGCCGCATCTGAACGTAGAAGATACTGCCGGCAAAAAAGGCCGCGGAAAGTCCCCATAACGCCCAGGCGCGGGAATCGAGATGGCCGGCCGCCGCCGCGTAGGCCGCCGGAGCCGTGGCCGAAAAAGCTATGACAGCCAGCAGCTCGGCGGTCAGACTCCTCTCCCGGCGATCTCGCACCCACTTCAGGTCGGCAGCCAACAAGGCTGCGCCCACAGTGAGGGCCGCCCAAAAGGGCAACCCCCATTGCCAGCCAACGGGCGCCCAAAGGATACCTCCGACAAGGAGCTCTGCCGCGCCGATCCGGCCCAGCCAACGGGCGGTTTCGGGGTCGCGGCGCCTCATGCGCACCGCGTTGGCCAGGGCGGTGCGTGCCGAGAAAAATACCAGGAAGGCTGCAAACGACACCACAACCGGCAGGGTGACCCTGCCGGCGCCGACTGCCCCGAGGATAAACGGCACGATCCACATCGCCCAGGAGCCATGCTCCTTGGGCACGAGATAGCCGACTCTCCGCTCTCTTTTCTCCCGCGTCATCACAAGTCTCCCAGCGGTTCTATGCAAGACGCCCGTCGCTGTTACCTGTCCCCCTGGCCCCCGCTGAGATCCTGGGGACCACCGGGTCGCAGGTCAGACCTCAGGCGCTGATTGTGTGTTGCCTGGTCAAGTTCGTCTCGGAAAGAGCAAGGCGTGTGCCAGCCTTTGGCATCGAAAGCGACCGCGGGCCGGCATGATGCTGCCCAGTATTTTCAAACACTTGCACCAGCGGTCGTCGCTCCGGCGGTCGTCGCCACTGGGGTGCCTTTTTTCAAAATGACAAGAACTCTTCCTGAAACTGGGAAGCCAGCGGGTTGAAGCTCAGACGCCTGCAACCTTTTCAGGACGGTGGCGGTCTTATTAGGCGGAACCGCTAACAGGGATCGAAGATGGTGAGATTCTTCCGCAAGCTTGTGGTCGCCTTTTTCGTGCTGATCCTGTCGGCACTGATTTTTGCCGCCACCAGCGGGAATGAACGCTACGCCCGCTGGCTGTTGGCGTCTGTAAGCAGTGTGCGGCGCACCCAGGTCGTGATCGAGCGCACCGTGGCCTGGATCGACACGACGATCCAGACCATCTACGACCAGCTCACCGCGGCGAGCGACCAGAGTTCGGCGCCTTCGGTACGCGGCTCTCTCCTGCCGCAGAACCGGGCTCCGGCGCGGTCACCCGGATCCGCCGGCATCTCATTGACCTACCCAAACAGCCCGCCGCCGACGCGCCTGCGTTTGATCGGACCCTTCCTTGCCTTCTCCCGAAGCGCGCCCTTTCCTGGCGCTGCCATCTTCTACCTTGAACGCATCCCGCCAAAGCTGAGCCGTCCCTGAACCTTCGCAGTCGAGATACCTCTTGCATTTTTGCGGCCGAATCGATATCATGCCGTGGGGGACGAAGCGCCCGCTCCGTCAAATCGATGCGTGGCTCTGGCAGACCTAGAGCCACCGAAATCGATAACCACGGAACGACACGGAACAGGGCGTAGAGCCAGGGAAACCGACACGTGTTATGGCGCGCCTGCGGGGGGTCACTATTGCCAACGAAAAACGATTGCAGTGCATGAAAATCCAGGTTTTACCAGAAAGCCTCACCAATCAGATCGCCGCCGGCGAGGTCATCGACCGGCCCGCTTCGGTGGTCAAAGAGCTGGTCGAGAACTCCATCGATGCCGGTGCCGGGCAGATCACCGTCATCATCCGCGATGGCGGGCACACGCTGATCCAGGTGGTGGATGACGGAGACGGCATGACCGAGGAGGATCTGGTTCTGGCGTTCCAGCGCCACAGCACCAGCAAGATTCGCACCTACGAAGACCTGGAGCGGGTGACTACCCTGGGCTTCCGCGGCGAGGCGCTGGCGAGCATCGCCTCGGTGGCCCGGGTGGAGGCCCACAGCGTTCCGGCAGGGCAAGCCGAAGGCACGCAGGTACGCATCGAAGGCGGTGTGGTGCAGCGGGTGGCGGTGTATGGCGGGGCCGCAGGCACTTCCATCGCCGTCAAGCACCTGTTCTTCAACACACCGGCACGGCGAAAATTCCTGCGAGCCCCGGCCACCGAGTACCGCCACATTCTGGCTGTCCTCAACCGCTTCACTCTCGGCCACCCCGACAAGTCGTTCATCTTGATCAATGAAGATGAGATCGTCTTCGATTTGAAGCCGGCGGCGCCACGCGAGCGCATCGCTGCGGTGCTTGGGGCGCGCATTCGAGACAGTCTGATCGAGGTGAGCGACGATGGCCCGCTGCGTATCCGCGGCTATGTTGCCACACCGGACGCCTTCCGGCGATCCCGCGGGGATCAGTACCTGTTTCTGAATCGACGCTACATCGTCAACCGGGCTCTCAACCATGCGGTCGTGGCCGCCTACGGCGAAATCCTGCCGCGAGCCGAGTTTCCGGTATACGTCCTGCATCTCGAAATCGATCCGCAGCTGGTGGATGTGAACGTTCATCCGACCAAAGTCGAAGTTAAATTTGCCAATGAAGGCATGGCCTATCGCCTGCTGAACGGCGCTGTCAAGCGCGCCCTGAGCAGCGCCCAGGTCGTGCCGAACCTTCAGCCTTTCACCGACAGGTCCTTCCAGCAGGGGGGCTCATCGCTGTCTTTGTCCGCAGCACGGCAACAGCCGCTGGACTTGCAGCGCCGGGTAGATGCTGGCCAGGAGTGGACGGTTGCTGGTGCACCTGGCGCTCCGCAGGCGATGATTTCGGGTGAGGCCGTCACCCCTGCTGCCGACCGAATCGGGCCGCCCTCCGGGCCGACGGCGGTGGAGCGGTTCGAGCGCACAAATGTCTGGCAGCTCCACAACAAGTATATTCTCACTCAGATCAAGAGCGGACTTATCGTCATCGACCAGCACGTAGCCCATGAACGGGTGCTTTATGAACGGGCTCTCGATGCCTTCGAGCGACGCGCCCCGGCATCGCAACAGCTCCTCTTTCCACAAGTCGTGCAGCTTTCCGCCGAGGATTTCTCCTACCTGACGGAGATCTTGCCTTTCCTGGAGAAGATCGGTTTCGTCATCAAGGCGTTTGGCAAAAACACCGTGGTGGTGGAAGGTGTGCCGCCCGGGGTGAAGATCAGCGACGACAGCAAGCTACTCGTTCAAATTATCGATGAATTCAAACGCGGAAAGAAGGATAGCGTCGAGATTCGCGAATGCGTGGCCAAGTCGTTTGCCTGCCACGCCGCAGTGCGCGCCGGCGACCGGCTCACCCTCGAGGCCATGAACGCCCTCATCGACCAGTTGTTCGCCACACGTCATCCCTACCATTGCCCCCATGGCCGGCCCGTCATCGTCAGCATCCCGATCGAAGAGCTCGACCGCCGCTTCGGACGCCAGTGACGGGCTGCGCGAGGAACGAAGTAGCGGAGGCAGGCTGCCATGACGAGACCGGCGGAAGACAGCAAGCAGCGGAAAGTGCCGATTCTGGTAGGTCCTACAGGTGTCGGCAAAACCGAGATCGCTCTCGAGCTGGCGGACCTTCTGGGTGCGGAAATCGTCTCGGCCGACTCCCGCCAGATCTATCGCTATCTCGATATCGGCACCGCCAAGCCGCCTCCGCAGGCGCTGCAGCGCATTCCCCATCACTTCATCGACATCCTGAACCCCGGCGAGGACTACAACGCCGGCTTCTTCGCCCGCGACGCCCGCCGCGTCATCGCCGAGATCTTTGCCAGAGGCCGCCTGCCCCTGGTGGTCGGCGGCTCCGGACTGTACGTGCGAGCCTTGGTCGACGGGTTCTACGACAGCGAAGTGCGCGACCCGGCCGTCAAGAGGGCGCTGCACGAACGAGCCCGCCGGGAGGGCGCGCCGCAGCTTCATCGGGAACTGGCCAGCGTCGACCCCGAAACCGCGGCACGGTTGCACCCGAACGACACTCAGCGGATCGTCCGCGCCCTGGAGGTCTACACGTTGACCGGCAAGCCCTTCTCCGAACTTCTCCACAGCGGCAACGTCCCGGCGGAATTCCAGCCGATCTTCGTGGGTTTGACACGCCACCGCAAAGAGCTCTATGACCGAATTGAGGCGCGTGTGGACAAGATGCTCGAGCAGGGCCTGGTGCAGGAGGTACGACGCCTGCAGGAGAAGGGCTATGGGCCGCATCTGAACGCGTTACAGACGGTGGGGTATCAGGAGGTTTTCCGTTATCTGGCTGGCGATCTCACAGAGGCGGAGATGGTGGCGGAAATCAAGAAGAACACGCGCCGGTATGCCAAGCGCCAACTGACCTGGTTCCGGCGCGACGCGCGTGTCGAGTGGGTCGATCTGAGTAGAATGGGGACTCTGTCGGATGCCGTCGCCCGCATCCTGGCGATGCTGCGCGGCCAAGAAGAGTGAAACCACTTTCGCAGACGACGGCCCTGA
>CAZGRP010000057.1:0-14606 GCA_964527995.1 uncultured Cytophagia bacterium | reverse complement strand
CCTGCCGCCGACGCCACCCGACTCGGAGCGCGACGGCCAGGCGGCTATCGACCGCTGGGGTTCGCGAACACTTTCCGGATCACCCTGCCGTCCACATCCTTCGGTGGCGCCAGGCCCATCAGTCGTGCCAGCGTCGGCGCCAGGTCGACCACCGAGATCCTGTCCGGAATATATCCCGCCTTCACACCCTTGCCGAAAAAGATCACCGGCACGTGGCGATCGTAGTCGTACGGCGAACCATGGCTGGTACCGGTCTGGCGGGCGTTCACCAGAAAGTACTTCTTGTAGACCACGAACACATCCGCCATGCGTTCCGGGTCGAAGTTGTTTCGGTACAACTTCAGGAACTGATGCCCGTTGGTGCCACCCTTTTCGAGATCGGCGCGGGTCAGGGCCTCCTCGACAATCGGCAGCTTTCGGACCTCGGCCGCCAGCGCGGCCGCAAGGCTGTCGGCCGAAAGCCCTGTTTTCCGCGGTGCCGACTTGTCCAGCAGTAGGCCGACGTTCGTGGCCTGGAACAGACGGCCCCGAATCCCTAGTCGGCTGTTCACCTGCTGTGACACCTGATCGAGATAGCCCTGGAACTCCTGCCTGATGACACGCCGGGCCGGGAAGCCGCGCCGCAGCAGCTCTTCGGGCATGGGCAGCACGCCGTGGTCGGCAGACAACGCGATCACCACGTTCTTCAGGCCGACGCGCTGGTCCAGGAAACGAAAGAACCGGCCCAGCGAGCGGTCGAGGCGCACGATCTGATCCTCGATCTCCTGGCTCAGTGGGCCATAGGCGTGCCCGATGGCGTCGGTGGCGCTCAGGCTGATGGCCAGGAGATCCGTGTGGGAATCCGCGCCCAGATCCTCGCCGTCAATGGCGGCGGTAGCCAGCTCCAGGACCTCCTGATCGGAAAAAGGTGTTTGAACGATGGCTGTGTAATCCGACACCCCACCTTGCGTGGGAGGCGGCAGCGGGTGGGGAAACATGGCCCGCGACGAGTCTCCCTCTGCAGGAAAGAAGTCCTCTCTGGCTGCGAAGTAGGCCTCCGCTGGCAGTAGCTTGCTCCAGGTGCGGTAGAAACTCGCAGTTGGGTGCTGCGTGTCGAACGCTTCCACCCAGGCGGGAAGCTGGGCGACGTAGTAGGTAGAGGTGACAAATCGGCCGCTGTGGCCATCGTACCACAAGGCCAGATCCGCTTTCTTGCCGCCCAGCAGGATCGCGGCGCGATCCTTCCGCGAAACCGAAACGACCTTGCTGCTGCGGTCGTTCGCCTTCAGCCAGTCGCCGAGACTTGTTTGTCTCAACAGGACCGGCGACCGCCCGCTCACCCCCGGTGCTCCCACCCCCTTCACTGAGGGATCCTCTACGGCATAACGGCGTCTGCCGGTGGCATAGTCGATCCAGGCGTTGGCTACGATTCCTGTTTTGGCCGGTTCATACCCCGTCGCCACGATGGCATGACCCGCAGCAGTTTGGGTGATGGCATGGTCGTAGTAGGCGTTCAGGAACACCGCACCCTGGTCGAGAAGCGATTTGATCCCTCCCGCAAAAAAGCCTCGAAAACGCATCAGATAGTCTGCCCGAAACTGGTCGATGACGATCAGCACTGCGAGTCGAGGCCTCTTCTGAGCCACGGGTGTGTGGCGGCGAGCATGCACGGATCCTGCCGAGGAATTCGACAGCAAGAGCGCCAGCAGAAGCGGCCCGGCAAGAGCAGAATAGCGGCGGATGTTACGCACCTCTTGGGACCTCCCGGTTCACAAGTCAGACACAACCAAACGGTTCACTCAGCTGTACCGCATCCATTTCACGACCTCCGGCAGGGTCGGCCGTTTGCCATACATGAGAATGCCGACCCGGTAGATCTTGCCGATCACCCAGATGCTGGCGACCACCGACAGCACCAGTAGCACAATGGAACCCCAGACCTCGAACAGGGACGGCATCTGCACGACGATGCGCGTGAACATGAGGATCGGCGCGAAAAACGGGATCAGAGACAGGATGCGGGCCGCACTCGAATCGGGGTTGTTGATCACGAAAAACATCAACAAGAAGGGCAGGACCAGCAACATGACAATGGGAAACTGGACACTCTGGGCTTCCTGGTCGGAGTTGACCATCGCTCCGACGCCGGCGTACAGGCTGGCGAAAAGAAAGTAGCCGAGAAGGAAGAAGATGATGAAGTACACATAGGTCGAAAGCGGCACCGATGGGATAGGGATCTGACCGGCCTGGCCGAACATACTCGTGGCCAGGCTGCTGCCGTAGACAGTCACCAACACCAGCGCCAAAATCCACACCGCAAACTGAGTCAGACCGACTGCACCCACGCCCAGGATCTTGCCAGCCATCAGGTCGAACGGCCGCAGCGAAGAGACCACTACCTCGACGACGCGCGACGACTTCTCCTCGATGACGCTGCGCATGACGAACGAACCGTAGATAACCAGCGTCATGTACAGCAAAAAGCCGAGAATGAAGGTTAGAACAAACATCCCACCGGAATCAGCCTGCTCCTTGCCCTCGGGGCCGACTCGAAACGTGCGCATGTCGACGCCGCGCATCAGACCTCGCACCAGGTCGGCATCCAGGCCGCTCTGCGCCAGTCGGATCCGGCGCACAGCCTCCGAGACCAGGCGCTTGGCCCGGGCCAGCCGCTTGAAATCGCTGACATTACGGGCATAGTACTCAACCTGGTAACTGTCGAACAGATCGGCCGGAAGGTAGAGGTACGCATCCAGTTCACCCTGATCGACCTCCCGGGACAGCTCCTGCTTCAGCTCGGCGACACCGTTCGCCGGTTCGGCCTGCGACAGCTTGACCCGACCGCTCCACTGCAAAGAGTCTTGTGTGATGGCTTCCATCTCGGGAAATACGACGCCAGTCATGTCGATCACGACCAGCCGTTCGCTCTTGCCGGTCTCGAGCATCATAAGCAGACTTGGACCAATGCCGAAGACCAGGACGAAGACGGGCATGAGGATCGTCCCGAGGATGAAGCCCTTGGTGCGGACCCGAGTCAGGTATTCACGCTTGATGACAACCAGCAGCTTACGCACCTCTGCCTCCTTTCAGGGGAAGTGGATCTTTAGCTCTGCTCTACCGCTTTGATGAAGATCTCGTTGAGCGACGGCTCAGTCACCTCGAAACGAAAGACCCTGCCATGCTCCAGCGCCCGCCGCAGCAGCTCCTGAGGATCGGCCCCTTCGCGCAGGCGGATTTCGAAATGATTACCGAAGTCCGTAACCTCCGCAACGGTACCGTCCGGGGTCAGGAAAGAAGGATCGCCGTCGAACTCCAGCACCACGTTCCGCCGGCCAAACCCCGCCTTGATTTCCCTGAGATTGCCACCGAGCACTTGCTTGCCCTTGTTGATCAAACAGATGCTGTCGCACAGCTTCTCGACCTGTTCCATCAGATGCGTCGAGAAAACGATGGTCTTGCCTTGCTCGTGCTGCTCCAGGATCACGTCGAGAAGAAGCCGGGTGTTGATCGGGTCGAGCCCGGTGAACGGCTCGTCCAGGATGATCAGATCCGGGTCGTGCAGCATGGTGGAGATGAACTGCATCTTCTGCTGCATGCCGCGCGACAGCTCTTCGACTTTCGACTGGGCGTATTCCGCAAGCTCAAAGCGCTCCAGCCACTCTTCGATGCGTTTCTTGGCCTGCCGGGGCCTGACGCCTTTTAGCTCGGCAAAGAACGTCAGCGTCTCGGCAACCCGCATCTTGCGGTACAGGCCGCGCTCTTCAGGAAGGTAGCCAATCCGGTCCCGTGCCTTCATCGAGTTCGGCTCTCCCAGGATCTCGATCCGGCCGCTGTCCGGCAGGATGATGCCCATGACCATGCGGATGGTGGTGGTCTTGCCGGCGCCGTTGGGACCGAGAAGCCCGAAGATCGATCCAGAGGGAATCTGCAACTCGAGACTGTCGACGGCCTGGAGATCGCCAAAGGCCTTGTTGACGCCATGTAGCGCAAGCGCGATCAATTTTGCCTCCTTTCTTTGCAAATTGAGATCGGCTGCCTGAAAACCCGATGTGGAAGATATAAAACCAGACCGGCAGATGCAATGGGTTTTTGGTGGAGGTCACCTAGGGTTGGAACCCCCGGGGAAAGACCGCACACGATCTGTGCCGAACCGTTGCGCCGTCTTGACCCAACTCGAACGTCTGAGTAAACGAATGCCTCACTCACTCCAGGATATCCGGTATCTGGCACCTGATATCTGATTCCTGCCGTATGGCCCCCAACGGGCACCAAAAAAAAGCCGCCAGCGTAACCACTGACGGCTTTCGAGAGAGGGAAGCACCACTTTTTGGGAGGATGCTTTAAGCCAAAACAAAGGGGATGGAACCCCGCACAAACTCCTCCGCTTCCGGACCCCACACCACAACCCATCATCCAGATCGGAACCGGAGGTTCGGAAGCCACACACCTGCTAACACCACCACAGCTCCGCCCGAGCCACCGCAGCCCGTCACGCCCAACCACTTAGCAGCGCGGCTTCGCCAGTGCGAGATTCCATCCCCGTCCAGCAGACCGCGAGCACCGCTACCCTGCCGCTTCTTCCCATCACTGGTGCCACGGTTCTGCTTGTAACGAGAGCGCACACATCAACCGCTATGTCAAAAAGATTCTCCTCCTGTTTGACCCTGATGCCGGACGGAGATGAACAACTTCAGGCGCAGACCAGTTGCGAGCACGTCCTTCCTGAACGTGCCCGCCTGATCCGCCAACTGGTACGACTTGCGGTCGGCGCCAGACCCACTTACCCTGGCATGAAGGGATCCGGCGCATCACCGCCTTCAGTCCTGGTCCTTCCTCTCCATTGGGAGAAAGGAAAATCACCGCCGCTCGCCGCAAAAGCGGCCAGACGGCGTTGCACGGTCACCCATCCTCTGTGCCGTTGCTGTTTCCGGTATCTACAAAGGGTGTGCCAGACCGATCCGTAGGTTACTATCTACAAAAGAAACAGACTTTTGGGTTGGGGTCGGAGAGGGTCATACGGGACCAGAGGAATTCCACTTTCGTAATCAAGAGGACGAATGCGTAATACGGTTCTGGGGACTGACGCGGCGCAGCTTTATCGGGCAACCGGCGGGCGGTAAGCTCGAATCCGCCACGTAGCGCCCGTGACGTAGACATCGAACACGTCTCTGTGTTACGCCGATTCTCTGTTTCGTCCGTTGAGTCACGGAGCCGAGGCTCAGGTAGCAGCGACGCGAATGCGCGCATCGACGGCCCTGCATGCCTCCGCATCCGCAAAGGTGACGAACGGGTTGATGTCGGCCTCGACGATTTCGGGAACCTGCTGGGCAAGCTGCGAAAGCCGCAGCAGGGCCTCTTCGACCACCGAGAAAGCGATTCCAGCTTCGCCGCGCACTCCTTCAAGAATCGACAGGCCGCGAATCTCCCGCACCATCTCCGCGGCATCGCGATCGAGCAGCGGCACCACTCGGAAAGCGACATCGGCCAGGACTTCGGTGTAGATGCCGCCCAGCCCGAACATCACCAGGTGGCCGAACTGCGGCACCGCCGACAGCCCGAGGATGGTCTCGCGGCCCTTCGGCACCATCTCCTCGACCAGCAGCTTGCGGCCAGCGGCCGGCACGTCCAGTCGCCTCATTGTTTCGAGTAGCCGACCGGCGGACTGGCGAACCTCGGTGACACTCTCCAGATTCAGAACAACGCCCCCGATGTCGCTTTTGTGGACAAGCTGCACGGCGTCGACCTTCAGCGCCACCGGATAGCCGATACGCTCAGCAGCAGCCAAAGCCGAATTCTCAGAATCGCAGGTTTCGAAGCGCGCCGTGGCGATGCCGATGGCATCGAGCAGCCGCAGCGACTCACTGGCGCTGAGGAACTCCCGCTTCTCGGCGACCGCTGCAGCGATCAAGGCCCTGACACGTTCCAGATCCATCGGCAGGGTCACCCGCTGCCCGGAGGGATGCTGGCGCCAGCGCTGGTATCGCACCATGGCGCCCAGGGCGCGGGCCGCCGACTCCGGGAAGGCGTAGGCCGGGATGCGGCTGCGTTGCAGCTCCTCCACGCCCACAGCGACTCCCTTCACTCCCATCAGGCAGCCGAGCACCGGCTTGTGACATTGCCGGGCGACCTCTGAGATCTGGCGGGCTACCTGCATGGTGTCGGCCATGATCGGAGGTACGTAGATGACGATGGCGGCATCCACCTGGGGGTCGGGGAGCGCCAGGCTCAGGGCGAAGTCGTAGTCCGCCGCCGTGGCATCGGCGAGCAGATCGACAGGGTTCTCGGCGCTGGCCTCAGGCCGCAGGCGGCCGCTCAACGCGGCCTGGGTGCGGGCGCTGAGGTGTGGCACGTGCAGTCCGTGGCTTTCACAGGCATCGGCGGCCATAATGCCAGGCCCGCCGGCGTTGGTGACAATCAGGGTGCGCTCGCTTTTGGGCAGCGGCTGGTGGGCCAGGGCAAGCGCCAGGTCAAACATCTCCTCGATGGTGTCGGCCCGGAGAACGCCGCATTGGCGAAACATGGCATCGTAGGCGGCGTCCAGCCCGGCCAGGGCACCGGTGTGCGAGGCCGCGGCGCGGGCGCCGGAACGGGTGCGCCCCGACTTCACCACGATGATCGGCTTCTTGTGGCCGACCTCCCGTGCCAGCTCGATGAAGCGCTTCGGGTTGCCGAAGCTTTCCAGATACATCAAGATCACGCCCACCGAGGGGTCATCGCGCCAATACTCCAGAAGATCATTGCCGCTCGTGTCTGCCTTGTTTCCCAGGCTGACAAACATCGAGATGCCAAGATTCAGTGCATGGGCATGCTCCAGGATGGTCACTCCCAGGGCGCCGCTCTGCGAGGCCAGGGCCAGGTTGCCGCGCCGCGGTGTGGTCGGTGCAAAGGTCGCGTCGAGGCGAAATTGTGGGTCGGTGTTGATCACCCCCATACAGTTTGGCCCGATCATGCGCATGCCGTTCTTGCGCACGATGGTCACCAGGCGAGCCTCCCGCTCCTTTCCTTCGCTGCCGGTCTCACGAAATCCGGCAGTGATCACTACAAGCCCTTTCACACCGGCTGCCGCACACGCCTCGGCCACCGGAATCACCTGGTCGCGAGGCACGACGATGATGGCCAGATCCACAGGCCCGGGCACCGCGCCGATCTCCGGGTAGGCCTTGACGGAGTGGATGAACTCAGCCTTCGGATGGATTGGGTACACCGGCCCGGCGAAGTCGTTGTCGACCAGCTTTTCGAAGATCTCTCGACCCAGCGCTCCCTTGCGGGTCGAGGCACCGACCACCGCGATGGAGCGCGGCCGAAAGATGGCGTCCAGTGATGCTTTCTCCTGCGTCATCGTGTCTTTCTGACTACCTCCTCAAGTCGTAAGTCCGGCTTGAAAAAACCATACTCTTGACAGGGTGAGCCGGGAAGGGCCGGCCGGGCTGGAGAACCGGACATCCCAATTCGCGCCGATCGCAGCCGGGTGCTCTGCCTGGCCGCCGGCACCATCCTGTGCGTCCTGCGGTGGAGCGACGCTGTTCACGCAGGCTGCATGCCGAGGCGGCGGGCGATGCGCTGAGGCACAAAAAAGTGGTTGACGCTGATCGCCGGATTGTGGCCGCTGGGCGGGGTGTACGGGTGCACGGTGCGGCTGCGGCTGCAAAACTCGTCGGCGCGAACATAGCCGGCACGGGTGGCGCATTCGGTCCAGCTGGCCGGCAGCGGTGCCCCGTAGTGGGACGGCAGGCTGCCCTCGGCCGGGCGCAGCCCCTGGCCCGAGCGCTCGTGCACATACTTGAACCCGGCATGGTATGTGTTCCAGGCCGTCTGCAGCAGATCGTCGACGCTCAGGGCGCTCTCCTCGGTGAACAGAAGGACGATGCCAGCCCGCTCGTAGCCTGCGAAGACCTTGACCATGTGCTCGTCGGTCTGGTCGCGTACCTCATGGAAGCCGTTGCCGACCAGCATCACGGCGCCCTCCGGGTTCACGCCCGCCTGATGAAGGGCACGCACCAGCACCTCAGGACGGCCGATATCGGCCCCCCGAACGAAGCGCATTCCTGCGGGCAGCCGGCCGGCGTCGCGCTCCGCGATGGCAGCGTCGATGGCGGCATCCTCCAGATCAGCCCCGAAGTAGATCAGGGAATCCCCACTGCGGGCGTAACGCTGGCGCGTGGCTTCTCCGCGACCCATAGCGTGCTCGATGAACACCTGGTAGGTGAAACCGTAGCGCTCACAGAAGGCATCCAAGGCATCGTTGGCCCGCTCGAAGGTGCGGCGGTTGGCGTCCTGACTTGCGGCGATGTTGGCATCGCGGCGGACATGCACCGACCCCCTGCCCTCGCGCAGAATCGTCGGCAAGGCTGCCATGTACGGGTGGTAGGCCTCGATGATGCCGAAAGGGCCGGGAGCGCGGCCAAGCAGCCGCTGCCCAATCGAGGTGAGCGCACCCTGCCGCACGGCACCGGCTGCACGCAGCACCGGTACGGCCAGCTCTGGGATCTCCTCTCCCGCCAGCAAACCCTCGATCCGCTGTGCCCGCCGCAGGCCCAGAACGACCGGCACGAGGCGATACCCGATCTCGATCTCCTCCGGGGTGGCGCTCCAGTGACCCGTCTCCCGGGGTTCGATCGAGGGCAGATCGCGTGCAAAGGACCGCAAAGTTCGATCAGCCGGGGCACCCGCAAAATGCTCGGCCCAGGCCTCCGACAGGTTCGCAGGGAACTCTACCGGGCCGACGTGCTGCATCACCCGAGCAGCGATCCGGTGGTCGGCACAGCGATACCCTTTGCCGCAACGCGCCAGATAGCCCCTGCCCAGCAGGAACTGGAAATCGATCTCCAGCTCCGCCGCGACCAGAGGCTCCTGAGACGGAACGATCACATCACCCCGGGCCAGACGCTCCAGCAAACCCAACTCGCGCAGGGTGCCCAGAACCTGGCGCAGCAGCCAAAGGTCAGGCGGTGCGGTGATGGCTGCCGTGTTGACGACCTGGCGTACGACAACCGCCGCCTCCTCAAAGGCTCCGTCCGCTAGCTCCTGGATCGCCTCGACCGCATCAAGCACCCGCAATCCCGAGGCCAGGATGTGCGGCACCCAATCCCGCAGCCGTACCCACGCCGCCTCTTCGAGGTAAGGGTAGCCGGCTGTGCTGCTCCTGGTGGGGCTCGCCAGCACGGGAAGCAGCTCTCGGGCCATCGGATCTGACCAGATGCGCTCGTGGCGGGCCAGCTCCTCGGCAAGCTGGATCAGGCTCATGTTTCCTCCAGATTCACCTGCAGGACAGAACGCAACACGGCCGGCTCATACCCCGCAGCGCCGATCCTGGCGAGCAGCTCCTCGCCCTCCAGCTCGTTGCCGTGCCACCAAAGCGACTTCAGCAGCCTTCCGGCTTCCGTGGAGGCAAACCACGTTTCGCCAAAGGTCCGACACATGAAGGAATCGACCTCCGCCTCGACGAACCAGGCGCGCAAGTAGTCGGCCGTGTAGAACCAGTCATCGACATCGCTCAGATAGCGTTCCGCGTCGCTGTCGCTCAAGCGGAAGCCGTAGGCCCGTTCGAGCTGCTTGCGGTAGAGCTCTCGCGCATCGGCTTCACCTCGGTGCAGCCGCAGCTCATAACTCAACTTCGCACAATAGCGGCGCACGAAGAAAAGCTTAATGAATGTCCGAAAGCGCCGAAACTCGGCCCGCCGCGAGACCGGCATCTTGGTGAACTCCGCCAGCCAGGCATCCTTCTCCACCATCCCCTCGAAAAGAAAGGCGTAAGACTCGGTCGCCGTGGCGTTGCCGAGCTGCTGCAGCGGGAACAGGGGGACGCAGGTGTGGGCGTAGTGTTCGGCATGGCCCATTTCGTGAAGGAGTGCCTCGTAGTCAGAGGCACCTCCCACGGGTTTCACCGAAACGCGAATTTCGTGCGGAACCCGCAGCGGGAAGCAGACCGCTCGTGGGTTCTTCTTGGGCAGCTCTTCGTCGTGGATGAGCAAGTTGTTCTGCTGGTGAAGGTCGATGCCCAGCCCGCTGAGGAACCGCCGCAGCGTGGGTAGCAGATCCTGACGCCGGAAAAAGACATCAAAGTCCGGCAGCTTCAGCATGCGAGCCACGTCGGCGCGACGAAATCGCTCCAGTCTGACGCCGACCAGGCGTTCCGTCATCTCCGGTAGCAGGCGGGCGTAGAGGGCGTCGGTGTCATCGAGAAACTGCTGGCAAAGTCTGTCGAGCGCGTCGAGGTCGGCCCGGCGCAGTTCCCCGGCGAGGTGGACGTAATCGGTGTACCCCAGCTCCCTGGCCAGTCGCCGACTCGCAGTCTCTTTCTCCTGTAAGATTGGGTTGATTTGCCGCAACACCGGCACAGCAGCGTCGGAAAGCCGGCCGCGTCGGTCGTAATCGGTCTCATTGGCCGTCAGCACCGGCAACTGGCGAAAAGGCACGTGCCGGCCATCGACTTCGACCGTGGCCTCCGCCTGGAGGTTGCTGATCCGGTCGTCGAGCGCCGCCACCTGCCGGGAGACGTACTCGCCTGTGAGATAGTTGGCGAAGTAGATCAGCGCCCGGCGATCCTGCGGATCAAGGTCACGCTCTATCTCCGCTCGCACGGTCTCGATCGTGTCGCGACGAAAGAGATGTTCGTGTCCGCGATAGGTGCTTGCCAGATCGAGCGGTTCGCCATAAACCCAGTTCCGCCACGACATCTCCTCCTGTTCGTAGAGGAGCGCCTCGGCTTCGCTCATCCATGCTCGGATCTGAGGATCCAGACTCATCTCACCTCTATCTTGGTTGTCTTCTGTGATCCCTGCTGCCAGGTTCAGCCGTCCCAAGCCCCCGCTGAACGGCACCCGTCGCCGCGGAACCCACACATGTCGTCGCCTACCGCAACCGCGCAGCAAAACCGCCTGAAGGCGGCCTTCCTGTGACGGCCGGGTGTTCGTTACAGAAGCCCATGGTCGGCGAAGCTGTAGTATTCGTCCTGACCGACGATCAGGTGGTCGAGCACAGCCACACCGACGACCTCGCAGGCCTGCTTCAGCCGCAGGGTGACGCGTCTGTCTGCGTCGCTCGGACGGGAATCGCCCGAGGGGTGGTTGTGTACCAACACCACCGAGGCCGCACCCTCGTTGACGGCCGCCTTCACCAGCTCGCGCGGGCTGACGATCGATTCGGTGAGGCTCCCTTCGAACAGAACCTGGTCGGCGATCAGCATGTTCCGGCTGGTCAGGAGCAGCACCCGGAAGACCTCACGCCCCAGGTTGGCCATGTGCGGGCGAACGAGCCTGTAGGCATCCTCGCTGGAGTTGATGCGAGCCCGTTCCCTCGGGGTTTCCAGGAAGAGCCGCTTGCCGATCTCCAGCGCAGCCTTGATCTGCGCCGCTTTGGCCGTGCCGATGCCGTTCACCTGGCATAGCTCCGCGACGGTGCGCGTGTCGATGCCGCGAAAGCCGCCGAATGTCGTGATCAGGTGGCGGGCGAGGTCAATCGCCGTTCTCTCGCCGTCGCCCATGCGAAGGATGATGGCCAGAAGTTCGGCGTCCGACAAAGTTTCTGCACCATGCTGTGCCAGCCTTTCGCGCGGTCGCTCCGACTCGGGCCAGTCCTTGATACGAATCGCATAGTCAGCCATCGTCACCCCCAGAGTCAGAAATGAGTACCTACCACATCCTCCCGCCGGCACGCCCCATCCGCCACCAGATGTCCGACAACTCCACAGCCACGCACCGACGCCCAGGCTCACCCAGTGGCCTGGAGAGCGAGCGAGAACCAGCTCACGCCCCGCTTCTGACTGGTAGATCTTCCTTCGCCCTGCTCAAGCCGCATGCCACTTCACCCGCACCTCCGCCTGTCGTTTCAAGGAGAAACGGGCATCGACGTAGGGACTCGACTCGACGTACCCCTGGACGAAGGCGACAGGCCGCCTTTCGATCTGCACTTGCGACACCCTGGCGCCGGCAGGCAGAAGAAGGTGGAGTGTAACGTCAGCTTCGCCGCGAACGAGCAGCTTCGCCCCGGAAGCATCGCAGCGGTAATCGTAGCCGAAGCATCGATGGCTGGCGGGATAGTACAACTCGACCCGCGCTTCTGCGACACCGGCGGCCTGCCAGCGCGGGCACAAGCGAACACGGTCGAACCCACGCCCTTCATCCTGCACGCCGCACAGCCCTTCCACCAAGGCATAGAGCATGGCCGAGGATCCCCAGCCGTCGGTGGGCTCTGCCTCCGGACTGGTGCTCGTTTCTACCGTTGCCGGTCTGCCGTCGGGAAAGTACCACAGGTAGGAGGCACCCGCGTCGCGGATCATGGCTGCATACCGGCGCAGAATATCGACACCGTACTCCTCGAAGCCGTGCTCGAACGCCGCCCGCGCCAGCTCCCCTCCCACGAGGGGTAGGATGCCACCGTTGACGTAGGCGCCTGCGACCAGCTTCTCGTCTCCGAAGATGCCGTCCGGGAAGGGAGGGTCGATGCTGAACCATTCCGCAAAGGCCGATGTCGCCTGCCGCCGGCGCTGGTATTCCCGCAGGATCTCCACCGCCATCTCGTGGGTCGCCAGGCCGCGGTTGATGTCCATTGGGTTGCTGAGGCTGAGTTGATCGGCCTCCTCTACGCCGTCGATCTCGACCGGCACAAGGGGCACAAAATGACGGTAGAACCTGCCGTTCCAGGAAACCCGATTGGCGCGGTCGCGATAGCCGGCAGCGAACTCGAGCCAGCGGTCGCGGTCGGCCCCGGCACCCAGGCGATCGTACATATGCGCCATGAGCACGGCAGCCTTGTAGTAGCCGCTGCTGTCTCCGTGCATGATTCCCCAGAATGTCTCAGGCGTGATCTGGAAGTTCAACCACGGATGACGGCCGGCCGTGTAGTCGAAGTCCCAGGTGTCGATGGTGTAGGGACGCTTCACGAGCTGCGTTCCGGGGTCCCAACGCCACGGGTGAGAAAAAGCGTAGGCAAGAGCCTTCTCCGCCTTGGGCAGCAGTCGGGACATCCAGTCGTCGTCGGCACTCGCCTGCCATGCGAGAAAGAGGCCGGTGACCCAGCGATACTCGACATCCGCCTCCACCGGAACGCGGACGTATTTGGTCCAGTTCTCGCGCTCCGACGGCGGTTTCTCAGGAAAAACTGTGAAATAATCGAAAATCCGGCCGTTGTCAGCCTGGGTCTCGGCAAAGTGCTCCACAGCGCTGCGCATATCGGCATCGAAATAGCGCGCCGTGCGCATCATGTCCGAGTGGTCGCGAATCCAGACCGATCTGGCATCGGGCGAGCGGTAGCCATGGATCGTCTTGGCGTCGATGACGCAGTCCATGGTGTCATGACTCAGGAAATCGCGAATTCGTGGCAGGAGATCATCAAGGTGCGGATCATTCGTGTGAATGGCCGTTGCCAGAGTACCAGCCATGCTTCCTCCGTGTTGTTCCCAGTGCGCGCGAAAGGACGATAAGATAATCACTCTGGTGCTTGGAAGCAAGAGCCAAATCCCCCAAAAAGAAAGGGCTGACGCCCGCCGAACGGCATCAGCCCTGTTTCAAGATCTGCACCCCGGGTTATTGCGCCAGCATCATCCGCTTCACCAGGTTGACCTTGTCCGATCTCAGGCGCACGAAGTAGATGCCCGAGGGCACCTTCCGCCCCTGCGAATCGCGGCCGTCCCAGACCACCTGGTAGTAGCCGGGCTCCTGGCGGGCGTCCACCAGCCGCCGCACTTCGCGGCCGAGGAGGTCGTAGACCGCCACTTGTGTTACCGAGCCGCTGGCCTCCTTGCCGACCTGATATCGGATCGTGGTGGAGGGATTGAATGGATTGGGAAAGTTCTGTTCGAGAGCGAATCGATCCGGCACCTGCACCTCGACACGAATGGAACCCAGGATAGTAGACTGGCCGCTGGCGTCGACTTGCCGGACCTGGTACTCATAGACACCGGGCTTCAGGCCGCCGTCTACGTATGTGTAAGTCTTCGGCGCCGAGGTGGTTCCGGAACCACGGACGAAGGCGATTTTCTGCCACTCGGCGTTGCCGGTGCGGCGCTCGATGTTGAAGCCGACGTTATCGTTCTCACCAGCCGTCTTCCAGACGAGACGCACAGAGTTTCGCTCCACGCTCGAGGAGAAGCCCGCAAGCTGCACGTCGACGGTGAAAGCCTGAATCCGCGCCGTCGCTCGCAGCGGTGCCTCGAAGTCCAGCGCCAGCTCAGGCCCAATCGCTGGATCCTGGTTCGGCGGCAGAAAGACGGTTGTGGCTCCCAGATTCAGGTTCTGGCCGGCCAGATTGCTGCCGCGCAGAATCAGGCCGGTGTCGCCGATTGAAAGGCCGTCTCCGGTCTTCTCGGTTCCATCGGCTTCCGAGTCGTTGGCGGCGCCGCTGTCGTCGTAGTAGAGGAGCTGGCTGTCGCCGGCATTGGGCACGGCGATGAGCAGGACCACGGTGCCGGGGTCGCCGGTGATGACCACCCAGTTGAGGGTGTCTACGACGACTGAATCGTTGATGGCGTCAGCCGCCTCGTCGATGACGACGCTGTCATTGAAGGCGTTGTACAGCGTCATGCCGACCGCATGCGGATCGAAGTCGATGGATGACCGGAACATTTGCAGCTTGGTGCCGAAAGGCAGGTCGGTGGGGATCTTCAGGCCCTCTCCGCCGACGCTGGTGTG
>CAZGRP010000056.1:0-27998 GCA_964527995.1 uncultured Cytophagia bacterium | reverse complement strand
TGCCCGGTAGCTTGATGTCGTCGGTGTAGACGCCCTCGCCCGTGGTCTTCTTGAGGCTGTCGACCAACGGGATGCGAGCCCCGACGATCCCTGAGCCATTCTTCCTGGACTTCATGATCAGGACTCCGAGAATTGACTATTCTGTTGAACCGCAGAGGACCCAGAGGAGGCGCGAAGCGCGCAAAGGTTGACCATACGATCCGCGTGCTCTGCGTCCTGCTCGCAGCCTTGGCGGTTACTGCGCGGCTGCCCGCTCCTTTGCCACCCGCTCAATCGCATCCACAATCTTGATGTAGCCGGTGCAGCGGCACATATTGCCGGAGATCGCCTCTTTGATCTCTTCGCGAGACGGGTTGGGGTTCTCGTCGAGAAACGCCTTGGCCGTCATGATGAAGCCGGGGGTGCAGAAGCCGCACTGGCTGCCGCCCGACTCGGCAAAGGCACGCTGGATGGGATGCACCCCCGGCCAGCGCAGTCCCTCGACCGTCACGATCTGCTTCCCGGCGCACTCCAACGCCAGCGTCAGGCACGACAGCCGCGGCCGGCCGTCGATGAGGACGGTGCAGCAGCCACAGGTGCCCATGTCGCAGCCGCGCTTGGTGCCCGTCAGGTTCAGGTTCTCCCGTAGCACGTCCAGGAGAACGTCGTACTCCCGAACGGCGACGGAATATTGGGAACCGTTGACATTCAGGTCAACGAGGACGCGTTTCATGGTAGCCACCTGGTGGTCTCTCGCGAATGCTCAACAGATTATCATCCGCTCAATCCACTTACCCGAAGTTTTCTGTACACGGATTCAGCGGATGAAGCGGATTAACTTCGCACCCCCCTACCTCCGCCGCTCAAAGATCTCCTTGGCAATAATCAACCTCTGGATCTGGCTCGTGCCCTCGTAGATCTGGAAGATCTTCGCGTCGCGCATCAACTTTTCGACCGGGTACTCGCGCGAGTAGCCGTAGCCGCCAAAGACCTGCACCGCATCGGTGGCCACCCGCATGGCGGTGTCGGCGGCGAAGCACTTGGCATAGGCGGCCTGCAGGGTGTTGCGTCGCCCTTGGTCAATGGTCCACGCCGACTGCCACACCAGCAGCCGGGCCGCTTCGATCTCTTTGGCCATATCGGCGATCATGAAGCTGACGCCCTCGTGCTTCGCAATCGGCACTCCGAAGGCCTTGCGCTCGCGGGCGTAGTCGATGGCGTGTTCCATCGCCGAGCGTGCCAGACCGACTGCTGCCGCGGCGACAACCGGCCGCGAGTGGTCGAAGGCGGCCATGGCAGCGAACCACCCCTGACCCTCCTCGCCGAGCCGATTGGCGGCGGGCACCCTCACGTCTTCAAACGTGATCCCGCGAGTGTCGGAGCAGCGCTGTCCCAGCTTGTGCTCCTTCTTGCCGATAATGACTCCCTCGGTGTCGGCGGGCACCAGAAAGCCGCTCATTCCCTTGTACCCCTTTTCGGGGTCGGTGTAGGCCAAAACAAAGAACCATCTGGCATGGGCAGCATTGGTGATCCACATCTTCTGGCCGTTGAGCACGTAGTCGTTACCGACCTTTCGCGCCCGGGTCTTGATCGCCGCGACGTCGCTGCCGGCGTCCGGTTCAGTGACGGCATAGGCACAAAAGGAGAATTCCTCGACCATCGGCGTGAGAAAGCGCTTCTTCTGGTCCTCATTTCCAGCGACGATCACGGGTGCCTCGGCCAGTGTATTGCCCTCCATGGTGGTGCCGATGCCGGTGCATCCGGCGCCGATCTCCTCGGAGATGAGGCAGCCTTCGAGCACACCCAGACCCGGGCCACCGTACTCCACCGGAATGTGGGTGTTCATCAACCCGAGTTCCCACGCCTTGCGGCAGACCTCTTCCGGGAACTCTTCGGTCTGGTCATACTCCTGCGCCACCGGGACGATTTCGTTGCGGGAAAACTCCCGCGCAAGATCGCGTAACTGCCTCTGTTCATCCGACAGGCTGAAGTCGATCATAAGTCATCTCTCCATCAGGGCCGGGTGTGAACGCATATAGGCGTGAATCTGGGTCTCTTCCATAAACCAAAACAGACCCAGAGATCCTGCCGTCGTCTCCCCAACTCCGCCCCACCCCTGGACTCCTTCAGGCCGAAGGCCCGGCCGTCGACGGGCCGAAGGTCCGGCCATGGACGGAATGACTCGGCGGGAAGAATCACCACCGAGGTAAGGCCATCGGGGCAGATGGGGCCGCCGAACCGAGCGTTTCCTGAGAATGCCTCCATCACTGGCCAGTAAACTTCGGCGGACGCTGCTCCAGGAAGGCCTTCATTCCCTCAGCGGCGTCTTTGGATCGGAAACACTCCAGTTGCACCTCGATTTCGTAGTCAAGCAGGTGAGCGATGGCCTCCTCGTCCTCCACCTGTAAGCCACGCTTGATGCGGGCGATGGCGTGCGGCGGGCCGCCGGCGAGCTGCTGCGCCAGGGCCTGGGTTTCCTTCTCCAGATCATGGTGCAGCACCACCTGGTTCACCAGCCCGATGCGCAAGGCCTCTTCGGCATCGATCATCTTCCCCGTCATCATCAGCTCGGCTGCCTTGGCCCGGCCCACCAGGAGAGGCAGGAAGTAGAGGCCGCCCCAATCGGGGTGCAGCCCGACGCGCACGAAGGTCTGCCCGAAGCTGGCACGATCCGAGGCAATGCGCAGGTCGCAGGCCAGGGCCAGGTTCGCGCCGGCGCCCGCGGCCGGGCCGTTCACCGAGGCAATCACCGGGATACGCGCCCGGCGGATCAAGTTCACCAAGTCTCGTCCCGCCTCGACGAGTTGCCGGCCGCGCACTTCGTCCTGCGCTTCGAGAATTTCGCGCAAGTAGTCAATGTCGGCACCGGCACAGAAACCTCTGCCTGCACCGGTGATGACGACGACCCGCAGAGAGCGGTCGGCGAGCAGCTCCCTCATCCCCTGGACCATCTCGTGCGCCATGTCGCCGTTGAAAGCGTTGAGGCGGTCGGGACGCTGCAGGATAAGCGTGCCAACCCGATCGGTCACCTGGATTGTGATGAACTGGTAGCTCATAGCTGATCCATGAGACGCTTCGCTTCAAGAACGAAAGAGGATTTGACAACCTCCCAGCTTCTATCGACGAACAGAGCGGGTATTGTTGACAGATGAAATAAACACCGACAAAATCTCGCCTGGTACCTCAAGAACATCCGCTACTCTTCCGGCACCCTGGCCGTCTCAAACCCGCTCCAGCAGCAGCGCCAACCCCTGCCCGCCACTGATGCACAGCGTCGCCAGGCCGTAGTGAACCTGGCGTCTGTGCATTTCGTGCATCAAGGTGACGGTGATCCGGGCGCCGGTCGCACCGATCGGGTGGCCGAGAGCGATGGCTCCGCCGTTGACGTTGAGACGCTCCAGGTCGAACTGCAGGTCGCGGTGGCAGGCCAACACCTGCACAGCGAACGCTTCATTCAACTCGATCAGATCGATGTCCTTCAGCGACAGCCGGTTCTTTTCCAGCAGCTTGCGTACCGCCGGCACCGGCGCAATGCCCATGATCTCTGGCTTCACGCCAGCGACAGCATAGTCGACGATCCGGGCCATCGGGCCGGGCTGGAGATTCACGGCAGCGCTCTCGCTGACGACAAGGACGGCGGCAGCGCCGTCAACGATGCCAGATGAGTTGCCGGCGTGCACGGTGCCGTTTTCCTTGAACACGGGCTTCAGCCGTGCCAGAGACTCGACGGTGACGCCGTCCCGCGGGTGCTCGTCCATCTCGACCCGCTGCACCCTGCCCTTCGAGTCCGTCCACTCCACGGGTGTCAGTTCATCCTGGAATTTCCCCTGGCGCCGCGCCGCTTCGCAGCGCTGCTGAGTGTTGGCGGCATATTCGTCTTGCTGGCGCCGCGAGATGCCGTACATCTCGGCCAGGTTCTCGGCCGTCTCGCCCATCACCTGGCCGCACAATGGGCACAGAAATCCGTCTCGGTACATGCCATCGACCAACTGTTCATGCCCGAGACGATAACCCCAACGTGCACCCGTCAAGAAGTACGGCATGTTACTCATGCTCTCCATGCCGCCGGTCAGCACGACCTCCGCCCGCTCGAGAGCGATGGATTGGGCCGCGAGCAGGATGGTTTTCAGGCTGGAGCCGCACGCTTTGTTCACGGTGAACGCCGGCACAGTCTCCGGACAGCCCGCACGGTAGCCCACCTGGCGGGCCGGATTCGGGCCGACGCCTGCCTGGCGGCCGTTGCCGAAGATCACCTCGTCGATGTGGCCGGGGTCGACGCCTGCACGACGCAGGCATTCTCGCGCCACCACCTCCCCCAGTTCAACGGCGCTACGGGATGCCAGTGCACCGCCGAACTTACCAATCGGCGTACGCACTGGGGCAGCTAGAAAAACAGCTCGAGGCATATCGGATTCCTTCTGGTCGACGTGATGCGTAAGATCTGTTGCCTGATGCGCGTTGCCTGGCGCGCACTATCTGCCTTTGAACTCAGCCTTGCGTTTCTCCACGTAGGCCTTCAGTCCCTCGGCCGCGTCTTCGCTCTGAAAGAGCTGCTGTTGCAACTCACGTTCGATTGCGAGACCTTCTGTGAAGCCGGCTTCCAGCCCAGACTGCACGGCTCGCTTGATGTGCCCCACTGCCTTGCTGGCCTTGTTGGGCGGAATGAACTCGCGAGCATAATCCAACACCTGGTCAAAAAAGTTGTCGCCTTCGTAGATGTAGTTCACCAGTCCAAAGTCCTTTGCCTCTTCGAAGGTCAGCAGCCTGCCGGTGACCATCATTTCGATGGCCCGCGCCTTGCCAACCAACCGTGCCAGCCTCTGCGTTCCGCCGGTGCCCGGCAGAACTCCGAGAGTGACTTCCGGAAGGCCGATCTTGCCGCCGTCTTTTCTGGCAATGCGGATATCGGCAGCCATGGCAATCTCCAACCCGCCGCCGACAGTGTGACCGTTCAGGGCCGCGATCACCAGCTTCGGCGTGTGCTCCAGGCGGGTCAGCGTTTCGTTGGCGTGGAGACAGAAGTAATACTTGAATTTTGGCTCTGCTCCTGTCAACATTTGGATGTCTGCACCGGCGCAGAAAAAGCGGTCCCCAACGCCCCGAATCACGAGCACATGGATGCCGTTGTCCATGCGGGCGTCGAGGATGCACTCATCGAGCTGGCGCATCATTTCGTAGGTGTAGGTATTCGCGGGTGGACAGTTGAGTTGCAAAACCGCAATGCCATCCGTCTTTTGGTAGTCTACAAGGCTATCAGCCATGGAAAGCTCCTTCTTGGTGGGTTCTAGGTGAGGGATAACAAACTATCTTTACAAGTCTTAGGAGGTGGACCTAAAGTAGCGAATTGCGACCAAAACCGCAAGGACATTTTAGGCAAAAGAAAGGCCTGTATCAAGCCACAGGCCTTCTTAGAGGGGAGATTGTCTATGTCTGAGGAGACAAACAACGGCATCCTTCCGCGTTCATCCAGTTACTGATGCGGGGCACAGCACAGGCGAGGAACGGGTTGGCCGACCCAAAGACAGCGGACCGTCACTCTCGTTCGGCAAGACGCGATGGCGAAGCGCTGTCTCCATTGCAGCAACGCTCGCAGGTGCCATAGAACTCAAGCCGGTGCGAATGGACCTTGAAAGGGGTCAGGTCCTCCACTTTCTGGTCGAGTTCCGCCTCGTGCGGCATCATGTCGAGATCGACGATCTCGCCGCACTCCTCGCAGATGAAGTGGTAGTGCGGCCTGGTATTGCCGTCGAAGCGATCGAACGTGCTACCAAAACGAAGCTCCTGGATCTCGCCCATCTCAACCAGGATGTTCAGATTCCGGTAGACGTTGCCGAGGCTGAGCTTGGGGAATTCCTGCCGCAGGTTCTCGTAGATCCAGTTGGCCGTCGGGTGATTCTTGGTCGATCGCAACAGTTCGAGAATTCGCTGCCGCTGCCGGCTGCTCCGGTACTTCGTATCTTGCTTGACAGGCATCTTCGTTCACGAAGTTTTACGAGCTCATTCGTTACCCGAGTGGGTCGCGCTCCCCGATCCAAATCTAACCCACACCGTTGCCGAAGAATTCCTTCGCCTTTTCAATGGCGCGACAAAGAGAGTCGATCTCCGAGACTGTGTTGTAAAAATAGAAGCTCGCCCGGGCCGTCGCCGACACCCCGAGCTTCCGCATGCTCGGTTGCGTACAGTGGTGGCCGGCCCGAATGGCGATCCCCTCCTGGTCCAGGATCTGAGCCAGGTCGTGCGGGTGCACCCCGTCGACGTTGAAGGCCACGACGGCGCCTCGTGTCGGCGAGTCTCCATAGATCGTGATCCCCGGGATCGAGCCGAGCGCCTGCAAAGCATAGGCGGTCAGTTCTTTTTCATGTTGATGGATCGCATCCATGCCGATGCCGTTGAGGTAATCGATGGCGGCGCCGAGCCCGATGGCCTGAGCGATGTTCGGCGTTCCGGCTTCGAATTTCCATGGAATGTCGTTCCAGGTGGCGCTCTCCATCGTCACCTGACTGATCATTTCGCCGCCGCCAAGGAATGGCTCCATGGCCTCGAGCAACTCCGGCTTGCCGTAGAGAACCCCCACTCCAGTCGGTCCGAGCATCTTGTGGCCCGAGAAAGCGAGAAAATCACAATCAAGCCGCTGCACGTCCACCCTGAAGTGAGGCACACTCTGAGCTCCGTCGACCAGCACCAGGGCTCCCACCTCCCTGGCGTAACGCACAATCTCTTCAATCGGGTTGACCGTGCCGAAGACGTTGGACTGATGGACGACGGCCACCAGCCGGGTGCGCGACGTGAAGTAGTGGGCCGGCTCCCGCAGGTCCAGGGTGCCGTTCTTTTTCAACGGGATATACCGCAGGGTGGCGCCTGTGTCGCGCGCAGCCAACTGCCACGGTATGATGTTGCTGTGATGCTCCATCTCGGTGATCAACACCTCGTCCCCGGGCCCGAGATGATGGCGCCCCCAGGCATAAGCCACCAGGTTGATTGCCTCTGTGGCGCCGCGCGTGAACACAATCGACCGGTCCTCGGCGGCGTTGATGAACCGAGCGACCTTCGCCCGCGCGGCTTCATACGCCTCGGTGGCGCGCTCCCCCAGGGCATGGATGGCGCGATGAACATTGGCGTTGTACTCACAATAGTAGGTTGCCACCGCGTCGATCACCTGCTGCGGTTTCTGAGATGTGGCTGCATTGTCGAGATAGACGAGCGGCTTCCCGCGTACCCGCTGGCGGAGGACGGGAAAATCCTCGCGGATGCGTTCGACATCCAGCGTGCTCCTACGCTCCACCTCCCCCACCGCAACCGCTGAAAACACCTCCTGCATAATTCACCTCATCGATAGAGAAGCGGCCATCGCTCCCGCAAGCCGTAACCGCTGAGCCCGACATAGGCAGAGAGCCTCCGCGGGCATCTATCACTCACCAAGCCGCGGGATGCGGGACCCGCACATCTTGGCGTGGACCAGTTGTTGGTATTTTTCGGGCGGAATTGACGGCCCCGGCCTGGAGCAGAATTGATCGAATGCTCTTGTCAGGGCCGCGGCGATCTCTTCCGGAGACCTACCCTCGATCTGATAGCGCTCGAGCATGAAGAGGACCTTGCCATCTTTCAGGATCGCCACGCAAGGCGACGAGGGTGGATACCCGACCAGGTACTCCCTCACCCGTGCAGTAGCCTCGCGGTCCTGCCCGGCGAAGACCGTGGTCAGGCGGTCGGGCACGACCTTATGTTGAAGCGCCATGGCCAGCCCGGGACGGGCGCTGCCTGCGGCGCAGCCACAAACCGAGTTGATGACGATAAGCAGGGTACCTTCGGTCTCTTGAACAGCCCGGTCGACATCCTCCGGCGTGAGCAACTCCTCGCATCCGATCCATGTGAGCTCGTCGCGCATCGGCTGCACGGCGAAGGGATCGTAGATGGGCGGCAGGGATCCGGTTTGTTGAAACATGGTCTGTATCTCCGCAGATGTTACTTCGATTCCTGAGATTTAGGTTTCATCTGAGCGTGCCGGCCATCTTCGGCCGCGCCCTCGCGGATGCACGCATCAGTGGTCCGGTTCAACGGCAGCCGGTCATTCGGTCGTCACCTTCTCATGCTCACCCTTGAGGGCAGCATGGAGCGTGTGCCACGGCAGCGTGGCACATTTCACCCGCACCGGAAATTCGCGCACCCCTTCGAAAACCACGAGCTTGCCCAGATCACGGGTGTCAGCGCTCTCATCCATCGGTGAGGTCACCAATTGATGAAAGCGCTCGAAGAGTGCTTCGGCCTCTTCTACGGTCTTTCCTTTCAGTACCGACGTCATGATGGACGCAGACGCCTTTGAGATGGCACACCCGGACCCTTCGAAACTGATGTCTTTGATGACATCGTCCTCGACGTACAAATAGACGCGGACCTGGTCGCCGCAAAGCGGATTGTAGCCTTCCGAAGACCGATTGGCTTGATCAAGCCGGCGATAGTTCCGCGGGTGCTTGTTGTGGTCTAGAATAACTTCCTGATAGAGTTCGCGGAGATCATCCATTTCGATTCTCAGAACGCTTGTGGCCTGTCGACGGTGTCATGATCGCAGCTGTCACACCTGCTCATCGAGAACCCTCCGGTAGTGCAAGCGGTCGGACAGATGGCTTGTAAGTTCCTCGCGAATGACATCAATCTTGATCTGGTCGAACACCTCGCTGGCGAAAGCCTGAATCAGGATCGCCCGGGCGGTGTCCAGACCGATTCCCCGCGACCGCAGGTAGAAGAGGGAGTCAGCATCGAGCTGGCCGATGGTGGAGCCGTGCGTGCACTTGACATCATCGGCGTAGATCTCCAGCTGAGGATTGGAGTTGACCAGGGAGTGTTCAGACAACAGCATGTTGCGGTTGGTCTGAATCGCGTTGGTCTTTTGCGCCTCCTTATCTACCAGGATGCGGCCGTTGAAAACGCCGCGACCGTGGTCGTTGAGGATCCCCTTGTAAATCTCCAGGCTGGTACAATGCGGCTTCACATGATGGATGCGTGTGTGGTTGTCTACATGCTGACGGCCGGTTACCAGATAAAAGCCGTTCAACAGGCAGTGGCCCCCGTCTCCGTCCAGCACAGCGTTGACATCGTTGCGGCTCAGCCCGCCTCCCAGAGCGATGTTGTGTGAGGCGACGTTGCTGCTGGCTTTCTGGTAGTATTGCAGCGTCGCCATGTGGAAGGCCTGTTCACTTTCCTGCTGCAGCTTGTAATGGTGTACAACGGCGTTTTCTCCCGCCACAACCTCAGTTACGGCGTTGGTGAGGTAGACGTGACCTCCGCTTCCGATGTAGCGCTCGACAACTGTCACCTCACTGTTTGCACCGACGACGATCAGGTTTCGCACGTGCGACACCGTCGCCTCGCCGGCTGGCGAAGAGACGAAAACAAGATGGATGGCAGTCTCGACGACCTGCCCCGCTGGCACGCGAACAAAGATGCCGTCGTCCATGAAGGCGGTGTTCAGGGCCACAAAGGGGTGATCGTCGACGCCGGCGTAGCGCCCCAGGTGCGCCTCCAACTCTTGCGGCACTTTCTCCATCGCTTCGGCGAGAGTTTGAACCTCGATCCCCGCGGGAAGCCCGTGCAGCCTCGAAAACTCCGGCGCAAAACGCCCGTTGACAAACACCAGCTCACACGAGTCGGGAAGCGCAAACGGCTCGAGAGACTCGGCTCGCAATCTGTTACGGCCATTCACCGCCAACTCGAAGCGGATCTTGGCAAGCGGCGAGACGTTGGTGAACCTCCACTCTTCGATGTGGGTTGACGGGAATCCCAACTCGGCAAAGCGGTCGATGGCGCGCCGCCGCAGTTTGCGCACGAAGTCCGGCTGCTTGCGGTATGTCTCTTTCTCCAGCTCTTCGAAGCGGTACAAATAGAAATCTATCTCTGGCATGCTTGCTTTCATCGCGGGTCTTTGTCTCCTTCGCTTAGGCCCCTACGGGGTTGGCGTCGACAGCCTGCTCTTCTAACCAGGCGTAGCCCTTCTTTTCCAATTCGAAAGCCAGTTCCTTGCCGCCGGACATGACGATTCGACCGTCCACGAGCACATGGACCTGATCGGGAATCACGTAGTCGAGCAGGCGCTGGTAGTGAGTGATGACGATCATGGCACGCTCAGGGCTGCGCAGCGTGTTGACGCCGTTGGCAACGATGCGCAGAGCGTCGATGTCCAGGCCTGAGTCGGTCTCATCGAGAATCGCCAGCTTGGGATCAAGCACGGCCATCTGGAAGATCTCGTTGCGCTTCTTCTCCCCGCCGGAAAACCCTTCGTTGACCGACCGATGCAGAAAGCTCTCATCCATGTTGACGAGCTTCATCTTTTCTTTGACAAGAGCTAGGAACTCCATGGCATCCAGTTCCTCTTCGCCCCGGTTCCTGCGAATCGCGTTCAGCGCTGCTTTCAGAAAGTAGTAATTGCTCACACCCGGGATCTCAACCGGGTACTGGAACGCCATGAAAATCCCTTCCTGAGCCCTCTCCTCCGGCGACATCTCTAGAAGATCACGGCCGTTGTACAGCACCTGGCCCTCGGTCACTTCGTAGGTGTCCCGACCAGCCAACACTTGCGCCAGTGTGCTCTTGCCGGAGCCATTGGGTCCCATGATGGCGTGGAGTTCTCCGGTGCGGACCACCAAGTCGACGCCCTTCAGGATTTCGTTGCCTTCCACTTCGACGTGCAAATTCTTTATTTCCAGCATTACGTTCTTTTCTCCCATTTGTGAATCATCCTCCGATGAATTCTTGCCACCGGCCTGCGGCGACGCATGCGGCAGGCGCCTTTCATCCGACGCTTCCTTCGAGGCTGATGCCGAGCAGTTTCTGCGCCTCGACCGCGAACTCCATCGGCAGCTCGTGGAAAACTTCCTTACAGAAGCCGTTGACGATCATCGACACGGCATCCTCGGTGGAGATGCCTCGTTGCTGGCAATAGAAAAGCTGGTCTTCGCCGATCTTCGAGGTCGTTGCCTCATGCTCCATCTGTGCCGTCGGGTTTTGGACCTCGATGTACGGAAAAGTGTGTGCTCCGCACTCATTGCCGATGAGCATCGAGTCACACTGCGAGAAGTTTCTGGCACCATCGGCGCCGCGCAGAATCTTCACCATGCCACGGTAGCTATTCTGGCCGTGGCCGGCCGAGATCCCCTTGGAAACAATGGTGCTCCGTGTGTTCTTGCCGATGTGGATCATCTTGGTGCCGGTGTCCGCCTGCTGCCAGTTGTTCGTCAGTGCCACGGAGTAGAACTCACCGATTGAGTTGTCGCCCAGCAAGATGCAGCTCGGGTACTTCCAGGTGATCGCCGAGCCAGTCTCGACCTGGGTCCAGGAAATCTTGGAATTGCGGCCGGCACACTTGCCGCGTTTGGTGACGAAGTTGTAGATGCCGCCCTTCCCTTCCCTGTCGCCAGGGTACCAGTTCTGGATGGTCGAATACTTGATCGTGGCGTTGTCCAGGGCGATCAGCTCCACGACGGCGGCGTGCAGCTGGTTTTCGTCGCGCATCGGTGCCGTGCATCCTTCCAGGTAGCTGACGTAAGCACCTTCGTCGGCGATGATGAGAGTGCGTTCGAACTGCCCGGTTTGGCGGGCGTTGATCCGGAAATAAGTCGACAGCTCCATCGGACAGCGCACGCCTTTGGGCACATAGACAAAAGAGCCATCGCTGAAGACGGCCGAATTGAGGGCGGCGAAAAAGTTGTCGTTGTACGGCACAACGGAGCCCAGGTACTGGCGCACCAGATCCGGATGCTCCTGCACGGCCTCGGAGAAGGAGCAGAAGATGATGCCGAGCTCGGCCAGTTTCTCCTTAAATGTGGTGGCCACCGAGACGCTGTCAAACACCGCATCGACGGCCACACCGGCCAGCGCTTCCCGTTCCCTCAAAGGGATGCCGAGCTTCTCGTACGTCCTCAAGATCTCCGGATCGACGTCGTCCAGGCTCTTGGGGCGTTCCGTCCTGGACTTCGGGGCCGAGTAATAGCGGATGCTCTGGTAATCGATAGGCGGATAATGGATCTTTGCCCACCTCGGCTCCCGCATTTTCAGCCAGTTACGGTAGGCCTTGAGGCGCCACTCCAGCAACCACTCAGGTTCGTGCTTCTTGGACGAGATCAGGCGGACAATATCCTCGTTCAACCCTGGAGGGATGGTCTCCTGCTCGACCTGGGTCTCGAACCCGTATTTATATTCCTCACTGGTCAAGGCTTCGATGGTCTCGACTTCAGTGCTCATCAGATCTCCTCAACTTGGTTTCCAGCTCAGGCGGCGAAACTACTGCCACAGCCGCACGTTTTCACCGCATTCGGGTTCTGGAACGTGAAGCCGGAGCCGTTCAGGCCGTCAGTAAAATCGAGTTCTGTGCCTTGCAGGTAGATGGCGCTCTTGGAGTCGAGCAGAACCTTCACGCCGTAGAACTCGAAAACCTTGTCGCCTGGGCGCTCCTCCTTCTCAAGAGAAAGGCAATAGGTGAGCCCGGAGCAACCCCCACCCTTCACACCGACACGCAAAGCCAGCGGTTCATCAGGGCTCTCTTGTGCCATGATCTTCTTCAGCTCTTCCGCAGCACGCGGGGTCAGCGTAATCATACCGATGCCTCCATTGGTTCTCCCTGTATCACGGTTATTTCTGAACAACTTGGGACGGAGCGCTCACGCCTGCCGCGCTCTTCGGCGGCCGCCAGTTGACACGCCGCAACTGCGCTTCGTTATTGAGATCGGCCACGGAAATGCCGGTCAGAAAGCGATGGAACACATCCTGGATGATCCGGAACGGATCGACGATGTTGCAATTCGGCATTTGGCTGCAGTCGGAACTGTCTTCGGCAATGCACTCGACCAGGTTCATGGGACCTTCCAGAGCCTCGATGATGGCGGCCAGAGAAATGTCTCGAGCGCTCCTGGCCAGAACATACCCTCCGCGCGCGCCCTGCACCGACTCCACCAACCTGTGCTTCACGAGTCTTTGCAGGGTCTTCGCCATCAACTCCTGCGGAATGTTGAAGGTCGCAGCGATTTCTTTGGCGCTCGTCACTTCGCCCCGAGGCCGGCTCGCCATGAAGGCAAGGGCAATGATGCCATATTCGGCCTTTCGCGTCAGTCGTAGCATTGTCAGCTCCTAAATCCGACCTTTTGAGTCGGGTTAATATACAAAATAAAAAGCCCACTGTCAAGCGTAACTCGCATGCTTGAGCCGCTTGACGGGCGCGCTCATCACTGCCCGGAGACTGCCCGTGGTCCGACACCCAGGTGCTTCGGGAACAGCTCCTGAAGCAGCGGTTCGAGCTGACGTTGGATGTGGTGATTAGCGTAGCCGATCCACGAGACATCGGTGGTGGTGTCCAACGGGGCTGCCAGCCGTCTACCGGCGTGGTCCGTCACAATAACGCCTGCCTCTCGCGCCACCAGCTCGGTGCACAAGTCGTAAGGGTGGCAGCAAAGCCCCGGCCGTCTTCCGCGGTTGCGCAGAGTATCAGCCAAAAGGGCTCTGATGTCGGCAACGAAGCGATCGTGCCCAACCATCAGCTCGTAGAGCTGGCCACCCGTTGAGATGTACTGGTCTTCGAAATAAAGGCACGCACCAGGTTTCACAGCGCCAAAGAGCCGATCGACGAGCTCCTCCTCCAGTATCCCGAGCAAATCCTTCGGGCCTGGACAAAAGCGCACAATGGATGCAAATCCCTGTTCAATGGTGTCGGCAGTCGACGGTCGCATCTTCAGCTCACTCGCCTCGCCGCTGCCAAGGTCCACACGTTTGGCCTGCGCGCCGCGCCCCTTCACCGCCCAGCAGACATCGGCTTTGTCTTGCTTCGAAATCGGGATCTCCGTCTGCACAGCGATTTCAATGTCGTGCAACGTGGTGTGTTCGCCTCGGTTCGGCGCCACACCGGCCAGCGCCCAGGCACTGCGCTTGTCGAACATGATGCTGCGCGTGCCATCGATTGGGTCGGCGATGACACGGTATCTGGCCTCCTCTGGCGTGGCATCACGAGGAAAAACCACGGGCTCCCGATCACTTATTCCCTCTGCGATCAGGACAAAGGAGACGTCCGGGTCTGCGTTCGTATCGAAAAAAGCTCGAATCGTCTCCTCGCTCACCTTGTCGATCTCAAAGATGACATCACCGGCCGATGCCTCGGCAATGCTCGAAGACGATTCCATCGGAGTCTCAGACATGCTCCGCCGAACCTGACGGCGGATTTCCGCCTGCAGCCGCAGGAGAAGATCGAGCCAGTAGTCGACGTGCTCCTCGCCGATGCTCAGTTCTGACGGTTGGTCAAACACAGGTAGTTTCCGGATGTGATCGGAACGGATTGGCCGCCGGCCCCTACTCGCGCGAGAAGACCTCCATGGCAGCGGCCACGCCGCTTCCGTCTCCTCGCAGCCAGCCGTGACGGCGAAAGATCTCTTCCAACGCCCCCAGAAGGCGCAGCACATGGTAGCTCTTCGACGACTCGCCCATGAGGCCGATGCGCCACACCTTGCCGGCCAGAGCACCCAAGCCGCCGCCGATCTCAATGCCGTACTCATGCAGAAGCTCGCCGCGGACCAGCTTATCATCGACTCCGGCCGGGATTCGGACCGCATTCAGCATCGGCAACCGCTGGCCCTCAGGGGGCACCGGCTCCAGTCCGAGCACCGCCAGGCCAGCCAGAAGCGCTTCGTGGTTGCGCTGGTGCCGCCTGAATCGGGCCGGGAGCGATTCCTCGAGTACCAGTCGCAAGGCTTCGCGCAGAGCATAGTTCATGGAAATCGGCGCGGTGTGATGGTAGGCCCGGGTCTTGTCCGACCAGTAGTCGGCGATCATGTTCATGTCCAGGTACCAGCTCTGCACTTTGCTCTTGCGTGTGCGGAACGCCTCCACGGCACGATCGCTGAACGTGATCGGTGCCAGGCCGGGCGGACAGCTGAGGCACTTCTGGGTGCCGCTGTAGCAGACGTCGATCTGGCGCCGGTCCACTTCGACGGGCAAGCCCCCCAGCGATGTCACGGCGTCGACAATCAGCAAGGCGCCCTGTCGATGGCAGAGCTCCCCGAGCCCGTCAAGAGGTTGGTGCACCCCGGTGGAGGTCTCGGCATGAACGATCGCTACGGCCTTGACCTGGCCTGCTCTTTCCAAGGCGGCCTCCACCTGCTCCAGGTCCACGGCCTTTCCCCACTCCTGTTCGACACGAACGGCCTCGGCGCCACAACGCCCGACGATGTCAGCCATGCGATTGCCGAAGACACCGGCGATGCAGACCACGACTTTGTCCCCGGGTTCGATCACATTCACCAGCGCCGCTTCCATGCCGGCGCTGCCTGTGCCGCTGACAGCGATGGTAAAGTCGTTCTGTGTCTGAAACACCTGCCGCAGCATCGACTGCAGCTCGTCCATCAGCCGCAGGAATTCGGGATCGAGATGGCCCACCAGTGGCTGTGACATGGCCTGGTAGACTCTGGGATGGACATTGCTCGGACCAGGACCTAGAAGGAGGCGGTCCGGGGGAACAAAGGGACGGATTTCAGGTTGCATGATTCGTTCTCCAGGAAAGTAGCGTCACGGCCCGAGTACTTGAGCCTTTGGAGAATTGCAGTAATGGAGTAATGGAGCAATGGAGCAATGGAGTGTCAGGCCGATCCGAACAATTCAGGGTTCAGCTAATTCCCTCCGTCGCTCCAGCACTCCAGCAATCCCACTTCTCAGAATGCGCCGTGTCTCCACGGCAGGCACTCCCTCAAGCAAGCCGTGCATGAAGAGGAACCGTTGTGCCGGGGACGGGACTCGAACCCGTACGGGACAGGAATCCCACCGGATTTTAAGTCCGATGCGTCTACCAATTCCGCCACCCCGGCAAGGATGCTATAACTCCCGAATAATCAGCCACGCTAGGCTTGATATTTTCCGTGAAGATTGCTGTATGTTATTCACTGGACGCTTTATACTGCTCAGTGTTGATGAGGCGAGTGTCCACAAAGTGACCCTCAAAAGACTGTGAGGACGAGAAGGCTGCTCATCTGGCTGCCATTCGGCTCATCAAATACACTTCAATCCCCTGCCGTACCAAACATATTGCGGATCGAGGGAAAAGTCAAGCAAAAAGGGCGTCGCTCGGCCCGGGTTCGCCAGTCAGCCTCCGTGGTAAACCCGGCGGGTAAACTGCCGCACCGTTTCGCTTCCAGAGAGCAGCATGAGCAGGCCGATGGCAAAGAGCAGGCCGCTGATCGCCAGGTTGACGCCGATCTTCGTGCGGGCAGTGGGGGCAACCAGGATCAGCAGCGAAAGCACCGAGAGCGCCACTGCGATGCCACCAACAAGACCGAAGATGTTGACCTCCTTCGCACCGCGCGACAGAACCTCTCGCTCGACATCCACCGGCGTCTTCAGTTTCTCAAAGAATCTCTCCACTTCGTCCTGCGGCGACCTCAAGTCCTGGGCGAAAAGGATGGCAAATCCGTACGTGAGACCGGCGAAGGCCACAGCGGCAAGCGTGGCCCATGCCAACGGCGAGATCAACACACTGATTCCTTCGTCTCCAAGGCCATGCAGGGCCGCCAGCGACAGATCGGGGTTGGTGTTGGCGGCGACGAAGAGCAGCCAGAGGGCCGAACCAACAACCATGCTGACAGCCAGGGCGGCCACGCGGCTGCGCAGATAGAGACGGCCCAGTGGATTTGACAGAAACGTGAAGAGCAGCGAGATGCCGATGGTCGCCAGGAACTGAGGCCCGAGGGAGTAGCCCATGATGAATCGTGCCACCGAGGCCATCAGGATGCCGGCAAGAATCGACGCGATGCCCGACCAGCGTGAGATCCGCTTGCATAGAATTCCCAACAGCAGCGGAATCGTCACCGGGATGGCGGTGAGTCCGAGCACGATGTTGCTGAGCGTGAAGATACCGTAGGAGCTGCGCACAATCACCAGCGCCATGGTGATCGCCAACACGCACAGGACGACCACCGTGATGCGCCCCACCCGCAACACCTCACGGTCGCTCGCCTGTGGCCGGAAAAGCGACTTGTAGATGTCCACCGAGACAATGGAAGAGACCGTATTCCAGACGCTGTCCAGAGCCGACATGGAGGCGGCCATCATCGCCGAAAGGAAGATGCCCACGACTCCAGCCGGCATGTAGCGCAACACCACCGCGACGTAGATGTTCTCATCAGGCTTTGTCACCTGCGAGAAGTTCTGCAACAGACTGATGTCAGGCCACAACACCTTGCCGATCAACGGCGGGATGCCAAACAGAATCGGCCCGGTCATGAACAGCGAAAAGGCCAGCCAGCCGACTTTCCTGGCAGCTTTCTCGTCGCGGACGCTGTAGAAGCGCTGAGCCTTGTCGCCGACCACCATGCCAAAGACCTTGGCGAGCAGGAAGCCGCCCAGATACCACTGCGTGTAGGTGGCGTTCCCGCGCACGACGTGGTTGAACTCCAGCGGCGGCACGCGGCGGAGAAACTCGCCTACAGAGCCGAGATCTCCCGAAAGAAAACTCGTTGGAATCAGGACGACGGCGACGGAGAACAAAATGAGGAACTGCACAAAGTCGGTGACCGCCACTGCCCAAAGGCCGCCGGAGAAGGTATAAATCAGGATGATCACACCGGAGACCACGATCATGCTCTCGATCGCCATCATGGAATTGGGAAACATCGTCGGTGCGCTGATCTTGCTCAGCGACGCCAGGTGGTGCGCCGGCCAGTAGGTCATGCTGAGAACCAGCACAATGCTCAGAAACAGGTGCGTCGTCTTGTTGAAGCGGGTCTGTACGTACTCCACCGGTGAGGTGATCCGGGTGCGGCGCCAGCGCCAGGCCGACAGCTGGAACCCGATGAAAAAGCCAATGGGCTGGGTGAAAAAGAAGAGAATGCCGTACCAGCCGGTGTTGTAGGCGAAGCTGGCCGCCCCGGTGAACATCCAGGCGGAGAACGTCGTCATGTAGAGGGAAACCCCGCCCACCCACCACGGGATGAGATGCCCGCCGACGAAAAAATCCTCTCCGCCCTTCATGAAGCGCGAGAAGTAGAAGCCGATCCCCAGCATCAGCACCAGGTAGAACCCGATCACGACAAAGTCCACCAGAGGCAATCCAAGTTCCATCGGTCTCCTCGGGTAGTTGCGGTGGAGGGAAATTCATCCTCGGTTGGGCAACAGTTTCGGCAATAGGCAAAGGTATACGAAAAAGACGGCACAATAGCAAGCCCGATCCTCCTCAAAGAGCCTTCCCCAGCTGCCGGACTCCCACGTGAAGTTGGCTTTGCTGGGAGGGGTGTGAGCGTCCCTTGCGCAATTCACAACCACGCCGAAGGGCTTGACGATGCGACCCCGGTCTTCCCGGGAAAGCCGATACTGAAAAATCACTTGCCTGACGGGGCTTCTGTTTGTATCTTTCGCCTGCGCGCGGGTCCCACCCTTGAGGGTGAAGTGGATGCAACGCCAGCGGTCCCCCCGATTCTCCCGTGCCAGCCGTTGTTCCATGTGACCTTATCCTCTGGAGACATCACAGTGCGCAAACTGACGATCCTCACCATAGGGGCGTTCTGTATTGCGCTGCTCACCGGCTGCAGCCGCAAGCAGACCGGCCCCGAGATCTCCCGGTACTCCGATATCTACAAAGTCGGCGACCAATGGTACTGCCCGCTGTGCAACGAACCGGTGCGCAACGGCGACCGCTCGCAGATCGATCCCGCCCTCTATCTCTCCGAGTGGCACGACGTGTTTCTCGACTCCAGCTACTTCGACGAGAAGATCAACCACATCTCCGATGCCGAACTGGTGGCCTCTCTGTCGCTGCCCACCGGGCTCGGCACGCCCGCAGATTCCGCCGCCGGTGGACGAGCTGCCGTCGAAAAGATCATCCGGTACTTCGCTGAGCGCCCAGACAACCGCCGCCTCTACCATTACGACCGCGCCGCCAAGATCCCCTTGCTGACCATCGATTCTTTTCTACAGCAGGTCGACAAAGATCCCACCCGCCGCGACCTGATCCTGCGTGCGGCCAGTGCCATCGCTCAGCCGGACAGCGGCTACACCATCGGCGGAGTTCGGTTCGGCTGGCAGGTCGACTTCAACTATGACTGGAAGGAGCGGTCGCAGTTCGCCATCCACTATCTGCCCTTCTTCACCGACCTGCTGAATGCCTATCTGGTCAGCGGCGATCCGTTCTATGCCAAGAGCTTCGAGGACCTCTTCAACCAGTGGTACGACCAGAAGGACCAGGTCCAGCACCACATGAAGCCCGGCGAAACCAAGCATCGCGACATCATCTGGTATGAGCTGGGTCTCGGCGTGCGCCTCCCCAGGCTGATCGACTCCTACCGCGTCTATCGCTCGCGTCTTGCGCCAGAGACCCAGAAGCGCTTGCTCAAAACCGTCCTCGGCTCGGCGCGCTGGCTTTACCAGGGCTTGACGCGGGTACCCTTTCATCCGTACAACTGGCAGACTCAAACCGCCATGACCCTGGCGTACGTTGCTCTGCACTTCCCGGAGTTTACCGAAGCGCGGCAGTGGCTGGAGGCCAGTCGTGAAAACATGGAACTCCATTTCAAGCGCGACATTCTGGCCGACGGTGGCTATATTGAGCGCACTGGAAGCTACACCCGCTTTGTCTTTGGCATGTTCTATCGCTACATGCTCCTCTTCAAGTATTATCTCGGGGATACCAGTCTGCTGGACGCCTACCTGCCACGTCTGGAGAAAATGATGGAGTTCACCGCCCTCACTCTCACCCCCATCGGCGTTAACAGCCCGATCAATGATGCCTCCCGTGGCACGGCCCTGGCCGACCTGCTCGTGGAGATGGGTGAGTTCTTCCAGCGAGGTGACTTTGTCGGCGCCGTACGGCATCGGCTCACTCCGAAAAAGTTACGCTCCCTGAGCGTCGTTCCCCGTCCCCCGGATCGGACCTCGGTCAACTTCGAGTTCTCCCAGTTTGCCGTCATGAGAGATGCCTGGCAGCCGGATGCCTACTTCATGATCATCAACTACGGGCCGTTCCAAAACCACGGCCACTATGACATTCTCGACTTCGAGATCTTCGCCAACGGCGTCCCCATCGCCGTCGACGCCGGCATCGGCCTGGCCGGATACAGCGATCCTTTGCATGTCTCCTGGTATAAGCAGTCGCGGGCCCACAACATGCTCACCGTCGACGACGCCATCACCAACAAACGCGGCATTGCCGGTGAAGACGTGGTGTGGAGCACTCAGACATCCGTCGACTACTTCGCCGCCACCCACAGGGGATACGAGGAGTTCCACGATACGTTGAACCGCCGGCACGTAGCTTTTGTGAGAGGAGAATACTGGGTCATTCTCGATCAGGTCATGACCCCGCATCGAGGCAAGATTCTCGATTGGAACCTGCACACACCTCTGCATATGCAGGAGGTGGCGAGCGGCTACGTTTCCAGGGAGACGCCTGGCGCCGCGATTCTCTTTGCCGGCGACGAGCAGCCTGCACCTGAGAAGCTCAAGAAGTCGGGTCCCGCCGACCTGCGCGGTATTCCCGGGGAAGAGCCAAATCGAGAAGTCGACTGGCTGATCTTCCGCAAGAAGTCGCTGGCCGCCGCTCAGAAAGACCGGTTCGGCGTCCTGATCTACCCTTTCCGTGACCGTCAGATGCTGGCTGAAACCGGCAGCGCCGCGCAACCCCGGGGCATTGAGTTTCGCCGGCTGCCGTCGGTGGAGAGCGAAGTCGCCATCTACCAGGTGAAGACGGCTGGATATGAAGATTGGCTGGTCTTCTCGGACGGAACCCACCGCTCTTTTTCCGAAGAACTGCAGGGCGATTTTGTTTTCGGATGGTTCCGCTACCACAACGGAAGGCCCACAAGGTTCAGCGTGACTGGTGCGTCTGAAGTCGATTGGGCAGGCGTTGTCTCGGTTCGTCTGCCGAAGAAGGCGGATTTCGAGCGAGAGCTCTGACTCTCTACGCAGGGCCGTTCGCCGCAGAGAGAAACCACAACGGAGTGGCCAGATCGGAGGGCTAACATGCCGCGGGACCGACAGAGGCGCTCAGAGGCAGCCGAGGGCGGCTGGACCTTTGCCTACGTCGCCGATATGCACGTGGGCACGCCACGCTCTTTCCGCTTCCAGCCGGCCTGGAACGAGAACTGGCAGACGGCCCGGGAGCAGATTGTCTCAGGCAACCCCGAACTTCTGATCGTCGGAGGGGACCTGACCCGCGACGGCTCCACCCACCGCTTCGAGCTCGAACAGATCAAGGCGGATCTGGACGCCCTGCCCTTTCCGTACCACGCCCTGCCGGGCAACCACGAGGTCGGCAACAAGTACCACCCTGCGGATCCGATGGCGATCCGGGAGGAATTCGTTGCCCTTTACCGTTCGGTGTTCGGCCCGAGCCAGTGGAGTTTCGTCCATCGCGAAGTGCGGTTCAGTGGATTCGACGCGTTCTTGGCCGGGTCAGGACTTCCAGAGGAGGGGGAAATGTGGCACTGGCTGGAGGCGCAGGCCCGGCAGCCGCGCGCCAGGTTTCACGTCTGGTTCATGCACCCCGCCTTGTTCATCGAGGATGTGCACGAGCCGAACTGGGACATCGAACAAGACCGCAATGCCTGGTACTTCGGCGTGGATGAGCCGCACCGAAGCCGCATTCTGCGCGTGTTTCGGCAGAGCGCAGCCGACATGGTGATTACGGCCCACATCCACTGCCGCCGCCGTGTCGTCGCGGAGGGCATCACCTTCCAATACGCGCCCGCCACCGCCTTCCCGCAGTGGGCCGACCGCTGGCCTGACGGCGACGCCAGCCTCGGTTTCCTTCGATGCGGGGTGTCGAAGTCAGGCATCGAGCCGGAGTTTGTGCCTTTGCGAAGGGTGTCAGAGAAGAAAGGTTACGGCCCGGGAGGCAATCCGCCGCTCGAGGGCAGGGATTACTCGGCGGCCTGGCAGAAACCACCGCTCTTACCAACCGCGGAGTCTTACTGAAGAGCAGTTCTTGATTCCAACGCCGAGCGACGTTGAAGAACGCCGAAAAGCACAACAAGTCTCATCATGGGATGAGCCTAAACCATCCACAGAATTGTCATTCTGAACGGAGCGGAACGAAGTGGAGCGGAGTGAAGAATCTCCAGGATGAATTCGACTCACAAGTCCACATTTGACTAAACCTTCGTGTCTCCGTGCCTCTGTGGTTCCCAACCCCCATTCGGTGTCTCTTCCGAGATTCTGGTGTTGAATCCTTCCTGCCGTGAAACTCCGTGAGTATCCGTGGTAAACAGGAGTGTTTTTCCGTCTCTGGACTTGACTTTTCGGCTCCGGTTGAATAGTTTGAGGCGTCATCAACAAGGAGGAACCGAGCCATGTCCAATCTCAAACTCGGCGATAAAGCCATCCCGTTTGACCTGCCTGGCGTGGACGACCGGCGCCACACCCTCGATGACTACGCCGACAAGCAAGCCGTGGTCATCATCTTCAGTTGCAATCACTGTCCCTACGTGCAGGCCTGGGAAGATCGCATGATTCAGATCCAGGCTGACTACGCCGACAAAGGCGTGCAACTCATCGCTATCAGTTCCAACGACGCGCAGCAGTTTCCGGAAGACAGTTTCCCGGAAATGAAGAAGCGAGCGCGCCAGAAGGGCTTCAACTTCCCCTATCTCTACGACGAATCTCAAGACGTGGCAGCGGCCTACGGCGCCAGGCGTACGCCGGAGGTATTCCTGTTCGACAAAGATCGGGTGTTGCGCTACCACGGCACCATCGACGATAATCACGAGGACCCGGAAGCAGTCGAGAGGCACTACCTGCGCGAGGCCCTGGATGCCGTCCTCGCTGGCGAGGAGCCACCGACACAGGAGACAGATCCGATCGGCTGCACGATCAAATGGAAGTGAGGAGGGAACGATGGAGTACACGCACCTCGGTCGCACCGGACTGAGAGTCAGCCGACTTTGCCTCGGCACCATGAACTTCGGCCCCTACACCAGTGAGGCCGACAGCTTCGCGATCATGGATCGGGCTCTCGAGCTGGGAATCAACTTCTTCGATACAGCCAACGTCTATGGCGGCAGCAAGGGGAAAGGAGTCACGGAGACCATCATCGGGCACTGGTTCGCTCAGGGTGGCGGCCGCCGAGAGAAAGTGGTCTTGGCCACCAAGGTATATGGCCCCATGGGCGACTGGCCCAACGAGGGCAGGCTTTCGGCTCTGCACATCAAGAGGGCCTGCGAAGACAGCCTGCGGCGCCTGCGGACAGATCACATCGATCTTTACCAGATGCACCACATCGACCGTGAGGCACCCTGGGACGAGATCTGGCAGGCGATGGAGCAGCTTGTCCGTGAGGGCAAGATCATCTACGTCGGCAGCAGTAACTTTGCCGGTTGGCATATCGCCCAGGCGCAGGGCGCGGCTGCGGAACGCCACTTCCTCGGACTCGTCTCTGAGCAAAGCCTCTACAACCTCAGCGCCCGCACCGTCGAACTTGAAGTGATTCCCGCCTGCCGCGCCTACGGATTGGGCCTGATCCCGTGGAGCCCGGTGGGCGGCGGCCTTCTTGCCGGTGCGCTGCAAAAAACCCTCGAAGGCAGACGAACCACCGATCACGTTCGGAACCGGGTCGAGAAGTATCGCGGCCAACTGGAGGCGTTCGAGGAACTTTGTCACCAAGTCGGAGAGAAGCCGGCCGACATTGCAGTGGCCTGGCTGCTGCACAATCCAGCCGTAACGGCGCCCATCATCGGCCCGCGTACCCTCCAGCAGCTCGAAGGAAGTGTACGCGCCCTCGAGATCAATCTCTCGGACGAAACCATGTCCCGGCTGGACGAGATCTGGCCAGGTCCGGGCGGTGAGGCGCCGGAGGCGTATGCGTGGTAAAGGGGGACACACGGCCAGGGAATCGGCTACGCGGCAAACCTTCGGGGTTGCATCAGGTGGTGTTGACGCCGGGCTGTCCGAAACGGCGGAGCCTCGTCGTTGGAGGATATTCCCGAGAATCTTCGCCGGTCGATCCGGAGCGATCGACGCCACGAGCGCCAGGATTTTACCGCTTGGGGAGCTCTGATCAGGTTGCCACCGATGCGGCGGTGAGCGCTCCGTTGATTTCATCCATATCGAAATAGAAGGGGATCCCCTCGCCGAGATCGACGGTGCCCTCCAGCGCCACGGCTTCAAGCTCTTTTTCGACAATGGAGGCGTCCCCGCATTTCAACTCCCCTTTCCCCTCACATGAGCCGATGATAAACTCCATGATCCTGCCGTTCTGGATCTTCAGGATCACGCCATCCAAGATCAGTTCCAGCTTGACGGTGAATCGGATTTCTCCAAGCGGTACGTTGTTGACGGAAGGCTTCAAAGCCGGAGCATGCTCCGACGTGATCGTATGTTCGGCCAGACGCAGCAGGAGGGCCTCGTCCTCGGACAACTCCTTCTGGTCCACGTGCTCGCGCAAGGTGTCGGACCGCATCCACGCATTCAGCAGGATCGCTCGCAGGTCGATATCGAGCAGGCCATGTAGCTGCTTCAGCACAAGCTCGAAAAACCCTTTTGGCAAGGGAGCTCCCTTCAGCCTGGCCAACACTTCCTTCCGGACCGGTGCGAATTCCTCGCTCCGCACGACCGCCGCCAGCTCTTCCGGCGATTGGCTCTCGAACGCAAAGTAACCGCCCAGAGTCCTGGACAAAGTAGCCATCATCGATTCTCCTTCTTCTTTTGCACTTGCGGCTCCCGGTTCTTTTCTCTAGTCTTGTCTCGAGCCGCGGGTTTGCGGCACCCGGCAGACCGGGCGCTAGCCATTCTCCGGCACATCTCGGCCGCCTTTGAGCTCCGCCTGCAGTTCCGCCAGACGGTCCCAATCGCCCGCCGAGGCCAAGCCGGCCTGCTTCGGCCATGTGGCAGGTTGCGCGTACCACAGTCGCGCCTGATTCAGGATCTGTTGCAACCGGCCAACGTCGGCATCCGCCAGTTGCGCAAAGGTCTGTATGCCCGCAGACTGGAGCAGGGTGGAGATCTTCGGCCCGATGCCCTCGATTTGGGTGAGGTCGTCCGCACCTGAAGGTGGCTGGCTCTCCGCTGCGGCAGCGCCGACTACTTTGACTTCTTCGAGAACGAAGGCCTCGCTGGTCAGGATCTGTTGCCGCCCGAAGTCAAGGTCGGGCTTCACTCGGAGTTCGAAATCAGCCTGGATCGGCTCACCCTCTGTCGTCCGCTGCCTGCCCATGTCTTTTTGAGGATTGAACTCGATCACAGGGCTGGCCGTAGAGACGGAGACGTCTGAGCCGCGGCTTGCGCCGGCTTTTCTGATCGCATACCGCACGGCGAAAACCGCTCCGAGCCCGCTGAGGCCCAGCGGCACGACGATCCACCAGGCAAAACGTCTCGAAGGGGTCGGCTGCGTTGCCGCCATCACCCTCCCCTGCAGCGGAAGCGCAAAACGGCTCTGTCCCGGAATGTTGGTGACAAACTCCAGCACTCCACCGAAGGTGTTTGCGAATGCTGCTTCCATCTGCAGCGTCACCGCAGCGCTGTTCTCCGGCGCAACATTCTCGGGAAACGAGTCGACCAGCCGAAAACCGCGCGGCAACTCCGGTCTGCCGAGGATCAAGGGCGCGGTGCCGACATTGCGAATCTCCAGTGTCCTAGTCACCGGCGAGCCGACATCTGTCGTGCCGAAATCTACCGGCGATCCCTCAACCGGCCGCCCCTCTGCCAGCAACACGATCCTCGGGCGATCGGCAGGAGTCGACGCGACGGGCGGCTGCTCCTCGTCCCGAGTGGTCCGGGAAGGCTCAGGGGCAGGCTCCGGTGTGTCCGGCACCTCCCGCCTTAGCGGGCCTGAAAAGCCCTCCCCTGACACCTGAATGGAAATGGGGTATCGGCCTAGCCGAGCATCCCGCGGAATCCGAATCGTGATGCGCAAAACAGAGTCGGACTCGGGGGCGAAGTCCAACACCTCGGCAGCGCTCGCTCCGATGCGCACCTCTTCGATCCTCTTGATCTGCTTCAGTCGCTTGCCGGTAAGCGTGAGCTCAACCTCCTGACCGGGTTGGGCCTTCATATCGATCTTGTTGAAGACGGGCGGTGGAACTTGGGAAAAGCTGCGGGTCGCGGGCAGGACGAGACTCGCGATCACGGCTGTCAGGAGGACTCGACGAAATCCTGTGTTCCACATGATCTTTTCCTCCGTTGCTCAAGGGTACTCCGGCAGCCACTCTTTGTCCGTGTGGAAAGAGTATGGATGGAGCCACGAAGCTCCCACTAAGCCAGCTCTGCCCGAATCAGATCGGCCTCCATGCGGCGGCGCTTGCGAATTCCTTCGAGCCGGTGATCTTGCTGCATCGAACCGATGATGTCGGCTACGGCCGACCACTCCCTTCCGTCGAGGGGTTGCCGCAGCACTTCGAGTGCGCGGTTCTGGACACCGCGGTTGTAGGCCAGAGAGAGCAAGGCGGTTTGCACAGACGGAAGAGTGTCGGAACGCGCCAGAGCCGGAAAACGGCCGGCGATCCGTTGCCAGTAGGGTTCCACCACCAAGGCGAAAAGCATGTTGGCCTGAGCACGGCTGATGCGGATGCCCTGCAACACGGAATCCCTCGCCAAAGCGGCCTTAGCGGACTCCCCCTTGATGCCAAATACCTTTTCAGCCGCTGCAAACTGCTCCGGCGTCAACAGACCCCGATACGCGGCTTCGATCATCGACGGATCGGCATAGCCGAGATCCACGCCTGGGTCGAGTGTCACTCCCGAGCCGCCACCCGGCCAGTAGGCCTTGCCGGCGTGGCCCTCACGGGCATGGATCCAACTGAGATCGCCACGAAATCCTTCCAGCCCAGCCGAAGCGGGCATCGTCCGCCCGACTGGTTCTTCGCCTCCTTGCAGGGCCTGCCAGGTCCTCGCGCCGACCACGCCATCAGCCACCAGACCGTGTTCGCGCTGAAAGGTCTTCACTGCGTCGAGCGTGCCCTGCCCGAACAGCCCGTCTGCGTCCACCCGTTGCCCCGCTTTCCGTAACAGCAGTTGCAGCGCCTTGACTTCCTCGTGTAACTCCGGCGATTGACCGGCGAACCCGTCTCGCAATCGTAAGGTCCTTCCTGGCATGATGTCCTCCTTTGCTACGTAAGCGTTAGCGAAGCGAATCTGTTCGTTGTAGGATCTGCCTTAGCTCATCGACTCGACTTTCCGTCTTTTCCGTCTTCACCATCAGACGAACCAGCGGGGCCAGCGAGCCTCCCTCCTCGGCGCTGGCTTCGAACTCTGCGCTTTTGTCTCGAAAAACGATCCAGGCTCGCTGCGCTTCCTTGAGTTTCGCCTGCCGCTTCTCGGTCAACCTGGACATCAGTTGCTTGTACACCCGATTCAGTTCGACATCCGCCTTCTGGTAGCGCTGCTGGAGACAGTCGAGCATTTCGATCGTGGTTGTTGCCTCATCGCACGGATCTTGTGCGTGTCGCTCCTGCCCGAGTGCCAGGTCGTGTGGCAGAAAAGCCAGGACAAAGAAGACGGCAAGCAGAACTCTTTGGGTCATCGTTCGCTCCCGATTTCGACCAGTACCGCCGCATGCCGGGCGTCCTTGGAGCCAGCCCAGCTCGAAAAATGCCCCTGTGCCCCGCGGAGCGGATGGACGTTTGTGCTGCCGGAGGCATGAAAGCGAGCGCTCCTCCGGTAAGAATCGGGCTGACGGTTCGGCCATGCCCCCTGGATTTGGGCATTCAGTGATTTCGGCTGGGAGGCATCGTGGAGTCGGAAGCCTGTGGTAGCTCAAGCTTTTGGCGGGATGAAACTTCGAGCGAGCCAGTGTGGGGATCGAAGCTCGAAGTAGGTGAAACGTCGGGCCTCCCTACCGCTGGATTTGTTTTAATCTAATTCTGCCTTTGGCGAATGTCAAGAAGAAAGTTCCGGTATTAGAAGACTTCACCTTAGACACGCGAGCGGGCGTCTTACGCTAATAGCGGATGCGGCCAGAGACTGCGTGGCGCAGTGCACACAAAACCCCACGTTTGGTTAGGAGGCTTTCGTATCGCCCCCACTTCACCCGGCCGTACCGGCCTCCCCCTGCTCATCGAGGATCAGGCAAAAGGGCACGG
>CAZGRP010000055.1:0-28420 GCA_964527995.1 uncultured Cytophagia bacterium | reverse complement strand
GTAACTCGTGAACGGTTCGCATGTCGTAGCGGTCTTCAAGCGAGTGTGTCGCAGACGGCAGACGAATGGCACGGCGTGTGGCACCCCGCCGGTTTGGGTATTTCTTTTCGAGAACGCACGGTAGGAAGACCGAGCCGAAGGTCGCGTCGAGCCCCTTCTCGGTGCTCCTGCTATAATACTTCGTGTGAATGGCAGCCCGCACCTGGTCCAGAAGCCTGGACTGGCGGGCGGTGCTGGGTGAGGAGAATATGTGTGGCATGCGGGTATACCCCTGGCCGGAGGGAGCCATCTTGCGCGGTCGGGTAACAAGCGGAGGCGGGTTCGTGACCCCCTCGTTGAGAGTCCTTCGATTATCTATCTAAAGGGCACCAGACCAAGATCTGGCACCACCGGGAATGGCAGAGGGATGTTGACAGCAATATAAACCGCCGGGTACAGTTTGTCAAGGGAAAACCCCAATCCCGTCGAAAACGCCGCATCCGACATGAAAGGCAACGATTATCCTATCGGCCCGGCGCTCTCCTCGGGGCAGGCGCCGCCGCAGCGCGCCCCCGAAGTTTCTCTTGACTTTCACCCAAACCTTTGGTATGATCAGGTATACCCGCCAAAGAGATTTCCAGGACTGGACCAAACACAGGGGACCTCATTCGCATCGCCAAAGCTCCCGTCAGGTCTGAGGAGCTTTTTTGCGTTTCTCGCCTGCCAGAACATGCGCGACGGAGCCGACCTTTTTGCGCCCGCCCCCGCGAGCAAGTCGCTGCAACAGACGGTTCGGCAGCGCGGGGCCGGGAGCAGCACGACGAGAAGTTCCCAACAACAGAAGGAGAGTGTCATGCGCAGGATGCCGCAATTGCTGATGGCCTGGGTGCTGGTGTTGGGATTGCCGCTGTTGGCGCGCGGTGAGGTGATCATCACCGGCAGGGTCACTGATTCCTCAGGCCGGCCGCTTCCGGGCGCTGTGGTGTCGGTCAAGGGGACCACCTTCCGCGCCACCACTGACGCCGGAGGCAGCTATCGCCTGGCGCTGCCGTCCGCCCCGAAGAAACTTGAAATCGAAGTCCGTTTTTCGGGATTCGCGGTTTTGACCCGCACGGTCGCCGCAAACCAACCGACGATGGTGGTGAATTTCAAGCTTGGCAAGGCCGTACCTGCTCGTCGGCAGAAGGTCGAACGCCCAAAACCTCCGAAAGCGAACCGACCTCCCAAACGGGCCCAGCGGCGCCCGCGGCCGATTCCCCGCCAGCCGGAACGGACCCAACCCGTCCCCACCGAGGCTCCGGTCCCCGCAGAGCTGCCATCTTCTGAGCCGGTTCCCGACAAGCCGCCGATACCCATCGAGAGGCCTTCTGGAGATGTTGCCGTGCCGGATCCGACAGCGCATTCACTGGCTCTGGTCGACAGCATCCTCAGCAGTCTGGCGCAGGCCAGCGTTGCGTTCAACGCCCCGGTTTCCCTCAACCTCAAAGGGACTGCGACCATCCAGCTCCTGCTGGACATCAACAAATCGGTTGATCAACTCAGTCAGATGATCCAGGCGGAAGGGGTCAAGCAAGGGGATCGCGTTCGGGTTGCCAGCCGCATGGAAGCGCGTCTGACCGGGCCCGGGTTTGAGATCACCTCGATCACCCCCGAGGAGCAGGCGGTGAGCTCGCTGGAGCCGACGGAATGGAAGTGGGAGATCACACCGACTCAGCCCGGCCGCCACAATCTGCATCTCACCTTGACGGCGCTCCTGCAGGTGGGTGACGCTACGAGCCGCCGGGCCATCCGAACCTTCGACAAAACCATCGCCGTGGAAGTGACGTTGGGCCAAAGAGCGTCGGCCTTCGTCGGCGAAAACTGGCAGTGGCTGTGGGCCGTGGTTCTCGTCCCGGTCGCCGGCTGGCTGCTGAGGGTACGAAAGAGGGTGTCCGCGGATTGATTCTCATATCTGCATAAGAAAGGCGACGCCGCCAGCGTCGCCTTTTGCTTTTTCTGGACCCTGATCACGGGTTCTTCTGCGTCACCTTCGACTTGCCTTCCTTTTCGTTGGTCACGCCGCTGCCATAGTCGAGCAGCTTGCGCAGTCGCGCCAGCACGGCCTGCAGTTGTTCGCGTTGCGCCCGAATTCGCTCCAGTTCTTTGATCGCCTGCTGAGTGCGGGTTCGTTCCTCGGTCAGCTTCTCCAGGGCGGTTTTCTGCTGCTGTTGATCTTGCGCCTTGGCCAGCTCTGTTTCCGTGGGCAGGGATGGCGAGGTTCTACCAAAGTGGAACTTCATCCCGAGGCGAAGCCGCCACGGCGGGTATTGCGGAAAATTTGGCGACGGCAACTTCACAGCGGCGGCGCTGGCCTGCTGCACCGAGGTGAGGCGCAGGTCGACTCCAAACTGGAAGGCAAGCTGCCTCGAAGGCCGATACGAAATTCCCGGCGTCAGGAACATGAAGTCGTCGCGGGTGAAGGTGCCCTCGGGTGGACGTTCGATGAAGGCTCGGCCGGTAAGCTCCAGACTGAAGTCGAACTGCTGCGTGGGAACGGCGAATCCGAGGCCGTAGCTGACGTGACGGCTGGGTCCGAGCACCGGCTGTCCGTTGATGCGCAGGCCGGCGTCGTTATGGAACCAGTAGCCAAGGTTCAAATGAAGGTTGAAGGCCTTTTCCGGGATCAGCAGGTCGGGTGAATAGGTTACTAGTCCCGTGATGCCACCTTCGACTCGGCCGGAAGAGTAGGGCTCGAGAACAATGTTGTGCTTTGGTGCCACCGGGATTCGGCTCTCGAGCAGGAAGCCGAACCGGAACGGACTGGAGGTGCTGCCCAGGGAGCCGACCTTGAGCTTCAGGAAAAGATCATCGGGCAAATTGTACCCCTTGCCGCCGCGGTGATTGTCCTGGTAGACGATCTCGGTAGCTGCCCATTCGAAATGCCGACCGCTGGCGAAATGGAGCGACACCGCCCCCTGGATGTCCCAGAAAGTGACTCCGATCGGCTGACCTCCTGGACCCGGGACGCGGTCGCTCTTGAAGTAGGTGGAAGAATAGGCCTGAAGCGTGGCGACGCCTTGATCGAGCGTCCACGCTGACGACAGATGGACAAGCCCTCGCCCGCCCGGGAGGGAGGGGCTCTGCGCAGGGGCCGCCTGCGACATCAGCAGTATCGATGTGGCGACCACCGTCGAGAAATAGTGAATCGGTCTCAAGGCTCACCCCGCCTAAGTTAGTGAGATTCAGTCAGTTGACCGCCCGCTTCAAATAGCAACCATTGTGCCACCGACCCCTCTCCCCAGAGTTTCCACGGTAGACAGAAATGCGCAGTCCCACGGCTGCCCAGGCGCCGCCGGCAAGGCTTCGCTGTCGCGGCATCGGACAACGCTGTAACGACATGCGACAACAATGGGGAACATAGGGAATTGCAGCGGGCACGAGAAGGGTAGGAATGTCAATGGTGCAGAAGCCATGGGGACACCTCGTAGAACGCATATCAATATAGTAATCGAAACCTGGTTTGGCAAGAAATATTTCAACTATGTAGCCAAGAAACATGCACGGATACCCAATCGCTGGCCTTGGCGGATCCTGTCCGGAGCATCTCAGACCTTCAGGAATTCCCTTGCTTTTTATGGCGATTGTTATAGTTTAAAGGCATTCCGTTCATTCCGAAAGCCGCGCAAGCGGCAAAAAGTGTCATTTTCAAAGGAGCCAGGGATGATTAAAAGAATCCTCTTACCCCTTGAACCCTCCCCCTATACCGCCGCCGCCACCGACTATTCCGTGGACTTCGCCAGGCGTCACCAGGCCGAGATCACGGGTCTGGCGGTTCTCGACGTGCCCGGCATCGAAAAATCAGAAGGGTCGGTCCCCATCGGCGGCATCTATTATGCCGAACAGGTGATTGCCCACAAGCAGAAAGACGCCCAGAAGCGGATCGAGGAACTGCTCCAGCGGTTCGCCGACCGCTGCAAGAAGGAAGGGGTCGCGTACCGGTTGGCTAAAGAGCAGGGAGCGCCGGTCAGGCGCATCGTCGAACTTTCGCTCTACTATGACCTCGTAATCATGGGGTTGAGAACCAACTACCAGTTTGAGACCGAAGAAGGTGTGGAAAAATCGGTCGAGGACGTGCTCGACCAGACAATTACGCCAGTGCTGGCCGTGCCCGAGGCGTTCAAGCCCATCCGGCAAGTCACCATTGCGTTCGACGGCAGCTTTCCGGCGGCTCGCGCTCTCCAGCGCTTCGCCCACCTGGCAATCATCCCCGACATCGATATCGTCCTGATTCATTCCAACGACGACAGGAAGGCAGCGGATCGCATTCTTAGCCTCAGTGCTGAATACCTGCGGGCCTACTCGGCTCGCTCGGTGGAAACGGTGTGGACCACCGACAAGATCGCTCGCGTCATCGAGGCCGAATACCTCGACCGCTCCGACATGGTCGTACTGGGCGTGCACAGCAGGTCCAGCATCGTGGAGTTTGTCGTCGGCAGTCTGACCAAGAAGTTGATCAATTTCGGGAAGGTGCCCTTGTTCCTGGGACAGTAGCGGCGCCGTTACCACAGACCATGAGCAGGTACGCCAGCCGAATGCCCGGGGGCCCGCCGCCAGGCGGTGGACGGGGTGCGGAACAAACGGCAAAGAAGTCCCGAAATGCAGAGGCTGAGGCGGAACGGATCGTCCTACAGAACCGGGGGCGCGTCGAGCAGGTGGAGGGGACCGAAGAGAGTGCAGTCGTGCAGGCCGCCGAATTCGTCACGATCCCGATCATTGCGGGGGCACCACACCGACAACACAGCGAGCAAGCTCGATCCACTCCTCACGCAGCTACAGGGAGCCTTCGATCAGCGTCAAAAACGCCGGCCGCCTGGTTCGCTGGCCGAAGAGGTCACGGACCCAGGCAAGACCCATCCCCACCCTGCTTTCGGGCCTTTTGCCGCGATCCCCTGTGGGAGAGACCGCAGTGTTGCCCTACCCGGGCCCCCTGGGCAGACACTCCATTGAGCTGAATCCATGAACCGATCCGACGAGCGCTATGTAATCATTCACGGCCACTTCTATCAGCCGCCACGCGAGAATCCGTGGACCGAGGCCATCGAGCGGCAGCCGAGCGCGGCTCCGCACCATGATTGGAACGAGCGGGTGACCGCCGAATGCTACCACCCGAATGCCTTTTCTCGCATCCTGTCGCCGTACCAGGAGCGCATTGCTGAAATCGTCAACAACTACACATCGATCAGCTTCAACTTCGGCCCCACTCTGCTTTCCTGGCTGGAGCGACACGCACCCGAGACCTATCTGCGCGTCCTCGCCGCAGATCGCCAGAGCGCGGAACGTTTTAGCGGCCACGGAAACGCCATTGCTCAGGCTTACAATCACATCATCTTACCCCTGGCCAACGAACGCGATCGGCTGACGCAGATCCGCTGGGGCATCGCCGATTTCCGACACCGTTTCGGCCGGCGCCCCGAATCGTTGTGGCTGCCGGAGACTGCTGTGGATCACGCCACTCTGCAGGCGCTGTGCGATCATGGGCTGCGGTTCCTGATCCTGTCGCCGTACCAGGCCGAGCGCGTGCGTCCGCTCGATGGCGGGGAGTGGAAAGAAGTTGCCAACGGGGAGATCGACACCAGCCGTCCCTATCGCTGCTTCGTCGACAGCGAAGGTGGTGGCTCCAGGCGCTTCATCGATATCTTTTTCTATCATGGCGAAATGTCGCGGGGTGTCGCTTTCGAGCACCTGCTCCGCGATGCGGGCCGCCTGGCCGATCGAATCGAGTCCGGCTTCGCTGCAGAAGATCAGCGGCCCGGCCTGGTGTTTCTGGCGACCGACGGCGAGAGCTACGGTCACCACGAGCCCTTCGGCGACATGGGGCTGGCCTACTTCCTTCGTGTCGAAGCGCCGCGCCGCGGCCTGGCGGTCACGAATCCGGGTGAGTTTCTCGATCGCTATCCGCCGCAGGATGAGGTGTTGCTGAAGCCAGGACCTGATGGCGAGGGAACCTCCTGGAGCTGCGTCCACGGCGTCGGCCGGTGGTATCGCAACTGCGGCTGCAACACCGGCGGCCATCCCGAGTGGAACCAGGAGTGGCGCGGTCCGCTTCGGGCCGCCTTCGATTTCCTGCGCGACAGACTTGCTGCTTTCTTTGAACAGCAGGGTGCGGCCGTCTTCCGCGACCCGTGGGCTGCCCGGGATGCCTACATCGGCGTGATTCTGAACCGTGATCAGCAGACGGTAGACCGGTTTTTTGCCGAGCACGCTTCCGGCCCAATCGACGAGCACGAGCGCGTCCGCGCCCTGAAATTGCTCGAGATGCAGCGCCACGCCCTGCTGATGTATACCAGCTGTGGTTGGTTCTTCGACGATCTTTCGGGCATCGAGACAGTGCAGGTGATTCAATACGCCGCGCGCGCGCTGCAAGTGGCGCAGTCCCTTGGCTCGGAGGATATAGAAGCGGGCTTCCTGGCTCGCTTGAAGAAGGCAAAAAGCAACCTGCCCGAATTCGGGGATGGTGCCCGCATCTACGAGCGTCTGGTGAAACCGGCCGTGGTCACCTTCCCCAAGGTGGTCGGCCATTATGCGATGCGCTCGGCTTTCGAACCGTTCGAAGGAAACCGGAAGATCTACCACTACACCATCCGACTTGCCGAGTCGGAGCGCGTTCGCGATACCGCCGACGGAGGCGCCGTCGGTCTGGTAGAGATCCAGTCCGGCGTCACCTTCGAAGTGGGTCGTTATGCGTACTGGCTCGATTCGGTCGAGCAGAGCGAAGAGATGGCTTGCCGGGTGCAGCGGGTTTCGCCGACGACCACCCTGGCCGACCTTCTTTCCGGCGAACAGGAGGTCGGTAGGGCTGTGGCCAGCCAGAGTCGAGGCAACGAGCCCGAAGGTCGCTTCACCATCCTGGATATGCTGCCAGAGGATCGCGAGCAGATTATGCAGATCCTGCTGAAGAGGCAGACGACCGGAATCGCTGCGCTGTTTTCGAAAATCTACAGGCGCCACGGAGCGCTCATGAGACAGTTGCGACGTATCGGCCTGCAGCTCCCGGCGGAGCTGAAAGTGCCGGCTGAGACGGTTCTCAGCGAGCGCCTCCATCGACTGATCGCCCAGCAGGAGGTTGGCTCACTTCTTCAATCCCAGGATGAGGCGTTACGAGTCGTCGAGGAGGCCCGGGATCTGGGATTGGCGCTCGACACGCGGCGTGAGGCCGTTCTGTTCCAGCGGCGCGCCGAGCAGATCCTGCACGGTTTGACCGAATCCGGCGATCTGGCTGGTGCCCGTGAGCTGAGGGAGATTCTGGAGTTCGCTCGCCGGCTTGGGGTCGATCTGCAGGAGGGCCGAATTCAGGAACTTCTCTTTGCCGTGCTCCGGGCACGTGTGGTCGCGTGCCTCGACGAGCTGGAACGACTGCAAGGCAGCGAGTCCACCTACGAATTTGTTACCGAGATACTGCATCTGGCCCATTTGTTCCATTTCGACATTCGGTCCTACCAGAGCCGCCTCGAGCCCTATGAGAAACGGCTGAATGAAGACCCGGCCAACTGGCCTTGAGCCGGCTGTCGGCGCTGGTTCGAGGAGGGGCGGGGTGTAGCGGGTTGCCTCGCGTGCCGACAAACCGCTTGACAAACACGAAAAAGACGCGTATAATTAATAATGTGTAAAGCCGACGGCAGTAAGCGCAGAAACGTGCCTCATCTGATGATACCGCCAACTCTTCCTTGCGGCCACAGACCTTCGCGGGCCACCCTCTGGCCTTCCACCGTGTCCAGCATATCGCGAATGCGTCCACCGATCCTCATTCTCGGCTCAGAAGAACCTGGAGTTTCGTTGATGCAAACCCATGTGAGTCGGCGCATGGTTTGCCGCACAAGCGAATTCCAAGCTTAACGCAAGGAAGACCAGTGCGACGGACGAAGATTCTGTGTACCATCGGGCCCGCCAGTCGATCGGAAGCTATACTCCGCCGCCTCATCGATGCCGGAATGGACGTCGCGCGTCTCAACTTCTCGCATGGCAGCTTCACTGAGCATGGCGAAGTCATCCAGCGTCTGAGAAAACTCTCCGAAGAGCTAGACCATCCCATTGCCATCCTTCAAGATCTTCCCGGACCAAAGATCCGCATCGGCGAAATCGCCAAGGGGTCCGTCGTTCTCGAGGCCGGCAAAGAGTTTGTCCTCACAGGCCGTTCCGTCCCGGGTGATGAACAGAGCGTCTCAGTCACCTATGCCGGGCTGCCAAAGGAGGTCTCCCCCGGCGACACCATCCTCCTGGCCGACGGCTCCGTCGAGCTTCGGGTGATCGATACCGACGGTGTGGATATCCGCTGCAAGGTGGTTCTCGGCGGGGAATTGAGTTCTCACAAAGGGATCAACCTGCCGGATGGCTCGCTTCGGGTGGAGTCGGTCACCCAAAAAGACTTCGAGGCTCTCGAATTCGGGTTGCAGCAGAATGTCGACTTCGTTGCGCTGAGTTTCGTTCGTCAGGCAGCCGACGTCGTCGAAGTGCGGGAATTCATCGAGTCCCGGGGGGCGCATGTACCGGTGATCGCCAAAATCGAAAAACATGAGGCCTTGAAGGCCATCGACGAGATCATCGCGGCGGTCGACGGAATCATGGTGGCCCGTGGCGATCTGGCCGTCGAGACCGCTCTCGAGCGGGTGCCGCTGGTTCAGAAGATGCTCATCCGCAGATGCAACGAGGCGGGAAAACCGGTGATCACCGCCACCCAGATGCTGAAGTCGATGGTCGACAGCCCGCGCCCAACCCGAGCGGAAGCGACCGATGTGGCCAACGCCGTGCTCGATGGCACTGATGCCGTGATGCTGTCGGAAGAGACGGCGGTGGGGCACTATCCGGTGCAGGCCGTGCAGACCATGGCCCGCATCGTGGAGGCCACCGAGGAGGTTCTCCAGCCGCACAAAGAGCTGCGGCTACCACAAGCGTGGGATCATGGCACCATCACCGCCGCTATCTGCCATGCATCCATTCAGCTTGCGGAGGATCTGTCGGCGGCGGCGATTCTGACCCCCACCCGAACCGGGACGACCGCACGCATGGTGGCTCGCTATCGTCCCAGGCAGCCGATCCTGGCATTGAGTCCCAGGTCGGAGACCGTGCGCCAGCTCTGTTTGACCTGGGGAGTGCTGCCCATCCGGGCCGAGGAGTTTGCCGACTCCGACTCGGTGGCAAAGTATGCCAAGAAGAAGGCCCTGGACCTTGGTCTGGCGCAGGCCGGCGACATCGTTGTGCTGACGGCTGGACTGCCCATGGGCCAGGCCGGCCGCACCAATATGGTCAAGGTGGAGATGCTTGAATAAAGGAGCGCGTGATGACAACAATCGTTGAGGTTTCGGCGCGGGAGATTCTCGATTCCCGTGGCAACCCAACCGTAGAAGTGGATGTGCTGCTCGACTGCGACGTCCTCGGCCGCGCTGCCGTGCCTTCGGGCGCCAGCACCGGAGAATTCGAGGCGATCGAGCTTCGCGACCAGGATCCCAAACGGTATGGCGGCAAGGGTGTCCTGAAGGCCGTGGAGAACATCAACGATAAGATCGCCCCGGAAATCGTCGGCGAGGATGCCACCGACCAGGCCTATCTCGACAAGCGCCTGTGCGAACTCGACGGCACTGACAACAAAGCCAACCTCGGTGCCAACGCCATTCTGGGGGTTTCCCTGGCCGTTGCCAACGCTGCGGCCGGCGCTGTGGGTCTGCCGCTGTACGCCTACCTCGGCGGCACCAATGCCAAGACCCTGCCGGTGCCGATGATGAACATTCTCAACGGTGGCGTGCACGCGGACAACAATCTGGATCTGCAGGAATTTATGATCGTGCCGGTGGGCGCGGAGAGATTCTCCGAGGCCCTGCGCATGGGCATCGAGGTCTTTCATACGCTCAAGTCTGTGCTCAAGAAGCATGGATACAGTACCTCGGTCGGCGACGAGGGCGGCTTTGCTCCCAGCCTGAAATCGAACGAAGAAGCTCTCGATTTGATTCTGGCAGCCATCGAAGACGCCGGTTACGAACCTGGTAAAGATGTCGCCATTGCGCTCGATCCGGCATCGAGCGAATTCTACGATGCCGAGCGCAAGATTTACACCCTGCGTTCCGAAAACCGCGAGCTCAGCGCCGAAGAATTGATCACTTACTATGACCAACTCGTAACCCAATATCCGATCGTGTCGCTCGAAGATGGCCTGGCCGAGGACGACTGGCAGGGGTGGCAGAGGCTGACCCGTGAGCTGGGAGATCGCATCCAGCTTGTCGGCGATGACCTCTTCGTCACCAACACCCAACGCCTGCGCAAGGGAATCGAACTCGGTGTGGCCAACTCGATCCTGATCAAGGTCAACCAGATCGGCACCCTGACCGAAACGCTGGACGCCATCGAAATGGCCAAGCGCGCCGGCTACACGGCCGTCATTTCACATCGATCGGGCGAGACCGAAGACACCACCATCGCCGATCTGGCCGTGGCCACCAATGTCGGCCAGATCAAGACCGGATCGGGATCGCGCACCGACCGCATCTGCAAGTACAACCAGCTTCTGCGCATCGAAGAGATGCTCGGAGATGCCGCCGTCTTTGCGGGAAAAGCGATTCTACGCTGAGGGGAGAGAACGAGTCCTGCAGCATTCGAGAGGAGGTGATGAAAGAGTCCTTGTTGTCGTGGGGTGAAGTGGTTGATGCGTTCGCACCTTAAGGAGGGCTGACTCATGGCTGACTTGTTACCCTTTAAGCGAAAATACTTTACGGCTCTGTGTCCCAGGTGTCGGCGGGAAACCAAGATGCGCCTGACCGGGGAGAGCCCCGAGCTGGGCATTGTTTGGCTGCGTTGTTCCAGTTGCCACAGTTCCTACTCGTTCTCCCCCGACGATTTGAACAAGGACGGCAGCGTTCGTAGCACTGAGGTGAACCAGGATGCCAACGGCCAGGAACAGGCTGCTGAGATCGTGCCCTACTCTCCGGACAAGACGTTCCAGGTGGGGCAGACGATCTACCACGAGGCGTTTCATGACTACGGCCTGATCGTCGAGAAACGGGATGCCCAGGGCACCAGGAGCAAGATCGTTGTGGCCTTTCAGCACGTCGGGCAGAAGGTGCTGATCGAAAACTATCAGCCCGCCGCAATGAGCTGACTCCGGCTGTGGCTTTCTGTGCGATGTGAGGGACTTCGACATCGCTGTCCTGATCCTGGACGTATCCTGATCGACGAGCCGTTTTCTCGGTGGCTTTAGAATCGGATCCGGAAGTGTCGTTGTGTCCGTCGAAACCGGCAGGCAGACGATCCGCGTACAATAAAAGCAAAGCAGAACCGACCCCATTCCCCAGGGGGAGCTGGGGTTTTCGGGGCAATGCCCTGAGTAACCTGGACGGTAGACCAGCGTTCATGAGGAGGGCGCCATGATTGCGCGGTCGGATCTCGAAGCGCTGCTGCAAATTCCCCAAGGACAGCTACCCTTCGTCAGCCTATACCTCGATCTGTCGATCAATCAGCAGGGAAAACGTGACTATCCGGTCTTTTTCCGGAAGCGGGCAGGTGAGGTTCGCAAGATGCTCAGGAAGGAGCCCGAGGTGCTGGATCGGCTCGAGGCCTGCCTGACGGAGATTGAGCACTATTTTGGTTCAAGATTACAGGAGGAAACCCAAGGACTGGCACTTTTCGTGGCGACCCATCGCGGCATCTTCCGCGACTTCCAGTTGCCTGTGCCTCTCGAAAGCCGCCTGATCGTCTCGCGCGCACCCTATGTGTTTCCGCTTATCAAGGTCCTGGAGGAAAACGCCCATCACGCCGTCGTGGTCGTCGAGCAGGACGAGGCACGGATTTTTTCCTACTACCTGAATAAGGTCAGTCCGACGGCGGAGCTCATGGAAGAAGTGCCAGGACGAACCAAGGTGGGCGGATGGTCGCAAATGCGATATCAACGGCACCGCGAATGGCACGTGCGCCAGTTCCACTCGGAGGTGGCCAAGTTTCTGAAACGCTTCGACAAGAAGCAGAACCCGGATGACTACATCATCCTCAGCACCGACCGCAACCTGGCGCGGATTCAAGATGAGCTACCGCCGGAGCTGCGGAACAAGGTACGCTTTACCGACCACATCGATTTCGTCGCTTCCGAGACAGAGATTGCCGACCGCATCCGCCCCCTGGTCCTGGCCGAAAGGGAGCGCGTGCAGAACAAGATTCTGCAACAATTGAGGGAGCGACTGGCGAAGGGCTATCGCGCCACCGCCGGCAAGGAGGCAACGATGCAGGCGTTGCAGGAGGGAAGAGTCGAGCTGCTTGTGCTCGATGAGGTGGGCGATTTGCACGGCTGGCGCTGCATTGAGTGCGGGGCCCTGTTCGGCACCCAGGTGGATCGCTGTCCCTACTGCCGTGGTGCTCTGGAAGCGGTTGATTTCAAGGACGAGGCAGCCCGCATGGCAGAGGCACAAAAAATCCGCCTGATGTTTTCGCGCAACAACAAGGCGATGCAAGAGATGGAGGGCATGGCTGCGATGCTGCGCTACTGAGCGTCGCTTTGAAGTTGAGTTTGTGGAATTCGTTCCATTCATGCGCAGCGTTCAGCCGCGATCCAAGGACTGGGAGGACAGCAGAGATGGGCAGCAAGAAGATCCAGACGCTGGAAGACCTCGGAGAGGCCGCCATGCTGGTCAGCGATTTTAAGGCGGTCAAAGATGAGTACTTCCGGTTGAAAAAGCGCCACCGCGATCTGATCGCTATCGATGATGAGCTGGTCAACGGCGACAGCTGGTCGGATCGAGTGTTCGAGGAAGAAGCCGAGTTGTTCGAGCGTCGCAGACAGCTCTATGCCGAGGCCCAAGAGCTGTTCCGCCAGATGCGACACCGGCTCAACGAAAAGTAGTCTTCTCCGGACCGGCTCTTGGGACTTGTTGGAGAATACGGCTACGCAGGATGAGTTTGGCAGAATGAAAGAGGAGGACCTGTATGCCGTTCATCGAGGAGAGATACGCCAAAGCTGCCAAAATCCGCGCAACGCGGCGGCCGAAACAACTGGCGGTGGTGGACCAGGCAGGATGCACCGGCTGCCAGGTCTGCGTCGACTTTTGCCCGGTGGACTGTATCGAGATCGTGCCGGGGCCTGAGCCGAACAACCCGACGGTGCATCGCGTCGTCGAGATCGATCTGCCACGCTGCATTGGCTGCACCCTCTGTTCAAAGTATTGTCCCTGGGATACGATCTACATGTTGCCTTTTGAAGAGTCGTATCATAAAGCCAGAGAGTGGACCATCTTGAGCGTGATCGGCGAGAATATGTGGGAACGTGAGCCGGTCAAGGAAGAAAAGGAGCGGCCTCGCCGGCGCGAGCGCGAGGGGCGGCGTCGTTCCGAAAAAGTGGAAAGCTGAACGTGCCGGTCGGTGCACCCCCGCCTGGCTATATTCGAACTGTTCGATCGTTGGGCGACAGGTCCTGGGCCGCGGTGGCCTGGCCCCCTGTCGCCTTTGTTTTGAATCGCCTTGCGTACAACGTTGAGGAGTCCTGATGACGCAACTTTCTGAATCGATCCAGAGACGCAAGAAGCGCATCCTCACCGGAGACCGTCCGACGGGAAAACTACACCTCGGCCACTACGTTGGTACCCTGGCAAATCGCGTGCGGCTGCAGGACGAATACGAAGTCTTCCTGGTGATTGCCGACTACCACATGCTGACCACCCACAACCGCCGCGAGCATATCGCTGACGCCGCGGCCAACATTCGTGAAATGGTGCTCGACTACCTGAGCGTCGGCATCGACCCCGAGAAGACGACGATCTACGTCCAGTCCCAGGTTCCCAAAGTCTGCGAGCTGCAGTTGATCTTTTCGATGTTGGTCACCGTGGCAAGGGCGCAGCGGATCCCCACCCTCAAAGAGGTGATCGCTGCCCAGAAGATCGAGAACCCCTCTCTGGGGCTGCTCGGCTATCCCATTCTGCAGGCCGCCGACATCCTGCTGGTGCGCGCCGACACAGTGCCTGTGGGCAAGGACCAGGAATCGCACATCGAATTGTGTCGCGAAATCGCCCGCCGATTCAACAGTTTCTACGGCGACGTATTCCCCGAGCCCGAGGCCCTGATCGGCGAAGTGCCGATCCTGGTGGGGATCGACGGCCAGGCGAAGATGAGCAAGAGCCTCGGCAACGCCATTTTTCTTTCCGACGACGAGGAGACGGTGCGCAGAAAGATCATGAGCATGTACACCGACCCGAACCGCATCCACGCCACCGATCCCGGCCGCGTCGAGGGCAACCCCGTCTTCATCTATCATGATGCCTTCAACAGCAACAAGGAAGAGGTGGAGGAGCTCAAGGAGCGTTATCGCAAGGGGCGTGTGGGCGACGTGGAAGTGAAAAAGCGCCTCAACCGGGCGGTGAATGAGTTTCTTGCCCCCATCCGCGAGCGCCGGGCCCGCTACGGTGCCGACCCGCGATTTGTCGAGGAGCTTCTTCGTCGCGGAAATGCCAGGGCGGAAGAGGAAGCGGCCGAGACCTTGCGGCTGACGCGCGAGGCCATGGGGTTGACCTACTTTTTCGGAAAGTAACCGGTGGTGCGAGATGAAACCCGCTTCCACCTCAGCCCGCCTGCGGGATTCGTACCGTATTTCCCCCGAAGAGGCGGTCGAACCCAAGATGTCGACAGCAGACTGGGCCGACTTCCAACGAGCGGTGGCCCTCTTCAACCGGGGAAGTTTTTGGGAGAGCCATGAGGCCTGGGAGCAGGTGTGGCGCCGCCACTCTGAGCCGAGCCGCCTCTTTTTCCAGGCCCTCATCCAGCTTGCCGCGGGCTATCACCATCTCCAGCGTGGCGTCTACCACGGAGTCGTGAAGCATCTCAACAACGCCTTGTACAAACTACAACCCTTCCCGGCCGTTTTTCTGCGGATGGATGTCGCTGCGCTACGGCGAAAGATCGAGGCCGGACTGGCGCAGATCCAGCAGTTGGGCGAACATCGCCTGGACCAGTTCGATACCAGCCTGATTGCGAAGCTTCACTTCACCGACGAGGTCTCGCCTCTGTAGGAGTTCCGCCCTGCTCGTTTCCTGGCGTCCGGCTCGGGCGGCGGAACAAGACCTTGCGTGGAAAGCGTTTCGGGTAGCCCGCCTCCCTTTCTCTCTCCAGAAGCTGCCGTTGTTCTTCCTGCATTTCGCGTAGCACCGTCTCCGGCGTCTTCTGGCCGGAGATCATCATCTGATAGTAGGCGTCGACGCGCAGTCCCTGACTGGCGCTGGTCAAGTGCTCGAATTTCCAGTCTGGGTTGCGCGGCCGTGCGTGCCGCAGTAGCCAGAAAAACACCTGGAAACGCCTGTCACCGTAGTACGGGTTGCCCGCCGACCTGCGGACGGGCAGCGTCGAGTTGCCGTACACGGCTGCATCATTTCGGGTGTTGGTCAGAAAGCGAGCGAAGTCCATGGCCACCTGCACCCTCTCCGGCGTGGAATCGTTTCTCTTGGAAACAACATAGGCCCCGATGTAGGGCTCCTGGGTTCGGACCGGCCTGTAGCTGCCGCTGGGCGGCAGCACGTTGATGATCTCGAACGGTTCCGGCGCCTGGGCTTCCGCCTCGCGCACTACCCACATGCCGCCCGGGAACATGGCCAGTTGGTTGTGGAGGAAGAGACGCCATGCCTCCTGATAAGAGATGCCAGAGCTGTTTCGCGGCGACACTCCGTACTTGAAAATCAGATCCACCAGGAAGCGCCAGGTCTCCAGCCGCTGCGGCGTGTAGATTTCGGCGGCTGTGTGGTCGTAGTTGTAGAAGTCGGCGCTGCCATTCATGTCCGTCCACATCGTGTACAGATGTTCGCTGCCGATGCCGTGAACGATGTAGCCCCATACCTCTTCTTCTCCGGAAGGTGTCTTGCGTTTGAACGTGGTCGCCCTGGCCGCTTCGAGAAACTGCTCGTAGGTCCATCGAAAATCAGGCGGTTTGGGCAGAAGGTCCTCTGCGCCTCGTTCGCGGAAGAGGTCGACATTTACGGCGATGGCGTTGTAGGAGAGCAGGAACGGCCAGCCGTACATCCGGCCGTTGACGACCAGGTCCTCGACAATCTGCGGATACCAGTCGTCGAGGTCTTCCTGGGTAATGTAGTCATCGATGGGGTAGATGAGCCCGCGGTGGGCCAGATCATGCACCGAACCTGCGTCACGATAGTAGACATCGGGGGCCTCACCGGCATTGGCCGCCAGCCGGTACTTGTCGTTTTCCTCCTGCCAGGGGATCAGCGAGAAGCGAATTCTCACCTCCGGATGCATCGCCTCGTACTCGGCGACCTTGCGCCTTGACCAGACATCGTAGCCGAGGTTGCGTTCGAGGCGGGTGCCGGCAAGCCCGCGCCACTGCGGCAAATCCCAGTAGACGATCTCGATTCTCTTCCCGGTGTCGGAGGAAGGCACGGCGTCGAGAAGCAGCCCGCCACCCGGCGGACCTGTGAAGTAGGCATAGGCGATCAGCGCGGTAAAACCCGTCGCGAACGTGAACAGCAGAATGGCTTTCAGATTCTTCACGAGTTACCCCTTTCGGCGCAGGAGCGCCATGCCGGCCAGGAAGTGCTCCTGAAAGGCGAAGAAGACGAAAAACATCGGTGCCGCTGCAAGGAGGGCACCGCCCATGATGACGGTGGCATTGGTGCCGTCATGCAGACCCTGGAGACCCGCCAGGCCGACCGGAAGCGTTTTCATGACCTCCGAATTGGTGACGATCAGTGGCCACAACAGACTATTCCAGTTGCCCACAAAGGCGAACACTGCCATCATGACGACGGCGGGCTTCATGGCTGGCACGGCGATTTTCCGGAAGACTGCGAACTCGCTGCACCCATCCAGCCGGGCGGCGTCGAGGAGGTCTTGCGACAGGGTCAGCATGAACTGCCTCATGAAAAAGATGCCGGCAATGGTGCTGAGGCCGGGCACGACGAGCGCATAATAGGTGTCGATCCAGTGAAGCCTTGTCAGAATGATGTAGAGCGGGGCCAGGGTGATGATCGGCGGAATCATCATCGACGCCATCAGGGTCCAGAAGACAAGATCCCGGCCCGGGAAGCGTAGCTTTGCAAAGGTGTAGCCCGCCAGCGAGTTGAAAAAGACGTTGCCCAGCGTCACGGCCGCGGCGACAACGGTACTGTTGAAGATCCACCGCCAGATGTGGGGAATGCGGACGACGCGGCGGAGGTTGTCGAGCGTCCACGAGGAGGGCCACCACTCGGGCGGAAAGGTGGCCAGCGAGGCCTGGCTCTTGAAGGTGGAGATCACCATCCAGTACAGCGGCACCAGCGAGAGGAGCGCGAACAGCAGCAGGGTCGCGTACACGGTCGTCTGTCTGAAATCCAGCCTGCTTCTCATAGTTCGAACTCGAAATCAGTCTTGAGCTTCTTGTTGACCGTGAGCGTGATGGCGAGAATGACGAAAAACAACACGATGGCCATCGCCGAGGCAAGACCCAGACTCATATCTCCGGTGAAGCCCGTCTCATAGATGAGAAAGAGCGTGGTGGTTGTGGCGTGGGCCGGGCCGCCACGCGTCAGAATGTAGATCGGGGTGAAGGCCTGCATGGCCGCAATGATGCCCATGATCAGGTTGAAAACGATAGCCGGCATGATGAGCGGCAGGGTGATGTGCCGCACTTTCTTGAGTCCGGTGAAGCCGTCGATGGCGGCCGCGTCGTAGATGCTGGCCGGAATCGCCCTCATGTTCGAGAGGTACATGATGATGCCTGCGCCCCACGTGCCGATGGTGGCCGGCAAGAGGATGGAGAACAGCGCCAGGTTCGGGTCGCCAAGCCAGTTGACCGCCGAAAACGAAATCGGCGCTCGTCCCAGGAGGGCAAGGACGGAATTCAGCCGGTTCACCACCTGCTCCCCAAGTCCATTCAGCAAGCCGGTCCTGGTGGGCACGAACATCCAGGTCCAGATCATGGCGATGACCACCTCCGAACTCACCGCCGGCAAGTAGAAGGCCGATTTGAAGAACACCTCGCCTTTGTTTCCAATGCGGGCGATCAGCAGCGACAGGAACAGAGCGATGGCCATGGAGGCGGTGACGGAAACGACGGCATAGATCAACGACACCTTGAGCGAATGGTAGAACAGCCGGGTATCGCGCTTTGTGCCAAAAAGGATCTTCTTGAAGTGGCCGAGGCCGACAAATTTCGGCGAGCCGCCGCCGACAAAATCGAAGGGGTTCTCGCATCGCAGGCGGGAATCCGGGCTCGATACGATCGTGGTGATCTCGTGGGCTCTGGCGTTGCCTGCGTCGCCCGGTCGCTGTGCCTCTGCGGTGACCAGCACGTCCGTGGCGCCGGCACGAAGGGTTGCGGCCTTGGTGGTGAAGAACACCATCCGGCCGCCGGCCGTGGTCAGCCGCGTGTGCCTTGGGATGAGGATGTCTTCCTGCAGCGGCGACGCGACGTAGAATCTGATGACGCCGGTCGCGGCTCGCCGTGCAATCGCAGCGCCGGGTGTGTCTTTGGGACTGAAGCTGAAGAAGGCCACTACGAAGGAGTAGAGGACAGGATAAGCGGTAAAGACCAGAAACAGCAGCAACGCCGGCGAGATGAACAGGTAGGCCCAACGGTGGCGGTACAATGTCCGTAGCAGTCGTCGCATGGAGCAGTCAACAATTGAGTCAGTACAAAGGCGAAGGGATCCGACAGCATCCCTGCCCGGCAGCCGCCAGAGATCGGGCTATCGAAACTCAATTTCGACCGTGACGATCTCGTGGCGATTCAGGGCCACCGGAACCCGATAGGGATCTTCAATCTTGAGCTGCGATTCTCTGTTTTCCAGCAGGTCAACGGCCCAGACTCGCCGGGCAGGCTTGCCAAGCAACAGTGTCTCCTGCACCTTGCGGTGATCCAGGTTATAGAGGCGCACAATCATCGTGTTCCGGGACCGGTGTCTCTTCACCGCGCTGATCACGGTTTTGCGGGTTCTCGGTCGCAGCAGGCTGATGCCGCCCGATTTCGCCAGGTAGGTAATCCCCTGGCGCACCAGAATTGGAGACTTGTATCGATCCGCCAGATGCTTGATCCCTGCGGCCAGGTAGTCGCCTTTGAAGGGCAGAACCGCGTACTGGAACTGGCGCGCGCCCCGGCATTGTGCTTCCGGGGTGGCAATGGCGGGGCCGGCATGACCCTCTCGGTGCAGTCCGTCGGGACGCGACAGCCAGCCGACCGCTCGCAGGAGCGTCAGCGCCAGGATCGTGCCGCTGCGCGCCTTTATGGCCTCGATCTCCGGCAGGCCTTTGTTGAAGACGGCCAGGCCCTGTTGGCCGTCCTGCACCAGCGAGAAATCCTGCTGCGGGTGGGTGCCGGTGGGAGCCTGGGCCCAACCTTCCGACCGCGGCTGGCGCAGGTCCCGCTCGTTGATGTAGAAATGGCCGTCGCACACCAGCCGGTGAGTTTTGATGGGCGTCGGGAAGAGGGCCCGCAGGCGATGGTCTTCCGCCTGGTTGTCGAAAAACGTCACCACCTCTACCAGCTTACTGCCGGCTTTCAAACCGATTTGAGTGCGGACACGGCACGCGATTCGCCTGCGCAGGCGACGGCGGCGATCCTTGCGGATCGCCTTCGGCAACAGGAGGTCGAACTCTACCTGGAGCCTTCCGGAAAAGCGGCTGCTCTCCAGAACCGAGATCTTGCCCCGGCACCCCCTGGAAGTGATGGTCTCGGAATTGTGCGAAGGGGAGTAGTCATACTCGTCACCGACATCCTCTCTGTCTTCGAGGAGATGGAGTCCCTTGAAGGTGACGCCTGTTTCGTGGTCGGTGAGATCGAAGGTTCCGTTCCGGTGGACCGAAACCGTCACCAGGCCGTTGGAGATGCGATTCCGGCTGATTCGGACCTGGGCCTCAGCAACCTGTCGCGCTGCACGTTTCGGCTGCAGGCGATAGAGTGTATGCCCCAGCGCCGGCACGTCCCGGGCGAGAAACTGAATAACGGCAAAGCAGTTCACGTTGGGCTTTCGCGACCCCTTCCGTACTCTCTGCTGGGGGAATCCCTCAAGGTAGTGAACCGCATAGTTCTGCCGCTGCTCGTCCGCGTAGATTTCGTCATGCAGATCGAGATTCCAGAATCTCTGGGCGAACTGCGAGTAGACGACGTCGAAATCCACCACACGGCCGCGCTCGTCGACCAGCTCGAGGTCGTGGATATCCACTCCGGGCGCCAGAATCAGAAGCCTCTCGATTACTTCGGTTCGCACCTGCGGCAGCGGATTGAACGCTACCAGCACGGTCTCTTTGTCATCCTGTTCGTTCCGGCCCAGTGCTGGGGCAATGGCCTCAAGTCGCTCGCGAATGAGTTGCTCTGCGGTTTGCACGACCGCCTCGAAGCGCGGCACCATTTCGCGGTGGACCTCATCGGTGCTGCAGCCGCAGATGGAGTCGTGCGGGTGGTTCTTGAGGAGCAGCTTCCAGGCGTAGTTCAGGACTTCGGTGGGATAGTCGACACCGAGATGGGCCCAGCAGTAGGTGGCCAGCGGTTCGCACGCCTTTTCCAGGAGAGTCTGGCAGCGATCGTTGAGCTGCTTCAGGTAGAGGCGCGCCGACCACACGCCCGACAGGATGAAGTGGTACTTTCCGCTGAGCAGCTCACCGCGATATTTAGACAGCCGCGGTGCCGAATCCCGCAGCGCCGCGACGTACTCCTCGAAGGAGGCGTGTTTGAAATCCACGCCCGGGATGGTTCTCCGGAAGAGCGCCAGGAGATCGGGAAGCTCGGGCTGGGGTAGCTTATGATCACTGCCGTTGTTGAAGAGGTAGACGTCGGCGTTCGAGAAGGCGTCATGCAGTCGGAGCATCTCCCTCACCTGATCCACCGCCAGTTCGAAATCGATCTCGCGGTTGGTGTTGACTTCCCAGAGCTCGCGATACCCCAGCGATGAGGCGTTCCAGTAGCCTGTGCGTTGATTGACGGCCAGCACGGTGCTGCCGTCCGGCGCCTGCCACAGATACTCCATGCCGAGCCTTTCCAGCTCCTCGCCGTTTCCGCGCGTGTAGATGAACGAGTCCAGGCCTGCCTTCCGCAGAATCTGTGGCATCTGCGCCAGATGTCCGAACGAGTCGGGCATGTAGCCAACGCGCTGCCTGCGGCCGAAGCCGCTGCAGACATCGTCGCCGATCAGCAGGTTGCGCACTGTGGCCTCAGCGCTGACCAGGAACTCGTCGGGCAGAACATACCACGGCCCGATGGACAGCCGCCCGGCTTCGACAAGTCGGCGGATGCGGTGGTGTTCCCCGGGGAAAAGCTCCAGGAAATCCTCGAGGATGACGGCCTGACCATCGAGCACGAAGTGACGGTAGCGGGGATTTGATTCGAGCAGATTCAACACCTCGTGCATCGTCCGGTTGAGATGCAGGCGGAATCGATGGAAGGGGAAGTACCACTCCCGGTCCCAATGGGTGTGGGAGACAACGTAGACTTTCTTCGGCCTGGGTTGCATGGGCTTTCTCGTCTGAAGAAAAGGGTGGCTGCCGGCGGTTCCGTTTCGAATTCAAACGGTAAGTATAAGACAGTTTGGCTACGGTGTCAAATCTTTTTTCAACAGAGGGCCGGATGCGGACCAGCGACGGGCGCGAAGCGCCCTGGACTCGGTACCCGGGCGAAGCGTGGGCACGAGGATAGAAAGACACCGAGGCAGGTGGCAGGCTGCGGTTTGGGCTGTTGCCGTCGTCGGCCGCTTTGGCCTTGACTTTTTGCCTTCGGCTGGGTAAAATGCACTTCGTTTGCCCGCACGCCGAACGCTGGTTCCATGTTGGGCTGCTACAGCAGCCTGCGAGGCGGCTTGCGTGTTCCCCGAAACGACCGTTCATCCCCCAGCGAAGGAGTCGGCGACATGAAGACCGTCAAGCTGTTCGTGCTCCTTTCCGGCGTTTTGCTTCTCTTCGCCGGATGTGCCGGCCGCGACGATGCCTCGCGGCTTCACGCCCTGTTTGACAAGGAGTGGGAGTTTCGCCTCAAGGAAAATCCGTTGTTCGCGACGTCGGTCGGCAGGCACGAGTGGGACTACCGCCTGCCTTCGGTGACCAAGCAAGATCAACAGCGACGAGCGCAGTTCTGGCGCGGGCTCCTCGGTGAGCTAAAGACGATCCGGCGGGATAGGCTGGCCTCCCCCGAACGCATCAACTATGACATCTTCAAAAGACTGCTTGAGGATCGCATCGCCGAGTATGAATTCGGCACCTATGAGATCCCGCTGACGGCCGATTCGGGCTTTCATATCGCCTTTTCGCGGCTGCCGCAACAGATGCCTTTCGCCACGGCTGCCGACTACGAGAACTACATCTCCCGGCTGCAGGCCTTCCCGGAGTATGTCCGCCAGCAGATTGCCGTGATGCGCGATGGCCTGAAGCGCGGCATGACGCTGCCCAAGGTCGTGCTGAAAGGCTACGACGTCACGATTCGGTCCCATGTCGTCGACGACCCGACCAAGAGCGTCTTCTTCGCCCCTTTCCGTTCTTTCCCGGCGACGATGCCGCAGTCCGAGCGCCAGAGCTTGACAAAGGCCGGCAAGGCAGCGATCATGGAAGGGGCTGTCTCTGGATACCGGGAGTTCCTGAAGTTCATGGTCGACGAGTACATCCCCAACGCTCGCAGCACGACCGCGGCCGCGGACCTGCCCAGGGGGCGGGAATACTACCAGTATCTGGTGCGGCACTACACCACCCTGGATGTGACCCCGGAGGAGGTGCACGAAATCGGCCTTGCGGAAGTCGCTCGCATTCACAAAGAGATGATGCAGATCATCCGGCAGGTGAAGTTCCGAGGGGACTTCAAGGCGTTCTTGAGATTTCTGCGCACCGATCCGCGCTTCTACGCCAAGACCCCGCTCGAGCTGTTGAAGGATGCCAGCTACATCGCCAAACGGATGGACGGCAAGCTACCGTCCCTTTTCAAGACGTTGCCGCGCCTGCCTTATGGCATCGAGCCGGTGCCGGCGTCCATCGCTCCCAAATACACCGCTGGCCGTTACGTCGAGCCGCCCTATGGCAGCACCCGGGCCGGAACCTACCTGGTCAACACCTATGCCCTGAACAGCCGGCCGCTCTATGCCCTGGAGGCCCTGACCCTGCATGAGGCCGTTCCGGGTCATCACCTGCAGATTGCGCTGGCGCGCGAGCTCACGAACCTGCCCAACTTCCGGCGCTTTCTCTACCTGCCGGCCTTCGGAGAGGGGTGGGGTCTCTATGCCGAGCGCCTCGGGCTCGAGGTCGGGTTCTACCAGGACCCCTACAGCAATTTCGGTCGCCTGACCTACGAGATGTGGCGGGCCTGCCGGCTGGTTGTGGACACGGGTCTCCATGCCATGGGCTGGACCCGGCAGCAGGCGATGGACTACATGGCCGCCAACACGGCGCTGTCGCTCCATGAGATTGAAACCGAGACGGATCGCTACATCTCCTGGCCGGGGCAGGCGCTGGCCTACAAGATGGGCGAGCTGAAAATTCGGGACCTGCGCCGCCAGGCGGAAAAGGCCCTCGGGCGGAAATTCGATCTGCGCGAGTTTCACGACACCGTGTTGCTGAACGGCTCGGTGCCGTTGCCGGTGCTGGAGGAGCTGGTGCAGGAGTACATCGAGGCTGCTAAGGCGAGAGAAGCCAGCTAGGCCGGATTGTTTGCGAACTCTACCACAAAGTCACTGAAGCACAAAGGGTCAGAAAGGATGCGCAACATACGCTTTGTGGGAAAGGGTCGCTCGGTTTGCAAGGCACGTTTACTCATCGCCCTGCCAACTTATTGATTCCTTGCGCTTTGTGCGCTTTGTGTCTTGGTGGTTCATGAACGATTCAGGCTAGACCTTCGACTCAGTCCACAGGAGTTGCCCGACCATGCCCGTTTCCTCTGAATCCGAGATCCGCAGTCACTTCCCCGCCCTGGAGCGGGTTCATTCCGGATACCCGGTCGCCTATTTTGACGGACCGGGTGGCACACAGGTGCCGCGGCCGGTGGTCGAGGCCATGGCAGACTATCTCTACCACCACAACGCCAACACCGATTGGGCTTACCCGTCGTCGGTCGAAACCAACGCCATGGTCGACCGGGCCAGGGCTGTCATGGCCGACTTCCTGAACGCCTCACCGGCCGAGATCGTCTTCGGGGCCAACATGACCACCCTGGCGTTCCATCTGTCGGCGGCGCTGGCGGCCCGTTTCGGACCGGATGATGAAATCGTCGTTACCGAGCTGGATCACCACGCCAACATCGGTCCCTGGCGCAGGCTGGCGCGCAAAACGGGTGCGACTGTGCGCATGGCGAAGATGATGCCGGAGTCGGGTCAGCTCGACTGGCAGCACCTGGAGCGCCTGATCAGCCGGCGGACGCGCCTCGTCGCCATCGGCGCCGCCTCCAATGCTCTGGGGACCGTCAACGACGTTGCCCGGGTCGTCGGCCTGGCGCATGCAGTGGGAGCGCTGGTCTTTGTCGACGCCGTGCACTATGCGCCGCATGGATTGATCGACGTCCGCGAGTGGGACTGCGATCTTCTCGCCTGTTCGGCCTACAAGTTTTATGGCCCCCACATCGGTGTCCTCTACGGCCGCCTCGACCTTCTGGAGTCGCTCGATTTTCCCAAAATCGAGCCGGCGCACGATGAGCCGCCGGAGAAGGCGGAAACAGGCACGCCCAACTTCGAGGGCATGGCCGGCGCTGCCGCTGCGGTCGATTTCCTGGCGTCGCTGGCCGGCGGCGGTGACCGAAGAACGCGGCTGCGGGCCGTGTACGACGAGCTGCACGCGCGCGGCAACCGCCTTCTCGAGCAGCTCTGGCAGGGCCTGGCGTCGATACAGCGTGTGCGGTTGTTCGGACCGCCACCCCACGCCGATCGCACGCCGACGATCGCCTTTGCTGTCGACGGCGTCTCCTCGCTCGAAGTGAGCCGCAGGCTCGCCAGCCTGGGCGTCTTCGTCTCCCATGGCGACTTCTACGCCTCCACGGTCGTGGAGCGGCTCGGACTGGCGAAAGAGGGAGTGGTGCGGGCGGGGTGCGCCTGCTACACGACGCCGGAGGAGATTGAACGCCTCGTCCGCGGTGTGCGTGAGATCGCCGCAGGCACTGCATCGGCGCAGGCTGGCTGAGATGGAAACCATGCGCCGCCGAGCTTCATTGAACAGAAGAGACATTGAGTTACCCGACGTGCAGGAAACAATGAGGTGAACATGAAACCCAAGGAATCTACAGCACCTCCTCACTTTATCCGCGACATCATCGCCGAAGATGTGAAATCGGGGCGTTATGGAGGGAAAGTGATCACACGCTTCCCGCCGGAGCCGAACGGCTATCTGCACATCGGCCACGCCAAGTCGATCTGCCTCAATTTCGGCATGGCGGCCGAGTTCGGCGGCCGCTGCCACCTGCGCTTCGACGACACCAACCCAATGAAGGAAGAGGCCGAGTACGTCGAGTCGATCAAAGAGGACGTGCGCTGGCTTGGCTATGATTGGGGAGAGCACCTCTACTACGCTTCGGATTATTTCGACAAGCTCTACGAGTTTGCAATACAGTTGATCAAGGAGGGCAAGGCCTATGTCGACAGCCTGAGCGCCGAAGAGATCCGACAGTACCGTGGCACGCTGACCGAGCCGGGCAAGGAGAGCCCTTACCGGAATCGTTCGGTTGAGGAGAATCTCGATCTTTTCGAGCGCATGCGTGCCGGCGAGTTTCCGGAGGGCGCTCATGTCCTGCGGGCCAAGATCGACATGGCAGCCGGTAATATCAACCTGCGCGACCCGGTGATGTACCGCATCCTTCACGCCACGCACCACCGCACCGGCGACAAGTGGTGCATCTACCCGACGTACGATTTCGCCCACGGCCAGTCGGATTCGATCGAAGGGGTGACGCACTCGCTGTGCACGCTGGAATTCGAGGACCATCGCCCTCTCTACGACTGGTTCCTCGACCAGTTGAAGATCCACCATCCGCGTCAGATCGAGTTTGCCCGTCTGAATCTCAGCTACACCGTACTCAGCAAGAGGCGCCTGCTCGAGCTGGTGGAGGGCGGCTATGTCAGCGGCTGGGACGATCCCCGCATGCCGACGATCTCCGGCCTGCGGCGGCGCGGCTACACTCCCGAATCGATTCGCAATTTCTGCGACCGCATCGGTGTTGCCAAGAGGGACAGTCTGGTCGATATCGCCCTGCTGGAGCACTGTCTGCGCGAGGATCTGAACAAGCGGGCCCAGCGCGTGATGGCGGTGCTGCGGCCGTTACGGGTCGTCCTGGTGAATTATCCCGAAGACCAGGTCGAGGCGATGGAGGCCGTCAACAATCCCGAGGACCCGTCCATGGGCACCCGGAAGGTACCGTTTTCGCGCGTGCTCTACATCGAGCGCGACGACTTTCGCGAGGAGCCTCCGAAGAAGTTCTTCCGGCTGGCCCCGGGTCGCGAGGTGCGGTTGCGCTACGCCTACTACATCAAATGCGTCGACGTGGTGAAGGACGAGCGCACCGGAGAGATCGTCGAGCTTCATTGCACGTACGACCCGGAGACCCGTGGGGGCTGGTCGCCGGATGGCCGCAAGGTGAAGGCGACGCTGCACTGGGTGTCAGCGGCACACGCCCTCGACGCCGAGGTGCGCCTGTATGATCGACTGTTTACGACGCCGGATCCGACGGCGGAGAAAGATGTCGACTTCAAGACCTATCTGAACCCGAACTCGCTGGTCACGCTGACCTCCTGCAAGGTTGAGCCGAGCCTGAAAGGGGCGGCGCCCGGCAGTCGCTACCAGTTCGAGCGCCAGGGCTATTTTTGTGTTGACTCGGTCGATTCGACCCCGGAGAGACTGGTGTTCAACCGCACCGTGCCGCTACGCGACACCTGGGCCAGGATCGAGAAGGCGCAGCAGGCGGCCGCAACGGGATCGTGACGCTGGCTGGGATTGGGAGAGACCGATATGGCGGTTGTCCAAACGAATCAGATCGAAGCGGATCGCTGGCGTCTGGAGGCCGGGCTGCACGCGAGACTCAGCGCCCAGCGTGCCGCTTTCGAAAAGCGCCCTCCTGATTACGGCCGTCGCATGGAGGCCCTAAACGCGCTACGGACAGGGCTCCTCGAGCGGAAGCAGGAATTCGTCAACGCAATTTCGGAGGATTTCGGTGGCAGGGCGACGGAAGAAACGCTGGCGCTCGAGTTCGTACCGCTGCTTGACGAAATCCGCCACGCGCGCCGGCATCTGAAGCAGTGGATGAAGCCGCGGCGGGTCTCCTCCGGATGGCAGTTCCGTCCCGGTCGGGCCCGCATCCTCTATCAGCCGCTGGGAGTTGTCGGCATCATCAGTGCCTGGAACTATCCGCTGCTGTTGTGCATCTCCCCCTTGATCAATGCCCTTGCCGCAGGCAACCATGCCATGATCAAGCCGTCGGAGCTTGCGCCACGCACGGCCGAACGCATCGAAAAGATGATCGCACAGCTCTTTCCGGCCGACTATGTAACCGTCGTCACCGGCGGGGCGGACGTCGCCGCGGCCTTCGCTTCGCTGCCGTTCGATCACCTGCTGTTCACCGGCTCCAGCCGGATCGGCAAGAAGGTGATGCGGGCAGCAAGCGAGAATCTCACGCCGGTCACCCTCGAGCTAGGGGGCAAGTCTCCCGCCATCATCCATCGCGACTACCCTTTGCAGCGGGCGGCGACTCGAATCCTGACCGGCAAACTCTACAACGCCGGACAGACCTGCCTGGCGCCCGACTACGTACTTGTTCCGACTGAGCTTCGTGGCGCCTTTCTCGAACTGGCGCAGAAGATCGTTCCCAAACTTTACCCCAGGTTGGTGCGCAACCCACAGTATACCCGCATCATCAATGGTGCGCACTACCGCCGTCTCGCCGACTATGTCGATGATGCCCGCCGCAAAGGCGCCGAGGTGATCGAAATCAATCCCGCTGCCGAAGCCTGCAACGAGGAGAACCGCGTTTTTCCGCCGACGCTGCTGCACCCGGTCCGCGACGACATGAAAGTGATGCAGGAGGAGGTTTTCGGGCCCATTCTGCCGGTGCAAGTCTACGACAGCCTCGATGAGGCCATCGAGTATGTCAGCCGGCAGCAGAGGCCGCTCGCGTTGTACTACTTCGATGACAATTCGGGGCGAATCGAACAGGTGCTGCGGCGCACCGTCTCAGGCGGCGTGACCGTGAACGACGTGCTCTTTCACTTTGCCCAGAATGAGCTCCCCTACGGCGGTGTAGGCACCAGCGGCATGGGAGAGTATCACGGATTCTACGGGTTTGAGCGGTTCTCCAAAAGGAAGGGCGTTTTCATTCAGAGTCGGGTGGCTGCGACCTCTCTGTTGCGTCCGCCGTACGGCCGGCTCGCGCACGCGGTAATTCGATTTCTGTCGCGCGGGTAACAAGGCTTCGGTCCGCAAGTGCACGCTACCGGGAGCAAAGGCTTGCCAGGGGCATTGACTCGATACTGCCGCGGACTGGCGGAGGCGATCCTCGAGGGCCGGCTCGACCTGGCGGCCT
>CAZGRP010000054.1:15839-28967 GCA_964527995.1 uncultured Cytophagia bacterium | reverse complement strand
TTGTCCGGTGTCTGCTCGGATCGCGTAGACGCGGCTCCTCTCCACCGACCCGACCTGGATGAAAACCGTCCGCCCATCCCTGCTGATGTTCGGGGACGACAGCCCAGGCCACGGAATCTCCTCCTGCGGCTCGAACACAAACTCAGGCTCCGGCGGCTGCTTCCCCGGTGCCGGCGGCAGCTTGCCGCCATGATCGCAGGCCATCATCATCACCAGCGCAAAGACACTCCCGATCGCCGCAAGCCACTCTTTCCTCTTCATGACTCTTGCTCCTGTGATACAGCAGAGATTCCCGAGCAATCAGCTCTCCATCCATCCGTGAGGTGTGCTTCGGTGCCGAAAAAAACCACCGCCAAACAAAAACGGGCCTCGATGGCTCGCCCACCATCTCCTGGATGAGGAGGTTCAGCTCCATGCGGGTGGCGACATGAGGGAGGAAGCGGGCGTAGCGGTCTTGATGCACCTGTTACCTGTCAACTTGCGTGGCGTCCCCTTTCCCATCTGGTCGCGCAGGTAGATTTCCTGTTCGTCGCCGGCATCGGAACCATAGGCCAACCAGCGACCGTCCGGGGGCCACTCAGGGCGCGCCACTCGCCATGCTTCTTGGGCACCGTGAAGATGTCGCCGTGGGCCTCAAACACCAGGCGCTGACCTGAGGCAGAGATGTGGAAGCCGCGCGACCCCGCATCGGCCAGATGTCGTTGCCGAGGAACCTTGTGAGCTGCTCGAAGGTGCGGCGCTCAAAGTCATAAACCCAGACGTCTGCGTTGGTGCCGCCACGATACATGAAGACAATCTGGCCGCCGTAGTAATCGGGGTAGCGCATCAACTGCGCCTCCCGAGCCGACAACGGCAGCCGGGCGCTAAGAGGGATCAACAAGGCAAGAATGGAGCGCAGCATGGCAGTCCTTCCTCTGTTAGGTTGTTGGTGTTAAAGTTTTTCTATCTGTGCCGATAAATAAAGAGGAAGCTTCCTCAGCCGCAGGGGTCCTGCAAGGGGGCTATCCAGGGTGCCTTCGACCGTCATCGGTTACTGGATAGACCTATTGAGAGGCGCAATGAAACTGCCGTGTTTCCACCGCGGAGCACATCGCTCTTCTGCCAACCTTCACAACGACAGTCCCAAACGCAGCCACACCGCCGCTGGTTTCACACTGATTGAAGCAGCGGTGACCGTCACCATCGTCGCCCTGGTCACGGTTGCCCTCGTCAAGCGCATCGATACCTCCCACAGCCGTCAGAAAGGGGTAGCAATCGCCAAAAGACTGGTCACTCACATCCGATACGCACAGGAAATGGCGGTTCTGCGTGGCAAACAGACCGAGTTTCGTCTATTTCCGTCGTCCAACAGCTACGAGTGCAGGTGGGTCGGCGGCGGGCTTCTCAAAGATCCATTGAATGGCACACAGCTGGAAGTGCATCTGGGCCGTGGCCGTACCGACGATATGACCATCACCTCCACCGGTCTTCCGGGAGGAACGGTGCGCTTCGATTACCTCGGCATTCCCATCGCAAATGGCAGCCCACTAGGCTCAAAGACGATGGTCGTCACTCTGAACAACAAGTACTCTGTGTGGATCGAGCCATATTCCGGCAAAGTCTACGTAGACAAGAGTTTCGGCGATGACTAAAACGCCCTCGAGAAAAAAAGCACAGCGTGGGTTCACTCTGATCGAAGCCATCCTGGTCGTCACGCTGGTGTCGATCATGGGAGTGGCACTGGCCAATCTGTTCACCGTCGGGCTGCGGCAGAGCGTTCACGCCGACTTCATGACAACGGCGGTGGGGTTGGCGAATGAGAAAATGGAGCAAATCCTGGCCGACAAGAGCGGCAAGGGGTATCCCTTCATCGTCGCTGACAACTATCCGGCCGAATGGACCCTCCCCGATTTTCCAGGGTACGCCAGAACCGTGAGCATTCAGGACACGGGCGAATATAAGGTGGTGACCGTGACGGTCACGCACGACAAGATGGTCCCGGTGAAGTTGACAACTTTTCTGACCAATTATTGAGATGCGATCCTTCCTCAAGGTACGGGAGTCGCGTGACGGAGCGCCTTTGGGTCGTTTTCGGCCGGCCGAACGCGGGTTGACGTTGATTGAGACCATCGTCGCCCTGACGATCGTCGCCATCATCTCGACCCTCCTCGGCCGCCTCTTCCTGGCCGGCGTCCGCACCCAACTCAAAGTAAGCACGCGCGCCGAACTGCTTGCCGATACGCGCAGGGCCATGTACATGATGCGGCGTGAGATCCGCGAGATCAAGAAACCAGAACAGATCTTGAACGCGGAAGCCAATCGCTTCAAGTTTCTGAAGCGCGGCACGGATCTGGTCGACTACAGATACGAAAACCAGAAACTTCAGCGAAACAGCTATGCCGTGCTCAGTGGCGTCACGCAGTTCCAGTTTATCTTCGAGCGAGCCGATGGAGCGCAGATCACGACGCCAGCGGACTCGCTGCTCTACATTTGGAATATCCGCCTGCGGTTACGCGTGACGCAAGATGGGGAAAACATCAAGACTGAAACGTCAGTCCATCCAAGGAACTTCTAACATGAAGTGGCCATCCATCTCGTGTCGACTGGTCCGCGATCAGCGCGGTGTCTCTGTGGCGATCGTTATGTTTGCCTTTCTCGTTCTGGCCACGATCGGTGCCACCACGCTGGCGACTGTGGCGACGAGCAACCGCAGCAACGCCAACTCGATCTCGGCGGCGAAGGCCTTTTGGGCCGCTGAAGCCGGAATCGAGCTGACGTACAAATGGTTGCGCTACCAGAACCCGCCTCCGCCAGGCACATCTTCGTTCCTGAAATACCAAGACCTCAAGGTAGGCGATGCAACTGTCACCGTGGAGGTGGCGCCCGATCATAACAATCCGACATCCTACCTGAAAAAATACGCTCTCATCTCTACCGGCACGGCCGGGAACGTCGACCGCAAACTGCGCGTCGAGGTCGGAATGACCACTTTCGGGCGTTATGCCTATCTGACCGGCAGCGAAGGTGGAACCATCTGGTTTGTCACAGGGGACGTCATCGAGGGAGCGCTGCACAGCAATGACCGCATCTCGATCCTGGGGTCGCCCCACTTCAAAGGCAAGGTGACCAGCTCCGCTAACAGTTTCCGTAAAGGCAGCGGTTACAACCCCACTTTCGAGCAAGGGTATCAACTCGGAGTGCCGCCGGTCTATTTTCCGACGGTGAGCGAAGTCGAGGCGAACTACCAGATCGAAAACGGCAGCGGCCCTTCGTTCACGATCAATGCCACTGGCGGAAAGAAAGCGAAAATCCGCTTCAACCCCGATAGCACGTTCACCTACAGCATCTGGCGTTGGGTCAGTGGCCACAAGGTCTACGACGTCGAGGATCAGGTTGTTTCCCTCAATGACGTCAACGGTTTGATCTACGTCAATGGCAGCGTCCAGGTGTCGGGAGTCGTCAGTGGCCGGGTGAGCGTGGCGACCACCGAGAATATCTACATCGTCGACGATCTCGTCTATGCTTCCTCAGATGCCAACGGCAAGCCGCCGGCCAACTCACCCGATCTGCTCGGTCTGATCTCCAACAAAAACGTTATCGTCGCCAACACGGCTCCCAATCGAGACAACGTCGTCATCAACGCAGCCATCCTCACTCTGAACACTTCGTTCACGGTTGAGGACTACGATTCCGGGTGGCCTCGAGGGAAACTCACGGTGTATGGCTCCATCAGCCAGAAGGTGCGTGGGCCGGTGGGTACCATTTCCTGGTGGGGCATGACCGGCTATCAGAAGGACTACCACTACGACAATCGCTTCCTGAGCATGCCTCCCCCATATTTTCCGGTTACCGGCCAGTACGATACCTACAGTTGGACAGAGGTGTTCTGAAAGCCCGGTTTCGCGTTCCAGGCAACGAAGCCAGGCCATTGAGGATGCCGGGACCCCTCCTCCGGCCGCTGGTGGCAAGCGCTGGCGCCACCGCGGCGCCTGTCGGCGCATGGCCGTCAGCGCTTCGTACGTTTGCAGGATAAGCGGCTCGTCTGGATCCGATTCGCGCGGTCGACTTGGGAGCACCGTCAGCGCAAATTCTCTTGTCGTCTCACACAGGCAAGGCACTCTCTTGCCTTTTTCATGTTCAACGATTATCTTTAACCTGTGACTCTACCAGCGTACCGCATCCACCGCGCTCGCCAAAAGGACGGTCTTCCAACAATATGGCGTGGACGTTCCGATGTCCTATACAGTCAAAAAGACGTCTCAGGAAAAGCAAGAGGACGCTGCGTCCGGTCCAGGCCTGATCACTTTCGACAAATTCTACGACCTCGTGGATGAAACCACCAAAGCCGATTTACTCGACGGCAGGATCGTACGAGATTCTCCGGCTGTGCCACGGCACGCCCTGATTGTGACCTGGCTCACGAGCCTCATCAACATTTACGCCGAGAAATTTGATCTCGGCACCGTGCTCGGCGCAACGACCACCGTGCGACTCACCAAGTATCAGGCCCCCGAACCGGATGTCTTGTTCATCCGCAAGAGCCGGTTGGCCATCATCGGGGAGCGATACGTGGACGGTCCGCCGGATTTGTGCGTCGAGGTCATCTCCAGAACCAGTGAAAAGCTGGATCGCGGCCGAAAGCTTGTGCTCTACGCCGATCATGGAGTTCAAGAGTACTGGATCATTGACCCCCTCCACGGCTCCGTCGAATTCTACCAGAACCAGCAAGGCGAGTGGGTGACAATCAAGCCTGACTCTCAAGGCCGACTCCACTCGCACGTGCTGCCGGGCTTTTGGCTCAACCCCGACTGGCTCGCCGCCGATCCGCTTCCGCCGGTGCTGGAGGCGCTGGAAGAGATCTGCGCAACCGAATTTAGATCCCCTCGCCCAGCGCCGACCCACCCTCACCGTCGGGACAAATCCGAGTAGAGGATCTCGACAAACCTGTCGGGGTTCAGGAAGCCCTTGCCCCACACTTCGTCGAACTCTGCCGTCGGTTTCGAGGCCTTCACCTGCTCCAGGCTCTTTCCTTCGGAAATGGCCTTCTTGATCCGGTCGCGGACCGTGATCAACATGTCACGAAACCTCTCCAATCCCTGCCGGTCCGACAGTTCCCCGTGCCCTGGGATAATCTTGGTGTTTTCGTCCGCCAGCGCCAGGGCCCGATCCGCCGCTTCGATCATCCCGTCCACCGAGCCACCGCTCGACAAGTCGATGAACGGGAACAGGCTGTTGAAGTACAGGTCGCCCATGTGCAGAACATTGGCTTTGCGAAAATGGACGATGGCGTCGCCGTCGGTGTGCGCCGGTGGCACGTGGAAGGCGTGCAACTCATCGCCGTTGAGGTGGAATGTCACGGCATCGGTGAAGGTCACCACCGGCAAAGCCCCTACAGGAGAAGGCGGCACCTTGCGGCCGAACGCCTCGATGAATTGCTCGACGCTCATCCGCTTGCGCACATTCTCGTGGGCGACGATCAGAGCGCCCGCCTCGCCCATGTTCTCGTTGCCGCCGGTATGGTCGCCGTGCCAGTGGGTGTTGAGCACGAACCGGATCGGTCCATCGCTGATGGCAGCGATCGCCGCCTTGATCTTCTCGGTCAAAGGAGCGAACTGATCGTCCACCAGAAAGACGCCATCGTTGCCCACTGACACGCCCAGGTTGCCACCAGCGCCCATCAGCATGTAGACGCCCTCGGACACGCGGACGGTCGTGACCTCCACTTTGCTGAAATCCCGTTGAGCGCGAGAAGAGGAATGGAAGGCTACGAGGAAGAAAGTGACGAGGGTGGAGACAGCCATTCGACGAGTAATCATTTTGTCCTCCCAGGTTTGGTCGCTGCGTGATGCGGTTGCGGTTCCAGCCTTCGACCCGGAGTGCTGGTAAGTGAGTGGCATGGTGTGGTACGATGAAGGCGTTCGACGGCGGGTCAGGGGAGGCAAAGATACCGAAATCCTTCCGGAAAGTCAAGGCAAACGACGACTTTGGTGAGAAGATGAGCGCCCTGTTGGCACGGAATTTCTCTACCACAAAGAAAGCAAGAAGAAAGGGGAGCCGATTGGGCTCCCCTTGCGCACCACTGGCAGACCACACTTTTCCAGTCGCTATTTCACCCGTCGAATCGTGACCTTGGCCACGGGCCCCTTCCAACCGTGCTGGGCCGGATCCAGGTCGCCCACCCCGTGGATGCCGCGGTGCGGTTTGATGACCTGGTGGGTTGGGGTGCGATCGTTTCTTCCATCCGCCGGCACGGAAACCGGTCCGATGGCGCCACAAGCGTCCACAATGCTCGTGTACAGCTCATCGTTCGCCTCTGTTCCGGCATCGAACCCTAATGCGAAGTAGGTCCTACTCCTTAACCCAAACGGTAGCGGCACGGAATTGAGTCCAACGAAGCCGTCGTTTGTGCAAATCAGCATCAAGGCCAGTGACAAGAAGTTCGCCCTTGGACTCGCCGAGATTCGCACGGTCAAGGAATTCGGTCCCGGTCCACCCCTTCGATGGATGGGCTGGTTTGTCGCCACCACCTCATGCACACCGCGTTGATTTGCAAACATATCGGCGGCCACCGACGGATCTCCGTTTTCGGCGATCAACCGGATCCCCTCAGAGGCGAAGGCCCCTACCCTGAACAACTTTGCTCTCCTCGAGTGTGTCGCCACCACCCCAGGGGAGAACGGCTGCCCCGAAGTCAGGTTGGTGATGGTCACCTCGTAGACCCGAACAAGACCGGCGCGTCGGTCCGCTGGCAGTACGCCACTCGCCAGGCCTTTGGAGAGGACCTGATCGCCCGCACCCGCTTCCGGGCTGGTGACTTCATCCAGGCCTGAACAGGCTGCGAGGCCCATCAGCATCATCGGGGCCACGGCAAGCCAGATTGCCCGTGCCCATCGGTTCCAACGATCCGTAGGCGGCAGCGTTGGTCTTCCTGGCAGATGGACAACACCTTTCATGGTTCACCTCCATGGTTCGTATGTAAGGAGCCCTCATATTGGTCACTGCCAAGGTGCGAAAGGGAGATCACGAAAGAATCACGAGTTGATCAACAAAGAGTAAAGATTCCTGCGGGGATTGACTTCTTCGGGGGTGAGGGTTCTTGCAGGAGGGCGAGTTAATTCCTCAATGAAGAAGACTCCGCGCTTCTCAGATCGAAGGAGAAAGCCGTGCCCACGTTGACGGTACTTTGAACCGAAATCGTACTGTCGTGGGCCTCCAAGATCTTCTTGGCGATGGCCAATCCCAACCCACTGCCACCCGAGGACCGGGCGCGGCTCTTCTCCACCCGGTAGAAACGATCAAAGACCGACGGCAGCTCCTCCGACGGAATGCCGCAGCCGGTGTCGGAGACAATCACGCGGACCGCGTCGTGATGCTTTTGCAAGTCGACCCTGACTGTGCCGTCTTCCGGCGTGTAACACAAGGCGTTGTCGATGAAGTTCGAAAGGGCCCGCTCGATCATGCCAATATCGGCGACCACCATCGGCAGGTCGGTGGGCAGCGAACTCTCCAGGCTGACTTTCAACTTCTCGGCCCGCGGTTTGAACTTCATGACAACGTCCTGGGCCAATTCTGCGATCGAGAACGCTTCCCGCTTCGGCTTGACCTGTTTGGCATCCAGTTTGGAGAGCTCGAACAGCTCGCCGACCAGTTGGCTGAGCATCCTGGTGTTATCAAAAATGACCTGTAGATACCTTTGCCGCTCCGATGGTGTGAGGGTGGCATCCTTCATCAAGATCGTCTCGAGATATCCCTGCATGGACGCCAGCGGGCCGCGAAGATCGTGCGACACGTTGGCGATCAACTCCCGCCGCAAATCGTCGGTCCGCTTCAGCTCCTCCATATTGGCCACGATCGTATCGGCCATTTGATCGAAGGCTTTGGAGAGCTGGCCGATCTCGTCGTTGGACTGAATGCCGATCCGCTGCGTGTAGTCGCCGCTGGCAAACTTCTTCACCACCCCGGTCATGATGTGGAATCGCTTGGTCAGGAAAGCGAAGACAACGAGACCAACGATCCCCGTAAACAATGCCGTGACTCCCAGACTCAAGGCAGTCGTTCGTACGATATAGCTGTCCCGAATCATAGCGGCGGCAGAGTCGTACTCTTCGCCGCCCAGAATAACATATAAGAACCCATCGATATCTTTGCCGATCTGAATCGGAGCCACCGAGAACGGCTTTTTCCTATCGATGTTGCGAGGATTATCCCCCAGGATCGGCAGGCCCTCCTTTTCATCGAAGAACCTTCGAATCGGTGCCAGGCTCACTGTCTCGTGCTTGACCTTCTTTCGGGGATCGGCGAAGAACGCCAGGATCCTGCCCCGTGCGTCCAGAAGATAGATCTCCACACGAGGATTCATCACCATCAGCTCGTGAATGGTATGCTCGATGCCGGCGTAGTCCAGGCTGTCCTGCAAAAACGGGCGGAACTCTTTGGCCAAATCTCTGGCGAGATCGCGGTTCAGCTTCTGATCTGTTTCGATCACGAAGTTCATCGAGGAATTGACGGAAAGGAGAATGTGAATCATACCCTGGAAAAGCAGCAGGATCAAGAAGACCGCAGCGATCTTCGCGTAGAGGCTGAGCGTCCATCTCTTCATTCTGACAGCTCCTCCGGTTCGACAAACCGGTAGCCGATGCCCCACACGGTCTTGATATACCTGGGATCCGCCGGGTTCTTCTCGATCTTGTTGCGCAGGCGGTTGATGTGCGAATTGACCGTGTGCTCGTATCCATCGAAACCATAGCCCCAAACCAGGTCCAGAAGCTCCTGCCGACTGTATACGCGCCCTGGATTGGCAGCGAAGCGCACCAGCAGGTCGAATTCCTTGGCTGTCAGCTCCACCGGCCTGCCAGACAGAGTGACCTTTCGTTTTTCAAGGTGGATCGCCAGGCCAGGGTAGACGAGCTCTTGCCGCGCCGTGTCCGTCGAAGCCTTTTCCTGATCCGCCTCCATCCGCCGGAAGATGGCCTTGATCCGGGCCAGTAGTTCCCGGACGCTGAAGGGTTTGGTAATGTAATCATCCGCCCCGAGTTCCAAACCCAGAACCTTGTCCAGCTCTTCGGACTTGGAAGTGAGCATGAGGATGGGTGTGTACTTGTTCTCGGCGCGAATCCGCCTGCAAACCTCCAGGCCATCCATTTTCGGAAGCATGAGGTCCAGGATCACCAGCGCATACTCCTGTCCCTCGAAGGCCTTCAATCCCGTCGGACCATCGCCGGCCCGATCCAATTCGTATCCCAAATCGTTCAGATGAATCTCAACCAGGTCTGCAATGTTCGGATCATCTTCGATGATCAGTACTTTCTTTGGGGTTTTCATTTCAGCAACCTGCTCGTGACCAGAGTATTCTGCCTTGATGCCCCATCCCGTGAAGGAAGCGTGGTTTCGGTTCGGAAAAGTTACAACGATTTTATCGCAGGAGTATCACGAAAAAGTCAAGAATCCTGTTCGGCTGGCGTGGATGTACCAGGGCACCTGTGGGGATACCCGCTCCCTTCGCTGTCGCTTTCATGAATTCTCGTTCCGGCTGGCCAGGTTGGGGTACTACGGCGCCGGCGTCACCTCTTCTTCCAACTGCGCTCGCACTGCCGCGGTGAGGGCCGTGATCCAGGCCACCGGATCGAAGCCGGGCTGCGGGCTGCCGTCGCGGTTCCAGATATCCTTGTCGGTGTCGGTCGGCATCGGCTCCGGAGCCAGAACCGCGTCGGTAGCCAGGCGGCCGCCGCGACCGCGTTCCGCCAACCTGCGCGCCGAGGTCACCAGCTCGGCCGGGTCTTCAGGAACGAGCGACACCGGCAGCCCCAGGCGGTCGGCCACCAGCCGGCGGCGAAAGCGCCGTATCTCAGCCGGACGGCCCGCTTGGAGCGTCTCATCGAACACCGCCACTGCCAGTGAAGAATCGAAACTGAGGCCTCGGCGCCAGAGATGGGTTGTGCCGGTGAGGGCGTAAGCATCGTCGACGATGACCGTGGTCGAAGCCAGGCGCAGGGTTCGCCCCGGACCGGCGCTGGGTGAGAACACGGCCACCCGCTCAGCACCCTGAGAGCGCAACGCGGCGATCGCCTGCATCAGCAGGGCGTCCCTCACCCGCCTCATCGGGGCCGGCATGCCGGGCATGTGGCGCACCGGCACGCAGATCAGCACGGACAGCGCCCGGCGCTCCGCCATGCGGTCTTTCAAAGCCTGCCACAACGCCAGTTGGTCGTCGCTCTCACCCAGGGTGGTGTCATCCAGGGCCGGTGTCTCGATGTACACAAAGTCCTCCGCCCGCCGCAGCGCAGCCGCCATGGAGGTTGCCCCTTCCCGCGCTCCGCGGGCGGCGACCAGCATGCGGCGATCCACAGCCCGGACGATGCTGTCAGCCGCCGCGTCGAGCCCCGCAGGAATGGTGATCCCCTGCCTGGAGAACCAACTGCGGATGTTATCGAGCGTATCGCCAAAGGGATATGGGTCGCCGGCGCCCACGATGATCTCGGCAAGCCCCGGCTCCGCCTCGACGCCGGCAGCCACGGTCCGCAGGGCGGCCGCCCACAGGCTCGGAGCGGCAGGATCTGCGGGGGTCGGAAAGGGGGTGGCTGCGGCACTCACCAGTTCGGGCGTCGTCCGGGCGGTGCGGTCGCGAACGTACTCCGCCACGGCGATGGCCGCCGGACCATTCAGTACGGCACCGGCACCGTGCACCTCCACGGCCGCCGGTGCGCCCGGATGGCCGGACTGGTGCGGCAACAGCTCGTGGTAGCGCCCCAGGGCAGGGGTCGAGGCGACCGCGGCCTGGGCGCCGCTGGCATCCACATGGGCGGCAGCGATCTCCAACCGTTCCATGGTCGGCAGCGGGGCGCCGGGCGATAGAATTCGGTCCAGCCCCTGGCGAGTCTGGCGGTTCACCGTCGCGCCGCTGGACGCCAGCGCTGAGGGGTCGTCACCATCCGGCGTATTGCGGAATGCCGGTTGTGTCAGCTCGACCAGGTCCCCTGCTGCCAGGTTCCGGATCACGGTGTCCGGCGAGAACGCCGAATCGGGCAGCGACCCGCGATCGATCAAGGCCGGACCGGCTGGCTGGCGCGCAAAGAGGGTAGCTCCCGACGGAACGCTGTCGTCGGGCAGGGCTCCGCCTGCAAAAATCTCTCCGGTCTCACACAGGACAATCTCCCCTGTGATGGCGGTCAGGGGCAGAGGCGATCCACCCACCGGCGCAGGTCGGCTGAAGCGCTGGTCCATATAGAGCCTGGCCGCCTCCTGGGTTACGACGAGGAAGTCCATGCCCATGGGTGCGTCTGGCGCGACGTCGCCATCGGGCAAGGTGACCACCAGCGACACACTGCCATCGGTGCGAACCCGCCCGCCACCGCCATCCATGCGGAAATGCCGGCCGCGCTCGGCATCGAAGCCCTGAGGCCAGCCTCGTACCCAGGCTCCGGCGAGGGCGCCGTCGAACGTCATCTCGATAAGCGCGCGTTGCCCGACCACCGTGCCACCGACAGCGCTGCCACCTCCGGTGAAAGCGCTCACGGTGATTTCCGGCAAGGAATCGGGCGGCGCTGCTTCGGGAAGTGTGACCGGGTCCAGGCCGGCCCAGTCGCGCTCGAGCACCGAGGTAACCAGCCGAGTCGCCCCCGAGCCTGCGAACACGGCAATCGAGGCATCGGCGGCCTCGTCCGTGGTCGCCAGAAGCACCGGGCCCGTCGTGCGAGCCACCGACACACGTGTGCTGGCACGGTTTTGGTCGGTGGCCCGCCGCGCCGCCGGAGTGCCGGAAGCCGCTGCGGTGACCCGCTTCTGCCCCACAAGGTGCTCCTCCACATCGACGACGGCGACGCGAACAAAATCTCTGCTCAACTGGGTATCGACAGCCCCGGACGGCCAGAGCGACAGCGTGTCGCCGTAGGTGCCGTTGGGCAACATCGCCATCTTGGGCACCGGCGCGTTATCTGGATCGGGTGCAGAGGTGAAGGCGATCTGGGCGGCGCCGGAATCGCTGCCGCGTGTGCGGACGACTCCGCTGCCGTCGACGTTGGTAAAGCTCAGGCGACCCAGCAAGGTATCCCCGATGGGTCCCTCGTGGGCATTGGCCAGATGCAGCGTGAGCGCGTCGTCAACGGTCGCCGTGCGCTGATCGGCGCTGCCGAGTCCTTCGGCCCAGAGGTTAACGAAGGCGCTGCCGGCCAGGAACGCCCACCAGGCTGCCACGGCGCCGGGATCGATCGGGCGACCCAGAGGGTCGAAGGCCCACAGCTTGGCGGTCGTGTCCGCCGGGAAACTGAGCAGCCGCTCTGTCGCCGCGTCGACGTCACCCGGCCGCTTCAGGTCGGCCATCGGTTTGTCGCCGTTGGTCAGGCTTGTGCCCTCGAGGCGAAGTCCGACGTGCTCGGCCTTCTCGGCGTCCGAAAGCCCGGCAGGAAACGGCGGCTGTAGCCGGCCTTCCAGCACGCTTAACGTCGGCGGATCCTCCGGCAGCTCCAGCGCCAGGTATCGCACCCGTGCCCGGGTGGGCACCGATGCGGGGTTGGCACCGCCGTCCGCCGATGGCATCTCTATCACCAGGGCGTGGAGCCGCTCCTCTACCTCCGGCAGCAGGCGGAACACAGCCACCAATCGGCCATCGGCAAAGGCCGGCTCCCCCGAGGCCTGTCGTAGTCCAGCCAGGCCCGGCGGACGCGGATTGGTCGACACAAACAAACTGAGAAAACCGCGGGCCGGCGGCAACCAGTGGACGCCATTCAGTGCCACGGTGACCGAGAGGTCGGGATTGGGCGCTGACAGGGTCGGCAGCGTGGTTGACGCATCGTCCGCCGCAAACCACGGCCCGAGCGCCGGAGAGGCGAGGCCAAGAGAGGAGGGAGCCGGATTGAGGGTCGCCATAATTGTTCTCCGTCAGTATCGTGCCTCAGTCTTCTTACCACAAAGGCAGGTTCGGAACACTTCGGCCGAGGTCCAGGGAAAGAGTCCCCGCGCCACCCGGCAGCCGGTCAAAGGCCCGGCTCCTGACGGGCTGCCGGATCGGGAAAACATTTCCCGAACGAGGTTGACTGACTTTCCCCACCGCGGCATGCTAAACGCCGTCGCGGCGACCACGCCCGATCCGTTGAATCCGGTCCATCCGTGTACGACAAAACCCTTGTAAGCGGATTCAGCGGATCGAGCGGATTG